>NZ_JBIWGG010000001.1:0-184519 GCF_044763415.1 Streptomyces sp. NPDC096048
GTGACCTCGACGAACTTGGTGGCCATGCCGAGCAGGCCGCACAGGATCATCCAGAAGGTGGCGCCGGGGCCGCCGATGGAGACGGCGACGGCCACACCGGCGATGTTGCCGAGGCCGACGGTGCCGGAGACGGCGGCGGTCAGGGCCTGGAAGTGGTTGACCTCGCCGGCCGACCCCTTCTCGTCGTACTTGCCCCGCACGACGTCGACGGCGAGTTTGAACTTGCGGAGCTGGAGGAATCCGAACCAGCCGGTGAAGACCAGACCGGCGACGACGAGCCAGGCGACGATGAGGGGCAGGTCGGTTCCGCCGACGGGGACGGCGTAGAAGACCACCTCCCCCAGCCACTTGGCTATGGGCTCGAAGAATCCGCTGACTGCTTCGTCGACGGACTGGGTGACGGAGTCGAGTGACACTTGGCTACCTCGATGACGCGGGGCTGGCGGGCTGGGGAGTCTCGCCGGGTGAGCGGTCTCTGAGCGAACGTCGTTGTCCGGTGATCGAACCCGAGCGCACGGGCCGGTTTCGGACCGTGATCGTCCCGGGCTGTGGTGCGCGTATGCGGGCTGACCCTCCGCAGCACGGCCATCAGTCGATCCACCTGCGGAGTTGCGCAGTTCTACCATGCCTTTGCCGAACTTTTAGTGACGCAAATCACGTGACGGTTCGTGACCAGCGAAAGTCCCAGCAGGTGAGACCGGACCGTTATCCGGACGGCGGGATACGTGGTGTGGGCACGAATATGTGGGCGCGATTACGTGGGCGCGAACCTGTGGAAAAAGCTCGGAAACGCGAGAACTCGCGGCAAAGCGGACCCTGGGCACAGGTGGCTCTCGCGGAATCGGAGCGGCCATCGTCCGCGGGCTCCTCGACGCGGGCTCCTCGACGCGGGCTCCTCGACGCGGGCGCCGAGGTGCTCACGACCACCCGGTCGGCGACGAGCACGGTGCCGGACGGAGCCACCCTCGTGGCCGCCGACGCACGGACACGGGCCGGAGCGGAGGCGCTCGCCGCGGTGGCGCCGGAGGTGTACGGCGGGGTGGACCTCCTGGTCCACAACGCGGGCGGGGCGCGACCGCACGAGAGCGCCTCGGTCATCCCGGACGACGCGTGGGCAGGACGCGCTGGACCTGAACTGCCTGGCGCCGGTGTGGCTGGACTCGCTGCCGGCACCGGGGATGCGGGAACGGCGGTCGGGGGTGATCGTGCACGCCTCCTCGGCCGCGGTCCCCCTCGCGCCGGCCCCGTTCCTGCACCACACGGCGGCGAAGGCGGCGCTGGAGAACTACAGCCGGGGACTGGCCTCGGAGCTGGCCCCCTTCGGAGTCCGGGTCAACACCGTGACTCCCGGCAGGGTCGCCACCCCAGCGGCGAACTGACGCGGGAGCAGTGGGCGCGACAGCCGGAGGCCCGACCTTGTGTCCCCCTTCGCAGTGGACTTGTTCGCGGACCCGCTCAGATCGGTCAACGACGCACCCGATAGCGCAGGTGAAGCACCCGGTTGCCCTGCACCACCACGTCAGGATCCTCCAACAGGCGCTGCGCGTCGACCGAACCGAAGTAGCGCTTGCCAGACCCGAACACCACGGGTACGATGTCCATGCGCACCTCGTCGACCAGACCCGCGGCAAGTACCTGGCCACCGACCTCGCCAGCGGCGACCTCGACCGTGCGGTCGCCCGCAAGCCCCTGCGCCTTGGCCATGGCTGCCTCGACCCCGTCGACAAAGTGAAACGGTGCCTTGAGGTCCCAGCCCTCGGGCTCCGGCCGGTGCGTCACGACGACCACGTGGTCGATCCCGCTCGGGGGCTTCCCGTCCCAGCCGTCCGTCATGTCGAAGACGTGGCGGCCGACGACTGTCACCCCGATCTGGTCCCAGTACGGCCGGGTGTAGTCGTAGGACGTCTGCGACACCTTCACCTGGCCGCTCTCGTCCAACGGGACCTCACCGCTGGACAACCAGTCGAACAGCGGTCCGGGCTGGTCATTCTCATCCGCGATGAAGCCGTCCACCGACACCGAGCTGTACATGACCACCTTGCCCACAGGGCTCTCCTCTGCTTCGGGGTGACCCAAATTAGCGTGTCGTGAGTTGTCGCTCTTGTAAGAAATCAATCGGCCGGCAGCGGCCAGCCGTCCATCACGTGGCCGGGATGTTCGCGCAGGAACCGCCGTCGGACTTCGACGTACCGGGTAGGCGTGAGCCCGGTGAACGCCCGGAATTCGTGGCCGAAGTGGGCCTGGTCGAAGTAGCCCGCGCCACCGGCGAGGTCGCCCCAGTCGATCGGTCCGGCGGGGTTGATCGCGAACACGGCGGTGGCGAAGCGGTAGGTGCGGGCCAGCCGCTTCGGCGTGACGCCGATGACCTCCTTGAACCGCTGCGTCAGATGAGTGCTGCTGACACCGGCTGCCACGCTCAGATCGCCGATCGCCACCGCCCCACTGGTCGCCGCGATGACGCTGCTCGTATGACGGACCAGCCCCAGACCGGTGGTCTCGCACAGCCGTCGCATCAGCTCTTCCTCGAGCAGCGTCAGCATCTCGTGCGGCTCGGCCGCTGTGGCCAGGCGGTCTCGCAGCTCAGCAATGGCGGCCCGGCCCCACACCTGCTCCACTGTCACCGGCCGGTCACACAGCTCGGCCGCGGGCATGGGCAGGAACGGCGCCAGCCCCCACGGCTTGAAGTGCACGCCGACGGATCGGGTCCCCGGCGGATAGCCGAACTCGAAGGCGCGGGTGGGCATGGTGACCACGCAGCCGTCGGCGTACTCGGCCGTCTCGATGTCGGTGCCGGCGCGGATGCGGAAGGGCGCCCCGAGGTTGACGATGAGCAACGCCGCTGGCATCGGCGGCAGCGTCAGCCTGGCGTACGGCGGCGCACCCTCCAGGTAGTAAAGGTCGTCGATCAGCCCGTCCAGCGGCGGTCGCGGCACTCTGGACACGTACTCCACGCCCATAGCATCGCAGACGCCATCAACGCCACCGAAGACACCATTGTGAAGAGCACTGTTGTCCATCGACAGGCTGGGGCACGGCTTTTGCTCCTACCTCCTGCGTAGGCCCAATGATTGTTTCGGAATACTTCCGCGCTTCGTACTCGGGGCCGGAGATCCGCAGGGCGGGTCGGTTGCGCTGGTGGCCGGCGTTGAGCAGGCCGCGAATTCCTCGTTCGTCTCGGCGGCCTTGACGCTGCCGAAGATGGTGTCGGCCTCGTCCACGAGCAGGGTGGGCGAAGTCGTTGCCGATGGCCCGGAAGACGACGGCCGGGCTGGTGTTCACGGTGATCAGCGGGTCGTGCGCCGTCTCCGTGATCACGTCCAGCAGGCGGGACTTGCCGCACCGCTTCGTCGGCCCGGCCACCGCCAGGCCGTCCCATCCGCTCGGCCTGGCGATCACCAGGGGAGCCGCGCCCGAGTCGGCCAGCGGATGCGCTCGCGGTCGCCCCGGCCACCTTCAACACGGTCAACAAGTGGGCCGCCGGCATCTCCGGCAATCTCGTGCCGGGGGCCCTGTGCGAAGCGCCCGCCATGGGCGACCCGTCCGCCGTACTCCCGTACCTGAATTCCGCCCAAGCCGTCCCCCGGCATACCGCCAGAGCCTGGAACGGCTGCGCGAGACGAGTGTCCTGATCGGCTCCTACGAGCTCACCGGGCGAAGGCGGGCGCCGGGGCCGACCGCCACCGCTGGGAGGAAGTGCTGGAGCGGCTTGCCCCGAGGCTGTCCGTGCGGTCGTGATCAACGCCGCCACCCGCTGGCGGCGGGCGCGGGGGCCGCCCGCACATGACGAGGGCGGAGCCCGGAAGCCCTCGCCCGAACCCCACGAAACTCCAGGTCAGGCTCCGGCTCAGGGCCACACCAGGCAGTACGCCTGATGTCCCGCGTCGTGCAGCCGGTGCGAGAAGTCCTGCCACTCGTGCAGCGAATGGGAGGGGCCGGGTGTTGACCTGGGGTTTCCTGGCGATACGGGCGCCGACCAGCGAAAACTACTCTCGGTAGTTCTCGCTGTTCGGCGTCATTTCCCAGGCTCATGTGCCCTGGATGTGCCCTCGCGCGGGTAGTCCACCAGCCGCAACTGCTGAAGCGCCGCCCACTCCGTGGGACACGGCCGGTCACTGAGGCGGCTTGACCAGGAAGGTGGTGCTGGGGTCGACGTCAGGGGCACATTCGAGGGTCGGCAGTTCGTGGTCCGGCAAACCAGCTAGTTCCACGGCCGCTCGGCCCAGGTTATGCGCTGCCCGGACCGACTGGCCGTCGGCGACAGCGGCGTAGAACCGAGCGGCATACGTGATCGCGTCGCCGTCGCCGATTTCGTCCGCCATACCGATGGCGAAGGGCACCGTTTCGACCAAGTTCTTGATCTGGGCGGCGGAGTGGCAGGAGTTCAAGAGGACCAGCAGCGGTGGATCGTCGGTGGCCTTGATGGCGCTTGCGAAGGCCCGATCTGTAACGATCGCGCCCTCGTGCGGCTCGTCGAGGTCTTGCTCGAAGACGATCAGATCGGTGTCACTGTGGCCAGAGAAGTGCACCACGTGAGGGCGGAACCTGGTGAGGCCGTCGAGTAGATGCTCTGTCGTAGCGGCGGGGTGGACGTCCAACTCGACGAGGTCGCGGTGCAGGGCTCTTTCGACCGCTGTCCGGATACGCGCCTGCTCGCGACTTACCCGCAAGTCGCCTTCCGACGCGGCACCCAGCATCAGAACGCGCAGCTTCTCGGGCTTCGGCTCCCGCAGTTGCCGCAGCACGATGCCGACCTGTTCTTCGGTCGTGGCCAGACGGCTTTGGATCTTCTTATGTTCTGCCGTGGCCCGGCGCTCGGCCTCCTTCTGCTCACGCTGATGCGCCCGCTCGGCCGCTTTCTGCTCGGCCTGCTCTGCCTTCGCCAGCTTGACCTGCAGGTCTGCTGCTTCCTTTCCGTACTTCGCGGCCTTGGCGGTCCAGGAGGCAGCGTCACGAGCCGCAGTGTTCGCCTGGTCCTCGTACCTGTCCGCCTCCCGGAGCTTGCTCCGCACCGTCCCAGCGTTCTTCGACTTCGCGGCAGAGGCGCGAGCTTTCGCAGCGGCGGCGCGCTTGTCGGCCTCCTTACGGCGATACTCGCCGGCCTTCTTCTCCGCGTCAGTGCGTGCCTTGTTCTTGCGTTCCAGCTGACTGCGGTAGTAGCTCGCATTCATGCCCGTAGCCTCCCGAGGTTCTGGTACCACCACGCTACGGACGACCACTGACAGCGCCCTCCGCAACCACCTCTTCGTTCCACACGCGAGCATGGTGCGGTCGGGATCACGAACGCTGTGGTGCCGTGCTGCCTCGGATGACGAGCTGAGTAGGTACGACGACGTCCTGTCGGTCTCCTTGCTGCGGAGGATGTCCAGGAGCACGCGTCTAGCCAGTTCGCCCTGCTCGCGGACGGCAGCCTCTCCTGTCCGTCGGACGAATGGCCCCTAAGCCCGACGACACCAAGGAGCCCCCATCCTCGGCGGCCGTCCCGGCGGGCGACGAGTAGCCGCCCTTCGCCGCGTGCGAGTCGCCGTAACCCCGTCGGGTCAACCCGACTGAGACGGGGCTAACTTATGCCATTTCGGAGTTGTCCTAGCACGGCCGTCGTCTCTGCCCGGGACTGCTGCATGATCGGGTGACAGCGGGGTTTATGCAGCCAGGGCTGTGGGTGAGGTCATGATGGTCTCGTACTCGACGGGGGTCAATCGGGCCAGGCGTCTTTGACGCCGGCGTTGGTGGTAGGTGCGCTCGATCCAGGTGACGATCGCGATCCGCAGGTCCTGGCGGGTGGCCCAGGTACGGCGGTCGAGGACGTTCTTCTGCAGCAGCGCGAAGAAACTCTCCATGGCCGCGTTGTCGCCGGCCGCACCGACCCGGCCCATGGAGCCGACCAGGCCGTGACGTGCGAGAACGGACACGAACTTCCGTGAGCGGAACTGCGACCCGCGATCGGAATGAACCGTGCATCCGGCGACCTGGCCGCGGCGGGCCACCGCGGATTCAAGGGCTCTCACCGCGAGGCTGGACTTCATCCGGGCGTCGATGGAATAGCCCACGATGCGGCCGGAGTAGACGTCCTTGACTGCGCACAGGTACAGCTTGCCCTCGCCGGTTGCGTGCTCGGTGATGTCCGTCAGCCACAGCCGGTTCGGCCCGGCTGCGGTGAAGTCCCGCCGCACCAGATCATCATGGACAGGCGGCCCGGCCTTGGCGTTCTTCCCACGGCCCCTGCGCTTGCCGAAGGCACTCCACCAGCCGTTGTCCCTGCAGATCCGCCAGGCGGTCCGCTCAGCCATCGGCTCACCGGCGGCCCGGGCCTCGTCGAGAAGGAAGCGGTGACCGAACTCGGGATCGTCGCGGTGCGCGTCGAACAAGGCGTTGGCCCGGTATGCCTCGGCGTGCTCGGCATCGGTGACCGGTGAGGCCAGCCACCGGTAATAGGGCTGGCGGGCCAGCCCAAGCACCCGGCACGTCACCGCCACCGGCACCCGGCGAGGGGCAGCGGCGGCGGCCAGCTCGCGGACGAGCGGGTACATCATTTTGACGGCAGGTTCGCCTGCGACAGATACGCCGCCGCCCTCCGCAGAACCTCGTTCTCCTGCTCCAGCAGCCGGATGCGCCTGCGGGCCTCGCGCAGCTCGGCCGACTCACCCGACGCCGTCGCGGGCCTGGCGTCCTCGTCGGTTTCGGCACGGCGCAGCCACTTCGACAGCGTGATCGGGTGGACGCCGAAGTCGGCGGCGATCTGTTCCAGCGTGATGCCGGGCTCGCGGTTGCGCGCGACCCGTACGACGTCCTCGCGGAACTCCTTCGGATACGGCTTGGGCACTGCGACATCCTTCCAGGCCGCCTCTCAGCAAGCCAGGTCAGGTGTCACCTATCCGTGCAGCAGTCCCCCCTAATATCAAGGTGGCGTGCGAGGTAGCTGCGAACTCCATGCACGCCGGTTGAAGGGCCTATGTGTTGCCCGGGCTTGCGCAGTGCGCAGGATTCCAACGGGCGTGGCTGGGGTTTGCCTAACGGGTTAGTGAACGTGCGGCAGATCCAATCGATGCCGGTCGCATAGACACTGGGGGTGCCTGCAACCACCATGACGAGGAATACCTAAGGCCGGGCTCCACACCCGGCCACTGAGACACCCGACGTTGCGTCGAGCGTGGGGCTTCTCAGTTCGAGCCACTCAACCAGTGGCCGAGCTGACGAATGCCCTGCGCATGAGCCACGGCTCGGTCACCCGATTGGAAGGTACCGAGACCGTTGGACGGGGCCATGACGCTCTCCATCCTCGCCATTTTCGGCGTTATGTCGATCCTCCTCTACGCCCTCAAGGGCTTCATTGATCAGCTGCCCGAATTCTTCGCGTCCATCCGGCGCGCCTGGGAGGCGTGGCAGGAGCTTAAACGGGCCCGGAGGGAAGCAGCCCAGCGGGAGGGATCACAGTCCCACCCGTCCGCGTAGGCCCGCCCGGGGCACGGGATCCATGATCACCGCTTCGACTGCGGCCCGGCCAGTCCAGGCTAGGAGCGAGTATAGGAGCGAGTAGAGGACCCACCTGGCTCCCAAGCGGTCATTGGCGCTCCGGACGGGAGATGGCGTCGCTGGCCTACTTCGGACCGCGGTCGAAGGTGCCGTACCAATTCCACGGGCTACCTGTTGCCGGGCAGGGCATGCAGGTGGGCATGGAAGGCGACCGCGTGGCCGGCCATCGAAGCCTTCCAGGGCGCGGCATCGGCGTGGGCGATCTCCTGCCACGCTGCAGCGTTGGTGGCGGCGAACGCCTCCTTGGCCGCCGCTGGTGCGGTGCGCCAGGAGGAGAATCGGCGGGCGAAGGCGTCCGCCTCAACGAGCGTGTGTCCGGCTTCGAGCAGGCGCAGGATGAGGATGGCGGGATCGATCCAGGCTGCACCGCGTGTGGGCCAGGCCCAGTCGATGATGTGGGCACGGTCGTCCACGATCAGGTTGTGCGGGGCGAGGTCGGTGTGCAGGAGGGCGTCGCCGGAGAAGAGGGCGGCGGATCCTGGCGGGGCGTAGGCGGCCCAGCGCTGTTCGGCGGCCTTGATGGGAACGTCCGTGGGAGCGGTGGTCTCCTGGAGTTCCGCAAGAGCGGCAGCAACGAGGGGCAGGTCTGGGGAGCCCGGGCTGTAGTCGGCGTGCCGCCCCGGGAGGACCTCGTATCCGAGGAGGTCCCAGCCGGCCACCTCAATGTGCCAGTACAGGCGGGGGCAGGCACGGGGGAGGTGTGGGTTGATCGCGGCCTCTCGACGCTGGGCCGGGGCCTGTGGGTGGTCGGTGGGGATGCCCTTGACGAAGACCGGGCCGTGATCGGTCTCGAGGAACGCGGCGATGCCCGAGTTCAGCCCTCCGTCGGCGGTGCGGGCGGCGTGGACGGGGCCCGCCTTGTCGGCGATGGCCTGGCGTGCCTCCACGGGAAGGTCGTGGAAGTGGCGGCGGATCATGGACACGGCGCGGTTCCTCGGAGAAGACGATGGGCTGCCCCGGCCAGCGTACGGCCGGGGCAGCGCGCCGGAGCGGGGCCCCGGTCTAGTAGGGCTGGTCGTCGCCGGCCGAGCAGCTGCACCCGGCGGACTCGGCGACGTCGACGTCCAGGTCGCCGATGATCCGGAACGTGCCCTCAGGGACCGGGGGCGCGGAGATGGGCACGGGCAGGGTGCCGGTGGCCTCTGTGGG
Source organism: Streptomyces sp. NPDC096048 (assembly GCF_044763415.1). Lineage (NCBI taxonomy): Bacteria > Bacillati > Actinomycetota > Actinomycetes > Kitasatosporales > Streptomycetaceae > Streptomyces > Streptomyces sp. NPDC096048. The sequence goes on from NZ_JBIWGG010000001.1 coordinate 8,680, forward strand.
CGGGCGCAGGCCGATGGTGACCGGGACCGGTGCGGGCCGGGTCAGGGTGGCGCTGGTGGGAGTCATGCTCCGTAACCTCCGTGTTGGCAGTAGAGCGATCGGTTGTCCCCCGCCTCCTGGTGGAGCTTGGCCAGCGGTCGGCATGTCCTGCAGGTGCCGACCTTCGAGCAGCCGGAGCATCCACCGGTGCGGAGCTGGAGGGACTCGGCGATGCCGCCGAGTCGGGGGAGGGCGGTCAGGCCCTCCGTCATGAGGTTCACGCTGGGGTCGCGGCCGATCTTGCAGACCGAGGCGATGCCGTGCGGGTCGACGTGGAAGAAGGTGTGACCGGCGTTGCAGCCGGTGAAGACACGGCGGGCGCGGACGTACTTCTGAGCCTGTGAGGCGAGCGGCTTCGCCTCTCCGTCGATCGTCGGGGACATGTTCGTGAAGACCTGGAACGGGAAGCCCCAGCGGTCTTCCACCAGGCAGACCATGTCGTCCACCTCGTGGGCGTTTTCCTCGGCGACGATGATGTTGATCCGCACGGGCAGTCCCGCCGCGCGAGAGGCGTCCAGGCCGCGGGTGAACCGGTCGAAGGCGCCGCGGTTGCGGGTGACGGCGTCGTAGGTCTCTCCGGTCGCTCCGTAGAGGCTCACCGTCAGTCGGTAGGGCCGCAGGCGGGCGAACAGCTCCTGCATCCTCACTTTGTGAAGCTGGCTGCCGTTCGTCGAGACCTGGATCATCATCCCGAGGCCGGTGGCGTACTCGTACGCGGCGGCGAACTGCGGGTCGATCAGGGCCTCGCCGCCGGTGATCTGAAGCCACAGGACGCCGGCATCGCGCAGCATGGTGAGCAGGCGCGTTTTGTCGTCCCAGTCCAGGCCCTCGAACCGCTTCTCGCCGAGGTAGCAGAAGCCGCAGTCGTGGTCACAGCCGAGGTTGATCTCCCATGACGCCTTCGCGTACCCGTAGGTGGAGCGTTCCCGGACAAGGAGGGCCTCCCCCAGGGGCCCGGTGGGCATGGGCATCTGCCATGCGGCCGTGGTCGCCTCGGCGAGCCAGACCGGGGCCGACCGGTCTTCGGTGACCGCCGTACGCAGTTCCTCGAATCGGGACTCGGGAATGGCTACTCCCGTGGCGTGACCGGGTCGGAGGAGGAGGTACTGGCCCAGGAACGGGCTCGCGATCAGTTGGTGCACGTTGCCTCCATGTCGTCTGGCAGGGGGTGGGGCGGGTCCGTGCAGAGGTGGAGTCGGGGGAACTCCTCGGACCCGCCCCGCTCACCGGCCCCCTGTCCTTCGGTTGGCCGGCCGGTGAGGCTGGAGGGCCCCGACGCGGGGAGCTACGAGGCAGTGGCCAGATCGTTGAGCAGCTCGTCGAGGCCGACGACGCGGAACGACTGGAGGCGGCGAACCAACTGAGAGGCGAGGAACGTCCCGAGGTTCGGATGGCCGTACCGCAAGGGCGCATCCGGCTGCGCGACGACCTTCACACCGCCCGCGTCCCGGCCGTACAGAGTGCCGTGCACGCCGTACAGGGGTGCGCTCCTGGCCAGGAACACCGTCGGGTCGTCCTCCAGGTGTGGACAAAGCCTCGCGGTGCCACAGGTGTGCTTGCGGCACACCGGAGGCTGATTGGTGAGGGTGCTCGGCTGACTTGGGTCGTGATCCCGGGGGCCGGCGAGGAAGATGAAGCCGAGGGGCGTGCGGGCGGGACGTGTGCGGACCTGGCAGGTGAGCGTCTGCATGCACACCATCTGCCGGTGGGGATGCATCAGCTTCCACTGCGGCTCACCGGTGATCCGGCCTTCGGCGTCGATGGGGTTCCACCCGCACCGGGCCCAGAGCACGCCTCGTGGGTCTCGGTCCCGTGGGTCTTCGTCCGCGTAGTAGAGCCGCGGGCCGGAGGGGTGATACGTGATGACGAGGTTGTCCGGCGCCGCCTCCTCCCCGGCCCTCTGGGTGATGTACGGGACCAGGGAGAGGCTCTTGTCTCTCGACTCGACGGCCCGCGGGTTGTACGTGAGGCGGAGAGGCGGGAAGGTCACGGCGCCTCCGTAAGGCACTGGTGGGCCACCAAGCGTTCGAGGAGTTCGTGGAGCGTCCACGCCATGCGCCGGAGGTGTCCGACGGCCCGGCGGTGGTCGGTGGGTACTTCGTCGGTCCCGATGGTGCGCCCGCGCTCGATGAGGTCGGCCACCTGCCCGTCCTGCTCGGCCACCTTGGAGCACACGGCGAGGTGGACGAGTCGCATCAGGTGACCACGAAGGCGCTGCGCGTGCTCGTCGACTTCGTGTTCGGTGGGCGTGTAGTCGTCCAGGACGGCTGCCACGTCATCGAGCAGCAAGCCGTCGACATACGGGGCCCAGCGCTGCACCTTCTCCAGCACCCTTCTCAAGCCGACCTCGGTGAAGGGCGGTACGGCGGCTCGCACGGGATGGGACCAACCGGGGCGGAGGGTGGTGGCCGTCATCGCCCCGACTCCTCTGGCACAGCGAGGCGGAGCCGGTTGGTAGCTCGTACGGGGGCGGGCACGGTGATCTCCTCTACTCGAAGTCGGCGATGTGGACGCCCTGGAGAGGGCCGACCATCGGATTCGAGGCTCCCGTTGCGGTAGTGGCGTTTCCACGCCGTCGCTACGCCTTTTCCCCGCCGTCTGGACGGTGGAGAAGCGTCGGTCGAGCGGCGTGGAGACGCGCTGGAGACAAGCGGAACCTGTGGGTCACACCTGTTCGTACGACCGGAGGAGCGACCGTGATGCTGAACGACTCACGCCCGGCAGTCCACAGTTCTCCCACACACTGGGTGGCCCTGGCCGGTCGGCGCGAGCCGCTTGCCTCCGCCCGTGACCACGCTCGTACAGTGCTGGCCGGTGTCGTGCCTTGCGTGGACGACGCGGTGCTGGTCGTATCCGAGCTGGTGGGTAACGCAGTGCGTCACACGACGGCCGGCCCCGACTGTCTGACTATCGAGATTGACGGGGATCAGGTCGTTGTCGCGGTTCACGACCCGGAGCCTGACGGTGGTGGTGTGCAACTGTCGCAGACGGCTGCCGATCCCCTTGCTGAGTCCGGCCGTGGGCTGTGGCTGGTGCAGGCGCTGGCACGGCGGTGGTACGTGGAGGCCACCGCCGTCGGCAAGGCGGTTGTTGCCGTCCTGCCGCGCGGGAGGGCGGCGGTCAGCCGAGCGGCAGGCTCTTGACGACGTCCCACCGATAGGCGCGGTCCTCGCGTCGCAGCTCCACCAACTGCACCTCACGGACGTCCAGATCAACTGGTGCAAGCCCGCGAAGCGGGGACGAAACGGCCACGGTCACCGAGGCCGGTACTCAACGCTGCCCGCGTCGTCACCCGTCCGACTGGAAGACGGGGCCGTTCGGCCTGCGATCGGCTGGGTGCGGGCGCGGTCCCGTATCGGAGCGAACTACTTTCCACGAGGGCTGGACACACCCTGCCCGAGACGCAGGGCCGGAGAGGCGGACCGTCGCCGTCCAACGGCCGGCCACCAAGCGCTCCGCCGAGTGATGAACGTGATGGCGACCCATACCGAGCCGGTGGCTCCCGTCCCCGTGGCCGAGCGCCGTGGCCGGGGCCACGTCGTGGTCACCTGGCTGACCACGACCGACCACAAGAAGATCGGCCACCTCTACCTGATCACGTCGTTCGCGTTCTTCCTGATCGGGGGAGCGCTGGCCATGGTGGTGCGGGCGGAGCTGGCGCGGCCCGGTCTCCAGATCGTGTCGGCGGAGCAGTACAACCAGTCCTTCACGATGCACGGCACGATCATGCTCCTGCTGTTCGCCACCCCGACGTTCGCCGGGTTCGCCAACGCGATCATGCCGTTGCAGATCGGGTCCCCGGACGTCGCCTTCCCCCGGCTGAACATGCTGTCGTACTGGCTGTTCGCCTTCGGTGGCCTGATCGTGCTCGGCAGTTTCCTCACCACGCAGGGCGCCGCCGACTTCGGCTGGACCGCCTATCCACCGCTCAGCGGCGGTGAGCGCACCCCGTACACCGGCGGTGACCTGTGGATCATGGGGCTGGCGCTCTCCGGCTTCGGCACCATCCTCGGCGCGGTCAACTTCATCACCACGATCATCTGTATGCGGGCGCCCGGCGTGACCATGTTCCGCATGCCGATCTTCACGTGGAACGTGCTGCTGACCTCGGTGCTCGTCCTGCTGGCCTTCCCCGTGCTGGCCGCCGCCCTGCTGGTGCTGGAGGCGGACCGCCAGTTCGGTGCTCACGTCTTCGATCCGGAGAACGGCGGAGCGATTCTGTGGCAGCACCTCTTCTGGTTCTTCGGCCATCCCGAGGTCTACATTCTCGCCCTGCCCTTCTTCGGGGTGATCACCGAGATCATCCCCGTCTTCTCGCGGAAGCCGATCTTCGGCTACATGGGGCTGGTCGGTGCCACCATCGCCATCACCGGCCTGTCGGTGACGGTGTGGGCGCACCACATGTTCGCCACCGGTGCGGTGCTGCTGCCGTTCTTCTCGTTCATGAGCTTCCTCATCGCCGTGCCCACCGGGGTGAAGTTCTTCAACTGGATCGGCACCATGTGGCGGGGCTCGCTGTCGTTCGAGCCGCCGATGCTGTGGGCGGCCGGCTTCCTGGTCACGTTCCTGTTCGGCGGACTGACCGGCGTGCTGCTGGCCTCGCCGCCGATCGACTTCCACGTCACCGACAGCTACTTCGTCGTGGCGCACTTCCACTACGTACTCTTCGGCACGATCGTCTTCGCGATGTTCGCCGGCTTCAGCTTCTGGTGGCCGAAGATGACGGGCACCATGCTCGACAGCCGGCTGGAGAAGGTGCACTTCTGGACGCTGTTCGTGGGCTTCCACACCACGTTCCTGGTCCAGCACTGGCTCGGCGCCGAGGGCATGCCCCGCCGCTATGCCGACTACCTGGCCGCCGACGGCTTCACCGCCCTCAACACCATCTCCTCCATCGGTGCCTTCCTCCTGGGTCTGTCCACACTGCCCTTCCTCTACAACGTCTGGAAGACCGCTCAGCGCGGCGAGCGGATCGACGTCGACGACCCCTGGGGTTACGGACGCTCGCTGGAATGGGCGACCTCCTGCCCGCCGCCCCGCCACAACTTCGTCACCCTGCCCAGGGTCCGCTCCGAGTCCCCCGCCTTCGACCTGCACCACCCTGGCCTCGCCGGCCTCGACCAGGCGGAGAACACCGGGCAACGCGACGCGTTCGACACGAGTGGCCACAAGGGCGACCGGAGATGACGGACGGGCACCTCCACGGTCCGGTCCCCGGTGTCGCCCCGGGCATCGCGGCGGAGGCGGAAGGCTTCCTCCTGGCGCGAGAACACCAGCAAGACGCACACCGGGAGGCGCAGGCGCTCTGCGACGCCCTCCCCTGGCTGACCACCGCGCAGGCGGAGGAACTCACCCGGCACTATGTCGCCCACCGTCTCCGCCTGTCCCGGCAGATGTTCGAGGCGACCCTGCGCCGTGCCGACGAGCTGGGCCGGGAGTACGAGGCCCGGTATCTGCGGCTGCGACGCGACCTGCTGAGGCGCCAGGGCGTCTGGGCGTCGTGCCTGCTGGTCTGCACGGCCGTTGCCAGCGGCGCGCTGTGTACGGTGGCCCGCTGAGCGGACCCGGACGGGCCCGTCCGGGTCCGCCCGAGGCCGGGGAGCCGGTGAGCCGGGGCGCGCTGGGTACTCGCCGCCGCATGATGAAGCGCGCACTGTGGCAGGGACTGCTGGCCGGTACGACCGGAGTGCTGGTGATGACGCTGGGCGAGAAGGCGGAGCAACGGCTGACCGGCCGGCCCGACTCCCACGTCCCCGCCCGCACACTGGAACGCCTGACCGGGATGCGGGAGTACTCCGGGCGTCAGCCGGTGCCGGTGAACCTGGCCATGCACGTGGGGCAGGGCGCCCTCCTCGGGGTTCTGCGGTCGGTGATGGCGCAGGCCGGGCTGCGCGGGCCCTGGTCGTCGGGGAAGTTCGCCGTCGTCCGGGTCACCTCCGACCAGATCCTGGAGAACGCCACCGGCGTCGGCGCCCCGCCCCAGACCTGGCCCCGCCGAGAACTCGCCGTCGACCTGCTGCACAAGACGGTGTACGCCTTCGTCACCGGCGCGGTCGCCGACGCCCTGGCCGCCCGGTCGGGCCCCGGCCCCGGGCAGCGGCACGCGGCGATGCGTCCCGGCCGCCGATCCGACGTGGGACCTCTGCCCCGGGGGCGGTGACCGCCACGTGCGCCCGCGCGGCCGCGAGGCGGTCGGGCGGGCGCGGTGTGGCGTGGTCAGTCGCCGGTCGTCCTGGCCACCAGCGCGCTGTACGTCAGTTGCAGGGCGTCCGCGCCGGCCAGCGCGGTGAGTGCGCCCATGGCGGTGCGGGTGGCGCGTGGCCAGAGCAGCTGTCCGGCGGTGAGGGTCGAAGCCACCCAGACGCTCATGCAGAACGGGCACGTCACCAGCTCGCCGGCCGTGTCCTTGGCCCCCTCGGACCGCGCCTCCTCGTGCAGCTCGGCCGGTCCCTCAGGGCCCTGGAACGTGGTGAAGGGAGCCCTCAGCGGACTCGTCACCGACGCCTTGCTCAGCAACCGGCTCAGCCGGAACGTCGCCACCGCCGTCAGTGCCACGTCCCAGGGCTCGGGCCGGTCCGGCAGCGGACGACCGCGCATCCTGACCACCGCCGCCCACCCCGCCGTGTAGACACCGAAAGCCGCCATGGCCGCCGCGTAGCCGCGCAGCGGGCGGTCCTCTCCCGCCGAGTAGGTGCGTTCGGTGCGTCGCAGCCGTCGCCTCAGTCGCTCCGTGAGACGGCCATCAGATGCCGTGTCCATGACCTTCGTTCTCTCCTGTCCGCTCCTGCGCCACGGCCGCTCGATCCGGGTCCGGTCCCTCCGTCTCACCCTCACGGCGCAGCCTGATCTCCACGCGTCCTCCGACGACGCGGGTGTCGAAGGCGGGCTGGGGCGCGGTGGCGGGGCCCCAGACGTTCCAACCGTCCGAGAGCCGGAAGACGCTGCCGTGCCAGGGACATTCGACACACCCGTCGGCGACCGTGCCCTCGGACAGCGGGCCCGCCAGATGACTGCACCGGTCGGCCAGTGCGTGGAAGGTGCCGCCGGTCTCGCGCACCACCAGGACCGGCACGTCGTCCACGGCACGCCGCACGGGCCGCCCGGCGGGGAACTCGTCCACCGTGCCGACCCGGTGCCAGCCTTCGCCGACGACGTGCGGTACCTCTTCGGCGTGGTTGGCTCCGGAAGCCTGCCGGTAGGCGAGGTGGCCGCCCAGCATGCCGCCCAGGCCGACCGCAGTCAGCCCGAGGAAGCCGTAGGCGCGGCCCGCTGTGGCCCGTCCGGTGAGGCGGCACAGGAGCGAGGCGCCGTACAGTCCCACGGCCGCCGTGTTGGCCACGGCGTGCACCAGCCCCACCCGGGTCTGCTGCCGGTGCAGCTCGGCCCAGTCGACCGCGCCCGCCAACGCGGCCGGACCGGCCGCCGCCAGCCCGACCCCCACCAGGAGGCCGGCCTCCCGGGTGCGGCCGGGCCACAGGTCGAGCACGGCGGCGGACATCCAGCTGCCGACCGGCACCTGGACCATCAGGGGGTGCACGGGATGGCCGAGCCACCTGCCGCACAACGCGTCTCGGGCCCGGCCCAGCGGAAGCGCCCGCACGCCCTTGGTGAGCTTGTCGATCGCCGCGTCCGCCCTGGGATCACGCTCCAGGGCGTCGAGCAGCCACAGCATCCGGTTCTGGCCCATACGGTGACGACCTGGCTTCTGGCTCATGGGCGCAGGGTCCCCCGGGGGGCAGGGGGCAAACAGCGGCCGGGCCGGGACGCCGGCTCCGCCCTCCCGGCCGCCCGGGCGGATGCCCCGGCCGGCCAGAAGGACGCGGAGTCAGCCCTTGCCCATGGCCTGGCGCACGGCGTCCTTGGTGCGGTCCATCAGCGCGGCGACCGGTCCGAGGGCCATGTTCTTCGCCCCGGACTCGACACCAGGGTGGGGCCGAGTCGGTGCCATCGCCTCGGCGGCCTTGATCGCCTTGGCCATCGCGGCCAGGTTGGCGGTGTCGGTGCTGCGGCGGATGTGGGTGAACTCGTAGCGTTCCTCGGCCCGCGCGTGCTCCTGGACATCCCTGCGCAACTTGAGCAGCTGGGGCATGAACTTCGGGTCGTCGGTGTCCATCTCGTCCAGCGCGGACAGGGTCTCCTTGGCCGCCTTCTCCTCGGCGAGGCGGTCCTTCACGACCTGCTCGCCACCGGGGAAGCCCTTGCGGGCGAAGGGGTGCACCACCTCCTCCTCCGCCGTCTCGTGCACCGCCAGCAGGCGCACCAGGCGGCGGAAGGCGTCCCGGCGTTCCTCGCCCTTGGCGGCCTCGACCTCGTCGAAGAGGTTGCGGATGTCGCCGTGCTGGCGCATCAGCAGGGAGACGACATCGTCGTCCTTGGCCATGTCGTCCCCGGCATGCGGGGTCTTCAGCTCGGACATCGCGGCCTCCCTACTTCTCGCGCTGGGAGGCGTCGGGGTGCTCGCCCTCGGTCTGGACGCGGTACTCGCGGCCGAACATCTCCTGGTGCTCGGTCATCACCCGGTCGCTCGGCGGGGCCTCGCCGCCGTGGATCTGCTCCTGCATCTGCTCGAACCGCTCGTGCGCCTCACGCACGTAACCGGCGCCGAGCGTCGTGAGGTCCATCTGGGTGTCGAGCAACTCGCGCAGGTAGCCCTTGTTCGGCTCGAAGGTGAGCACGTTGGGCAGCGCGGGCGCGAGCACGGAGGCGGGGTCGCGGCCGTCGTGGCGGCGCATCAGGTCGCAGGCGGCGTGCAGGTGCTCCAGCTCCATGTTCAGGTGCAGCTCCCAGATGGCCTTGACCTTGGGGTCGCTCTCCTGCTCCATGAAGGAGTAGTACAGGTAGCACTCGTTGTACTCGTGGTTGACCAGCTGCTCCCACCACGTCTCACCCGGGTCCACCAGGGACTCGTAGTGGGTGACGTGCTCCTCCTCGATCAGCCCGATCTCCTGGTAGAGCTGGCGGGCGATCGGCTCCATGTAGGTGGGGCCGGTGTTCATGTAGAAGTTCATGGTCTGCTGCTCCGCCGACATGATCGTCAGCGCGTGCAGCTTCGACAGCGGGTTCGTCTCGTCCTTGGCGTAGGGGTCGCGGACGTTGTCCACCGGGTCGCGGTGGTGGAACCGGGTGGGCCGGCCGGGCATGACCTCGGTCAGGTTGTCGACGATCGACTCCGCCTTGCGGTGCTCGATCATCTCGTACAGGTTCGCGTACCGGTACAGGTGATCGAAGTCCTCCAGCACACCGAACTGGTACGCCTGCTTCAGGTACGGGTCCGGCTCCATCCGCGCCACCCACGCCGTCAGATCCACCGCCACCTGCTCATAGGCGATCGTCGTCTCCAGCACCGACGAGACACCCGGCAGCAGCCAGTTCACGACCTTCTGCTGCTGCGCCTCGATGTAGCGGACCCGCGCCAGCTGCCGCTTGACCTCCGGGTCGACCGTGTTCCGGGCGAGCTGGTGGCTGAACAGGATCGCCTCCACCTCGATCCCGTTCATCGTGATGATCCGGCACCGGGTGTACGGGTCGCAGTGGTCCGGGTCGATCGGATCCACGTTCAGCTCGCGCCAGCTGCGCAGCTGCCGGTCCAGCGGGATACCCCGCTGCTCCAACGGATTGAACGTCATGGGCCGTGCCTCCTGATGACGAGGGGGATCCGCGCGCCGCCGGAGTACCCCGTTTCAGGCGACGAGCACAGACGTGGTCCTCAGTCTGTTCACCACGGGCGACTTCCAGCCACCGCACGCGCCCGCAGGCGGCAGGGTCCCCTCTGGTGGGCCAACCGAGCGGGTGATGCCGAGCTCATCGGCGAGCGACCGGCGACAGGCGATGGCGCCGCCCGGCCACCCGGGGCACATCATCACCGCCCCCCGGCGAAACCAATGTGCCCTCAATGTGCCCTGGCCGCTTGACGGCCCCTCACCGGCAAGCAAAAGGGCGAGGCCCGAAGACCCCGCCCAACCCCTACGAAACCCCAGCTCAGGGCCACACCAGGCAATACGGCTGATGCCCGGCTTCATGCAACCGGCGCGAGAAGTCCTGCCACTCGTGCAGCAACTGGTACACATTGAACGCGTCCCGCGGACCGCCCCGGTCCGGGACCGTCGACCAGATGAAGGCCGCCGCGCCGACCGACTCCTCGCCGATGCCGCGCAGGGGGTCGACGACGGTCATCGGGAGTTTCACGACGGCGTAGTCGGGGTGCAGGACGACCAGTTCCAGCGGGGGGACCTTGTGCAGGGGGACGCCCTCGATGCCGGTGAGGACCATGGCGGCCATGGTCTCCGGCTTGATCTTGGTGAACATGCCGTTCATCCCGAGCTCGTCGCCGCCGAGTTCCTCGGGGCGCATCGAGATCGGGACGCGGGCCGCGGTCGCGCCGTCGGGCGCGCCGAAGTACTTGTAGGTCACCCCCACCCGACCACCATTCCTGCTCCCCGCCCCCACCCGGTCGGCCCGCTCCCCGAACCGGTCGGGTTCGCTCGGCGTGCCGTGTGCCTGACGTGCTTCGGTCGATCCCTCCGCCTCGCGTCGGTGCCTTCCCCGCCGGGCACGTCGAGGACCCAGGTCGTCGGTCCCCTCGCCCAGTCCGCCACCGCGATGCATATCTCCACCCGACTGCTTTTCTAGGACGCGTGGCCCCCGCCGCGCAACCCGATCATCGTGTCAGTGACCTCCCCCACGGCCGCTCGCCGAAACGTGCGGCCGGACATATGCCCGTCGTATGTCCGTCACACGTCCGCGGAACGGTCGGCAGCCCCTCTCCGCGCCGCTCGCGTGAGCTGCGTGGATGGACTCCAGTCTGGCAGACGGCACGGCGGTCGGGCGGGTTGTCTACCCTGAATGAGGTCACCCAGGGCAACCAGGGGCCGAGCGGGAGCCGAGCAGGGGCCGAGCAAGGTCCACGCCGGGTCCGAGAAGTCGGAGAAGGTCGAGAAGGTCGGAGAAGTCGCAGGTCATGAGCGAACTGGCATATCCATACGAAGCACCGGCCTCGCAGGCTCTGTTCGACCGCGCGGCGGCCGTCACGCCCGGCGGCGTGAACTCCCCGGTGCGGGCCTTCCGCGCCGTGGGCGGCACGCCCCGGTTCATGGTGTCCGGCACCGGGCCGTACCTGACCGACGCCGACGGCCGGGAGTACGTGGACCTCGTCTGCTCCTGGGGGCCGATGATCCTCGGGCACGCCCACCCCGAGGTGATCGCCGCCGTGCAGGACGCGGTCGCGCGCGGAACGTCGTTCGGCACGCCCGCCGAGGGCGAGGTCGCCCTCGCGGAGGCGATGGTCGAGCGGGTCGCTCCGCTGGAGCAGGTGCGGCTGGTGTCCAGCGGGACCGAGGCCACCATGTCGGCCATCCGGCTCGCCCGCGGGTTCACGCGGCGCACCAAGGTGATCAAGTTCGCCGGGTGTTACCACGGCCACGTCGACTCGCTCCTCGCCGCGGCCGGCTCCGGCCTCGCCACCTTCGCGCTGCCCGACACCCCCGGTGTCACCGGCGCCCAGGCGAGCGACACGATCGTGCTCCCGTACAACGACATCGACGCGGTGCACGCCGCCTTCGCCGCCCACCCCGGCGAGATCGCCTGCGTGATCACGGAGGCCTCGCCCGGCAACATGGGCGTCGTGCCGCCGCTGCCCGGGTTCAACCAGGGGCTGAAGGACGCGTGCGCGGCCAACGGCGCGCTGTTCGTCTCCGACGAGGTGATGACCGGGTTCCGGACCAGCCGGGCCGGGTGGTACGGGGTGGAAGGGGTCGTTCCCGACCTCATGACCTTCGGGAAGGTCATGGGCGGCGGGTTCCCCGCCGCCGCGTTCGGCGGGCGTGCCGACGTCATGGCGCACCTCGCCCCGGCCGGGCCCGTCTACCAGGCCGGCACCCTCTCCGGGAACCCGGTCGCCACCGCCGCCGGGCTCGCCCAGCTGCGGCTCCTCGACGACGCGGCGTACGCCAAGGTCAACGCCGTGTCGGAGCAGATCCAGGGCCTCGTCACCGAGGCGCTCGGCAAGGAGGGCGTCGCGCACACGCTGCAGACCGCCTCCAACATGTTCTCCGTCTTCTTCACCGACCGGCCGGTGCGGAACTACGAGGACGCCAAGGCGCAGGAGTCCTTCCGGTTCACCGCCTTCTTCCACTCGCTGCTGGAGAACGGCGTCTATCTGCCGCCGTCCTCCTTCGAGTCCTGGTTCGTGTCCACCGCGCACGACGAGCGGGCCGTCCAGCGCATCGCCGACGCCCTCCCGGCGGCGGCCCGCGCGGCTGCGGAGGCGACCGCGTGAGCGCCGGGGACGAGAAGGACGACCTCACCGTCGTCCACGTGATGCGGCACGGCGAGGTCGAGAACCCCACCGGCGTCCTCTACGGCCGGCTGCCCGGTTACCACCTCTCCGAGCTGGGCCGGCGCATGGCCGACCGGGTCGCCGAGCACCTCGCCCCGCGCGACGTCACCTACGTCGTGGCCTCCCCGCTGGAGCGGGCGCAGGAGACGGCGACGCCGATCGCCAAGGCGCACGGACTCGACCTCGCCACCGACGCGCGGCTCATCGAGGCCGACAACGTCTTCCAGGGCAAGACCTTCGGCATCGGCGACGGCGCGCTGCGCCGGCCCGCCAACTGGAAGCACGTGGTCAACCCGTTCAAGCCGTCCTGGGGCGAGCCGTACGTCGACCAGGTCGTGCGCATGATGGGCGCGCTGGACGCGGCCCGGGACCGGGCCCGCGGGCACGAGGCCGTGGTCGTCAGCCACCAGCTGCCGATCTGGACGCTGCGGTCGTACGTCGAACGGCGGCGGCTGTGGCACGACCCGCGCAAGCGGCAGTGCACGCTGGCGTCCCTGACGACGTTCACGTACCGGGGCGACCGGATCGTGTCCGTCGGCTACACCGAGCCCGCCCGTGACCTCGTCCCGGCCCACCTCCTCGCCGGGGCCAAGCCGGTCAAGGGGCAGGGCAAGGCGTACGGGGCCTGACGGCCGGTCCGACCCCCACTCGCGCAACTGCCCGTACGTGACCCTCGTTACGGAATCCGCACAAATATCCGGAACCCGCACGTTCGTCACGTCCTCTGACTGGGTGACCACCAGAGGACGTGACGAACGAGGTTGCGATGCGCACTTCCACCCGCACTCTCACCCGTAGGGGGATGCTCGGACTCGGCGCGGGCGCCGCGGCCGCGGTCGGGCTCGCGGGCTGCGGTTCCGGCTCCGGATCCGGCTCCCACACATCGTCGGACGGCTCGCACGAGGCCGGCGGTTCCGGGAAGCCCTCGCCTTCCGGCAGCAGCGAGGCCCCGGCCCGGCCCATCGGCGACGGTTCCACGTCGTACACCGGCAAGCAGCCGCACCAGCCGGACGCGCCCGTGCCGCTGGAGCCCGGCCAGACCCCGCCGCAGTTCGTCGTCTTCTCCTGGGACGGGGCGGGGGAGGTCGGCAACGGGCTCTTCCCGCGCTTCCTCGACCTCGCCCAGGAGCACGGCGCGCACATGACCTTCTTCCTCTCGGGCCTGTATCTGCTGCCCGAGTCGAAGAAGCGCCTCTACGAGCCGCCGAACAACCCGCGCGGCGCCTCCGACATCGGCTATCTCACCGACGCCCACATCAAGGACACCCTCGAGAACGTCCGCCGGGCCTGGCTGGACGGGCACGAGATCGGCACCCACTTCAACGGCCACTTCTGCGCCGGCGGCGGCTCCGTCGGCAACTGGACCCCGGCGCAGTGGCGCAGCGAGATCGACCAGGCGAAGTCCTTCGTGAAGGAGTGGCGGACCAACACCGGCTGGACCGACCTGCCGTCCCTGCCCTTCGACTACGACAAGGAACTCGTCGGCGGCCGCACGCCCTGCCTGCTCGGCCAGGACAACCTGCTGCCCACCGCCCGCGAGCTGGGCTGGCGCTACGACGCCTCCTCGCCCGGCGGCCGTCAGGTGTGGCCGGCGAAGAAGGACGGGATCTGGGACCTGCCGTTGCAGCAGATACCTTTCCCCGGACACTCCTTCGAGGTGCTGTCCATGGACTACAACATCCTCGCCAACCAGTCGGTCAACTCGACCAAGGCGCCCGCCCACAACTACCCGGGCTGGCGCGAACAGGCCACGAAATCATATATATCGGGCTTCAGGCGGGCGTACGAGTCAAACCGGGCGCCCTTCTTCGTCGGCAACCACTTCGAGGAGTGGAACGGCGGCATCTACATGGACGCCGTCGAGAACGCCCTCAAGCACATTGCGCGGGAGAAGGAGAAGGGCGAGGACATCCGGCTCGTCTCCTTCCGCCAGTTCACCGACTGGCTGGACGTGCAGAAGCCGGAGGTGCTGGCCAAGCTCCGCACCGTCGAGGTGGGGCAGCGGCCGGCCGGCGGCTGGACGGCCTTCCTCAAGGAGACACCGGCTTCCGAGGAGGCACCGGCTTCCTCCGGAAACGCCGCCTGAAATGCGGGTTTCCGCCCGTGAGGGGGGTGCGCAAGATCCCCGGAACGGACATGCGAAACTTTTCACATGAGTGCCGCCAGCCGCGCCCCCCTGCGCTCGAACCGCACCGCCGCCCGCGCCCGTCGCCGCGTCGCCCTGACCACCGGCGCCGCCGCGTTCGCGCTGCTCGCCACCGCCTGCGGCTCCGGCGGCACCTCGGGCGGCGGCGGCAACACCGGCTTCGTCACCGGCGCGGACGGTATCTCCACCGTCGACAAGGGTGAGCGGGCCGACGCCCCCGACCTGTCCGGTGAGACGGTCGACGGGGGGCAGCTGGACGTCGACGACTACAAGGGCAAGGTCGTCGTGCTCAACGTGTGGGGCTCCTGGTGCCCGCCCTGCCGCGCCGAGGCCAAGAACTTCGAGAAGGTCTACCAGGACGTCAAGGACCAGGGCGTCCAGTTCGTCGGCATCAACACCCGCGACACGTCCACCGGCCCGGCCCGCGCCTTCGAGGAGGAGTTCGGGGTCAGCTACCCGAGCCTGTACGACCCGGCCGGCAAGCTGATGCTCCGCTTCGAGAAGGGCACCCTCAACCCGCAGGCCATCCCCTCCACGCTCATCATCGACCGGGAGGGCAAGGTCGCGGCCCGCACCCTCCAGGCGCTCAGCGAGGAGAAGCTCCGCAAGATGCTGGAGCCGTACCTCACGGACGGGTCCGACGGGTCCGACGGATCCGGCGGATCCGGCGAGTCCGCCGGGGCCGCCGAGTCCGGTGAGTCGGGGAAGTGACGTGAGCGCACTGTCCACGCTCGCCGTGGCGGGCACCAACGGCACCGTGCTCAACGGCGCCCTGCTGGTGGCCCTGCCCATCGCGCTGCTCGGCGGCCTCGTCTCCTTCTTCTCGCCCTGCGTCCTGCCGCTCGTCCCCGGCTACCTCTCCTACGTGACCGGCGTCACCGGCACCGACCTGGCCGAGGCCCGGCGCGGCCGGATGGTCGCGGGCGCCTCGCTCTTCGTCCTCGGCTTCACCGTCGTGTTCGTCTCCAGCGGTGCGCTGTTCGGCTTCTTCGGCGAGACACTCCAGGAGAACAGAGGCGTCCTGACCAAGGTGCTGGGCGTCTTCATGATCCTCATGGGTGTCTTCTTCATGGGCCTGATGCCCTGGCTCACCCAGCGCGAGTTCCGCTTCCACAAGAAGCCCGTGAACGGCCTGATCGGCGCCCCCGTGCTGGGCGCGCTGTTCGGTATCGGCTGGACGCCCTGCATCGGCCCGACCCTCTCGTCCGTGCTGGTGCTCTCCGCCAGCCAGGGCACCGCCGGCCGCGGCGCGATATTGACCGTCGCCTATTGCGTGGGCCTCGGCCTGCCCTTCGTGCTCGCCGCGGTCGCCTTCCGCAAGGCGCTCGGCGCCTTCGGCTGGATCAAGCGCCACTATGTCTGGGTGATGCGGGCCGGCGGCATCATGATGATCGCGACCGGACTGCTGCTCCTCACCGGCGTGTGGGACAGCATCGTGCAGGACATGCAGACCTGGTCCAACGGCTTCACTGTAGGGATCTGACCGATGAGCAAGACCACCACGGGCAAGACCCCGACGGACGCCCCGACGGACGCCTCGACGGACGCCCCGGAGGGCACCCCGGAGGACATCCCGACGGCCGGCGAGGACCAGGACCTCGGCGCCGCCGGATCCCAGCTCTCCACCGCCCCCAAGGAGGAGGCGCCGGGCCTGCCCTCCCTCGGGGTCATCGGCTGGGCCCGCTGGTTCTGGCGGCAGCTCACGTCGATGCGGGTGGCGCTGCTGCTGCTCCTGCTGCTGTCGCTGGGCGCGATCCCCGGCTCGCTGATCCCGCAGGAGGGCGTCGACGCCCTGAAGGTCGAGGACTTCCGCGAGAAGCACGAGATCCTCGGGCCCCTCTATGACGCGCTCGGCCTCTTCCACGTCTACAGCTCGGTGTGGTTCTCCGCGATCTACATCCTGCTGTTCGTCTCCCTCATCGGCTGCATCGTCCCGCGCACCTGGCAGTTCGTCGGCCAGCTCCGCGGCCGCCCGCCCGGCGCCCCCCGGCGCCTGACCCGGCTCCCGGCGTACACCACCTGGCGCACCGACGCCGAGCCCGAGCAGGTCCGCGAGGCCGCGCTCACGCTGCTGAAGAAGCGCCGCTTCCGCGCCCACACCGTCGGTGACGCCGTCGCCGCCGAGAAGGGCTACGCGCGCGAGGTGGGCAACCTGGCCTTCCACATCGCGCTGATCGTGATGCTGATCGCGTTCGCCTGGGGCCAGCTGTTCAAGTACGAGGGCAACAAGCTGATCCTGGAGGGCGACGGCTTCTCCAACACCCTCACCCAGTACGACGACTTCAAGTCCGGCAACCTCTTCGACCCGGACCACGACCTCGCCCCCTTCAGCTTCTCCCTGAAGAACTTCCGCGGCACCTACGAGGCGACGGGCCCCAACCGCGGCACCCCGCGCGTCTACGAGGCCAAGATCGACTACAGCGAAGGCGCCTACGGCGAGGAGAAGACGACCACCATCAAGGTCAACGAGCCGCTGGAGATCGACGGCTCGAAGGTCTACCTCGTCAGCCACGGCTACGCGCCCATCCTCACCGTGAAGGACGCCAAGGGCAACGTCGTCATGGACAAGGAGGCGACCGCCCTGCTGCCGCTGGACTCCAACGTCACCTCCTCCGGCGCCGTCATGGTCCGCGACGGCTACCGCAACGCCGAGGGCGAGAAGGAACAGCTCGGCTTCAACGCCTTCTTCCTGCCCACCTACGGCGGCGAGGGCAGCACGATGCTCTCGACCTTCCCCGCGCTGATCAACCCGATGCTGGCGCTCTCCGCCTACCACGGCGACCTCGGTGTCGACGCGGGCTTCGCGAAGAGCATCTACCAGCTCGACAAGAAGAACCTGAAGGAGTTCAAGGACTCCGACGGTGAGCTGTTCAAGAAGCAGCTCAAGATCGGCGAGACCATGACGCTCCCGAACGGTGCCGGCACGGTCACCTTCGACGGCGTCAAGGAGTGGGCCGGCTTCCAGGTCACCCAGCAGCCCGCCAGCGGCTGGGCGCTCGCCGGCGCGGTCGCCGCCATCTTCGGCCTCGCCGCTTCCCTGTTCATCCAGCGCCGCCGCGTCTGGGTGCGGGCCGTCAGGGGCGCCGACGGCGTGACGGTCGTCGAGATGGCCGGCCTCGGGCGCAGCGAGTCCGCGAAGGTCCCGGAGGAGCTCGGCGACCTCGCCGCGGTCCTGTACGAGCAGGCGCCCGACACCCCCGGCACACCGGACACGCCCGGAACACCGGACACCGCCGGCGCACCCGGCGCACCGAAGAACGACGACGACACCCCCGATTCCCCTGACACCCACGTCGTACCTGCCGAAGGGGCTGAGAAGTGACTCTCGCCACCGCAACCCAACTGGCCGCCGCGGCCAACGAGGACCTCGCGAACCTCAGCAACACGCTGATCTACTCCGCGATGGCGGTCTACACCCTCGCGTTCTTCGCCCACATCGCCGAGTGGCTCTTCGGCAGCCGCAGCAAGGTCGGCCGCACCGCCGCCGCGCTCACCGCGAACGGCGAGGGGAAGGCGAACGCGAAGGGTGCCCCGGCCGTCACCGTGAAGAAGGCCGGCGGCACCGCCGTGCTGGAGCGGCCGAAGGTCGTCGTCCGCGCCGCGGCCGGCACCCGCGACGTGCCCGACGGGCCCGGCGCGCACGGCGGCACCGAGAAGGGCGACCTCTACGGCCGTATCGCCATCTCGCTCACCGTGCTCGCCTTCGCCATCGAGGCGGGCGGCGTGCTCACCCGCGCCCTGTCCGTGAAGCGGGCGCCGTGGGGCAACATGTACGAGTTCAACATCACGTTCACGACGGTCGCCGCCGGCGTGTACCTCGTACTGCTCGCCCTGAAGAAGAACGTCCGCTGGCTGGGCCTGCCGCTGACCACCACCGTCCTGCTCGACCTCGGCCTCGCGGTGACGGTCCTCTACACCGCCAGCGACCAGCTGGTCCCGGCCCTGCACTCGTACTGGCTGTACATCCACGTCTCCACGGCGATCTTCTGCGGCGCGGTCTTCTACGTCGGCGCGGTCGGCACGATCCTGTACCTCTTCAAGGACAGCTTCGAGAACAAGCTCGCCACCGGCGGCGAGCCCGGCCGCTTCGCCAGCTCCGTCCTGGACCGGCTGCCCGCCGCAGCCTCCCTCGACAAGTTCGCCTACCGCGTCAACGCCGCCGTCTTCCCGCTGTGGACGTTCACGATCATCGCGGGCGCGATCTGGGCGGGCGACGCCTGGGGCCGCTACTGGGGCTGGGACCCCAAGGAGGTCTGGTCCTTCATCACCTGGGTCGCCTACGCCTGCTACCTGCACGCCCGCGCCACTGCCGGCTGGAAGGGCCGCAAGGCCGCCTACCTGGCCCTGGCCGCCTTCGGCTGCTGGCTGTTCAACTACTACGGCGTCAACATCTTCGTCTCCGGCAAGCACTCCTACGCGGACGTGGGCCTGGGCGCCCTCCAGTCCGTCGGGTTCTGACGTACCGGACAGGAGGGCCGGCCGGCCCTAGGGCCTGGGACGGGCGACGCTCGTCACGATGTCCCGCAGCCGCTCCACGTAGAGGCTCAGGTTCTTGTGGGCCACGTCGGTGTCCGGGTACCGGGCGGCGAACCACAGGCCCTCCGGGAGCCGGGTGATCCACGCGCACACCTGGTCGCCGTACGACACCCTCAGCAGCGCGTACGCCGACAGGTCCGGCCAGCGGCCGGCGCCGGGGACGTCGCGGGCGTCGACGTAGGACACGATCGAGTACAGGTCGGGTGAGGTGGGGCGGAAGTCCGCACCGAGCAGGCGCAGCACCCGGTCGATCGGCATGCGGGACAGCCGCCGGTTGGCCTGGAGTTCGGCGCGGACGGTGCGCAGGGCGCCCGGGAAGTCCTGGGCGTCCGACGCGGGGACCTCGATCGGAGCGCCGCCCACGTACCAGCCCACCGACTCCGTCCACTGGGACCGCGACCTGGTGTGGAACGGCACGATGGTGCGGTAGACGGGCTCCCCGCCGATCTCGTGGACCACCAGCGCGGTGGCGGCCAGGACACCGACCAGGCTGCCGCCGTAGGGACGGCAGTACGCCTCGAACGCGGCGGCGTCGGCCGCGTCCACCAGCGGTTCGCGCATCAGCTTCTGCTCGGGCAGCGCCCCGCCGGGCTCCACGCCCAGGTCGACGGGGAAGGACGGCAGCCGCCCGTCGCACCGCCGGATGAACTCCCGCCAGCGGGACACGACGTCGTGGTCGCCGTCGATCCGGTCCGCGTCCGCCCGCTCGGCCTCGCAGAAGTCGACGTAGCTGCCGACCCGCGGACGCGGCACGATCCGGCCCGCGACGCCGGCCGTGTACAACTCGTGGATCTCGGCGGGGATGCGGTAGATGGAGTAGGCGTCGACGTTGCTGTGGTCGAAGGCCATGTACACGCTGACGCCGTCGTCGCGGACGACCGCCGTGTAGATGAGGTTGGGCCAGCGCAGCGCGTCCGCGACGCCGTCGAAGCGGTCCCGGAGGTGGCGGGCCAGTTCGGTCGCGTCCGGGAAGTCGCCGACGTCCTCGCGGTGCAGGGACACCGCGTCCGCCGCCAGCGTGAACCGGCGCATCGCGTCCCCGGTCCCGCCGCTCCAGCGGAAGCCGCTGCGCAGCGTCTCGTGCCGCAGCGTCCAGGCGCGCAGCGCCTCCTGGAGCGCGTCCAGGTCGACCGGGCCCGGGATGTCGAAGGCCGCGCCGAGCCAGGTCGGCACGAACAGGCCGCCGTCGCGGACCGACCGGGCCGTCCGGATGTGCGACTCCTGGATGTACGCCGGTGGCCGCGCGTCCTCGGGCAGCGCTGCCGCGACCTCGACGGTGGCCGGACTGAGCGTCCACTCGACGAGGCGCCCGGGCCGGATCTCGCAGCGGTGGATGTCGGTCAGTCGCACGAGGGGTCTCCGTTCGCAGATGTACAGACCCGACCAAGGGAATGCCGAGCCCGCGCCCCCGCACCTGGTGTGTCGGCACGTTTCAACGGAACGGATGGCCCCTCGAACGGCGGTACGCCCCCGCTACCGGGCCGCCGTTACCTCCAGGTAGGCGTGGAGTGCACCCGCGCCCGCCAGCATCGCCCGGGTCCGCGCGGTGAGGAGGTGCCCGCGCGCCGCGACCGCCTCCCGCAGCGCCTCGCTGTTCCCTTCCCGCCGCAGCCCGTCCAGGACGGGCCGGATCTGGTCGAACAGGTAGTGGCTCCGGCGCAGCGTGCGCACGACCCGCGCGTCGCGCACGTCGGCGGGCCCGTACACGCGGTACTGCGTGCCCCGCTCCCGCCCGGGCGCGAGCAGCCCCGCCGCCTCCCACACCCGCAGCGCGGACGTCCGCACGCCGGTCAGCGCGGCCACCTCACCGATGCGCAGCCCGCCGGAACGGGGCGGCGGCTCGGCCTTCTGCCCGGCGAGCGCGGTCAGCGCCTCCCTCGCCGCCCGCAGCGAGACCCGCTCCTCGTGCAGGGCGGCGTGCGCGGCGTCCACGAGGGCGAGCGCGCCGGGCACGTCGCCGTCGTGCACGGTCCGCATGACGCTCTTCGCCGTCACGGGCCCGTACCCCTCCCGCAGCTCGCGGTAGGTCAGCAGCGCCTGCCGGTGCCGCTCGCCGAAGACCCGGTAACCGGACTCGGTCCGCCCGGCCGGTGGAAGGACGCCGGCGTCCTCGTAGTTGCGGATCTGCTGGGTCGAGAGACCGACGAGGCGGGCGAGGTCGACGGTGCGCAGACGGCGGTCGTTCGTCATCGCGTCGAGGGTAGGGGGCCGTGGGCGGGACTGGTGATTCACGCGATGCGGAGAGGGCGTCGGGACGTCGACACTGCGGTGACCGTGCCACCCGACCCGCACCCGGAGGTGCCGATGTCCGCTCCGCTCACGAGACCCGAGGCAGGAAGGGCGACGCGAGGCCCGTCGTCGTGGAGGCGCCGCTTACGCGGGGCGCTGGCAGGCACACTCCTGCTGTCGGCGGCCGGTCTGGGCGCCGCACCCGCCGCCGCGGCGGGGGACACGACCGTCACCACCCGGTACGGGCAGGTGCGGGGCGAGACGGGCGAGTCCGCGAACGCCTACCTCGGCATCCCCTACGCCGCACCGCCGGTCGGCGACAGGCGGTGGACGCCACCCTCCCCGCCCGCGCGCTGGACAGGCGTCCGCGACGCCACGGCCCCCGGCAACCCCTGCATGCAGGCGAACTCGTCCACCCCCTGGGGCGATCTGGCCGGACCCGGCACCCCCAGCGAGGACTGCCTCTACCTCAACGTCCACACACCCGCCGAGCGCTCCCCGCGCGAGAGGCCCGTGATGGTCTGGATCCACGGCGGCGGCTTCACCATCGGCTCCGGGACCTTCTACGACGGCGGTGAGCTGGCCGCCCGGGGCGACGTGGTCGTCGTCACCCTCAACTACCGCCTCGGCGCCTTCGGCTACCTCGCCCACGCGGGACTGGCCGGAGAGTCGCCGGAGGGCGTCTCCGGCAACTACGGCCTGCTCGATCAACAGGCGGCCCTGCGCTGGGTGCGGCAGAACATCGCCGCGTTCGGCGGCGACCCGGACAACGTGACGATCTTCGGCGAGTCGGCGGGCGGCGGCAGCGTCTGCCAGCACCTCGTCTCGCCCCGCACGCTCGGCCTGTACGACCGCGCCATCGCCCAGTCGGGCTGCGGCTTCCCCCTGCCCACCCAGGAGTCGCAGCAACGCACCGGCGCCTCCTGGGCCGAGTCGCTGGGCTGCGCGGACGCGGCCTGCCTGCGGTCAAGGCCGGCCGGTGAACTGCTCATCGCCTCACTGGACCCCGGCACCCGCTGGGTCCCCAACGTCGACGGCCGCGTCCTGCCCCTCCAGATCCCGGACGCGCTGGAGAGCGGCCGCTTCCACCGCGTCCCCGTCCTCCAGGGCACCACCGCCGACGAGGGCCGCCTCACCGTGGCGACCACGTACGACCTGGCCGGACGGCAACTCACGCCGGCCGGATACCCGGTGGCCGTCCGCGCCCTCTACGGCGACCGGTCCGACGCGATCCTCGCCCGCTACCCGCTGTCCCGGTACGGCACCCCCGCCGAGGCCCTGGGCGCGGTCTTCACCGACTCGCAGTTCGCCTGCCTCCAGTCCCGCACGGCGGAGCTGATGGCCGACCACACCCGCTCGTACCAGTACGAGTTCGCCGACCGCCAGGCCATGGACCACCTGAACCTGCCGATCAGCTTCCCCCTCGGCGCCCCGCACGGCTCCGAGATCCGGTACGTCTTCGGCGGCGTGTCGGGCACCCCCGCCCAGAACGCCCTGGCGGCGAAGATGCTCGGCTACTGGACCAACTTCGCGCACACCGGCGTCCCGTACGCGGCGGACGCCCCGCGCTGGCACCAGTACCCGAAGGTGCAGGTGCTCGCCCCAGAGGCGATCACCCAGTCGACGACCTTCCCCGAGGACCACAGGTGCGACCTGTGGCTCCAGGGGAGCCCGGCCGGCCCATGACCGGCTCGGGCACGGCGTAGTCCATGACCGGCTCGGGCACGGCGCAGTCCGCGAAGAGGCACCGGCAGCCCAGGTGCCGGGTCTCCCGCGGGTGCCCGCGCTGCCGCTCCTCCGCCTCCTCCGGGCCCTGACACGGCCCGGAGGAGGCGCTGCCCGGAGTGTCCGCGGGGCGTCCGGCGGGCACGGCCCCGCTCGCCACGACCTGGCGGTGAGCCGCCGGCACTCCGCCGGAAAGCGGACGCTCGGTGACCTACATCGCTCCTAGCGTGCGGTCACGACAGCCGGCCCCGCCGACCAGGAGCGAAATCCGTGAACCTCGTCTCGATCCGCATCATCACGGGCGACGTCGCCCGCCTCGTCGACTTCTACGAGCGCGCCACCGGAGTCCGCGCCGACCGGGTCACCGAGGACTTCGCCGAACTCCGCACCGCCTCGGGCACCCTCGCGATCGGCAGTACCCGGACCGTTCCGCTCTTCGCGCCGGGCTCCGCCCGCCCGGCCGACAACCGCAGCGTCATCATCGAGTTCCGCGTCGACGACGTGGACGGCGTGCACCGCAACCTGACCGGCCTCGTGGACGACATCGTCAAGGAGCCCACGACGATGCCCTGGGGCAACCGCTCCTTCCTCTTCCGCGACCCCGACGGCAACCTGGTCAACTTCTTCACCCCGGTGACTCCGGAATCCGTGAAGAGGGCCGGGTGACGAGGCATCACCGGACATCTGCGACAACGGCCTCGGGGCTCGCGTACTGAAGACGCGGCTTCCCGTGAGTGGTCATGGCGGCCCCGCGGGGGCTCGCGGCGGGAGGACCGGGGCGCCTCAGGCCCCGTCCCGCTTGCCGCCCCTGCGGTCCTCGTCGTCCTCGGGGCCGCTCCGGCCGGTGTCCCGCGGACCGTCCTCGCCCCGGTCCTCGTCCGCTTTGCCGGGCTGGTCGCCCAGGGACTTCAGGAACTCCGGATTGTCGTCCGGCGCCACGAACTGCCGTCGCCCGCCGCCCTGCCACGGCGAAGCGCCCGCCGCCTGCCGCTTCTTGCCGGCGATGAGCCAGGAGATCGAGCCGACCAGCGGAAAGAGCAGCACGAGGATCGCCCACAGCGGCTTGGGCATGTGGCGGATGTCGGCGTCTTTCGTACTGATGCAGTCGATGAACGCGTAGACGCTCAACGCCAGTGGCACGAGGAACATCAGCACCCGGAGCATGGGCGTCTCCAGCGGAAGCGACGGGGTGGGGACGCGTCACGGCCCCCAGGTACAGGGCCAGGGTAGCCGCTCGGGGATACTGGACGGCATGGCTTACGACGATCTTCGCTCGCTGCTCAGGGCCCTGGACCGCGAGGGTGACCTCAAGCGCATCACGGCCGAGGTGGATCCCCACCTGGAGATCGGGGAGATCGTCGACCGGGTGAACAAGGCCGGCGGCCCCGCCCTGCTCTTCGAGAACGTGAAGGGCTCCGACATGCCCCTCGCGATGAACGTCTTCGGCACCGACCGGCGCCTGCTCAAGGCCCTCGGCCTGAAGTCGTACTCCGACATCTCGGACAAGATCGGCGGGCTGCTCCGCCCCGAGCTGCCGCAGGGCTTCGTCGGCGTGCGCGAGGCCTTCGGCAAGCTCGGCGCGATGACGCACGTACCGCCGAAGAAGGTGAAACCGGGCAGCGCGCCGGTGCAGGAGGTCGTCCTCACCGGCGACGACGTGGACCTCGACCGGCTCCCCGCCCTCTTCACGTGGCCCGACGACGGCGGCTCCTTCTTCAACCTCGGGCTCACCCACACCAAGGACCCCGAGACGGGCATCCGGAACCTGGGCCTCTACCGCCTCCAGCGCCACGACAAGCGCACCATCGGCATGCACTGGCAGATCCACAAGGACAGCCGGAACCACTACCAGGTCGCCGCCCGGCGCGGCGAGCGCCTGCCGGTCGCGGTCGCCTTCGGCTGCCCGCCCGCCGTGACCTACGCCTCCACCGCCCCCCTCCCCGGCGACATCGACGAGTACCTCTTCGCCGGGTTCCTCCAGGGCAAGCGGATCGAGATGGTCGACTGCAAGACGGTCCCGCTCCAGGTCCCGGCGCAGGCCGAGGTCGTCATCGAGGGCTGGCTGGAGCCCGGCGAGATGCTGCCCGAGGGCCCCTTCGGTGACCACACCGGCTTCTACACGCCGCAGGAGCCGTTCCCCGCCCTGAAGATCGACTGCGTGACGATGCGGAAGCGTCCGCTGCTCCAGTCGATCGTGGTCGGCCGCCCGCCGACGGAGGACGGCCCGCTGGGGAAGGCGACGGAGCGTTTCTTCCTTCCGCTCCTCAAGATCATCGTCCCGGACATCGTGGACTACCACCTCCCCGAGGCCGGCGGCTTCCACAACTGCGCGATCGTCTCGATCGACAAGAAGTACCCCAAGCACGCGCAGAAGGTCATGCACGCCATCTGGGGCGCCCACATGATGTCCCTGACCAAGCTGATCGTGGTTGTCGACTCCGACTGCGACGTCCACGACCTGCACGAGGTCGCCTGGCGGGCGCTGGGCAACACGGACTACGCCCGCGACCTCACCGTCGTCGAGGGCCCGGTCGACCATCTCGACCACGCCTCCTACCAGCAGTTCTGGGGCGGCAAGGCGGGCATCGACGCGACGAAGAAGCTGCCCGAGGAGGGGTACACCCGGGACGGGGGCTGGCCGGACATGGTGCTGTCCGACCCGGAGACGGCGGCGAAGGTCGACCGCCGCTGGAAGGAGTACGGACTGTGACGTCGGCTTCCGCTGCGCTGCCGCAGCAGCCGGGGCGTACCAAGGCGTTCCTGCGCCTGGTGATGATCGAGCACTCGGTCTTCGCGCTGCCCTTCGCCTACATCGCCGCCCTGACGGCGATGTACGAGTGGGACGAGAACATCCACTGGGGCCGGCTGCTCCTGGTCACCGTCGCCATGGTCGGCCTGCGCACCTTCGCGATGGCGGTCAACCGGATCATCGACCGCGAGATCGACGCCCGCAACCCGCGCACCGCCCACCGCGAACTGGTCACCGGCGCCATGTCGGTCAGGCACGCCTGGACCGGCGCGCTGATCGCCCTGGTCGTCTTCCTGGGCGCCGCGGCCCTGCTCAACCCGCTCTGCCTGGTCCTCGCCCCCATCGCGGTGATCCCGATGGTGGTCTACCCGTACGGCAAGCGGTTCACGAACTTCCCGCAGGCCATCCTCGGCCTCGCCCAGGCGATGGGCCCGATCGGCGGCTGGCTGGCGATCACCGGCGAGTGGTCCTGGGAGGCCGTGATCCTCGGCCTCGCGGTCGGCATCTGGATCGGCGGCTTCGACCTGATCTACGCCTGCCAGGACGTCGAGACCGACCGGCGGGTCGGCGTGAAGTCGGTCCCGGCCCGCTTCGGCGTCCCGGCGGCCATCTGGGGCGCCCGCGCCTGCCACACCGTCACCACGGCCCTGTTCGCCTGGTACGCCGTCGCCACCGACGCCGGCGTCCTGTTCTGGCTCGGCCTGCTGATCGTCGCGGCCGCCTTCGTCTACGAGCACACCATCGTGCGCCCGCACGACCTGTCCCGCCTGAACAGGGCGTTCTTCTCGGTCAACGGCTTCATCGGCATCGCCCTGTTCGTGTGCGCGCTGCTGGACCTGCTGGTGCGGGGCCTCACTGTCTGAAAACCATGAGCCTGCGACTAGGCTCGGCATCATGAAGCCAGGACAGACGCAGCGCGCGCCTTGGATCGTGGGGGTGTCGGGGGCGTCCGGCACGCCGTACGCCGCGGCGGTGCTGCGGGCGTTGCTCGCGGCGGGCGAGAGCGTCGACCTGGTGGTCAGCCGGGCCTCGCGGCTCACCCTGCTCGACGAGACCGGCATCTCCTTCCGTGACGCCCACTGGCGGACCGACCTGCACACCTGGCTGTCTCGGGGCGCCGACGGCAAGCCCGGCACCTTCGACGCCGACCTGGCCGGCGACCGGGTACGGCACTGGAGCGCGGGCGACCTCGCGGCCGGGCCGTCCTCCGGGTCGTACCCGGCCAAGGGCATGCTGATCGTGCCCGCGTCGACGGCCTCGGTCGCGGGCGTCGCGCTCGGGCTCTCGAAGGACCTGCTGCAGCGGTCGGCGAGCGTGACCCTGAAGGAGGGGCGCAAGCTGGTCGTGGCCGTACGGGAGACCCCGCTGGACGGCCGGACGCTGCGGCACCTGGTGACACTGGACGACGCGGGCGCGTCCGTGGTGCCCGCCTCGCCGGCCTTCTACGCGGGGGCGACGCACATCCAGGACCTGGTGGACTTCGTCGCCGGACGCGTCCTCGACGCGGCGGGTGTCGAGCACGACCTCTACCGCCGCTGGCGCGGTGACCTCGGCGGGGCACGCCCCACCACCTGAGCACCACCTCCCCCCACACGTTTGTTACCCACATCTTCAGAACTCTTCAGCGGAAGGCTTCGATCGCATGGACGCGGTGGACAGGCAGCTCATCCAGGCCCTCAGGGAGAACGGCCGGGCCTCCTACGCGGAGCTGGGGCGCCTCGTCGGACTGTCGGGGCCCAGCGTCACCGACCGCATCAACCGGCTGGAGGCGGCCGGTGTCATCACCGGTTACCGGGCCACCGTGGACGCCGCCTCGCTCGGCCTCGGCGTCACCGCCCTGATCGGCGTCTCGCTCTCCGACGCCGCCGACCACGAGGACGTGGCGCAGCGCCTGCGGGACCTGCGGGAGATCGAGGACTGCTGGTTCATCGCCGGCGACGACTCCTACATGCTCAAGGTGCGCGCGGCCGACGTGGACGGCCTGGAGAGCATCATCCGCCGGCTGTCGGGCACGAAGGGCGTGTCCAGGACCCGTACCACCATCGTGCTCTCCACCAAGTGGGAGAACCGGGTGGGCGAGCTGCCGGAAGAGGTCCAGTAGCCGGGGCGTACGGTTGACGAGTCAGTCTCAGAAAGAGGTATCGCATGGACGCCGGGCTCAAGCGGGAGCTGGAGCAGAAGGTCCGCTCCGGGGAGCGGCTGACCCGCGAGGACGGCATCGCGCTGTACGAGTCGGACGATCTGGCCTGGCTCGGCGGCCTCGCGCACGAGGTGCGGACGCGGAAGAACGGCGACGTCGTCCACTTCAACGTCAACCGCCACCTCAACATGACCAACGTGTGCACCGCCTCCTGCGCGTACTGCTCCTTCCAGCGCAAGCCGGGGGAGAAGGACGCGTACACGATGCGCATCGAGGAGGCGGTGAAGCTCGCCAAGGCGATGGAGGGCGAGAACCTCACCGAGCTGCACATCGTCAACGGCCTGCACCCGAACCTGCCGTGGCGCTACTACCCGCGCTCGCTGCGGGAGCTGAAGGCCGCGCTGCCCGACGTGTCGCTCAAGGCGTTCACGGCCACCGAGATCCACCACTTCGAGACCATCTCCGGGATGTCCGCGTCCGAGATCCTCGACGAGCTGATCGACGCCGGTCTGGAGTCCCTGACCGGCGGCGGCGCCGAGATCTTCGACTGGGAGGTGCGGCAGCACATCGTCGACCACCGCACCCACTGGGAGGACTGGTCGCGCATCCACCGCCTGGCGCACGAGAAGGGTCTGAAGACGCCGTGCACCATGCTCTACGGCCACATCGAGGAGCCGCGCCACCGCGTGGACCACGTACTGCGGCTGCGTGAGCTCCAGGACGAGACGGGCGGCTTCCAGGTCTTCATCCCGCTGCGCTACCAGCACGACTTCGTGGACATGCGGGACGGCAAGGTCCGCAACCGGCTCCAGGCCCGGACGCAGATGGCGACCGGTGCGGAGGCGCTGAAGACCTTCGCGGTCTCGCGCCTGCTCTTCGACAACGTCCCGCACGTCAAGGTCTTCTGGGTCATGCACGGCGTCCAGACGGCCCAGCTGGCCCTCCAGCACGGCGCCGACGACATGGACGGCTCGGTGGTCGAGTACAAGATCACGCACGACGCGGACGACTTCGGCACGCCGAACAAGCTGACCCGCGAGGATCTGCTCGACCTGATCCGCGACGCGGGGTTCCGGCCGGTCGAGCGCAACACGCGGTACGAGATCATCCGGGAGTTCGAGGGGCCCGACGCGGGGCGTCGGGAGTCGCCGCAGCCGATGCGGGTCTGATTTCCGCGGTTGTTGTCCGGCTGCGGGCCGGTGAGGGCTGGTCGCGCAGTTCCCCGCGCCCCTTTCAGGGGCGCGGGGAACTGCGCGAGCAACCACAGACCACCCGCAGTCGACACGGGTCCGACCCCCCGCGGCGGGTAGTCGGACCACATGGCCGGTACCGAGGACGCTTACACCGCCGAACCCTTCGTTCCGAAGCGCGGCGGCCTCCCCGCCCTGCGCAGGGCCGCCGCCGGGTGCAGGGGCTGCCCCCTGCATCGGGACGCCACGCAGACGGTCTTCGGCGCCGGCGGGGCGACCGCCCGCGTGATGCTGATCGGCGAGCAGCCCGGCGACCAGGAGGACCGGCAGGGCAAGCCCTTCGTCGGCCCCGCCGGGGGCCTGCTCGACCGGGCGCTGGCGGACGCCGGCATCGACCCGGCGGACGCCTACGTCACCAACGCCGTCAAGCACTTCAAGTTCACGCGGGCGGAGCCCCGCAAGCGCCGTATCCACAAGGCGCCCACCCTGCGCGAGATGACCGCCTGCGGCCCCTGGCTGGCCGCCGAGCTGGCCCTCGTGGAACCCGAACTGATCGTGGTGCTCGGTGCCACGGCCGGCAAGGCGCTGCTCGGCTCCTCCTTCCGGGTCACGCAGGTGCGCGGCACGCTGCTGGAGGAGGAGATCCACGGGCGTCCGGAACGGCTGGTGCCGACCGTGCATCCGTCGGCGGTGCTGCGGGCCGAGGACCGGGACGGGGCGTACCGGGGACTGGTCTCGGACCTGCGGGTGGCGGCACAGGCACTCGCGTAATGGCTACTATGGACTAGTGTCCCTTACTTTCACCTTCGATCCAGCCGTCACCCCCGACCTCCGCGACGGTGTACTCGACCTGTGGACCGACGTCTCCAACGCGGGCGGCTCCGTGGGCTTCGTGCCGCCGGTGACGCGGGAGGACATCCGCCCCGAGCTGGTCAGGCACCTGGTGGGCATGGCCGAGGGCCGCACCCGCCTGCTCGTCGGCCACGACGAGGAGGGGCGGGTGGCCGCCACCGCGTTCCTCGCCCTCAACACGCACCGGCTGATGACCCACTGGCTGTGGTTCTACACGGTGATGGTCCACCCGCGTCACCAGGGCCGGGGCTACGGCCGGGACCTGATGGCCGCCGCCGCGGACGCGGCCCGCACCGTCCCGGGCATCGAGGCGATCCGGCTCACCTGCCGGGGCGGCCTCGGCCTGGAGCGTTTCTACGAGTCCTGCGGCTACAAGGAGGTCGGCCGGGTGCCCGGCGCGATCCGCGTGGCACCGGGGGACGACCGGGACGACGTCTTCATGCTGCTGCCGCTGACCTGAGCGCGTTCCCGTCGCGGACCGACCCCGCCGAAAGATCGGCGACCCGGCATGTTTCACTGGACAGTGCCTCTTTGTGCCAGAAACGGAAGAGTGGATTGAGATGCTCCGCTACACGCTGATGCGCCTCGGGATCTTCGTGGGCTGCCTCGTCGCGGTCTGGGGGCTCGTCTACGTCGGCGTGTTCCCGCGCGGCCTCGGTGACTCCAACGGTATGTGGATCGTCCTGCTCTCCCTGCTGATCTCGGCCCCCATCAGCTACGTCGCGCTGCGCAAGGAGCGGGACCGGGCCTCGGTCCAGGTCGTGAGCCGCGTGGACCGTATGAAGGCCAACCTCGAGGCCAACCGCGGCCAGGAGGACAGCGCCGACGACACGGCGCGGGCGCAGGGCCAGACCTCGTAGTCAGACCTCGTAACGTCCGTCACACACGCGCAGGCCCCGGTTTCCGAATGCGTAGGAAACCGGGGCCATCTGCGTTTTACGGGCGGTAGGCGTCTCCTGCCTCTCAAAGAGAGGCTTTGGGGGTCTCAAAGCACAGGTGTTAAAGTCGTGTGCATGAAGCACGCAGCCGCGCCCCACACACCGCCGAGCCTCGCGCTCGTGGCGCGCCTGCACGTGGACCTCTGTCGGTGCGCGTCCGCGAACTGTCGCCCCTGACGTTCCCCCTCATCCGTCGTTCTCCACGTCAGCCCAGCGCGTCCGTCCCCGCGTCCCGTCCCCCTACGGAGCATGTCCGTGTCTTCAGTCACGAACGTCAAGAAGTACCTCAAGGTGCCCTTCTGGGCCCAGATACTCGCCGGTCTCGTGCTCGGTGTCCTGCTGGGCTGGCTGGCCCGCAGCCAGGACATATCCTGGCTGGTCACCACCCTGGAGAAGGTCGGTGGCACCTTCATCGGCCTGCTGAAGCTGGCCGTCGCTCCGCTCGTCTTCTTCGCGATCCTGGTGTCGATCACCAACCTGCGGAAGGTCAACAACGCGGCCCGCCTGGCGTCCCGCACCCTTCTCTGGTTCATGATCACGTCGCTGATCGCGGTGGCCATCGGCCTGACCATCGGCCTGGTCACCAACCCCGGAGCCGGCACCGGCCTCACTCCGGCCGACGGCGCGAAGCCCGAGAACACCGGTTCCTGGATCGACTTCCTGACCGGCATCGTGCCGACCGACGTCATCACGCCGTTCACCGACCTGAACGTCCTGCAGATCGTCTTCATGGCCGCCGTCGCCGGCATCGCCGCCCTCCAGCTCGGCGAGAAGGCCCAGCCGATCCTGAACCTGAGCGAGTCGATCCTCGCCCTCCTCCAGAAGGCCCTGTGGTGGGTCATCCGCCTCGCCCCGCTCGGCACCGTCGGCCTCATCGGCAACGCCATCGCCACCTACGGCTGGGACCTCATCGGCAAGTACGCCACCTTCACCGCCGACATCTACGTCGGCTGCGCGATCGTGATGTTCGTGGTCTACCCGGTGCTGCTCGCCACCGTCGCCAAGGCCAGCCCGCTCCAGTTCTTCAAGGGCGCCTGGCCCGCGATCCAGCTGGCCTTCGTCTCCCGCTCCTCCGTCGGCACCATGCCGCTCACCCAGAAGGTCACCGAGCGCCTCGGCGTGCCGAAGGAGTACGCGTCCTTCGCCGTGCCGTTCGGCGCCACGACCAAGATGGACGGCTGCGCAGCGATCTACCCGGCGATCGCCGCGATCTTCGTCGCGCAGATCTTCGACATCCAGCTCGGCATCGGCGACTACCTGCTGATCGCCTTCGTCTCGGTGGTCGGCTCCGCCGCCACGGCCGGCCTCACCGGCGCCACGGTCATGCTGACCCTGACCCTGTCCACGCTGGGCCTGCCCATGGAGGGCGTCGGCCTGCTCCTCGCCATCGACCCGATCCTGGACATGATGCGCACGGCGACGAACGTGGCCGGCCAGGCGCTGGTCCCGGTCATCGTCTCGGCCCGCGAGGGACTGCTCGACCGCAAGGCCTACGACACGGCGCACAGCTCGCCGATCGACGAGCCGGAGCGCGAGCGGGAGCCGGAGAAGCAGGCGCCGGAGCCGGTTCCGGCCGCCGTCTGACCGACGTGTTCCAGGTGCCGGCGTCGCGCTGACGTCCTGATCACCGCCGCACGGACCGTACGCTGATTCGCATGGGTGCTGGGAAGACCAAGCGGATGCCGCGTGCGGTCCGTGAGCAGCAGATGCTGGACGCCGCGGTGAGCGTCTTCGGGCAACGCGGGTACATGGCGGCGTCGATGGACGAGATCGCCGAACTGGCGGGTGTCTCCAAGCCGCTGGTGTACCTGTACCTGAACTCGAAGGACGATCTCTTCACCGCCTGCATCCGCCGCGAGGCCCGCGCCCTCACCGAGGCGGTGCGGGCCGGTGTGCGTCCGGGACTGTCCGCCGACGGGCAACTCTGGTCGGGGCTGCGGGCGTTCTTCACGCACACCGCGCGGAACCCGGACGCCTGGCGGGTGCTGCACCTCCATGCCCGTACCCACGGCGAGCGGTTCGCGGCCGAGGTGGCGGCGATGCGGGAGGAGATCGTCACGTTCGTGACGCAGCTGATCGCCGCGGCGGCGCGGGACGCGCACCGGGACCCGCACCTGCCCGAGGACGAGGTCGCCGGGCTGGCCGAGGCGCTGGTCGGCGCCGCCGAGTCGCTCGCCGACTGGGCCGGCGCCACGGAGGGTGTCACCGCCAAGCAGGCGGCGGCGACCCTGATGAACTTCGCCTGGGCCGGCCTGGGCGACCTGATGGGGGGCCGGCCCTGGTCCCCGCCGGAGGACTCCGGGCCGGAGCCGCCGACACAGGCCGTCCCGGTCCGGGCCGGGTAGGGCGGCCTCGCCGGACAGGCAGGGCCGGCCTCGTCCGGGCCGGGTAAGGGCCGCCCTCGTTCAGGCCCCGCGGGGGCCGACACCGTTCGGGCCGGGTAGGGCCGACTCGTTCAGGCCCGGTAGGGCCCGACCTCGCCGGACAGGTGCGGCCGCCGCCCCTCACCGTCGCGCAGCTCGAACCGCCCGCCCTCCCCGGCCCCGTACGTCACCGTCCCCGGCAGCGCCACCGGCGCCCGGAAGTCCGCCCGCACCACGGCCGCGTCCGGCGTCCCGTGCTCGGCGAGGCACCGGGCCACGGTCCACATGCCGTGCGCGATGGCCCGCGGGAAGCCGAACGGGCGGGCGGTGAGCGGGTGCAGGTGGATCGGGTTGCGGTCACCGGACGCGGCACCGTAGCGCCGTCCGACGTCACCGGCGAAGCGCCATCGGGCGAGGGTGGGGAGGGGCTCGGGGTTCCGGGGGGAAGGGGCCTCGGGAGGGTGTCCGGCTGTGCGGTGCCTCGCCAGGTACGTACTGCGGGACTCCCACACGAGGTCCGCGCCGGACCGCAGCTCCGTCACGACCGTGGCCTCGGTCCCGCGCCGGTGCGGCGCCAGGCCCTCGACGTACGTGGTGAGTTCGTACTCGGCGGTCGCGGGCATGGTGGCCCGCCGGGTGATGCCGATCGACGTGTGGACGAGCCCGAGCAGCGGCAGCGGGAAGTCCCGGCCGCTCATCAGCCGCATGGCCAGCGGGAAGGCCAGCACGTGCGGATACGTCACCGGAAGCGCGTCCGCCCCGGTCGGGAACCCGCACACCCTCTCATAGGCGGCCAGCCGGGCGAGGTCCACGCGCAGGCCGGGCAGCACCAGCCGGGTACGGGGGAAGTCCGCGTCGGGGCGGGGCCGCTTGAGGGGCGACAGCAGGGCGCCGCGCAGGAGGAGCGGCGGGAGGGCGGGGACGCCGGTCAGCGTGTTCGTCGTGCGGGCCGCGGTGGTCATCAGGCCCCCAGCAGGCTCTGGCCGCAGACCCGCACGACCTGGCCGTTGACCGCCCCCGAGGCCGGGTGCGCGAGCCAGGCGGTGGTCTCGGCGACGTCGGCCGGCAGTCCGCCCTGGGCGAGGGAGTTCATGCGGCGGCCCGCCTCGCGGATGAACAGCGGGACCGCCGCGGTCATCCGCGTCTCGATGAACCCCGGCGCGACCGCGTTCACCGTCACCCCGTGTTCGGTCCGTGCGCGCGGCGCGAGGGAGCGGACCAGGCCGACGATGCCCGCCTTGCTCGCGCCGTAGTTGGTCTGGCCCGCGTTGCCCGCGATACCGGCGATCGAGGCCGTCGCCACGATCCGGCCGCCCCGGTTCAGCGCACCCGCCGCGAGCAGCGCGTCCGTGGTGCGCAGGACGCTGGCGAGGTTGACGTCGAGGACGGAACCCCAGCGTTCGGCGTCCATGTTGACCAGGCGCCGGTCGCGGGTGACGCCCGCGTTGTGGACGAGGACGTCGAGGCCGCCGGGCAGGGCGGCGGCGATGCGTTCGCCCGCGTCGGCGGCGGTGATGTCGAGCGCGAGGGCGGAGCCGCCGAGGCGCTCGGCGACCTTCCGCGCCTCCTCCTCGGCCCGCGGCACGTCGAGGACGACGACGTGGGCGCCCTGCCCGGCCAGCGTGGCGGCGACCGCCGCGCCGATGCCGCGCGCGGCGCCGGTGACCAGCGCGGTGCGTCCGGCGAGGGGGAGGTCCCAGTCGTCGGGGATGGTGACCGGGGTGTCGGCCGCCCCGACCTCGATCACCTGGCCGCTGACGTAGGCGGAGGCGGGGGAGAGGAGGAAGCGCAGGGTGGACTCGGCGGCGTCGGCGTCGCCGAGCCGGACGAGGTTGACCGTCCTGCCCCGCCCGATCTCCTTGCCGAGCGAGCGCGTGAAGCCCTCCAACGCCTGCTGGACGGCCGCCTGATGATGGTCGGCGGGGTCGAGCGGGGCGCCGAGCACGACCACCCGGCCGCTCGTGGCGACGGACCGTACGACGGGGTGCAGCGCGGCGTGTACCTCGGCGAGCGCGTCGACGTCCCGGACGCCGGTGGCGTCGAGGACGACGGCGGCGGGGCGTCCGGCGACGTCCTCGCCGAGTCCCGTGCGTGCCAGTACGGGCGCGAGCCCGAGGTCCGGCTTGCCCGCGGTGAGGTGCAGCAGGCCGCCGTCGAGGGACCGGCGTTCGAGTTCGGCGGGCTGCGGCAGCCCGAGGCGGCGGGTGAGGAAACGGCCGGGCGCGGTGCCGGTGAAGCTCAGATAGCGGTCGGCCATGTGTGACTCCCAGCTCCGTAAAAGGCCGTACGGGGGCTCCGGACGATGCCCACTTGTGCTTACTCTGGAGTAAGGTTACCGGAGGTAAGCCCGTGGAACGAGAGCAGGTCGAGGTGAGGTCGGCATGAGCCCCCTGAAGTCGCCGAAGGCGCGGCGCGTCGCGGTCGTCGGCGGCGCGCGCATCCCGTTCGCCCGCTCCGACGGGCCGTACGCCACCGCCTCCAACCAGGAGATGCTCACCGCGGCCCTCGACGGCCTGGTGGAGCGCCACGGCCTCCAGGCGCCGGGCGCGGTCGGTGAGTTCGTCGCCGGCGCGGTCCTCAAACACAGCCGCGACTTCAACCTCGCCCGTGAGACGGTCCTCGGCTCGGCCCTGGACCCGCGCACCCCCGCGTACGACATCCAGCAGGCCTGCGGCACCGGCCTCCAGGCCGTGATCGCCGCCGCCAACAAGATCGCCCTCGGCCAGACCGAGTCGGCGATCGCGGGCGGCGCGGACACGGCGAGCGACGCACCCCTGGGCGTCAACGACCGCCTGCGCCGCGTCCTGTTGGAGGCCCGCCGGGCGAAGTCCCTCGGCGGCCGGGCGAAGGCGCTGGCCAAGGTCCGCCCGGGCCACCTGGTCCCCGACATCCCGCGCAACGCCGAACCGCGCACCGGCCTGTCGATGGGCGAGCACGCCGCGGTCACCGCCCGCGCCTGGGGCATCACCCGCGAGGCCCAGGACGAACTGGCCGCCGCGAGCCACCGGCGACTGGCGGCGGCGTACGAACGCGGTCTCTTCCGGGACTTGGTGATCCCCTTCCGGGGCCTGGCCCGCGACCAGAACCTGCGCCCCGGCTCGACGGTGGAGAAACTGGCCGCGCTGCGACCGGTGTTCGGCCTGGACGGCGCCGCCCCCACGATGACGGCGGGCAACTCGACGCCCCTGACGGACGGCGCGGCGACCGTGCTGCTGGCGAGCGAGGAGTGGGCCGAGGCGCGCGGCCTCGAGCCCCTCGCCTTCCTGACGGCGTACGAGACGGCGGCCGTGGACTTCGTCGGCGGCGATGTCGCGGGCGGCGAGGACGGGCTGCTGATGGCCCCGGCGTACGCGGTCCCGCGCATGCTGGAGGGCGCCGGGCTCGGGATCGAGGACTTCGACCTGGTCGAGATCCACGAGGCGTTCGCGTCCCAGGTACTGGCCACGCTGGCGGCCTGGGAGAAACGGGGCCTGGCTCCGGTGGACCGGGCCCGCCTGAACGTGGCCGGCTCCTCCCTCGCCACCGGCCACCCCTTCGCCGCGACCGGCGCCCGCATCGTGGCGACGCTTGCCGGACTGCTCGCCGAGCGGGGCGGCCCCGGGCGCGGGCTGATCTCCGTCTGCGCGGCGGGTGGTCAGGGCGTCACGGCCATACTGGAACGAACGTGACCTACTGGCAGGTAACCCCCGAGACTGCACACGTCCGGCGCGGGACCATCCCCGAACCCGCACCAACTCCCCACGAGGGCACCGTACGATCCCGACACTGACCGCCGGTAACCCAGGTCCACGTGACCGGCGATGAACGCCTCGGCGCGCGAGGCACGTACGTCATGCGGCAGAGCAGCGACAGCCGAGCCAGTGACAGCAGAAGCAGTCTCGCCGCTGCACGTCCCAGGAGCCGCCCGTGTCCACCCCGCTTCCCTCCTTCGCCGCATCCGCCGCCTACGCCGACTCGCCCGGCCCCACCCTGGTGGCGCCCGAGACGCGGCGGCTGGACGGGGCCGTACGGGAGGCGTACGTACCGCCGTTCGCCCCGCCGGCGCGGCGCGGCTCGCTCGCCGACCTGCCCTTCGACAACGCGGCCGCGGCCGCGGACCAGGTGGTCCTCAGCCGCCGATCGCCGGACGGGGACTGGTCCGACGTGACGGCGGCCGGGTTCGCCGAACAGGTGCTGGCGGTGGCCAGGGGCATGATCGCCGAGGGCCTGGCGCCGGGCGACCGCATCGCGATCATGGCCCGGACGACGTACGAGTGGACGCTGCTCGACTTCGCCGCGTGGGCGGCCGGCCTGGTCACCGTCCCCGTCTACCCGACCTCCTCCCTCTTCCAGACCCGCTGGATCCTCCAGGACTCCGGCGCGGTCGCCCTGGTCACCGAGACCAGCGCGCAGGCCGCGGCCCTCGGCCCCGAGCTGGACCGCATCCCCGACCTCAAGCACCTGTGGGTCATGGAGAAGGGCCATGTGGAGCGACTGGCCGAGCTGGGTGAGCGGGTGCCGGACGCGGAGGTGGAGGTCCGCCGGGGCATGCTGAGCCCGAGCACGCTGGCCACCCTCGTCTACACCTCGGGCACCACCGGCCGCCCGAAGGGCTGCGCGCTCACCCACGGGAACTTCTTCGCCGAGGTCGACAACGCGATCGAGCTGCTCTACCCCGTCTTCAAGGCCAAGACGGGCGACGACCCCTCGGTCCTGCTCTTCCTCCCCATGTCCCACGTCTTCGGCCGCATGGTCGCCGTGGCCTGCGTCCGTGCCCGGGTCCGCCTCGGCCACGCGCCGAGCCTCAAGCCGGCGGACCTGCTGCCCGACCTGGCGGCCTTCCGCCCGACCTGCCTCCTCACCATCCCGTACATGCTGGAGAAGGTCTTCAACAGCGCCCGCGCCAAGGCCGAGTCGGGCGGCCGGGCCTCGGCCTTCGACCGCGCCGTCTCGGTGGCCGAGCGCTACGGCGAGGCCATGGAGGCCCGCCAGGCGGGCACGGGCAGCGGCCCGGGCCGCGCCCTGAAGACCGCCCGCTCCTTCTACGACCCCCTCGTCTACCGGAAGATCCGCAACGCCATGGGCGGCCGGGTCCGGTACGCCATCTGCGGAGGCTCCCCGCTCGGCCGCCGCCTGGCCGCCTTCTACGCCGGGGCCGGCATCGAGATCTTCGAGGGCTACGGCCTCACCGAGACGACGGCCGCGGCGACGGTGACGCCCCCGCTGAAGCCGCGCCTCGGCACGGTCGGCTGGCCGCTGCCCGGCACCCGCGTCCGGATCGCCGCCGACGGCGAGATCCTCATCGCCGGCGACCAGGTCCTGCCCGGCTACTGGGACCCGCAGGCGGGCGGCGTCGTCCCGGCCGCCCCCGACGGCTGGTTCGCCACCGGCGACATCGGCAGCCTGGACGACGACGGGTATCTGACGATCACCGGCCGCAAGAAGGAACTGCTGATCACCGCGGGCGGCAAGAGCGTCGCCCCGGCCCCGCTGGAGAACTGGCTGCGCTCGCACCCCCTGATCTCCCAGTGCATCGTCCTGGGCGACCGCCGCCCGTACGTCAGCGCGCTGATCACCCTCGACCCCGACGGCGTCACCCACTGGCGCCGCATGAACGGCAAGCACCCGGTGCCGCCGGAGTTGCTCACCGACGACGAGGAGGTGCTGGCGGTGCTCCAGCGCGCGGTCGACGAGGCCAACAAGCTCGTCTCCCGCCCGGAGTCCATCCGCCGCTTCGCCGTCCTGCCGAGGGACTTCACGGAGTGGGAGGGCCATCTGACCCCCTCGATGAAGCTCCGGCGCGACGTGATCATGCGGGACTTCGCGGGGGCGGTGGAGGGGCTGTACGACACCCCGTAGGGGCGGTACGACGCGTCCCCAGGGCTGTGCGCGACGCCCGAGGCCGGTGTGCGCTCAGCGGCGGGCGATCAGGCAGGCCTGCGGAACCTTCGAGGACGTGTCCTCCTCCTGCACGCGCACCGTCCGGGACAGGACCGTGAAACCGGCCTCCTCCAGCAACTCCGCCATCGGCTCCGGTCGCCGCCGTTCGAAGTCCAGGGTGACCGGGTGACCGAAGGGCCGGTCGAGGCGGCTCGGCTCGTCGCCGACCTGGAAGGCGAGGAGCAGGTGCCCGCCGGGGGCCAGCACGCGCCGTACCTCCGCGAAGAGGTCGGGCAGCCGCTCCCACGGGGTGTGGATCGACGAGTACCAGGAGACGGCCCCCGCGAGCGCGCCGTCGGGCAGGTCCAGCTCCAGCATGGAGCCCTGCTCGAACCGCAGGCCCGGATTCTCGCGGCGCGCGATCGCGAGCATCGAGGCGGAGAGGTCGAGGCCGAAGACCCGCAGGCCGAGCGAGGCGAGGTGGGCGGTGACCCGGCCGGGCCCGCAGCCCAGGTCGGCCACCTGCCCCTCCGGTCCCACCAACTCGGCGAAGGCGCCCATCAGCGCCCGGTCCAGCGGTGTGCCGGCGCCCATGGAGCGGAAGCGGTCCGCGTAGTCCTCGGCAATGGCGTCGTAGAAGGTCCGGGTGGTGTCCAGGAAGCCGGCGTCGTGGCGGATGCCGTGTCCGGTGTCGTGGAGAGTCTCGTCGGTCATGGCGGGGACCCTAGTGCCCGGCACCGACGGTCGGCCGTCGGAACGAGCCGCAGCCGGAACGCACCGAGGATTCAGCGAGGATTCAGCGAGGATTCAGAAAGAAAGGCCCGAAAAGGGCAGGAGCCCCGTCGCCGAGAACGGCGCGGGGCTCCTTGGGTACTGCTGTCAATCAGACAGGAGTGACATTCTCCGCCTGCGGGCCCTTCGGACCCTGCGTGACGTCGAAGGACACCTGCTGGTTCTCCTCGAGGGAACGGAATCCCTGAGCGTTGATCGCGGAGTAGTGGACGAAGACGTCCGGGCCGCCGCCTTCCTGGGCGATGAAACCAAAGCCCTTTTCGGCGTTGAACCACTTCACGGTTCCGGTAGCCATAAGCCCTCCTTGGGCCCAAAGGGTTGCCCTGCTCCAGAACCAGCAAGTGTGAAGACTGGAATGCTGCACAACTGCATACGTCTGAGAACGACGAGAGCCCGCGGTCACATGCTCCGCAGGCTCTGTACTGCAAGGGAAACCAAACTGCAACTTGCTGTGAGCCTAGCACGCAGGCACCCGAGCGCAACAGAGGCCAAGATCACTTCACCCGAATGTTTGAACGCCTCCGCCGTTCGGCTGACGCCGGGGGGCGGCGGCGGACGGGTGCCGGGGGAGGGCTAGCCTCGCGATGTGGACAATTCTCGCACCCGGCCGCGCGTCGGCCACATCCAGTTCCTGAACTGCCTGCCCCTGTACTGGGGGCTCGCGAGAACAGGCACGCTCCTCGACTTCGAGCTCACGAAGGACACCCCGGAGAAGCTCAGCGAGCAGCTGGTGCAGGGCGACCTCGACATCGGACCCGTCACCCTGGTCGAATTCCTCAAGAACGCCGACGATCTCGTCGCCTTCCCCGACATCGCCGTCGGCTGCGACGGTCCGGTGATGTCGTGCGTGATCGTCTCGCAGGTCCCGCTGGAGAAGCTGGACGGCGCCCGCGTCGCCCTCGGCTCCACCTCGCGCACGTCCGTCCGCCTCGCCCAGCTCCTGCTGGCCGAGCGCTACGGCGTCACGCCCGACTACTACACCTGCCCGCCCGACCTGAGCCTGATGATGCAGGAGGCCGACGCGGCCGTCCTCATCGGTGACGCGGCCCTGCGCGCGAACATGATCGACGGTCCGCGCTACGGCCTCGAAGTGCACGACCTGGGCGCGCTGTGGAAGGAGTGGACGGGCCTGCCGTTCGTCTTCGCGGTCTGGGCGGCCCGGCGCGACTACGCGGAGCGCGAGCCGGTCATCACCCGCAAGGTGCACGAGGCCTTCCTCGCCTCCCGCAACCTCTCCCTGGAGGAGGTCGGCAAGGTCGCCGAGCAGGCGGCCCGCTGGGAGGCCTTCGACGAGGAGACCCTCGCGCGGTACTTCACCACCCTCGACTTCCGCTTCGGCGCCCCGCAGCTGGAGGCGGTCACCGAGTTCGCGCGCCGCGTGGGCCCCACCACCGGCTTCCCGGCGGACGTGAAGGTGGACCTGCTCCAGCCCTGATTCCGCCGGGCCCCCGGTACGGGCGGCCCACTACCCTGCTCCCAGGTACCGGCGTACGGGGGAGGGGTGGCGCCATGCGGCCGCTCGATGTCGACGAACCCACCGTCGTGGGGCCCTACCGGCTGCTCGGCCGGCTCGGCTCCGGCGGCATGGGCCGGGTCTACCTGGGCCGCAGCGCCGGCGGCCGCACGGTCGCCGTGAAGATCGTGCACCCGCACTTCGCGCTCGACGAGGAGTTCCGCGCCCGGTTCCGGCGCGAGGTGGACGCCGCGCGCCGGGTGGGCGGCGCCTGGACCGCGCCCGTACTGGACGCGGACCCCGAGGCGCGCGTGCCGTGGGTCGCCACGGCGTACGCGGCCGGTCCGTCCCTGACGGCGGCCGTCGCGGACGGCGGCCCGCTGCCGGCCCACTCGGTACGGGCGCTCGGCGCGGGCCTCGGCGAGGCGCTGGCCGCGGTGCACGAGCTGGGCCTCGTCCACCGGGACGTGAAGCCGTCCAACGTCCTCCTCACCCTCGACGGCCCCCTCCTGATCGACTTCGGCATCGCCCGCGCGACGGACGGCACGGCGTCCCTGACCTCGACGGGCGTCTCGATCGGCTCGCCCGGTTACATGTCCCCCGAGCAGATCCTCGGCAAGGGCGTCACGGGCGCGGCCGACGTGTTCTCGCTGGGCGCCGTCCTCGCCTTCGCGGCGATGGGCGCGCCGCCCTTCCCGGGGGACTCCTCGGCCGCCCTCCTCTACAAGGTCGTCCACGAGGAGCCGCGGCTCGACGCCCTGGACGGCGCGACGGACGGGGCGACCGACGGAGGGCTACGGGACCTGGTGGCGGCGTGCCTGGCGAAGGACCCGGCCGCCCGCCCGACCCCCGCTGAGGTGGCCCGGCGCCTCGCACCCGAGGGCGCGGCACGCCTGGTGACCGGCGGCTGGCTGCCGGGGGCGCTGGTGGAGCGGGTCAGCCGGAGCGCCGTACAGCTGCTGAACCTGGAGGCGGCGGAGTCGTCGTCCGGGCCGGTGTCGGGACCGGTGGGGTTCAGCCGGCCGTCGGTGGGAGCGGCGGGCTCGGTCGGCGGGGCGGGCTCGGTCAGCGGGATGGGCTCGGTCGGCGGGGCGGCGCCCGGCGTCTTCGGGCCCCCGCCGGTGATGCCCGCGCCGACGGCGCCCGCCGCCGACGTACCGTCCCCGCGCGAGGGCGACCGCTCGCCGGGCAAGCTCGCCCTGTCCGTCGCGGCGACCTCCACCCGGGGCGCCGGTGGCCGCGGCCGGCGGCTGAGCTGCACCGTGGCGCTCGCGGTGGCGGGAGCGCTGGCGGCGGTGACGGTCGGCTCGGTGTTCGTCCTGGACCTGCTGCCGGGCGAGGGCGGCAAGAACCGCCCGTCCGGTCAGGACACCGCCTCCCAGACACCCTCCACGCCCCGCGCCGTCCCCGCCCGCTACGTCGGCACCTGGGAGGGCCAGGCCGCCGCCGTCGAGGGCAACCTGCCCCTGGGCACCTTCCGCCTGACCGTCCGCGAGGCCGAGGTGGGCGAGAAGCTGGGCACCGTGCGCCACACCGACCTCTTCGGCGGCACCTGTGACGACGTACTGACCCTGAAGAAGGTGACGGAGAAGCAGGTCGTCGCCGGCGCCGTGGGAGCCGAGGGCAACCGCGACGTCTGCAACCAGGCCCTCCACACCGTCCGCCTCACGCCCGTCGGCGACGACCTTCAGTACGAGTCCGACAGCAAGGACTCGGGGCGGCCGAAGGCGCGGTTGTCGAAGGTCGAGTAGGCGAGGGCTTCGCTTCCTCGGGTCAGAACTCCGCGCACAAGGCGAAGCACCGCCCCCGCCGCCCTCCTCCGCCGGGCCGGCCCGAACCGTCGCCACTCACCCCGGCACCACGACCGTACGCAGCTCCCCGTCCCCGAGGTGCAGCATGCCCTTGCCCGGGGCGATCTGGCCGCCGACCATGCCGCGGGAGACGCGCAGGCCGATGAGGTCGCCGCTGGAGGACTCCTGCGGACAGAGCAGGATGCCGCGGCGGGCCTTCTTGGCGTCGACCTGCCAGCCGGAGAAGCCGCTGCACACGTCCTCCTCGTCACCGGCGATGACGAGGGCGAGGCCGCGTTCGGCACCCCGGGACACGATCTTCTTCATCTGGCTCTCGGCGTCGCAGTCCTCGAGGATCTCGCCGTCGTCGACGAGGACGGCGATCGGCTCCTCCAGGCTCGCCTGGTCGATGAGCTCCTCGAACTCGTCCTCGTCGATGTCGTCGCCGGTGAAGACCTTCAGCACGCCCTCCGCGCCGTCCAGTTGACGCAACGGCGACTGGCGGGGCGCGGCGACCACGAGGCGGGCGCCCTGCGCGAGGAAGGAGTGGGCGACGTTCATCAGCACCGTGGAACGGCCCGACTTGGCCGGACCCGCGATGACGAACGCCGGTACGCCGTCCGCGAGGTCGGGGCCGAAACCGACGATCTCGTCGCCGCCGATGCCGACCAGCGCCCACAGCTTGGAACGGGACGCCTCCGGGTCGCGCAGTTCCCACGCCTCGGCGAAGGAGATGCGGCTGGGCAGGCTGTCGACGCGGAACGGACGCCGGGCGCGCGGCACATCCGCGTCCCGGGCCGCGGCCGCCTCGCCGATCGCGGTGATCGCCGCCGCCTGCCCCTGACCGGTGGTGTCCTCGGCGAGCAGCGCGAACTGCGTCTCCGTACCGGCCTCGTTGCGGAAGGCGCGGCCCGGCGGGATCTCCTCGGGAACCTTGCGGGTCGGGATGCCGAGCGACGAGAAGTCGCTGCGGTCGGCGAGCCGCAGGCCGTACTTGTCCTCGGTGAGGGTCGCGATCCGGCCGACCAGCAGCGTGCGGTCACCGGTCAGGACCAGGTGGATGCCGATGCTCGCGCCCTCGCGCATCATCGTCTGCAACGCGTCGGTCAGCGAGCCGTGGTCGACCTCGCCGAGGGTGGGCACCCAGCCCTCCCAGCGGTCCAGCAGGACGACGATGTGCGGCAGCCGCTCGTCCTCCTCGACCGCGGCCCGCTGCTCGCCGATGTCGGCGAAGCCCTTGTCGGCCAGGAGGTTCTGG
Organism: Streptomyces sp. NPDC096048; assembly: GCF_044763415.1. Classification (NCBI taxonomy): domain Bacteria; kingdom Bacillati; phylum Actinomycetota; class Actinomycetes; order Kitasatosporales; family Streptomycetaceae; genus Streptomyces; species Streptomyces sp. NPDC096048. Next base: position 53,073 of record NZ_JBIWGG010000001.1, read on the forward strand.
CGGCGGTCCATCTCCCCCTTGAGCCGGTTGACCAGCCGGACCACCCGCTCCGTCTGGTTGCGGCTGACGACCGCGCCGCAGTGCGGCAGCCGGGTCAGCGCGTTGAGGGCGCCGTTGCCGCAGTCGATGCCGTACAGGTGCACGTCGGCGGTGGAGTGGGTGCGGGCCAGCGAGCCCGCGATGGTGCGCAGCACCTGGGACCGGCCGCTGCGCGGGGCGCCGCCGATCATCAGGTGGCCGAAGCTCGCGAAGTCGACCACGACCGGGCGGCGGGCCTGGTCGGAGGGCAGGTCCTCGATGCCGTACGGGGCGGGCGGCAGCTTGCCCGGGGCGGCGCCGACGAGGGCCGGCACCTCGATCTCGTCCAGCAGCAGCGTCTCGTCCAGCGCCGGCAGCCAGGGGCTGTGCTGGGCGGGGATGCCGAGCGAGCTGTTGGCGTCGCGCACCGCGTCGACGAGCACCTTGAGGTCGGTGATCTCGTCGTCCTCGCGGGACTGGGTCTTCGGCTTGGCCAGCGCCGCCCGGCCCAGGTCCTCCCAGCCCAGCGGCCCGACCCAGGGCGCGAGCGCGGCCGGGTCGGCGGCACCGGGCCGACGGCCCCCGACCCGCCCGGACTGGAAGGGAACGAGGGAGGCGTGCCCCAGCCGCACGTAGGCGCGGCCCGGGGTGCTCTTGGAGATGTGCCCGGCCTCCGGCGAGTCGATGACGTCGCTCGACTCGCCGCCGTCGGTCACCCGCAGCGCGATACGGAGGTTGGTGTTGGCGCGGATCTCGGGCGAGACGACACCGCTCGGCCGCTGCGTGGCGAGCAGCAGGTGAATGCCGAGGGAGCGACCTCGCTGGGCGATGTTCACGAGCCCGGTCACGAAGTCGGGCAGGTCCCGCACCATGGACGCGAACTCGTCGATGACGATGAGCAGCCGGGGCACGGGAGCGTGCGAGGGGTCGCGTCGGACGAGGTCCTGATAGTCCTCGATGTCCTTGGCGTCGGCGGCGGCGAGGATGTGCTCGCGCCGCTTCAGCTCGGCGCCCAGCGACTCCAGGGCGCGCTCGACGAGGTGGGCGTCGAGGTCGGTGACCATGCCGACGGTGTGCGGCAGCTTCACGCAGTCCTTGAACGCGGACCCGCCCTTGTAGTCGACGAGGACGAAGGTCATGTTCTCGGGCGTGTTCGCGACGGCCAGCGCGGCGACGATCGTCTGGAGCAGCTCGGACTTACCCGAACCGGTCGTACCGGCGATGAGCCCGTGCGGCCCGTCCTTGCGCATGTCGATGCCGAAGGGACCGTCGTACGACTCACCGATGACGGCCATCGTCGACTGCCCGCCCATCCGCCACCGCGCGCTGATCGCGTCGGCCGTCGGCGGCTCCAGTCGCAGCACGTCGAGGAGCCGGCTGGAACCGGGCAGCGCGGAGTCCTCGGTCTCGCCGCTGATGTCCCGCAGCGCGGACAGCGAACGCGTGAGCCGCAGACACCAGGCGGGCGTGACGAAGTCGGGCCGCACGTCCGCGATGCGCTCGGCACCCGCCTCCTCGACCCGCAGCCGCAGTTTCTCGGCCCGCGCCCGCTGCTCGGGCTGGGCGGCGGCACCGGTGTGCCAGGCCTGGAAGGACGGAAAACCGCCCGCGACCTGCTGAGCCTGCCGCTGCTCGCCCTGCTGCGGCCCCGTCTCCTCGGCCTTGGGCTCGGCGACGACGAACGCCTGGCACTCCCCGGGCAGGAATCGCTCCTCGGCGTCGAGGCAGAGCGCGTACATGGACACGGCCGGCCCCTCGCGCAGCAGCCGTACGACCCCCGGCAGGGACCGCAGCCGCCGCGACCCGTCCCATACGACGACGATGTCCGGGTCGCTGAAGGTCGCCCCGGGGCCGCCCTTCTGCTGGGCGGCCTTCTTGCGCGCGTCGAGGATCTGCGTCAGCTCGCCGATGCGGGCACCGACGGTCTCGGCGTCGGTGCCGATGAGGACGTTGACGTCCTGGCCGCCGGAGGGCCGGGAGTGCGGCAGCCAGCGAACCCAGTCCCACTCGGTCCGGGCGGAGTTCTCGCTGAGCACGTAGAACTGCACGTCCATGGGGCTGTGCAGCGCGGCGGTCTGCGCGACGGCCCACCGCCCGAGGGAACGCGCCGAGTCCCCGGGCCCCGCGATGCCGATGACGCCGAGGCCGCGCAGCGACAGCGCGACGGGAGCGTCCTCGATCTTCCAGGTGACCTGCCGGCGGTGGTCGTCCTGCTCGGGGTCGTCGAGCACGACCTCCGAAGGCAACTGCCCCGTGCCGACCCTCAGCAGCAGATGATCACGGTCCGTCCGCCGCCGCTCCCACAACCGCGTCCGAGGCCCCGTCCCCACCGACAGCACGACCGCGGGATCGGGAATGGCGTGCCGCCGGTCGTTCCGCTCGGTGACGAGCGCGTCCTGCGCGTCCTTCTCGATCCTCTCCTTCTGTTCCTCGTACTCCTTGACCTGCTTGGCATGGGACTTGCGCCCGTGCTTCTTGTCGTTGAAGTAGTTGGCGAACAGCAGGACGGGACTGAGCGCCGCCATGATCAGGTAGTACCAGCGCCCGAAGATCGCCACGGCCACGACGGCGCCGACGATCGGCGTGAACGCCATCAGCCAGGGCAGCGGCCGGGGTTCGTACTCGCGGGGCGGCGACGGCAGCCGGAAGGTGGTCTGCCGCTCGGGCGGACGCAGCCGCGGCGGCCGGTTGTAGTCGAGTCCGATGCCGTCCTCGGACCACTTCAGCGCCGCGTTCGGAGGCGAGTACCGGGCGAGTTCGACGAGGGAGTTCCCGAACGCGATCTGCGCGCCGAGCGGCCAGTCGCCCTTGTCCTCCTCAATGGCGGCACCATCGAGGGTGACGCCCTCCTTGTCGGTGTGCACGGCGAACTCGCAGGTGCCGTCGGTGGCCACGGACAGGGTCAGGGCACGCGCGTCGACCTCGGGATCGTCGATACGGACATACGCCGCCGCCCCGCTGCCGATGTCGTACTTCCCGACCCCCAGCCGGTGCACGAACCCGGCGCCCGGCCCGCCGACGACCCGCAACTCCACGAGCCCGCTGGGCTCTCCGGGCAGGCACCCCGACGGATCCTGGAGCGAGACGACCGCGCCCTCGCGAAGCGGCGACCCGATGACGGTGGCCGACGGATCGACGGCGTACCCGTCGACGTAGACGAGCGGCGCGTTGCCCGCGCCCCCCTGCCGCTGATGCCCGATGGGAATGACCTGCGCCCCCGCGACGCCGACCTGCTTGGCCAGCTCCTCGGCGATGTCCCCCACGGTGGACTCGGGATCGGCATCGAGCACGACGTCGGCGGTGCCCCCGCCGAACGGGTCGACGACGGTCAGGCTCAGTCGCACGCTTGTCCTCCCCCAACGGCCCCCGCGGCCGCTTCCGCAACACGGCACACAGTCCAGGCGACGATATCCGTTGGCTGTCGCGGTGCGGCAACAGGGAGGTGACCGAACGTTCCCTAAGGCAATGCAGGGATGTGCCACCACAAGTCACCCCCGTAAGCTGCTGCCTCAAGAGCGGAAGATCACACCGGTCGTCACATGCGACACATGCGACCGGTTTGACCGGTGCGCCGGTTCGATCCGCAAACAAGGAGCCACGGGGGTTGGCCCTGCGGCGTTGTGAGAGGAAGCGGCTTCATGGCCAAAGACCTTGACATCACATATCAGGACATGCGGGATGCGGCCAAGCATGTCGTGAAGGAGAAGGAAAAGCTCCAGGAAAAGCTCGACGGCCTCCGCAAGTACATCGCCAACCTGGTCGAGTCGGGCTACGTCACGAAGTCCTCCTCGAAGGCCTTCGACGAGAACTTCGACGAGTTCACCAAGGGCGCCAAGACCACCCTCGACGGCCTCGACGGCATGGGCGACTACCTGACCATGGCCGCCGACAAGTTCGAGCAGATCGACGAGGAACTGGCGAAGCAGGCGCGGGGCTAGCAGCGCCGGCGCGAGCTGGGCGAGTGATGGTGCGGCGGGGTGCGCGCCCCGCCGCACCGGCGGCTGGCAGGGCGAGGTGGGTCGGAGCAATCCACGCTGCAGCCAGTTGTCAGTACGTCACTCACTCCGGGTTGGGGTTGAGCCAGATGCTGCGGGCGAATTCATCGAAGATGTCCATGTTGAGACCCAGCCATCCGAGTTCGTCCGTCACTGTGCGCACAGAGGCGTAGATCTGAAGCTCCTCCGACCACCAACCGTAGTTCAACGAGACACCAAGGCCAGCGTCATCGCGGAAGTAGCTTAGACAGCGCAGGCCTTCACCGATCCGGCCCGAGTCGAATGCGGTGACATCCGGAGGGCGAACCGACCCCTCTTCGGTCGCCTGGACGAGTGTCCTGAGGTCGGACTCTCGGCCCGCGCCCTCTCCCTGCATCAGGAGAGCATAGAAGGGTTGCGGGACTCTACGAGGATCACCTCCGTACAGGAACACTTGGTGTGCCGGGACCCCCGGGTGCGGGTGAGCTTCGATCAACTGCCGGAAGCGATCAGTCAACACAGTGCGGTTGGGGCTGCGCCACCATTTCCGGTGGCGCTGATGCACGATGTCCGCACACGTGGCGGCCCACTCGTCGATTTCCGTCCGCTGCTGCTCCGTCCAGTGGAGCGGCATCAGGAACCATTCGGTGGGGTCTGCCTCAGTCTCGAAGAAAATCACTCGTAGCTCCAGCGGAATGTCATCATGTCCGTCCGTCATCATGGGATCTTCCTTATGTGGACTCCTCGATCGCTTCGAGCTGGTCATGGAGGGAGAGCGTCTGGAGAATGGTGACGTCATTTGGTAGATATCGGGCCAGTGATCCATCGATGCCAGGAGGTCGACCCAGATGGCATCGTTGTACGGATCACTAGCCAGGGTTGCGAGTATCCACTGAGCCGCGACGTCGGAATCGTCTCCGGACTGGTCCGTGGGGGCGATTCCATTGGTGAAGGGGCACTGCGCGACGTCTTTAGCAGGTTCATGCCGGTGCACGTCAGCTTCTTGGCGAGATCGCGGGTGTCCCTGATATCTCCCGGTGTTGGGTCTCAGCGTATGTGCGGGGACGTGGGGTGCTTGCCGGCCACGGCTGCTTTCCCTTCCTCTTCGCGTGAGCCGTCTTGAGGGACTCGGCGAGGTCCAGGTCGAGCTTGCCGAACGTGTCGCCGATGTGGTTGATCAACTCGACGGTGCCGTGCGTGTGCTTGCCGAGCTGCATGACGCCGTAACTCCACTCGCCGACGAAGTCCTGGATACCTGACACCAGTTGGCCCTCACCCACGACCGACGCGCCCGATCCGCGCAAGCCGCGACGTGTGGCCTCCACGCGATCGCTGATAGTGAAGAATGTCTTCTTCAAGGACTGGAAGACAGCCTCGTTGAGGCTGAGATCACTCATGCGGCGTTGGGGTCTCTCCAGGCGCGAGGGGGCGTGCGGTCGGACGCTCGGTTTCGCCAGTGCGAACAAGCCATGAGCTGCCGTGTTGTCGCCCCGGTCAGTGCCGGATAGCGGTAGTGGCGGTGCCCGTTCAACCCGCCGTGCGCGACGTACGGCTGACCCTCACAGCTGATCTGGGTGCAGTTGTGAATACGCCCCAGCGGTGCCGGTCAGAGGGGCGCCCCAGGAAGCCGGAGCGTCCGCGCGAAGTCGTCCAGGGGCTCCATGGCCGCGGCGACGACTTCCGGATCATCGTGGTGGCCGCGGAGCACGACGTCTGGGAGGCCGGGCCGGGTGTGCCAGTGGTACGACACAGAGGTCATCATGATGCTGCTGTCCGCGGGGTAGGAGCGGGTGACCCGAACTCCGTCCGGGCCCAGGTGCGGAGAAGGGAACGGAATGCTGCCGGTTCGCTGCTGCCACTCGGGGATCTCCGGGTGCGGCACCGTGAATGCGGTGCTTCCCTCGCAGGAAGCCGCGTCATCGGCCTCGCAGTGGAAGCGGGTGGCGTGCAGCACCAGGGGCATGTAGGTGAGCGGAACGGGGTGGTAGATGAACGCCTCGTCGGCCTGGAGTCTGTCCCGGAGCGTGACGATCGTCTGCTCGTAGAAGGTCTTGTGGAAGCGGCGGAGCCTGCGGGTGAGTTCGATGTCGTGGATGGCGGCCAGGCCGGTCAGGTGCAGGCCCAGCCATTCCTTGAAGTTCTTCCTGTCGATCTGGAGGTGAAGGTAGCCCCAGAGGTCTGGGTTGGCATCCGTGTCGACGTGGAGCGGGGCGCCGAGGTCGTCGCTCCACAGAGTGCCTTCGGGCACGAGCGCTCCCTTTCTTCGGGGACACGGCGGAAGGGAGCCTTCAGGCGTGGCTCCAGCGGAAGGTGCCCCATCACGGCCCGGCGTAGCCGGACTTTCGGTCAGCCCTGGTCCTCGGACGGCTTCCGCAGTCGCACGCTCCTGGCGAAGTCGTCGATCGCGTCGAAGGAAGCCTCCAGAAGGGCCGGGTCGTCGTAGTGGCCCTTGAGGAGCAGGTCGATGTTGCTGGACGGGTCGTTCCACGCGTAGCTGACGGAAAGCATCAGGTGCCCTTCGGGGGCCGTCCAGCTGCGCAGGCAACGCAGGCCGGTGCCGAAGTGCGGGGAGTCGAAGGGCGTCGTCTCCACTCGCTCGCTGGCCTCCGCGGTCCCCGGGTCGGGCTCCGCCAGCATGCTCAGGTGCAGTTCGCTGTGCTCCTCGTCGCAGGCGAACTGCTTGGCGAAGAACACCAGCGGGGCCGCCTGCGGGGGCATGGGTCCGAAGAGGAACGCCTGGTCGGCCTCGACGCGCCGGCTCAGCATGGCCGCCGAGCCCTCCAGGAACCTCTTCATCTGCCGCTTCTCGCGCCAGGTGAGTTTGCGCTGGTGGAGCAGGCCGGTCGCCTCCAGTTGGAGGTCCAGCCACTCGGCGAACTCCGTCTTGCCGAGCCGCAGGGGCATGTGGAACCAGAGTCCCGGGTCCGCGTCGGTGTCGACGATCATCATGTGTGGCTCCAGCGAAAGGTGGTCATCACGGCGTCGAACAGTTCGACCAGTGTCTCGGTGAACTCGGTGTCCATGTCGGGGGCGACCAGCGTGCTGAAGGAGAACGTCAGCCACTTGGCCGGGGCGCTGTGCGGGACCGGCACCGTGTACTGCACTCGCCAGGAGGGGACCTCGATGCCCCGGTCCGGGTCGGCGGGCAGCTTGCGCAGGGTGCGGACGGCAGCCGTACCGTCGAGTTCGCGTGCCGAGGCCTCCTCGGCGTCACGCGCGAGATCGACCAGTACCGACTCGTGCTTCGCGCCGCCCGTCGGCGAGGCCAGCGGTACGGAGGCGACGAGCGAGGCCGGAATGAGCATGCCGTGCACGCGCTCGACGGGGAGGTACAGCGTCAGCCCGTCGGAGTCGCGGGCCTTGCGGACCGTCTGCTTCAGTTCCTTGACCAGTTGCATCCTGGCCTTGGGGATGTCGTCCTTCGGGAAGCCGGCCGGAAGCTGTGCCACGGAGGCGCGCACGATCCGCTGGATCGCTTCCTTCGTGCCGGACTGAAGCGGAATGGTGTCCCAGCCGGGCGGCGGAACGAGGTTGAAGCCGGTCGGGACGGCCACGGAGTCCATCGCCTCCGGGTCGTCCACGGCGTTCTCACGATGCGGCACTGCGGTTCCGGATCCTTTCCGCGACCGACGTCGCACCGACCAGAACGGTGAACAGCGGGGCTCCGACGATGCCTGGCCAGAAGGAGGTGAAGAGGCTCGGCAGCAGCAGGGCCCAGCCCATGGCGAGGTCGCGGGTCAGCAGGGGCGGCCGGGCGCTGGGCGCCGGGTGTTTGATCAGGATCCAGAGCAGATGTACGAGGCAGCCCGCCAGCATGATCCAGTAGATCCAGAACAGGACGTCCCGGCCGGAATCGGGCAGCAGCAGCGCGATACCGATCAACGGGACGATCGACACCAGGGCGCCGATGATGGTCACCCGAACCCTGAAGTTCGCACCTGTACCCAACTGTTCTCTGACCGAGCCTGCCATGTCTCCCGCTCTTCCTGCCGAGTGCGTCCTACTGTTCACCGGCGCCCTGTCCGAGTGATCACCAGTGAGTGTCCGGTGCCGGCATCCAGCCGCTCTCCTTCCAGGTGTTGAAGTCCTCGTTGTAGGGCTTGTCCCCGGGAAGCAGATCGTGTTCGGCCAGCCATCCCATCGAGTCGCTCTTGCTGAGCGATTTGTCCATGACGTCGACGGCCATGCCACCGTACCCGGCGGTCATGGCGGCCCCGTAGCCCAGGTTTCCGAGTGCGGTGGTGCCGCTCGACACCGCTCCGGGGAAGACTCCCTTGTTCGCGCGGAGCTGACCGTAGAGGCCGGCCGCTTCGTCGTCCCCCAAGTGCGCCCACTTCGAGACCGTCGAGACCGGCGTGGGGCCCTTCGCGACCAGGCCGGCCTCCCTGGAGATCTTCTTCAGCGTGAAGTGCCGCAGGTCGGAGAAGAACTTCCGGGAAACGTCGTCCTGTGCGCCCGCCATGGCCCGGCTCAGGTCGTTCAGCATCCCCTTGTGGGAGCGGAGCCCCGCCTTGAGGCCTGCGGTCCTGCTTGTCTGCGCGGCGGTGGAGGCGGCCTTGTTGGCGCCCTTGAGCGCGTTGATGCCGCCTCGGCCGATGCCCATCAGGAGCAGGCCGCCGACGTCGAAGGCCAGATCGGTCCAGGACGCGTCACCGGAGGCGACCAGCAGGGATCTGGTCAGGATGGTGAGTACGGCGATACCGAGGACCAATAGGTTCAGTCCGGGAATCCAGATGGCGACGATCCCGGCGATGGTCGCGATCCACCCGAGCCCGTCCAGGACGGTCTTGATCCAGTCCGCGTTGTCGTGCACCCATCCCTTGACGTCGTCCCACCACGAGTCCTCGATCACGTCGTCGATCTCGTCGCGGATCTTGCCTGCGTGGTGGTTGGCGCGGGAGTCGCGGTCGCCGGTGACGGTGTGCAGGCGGGTTCGGTACGGCTGGAGGGGGTCGTCGGCGGGACTGGTGCCGCTGGGCGACGCGTGCGGGACGTCCTTGTCCTCCGAGGCGGACTTCTTGGCCTTCTCGGCCTCGACTTCCTCCTGCTTCTCCTTGGCCTGACGCAGAATCGTGTCGGCGTCGCCCTGGAAGTCCTCCAGCTCGTTCGACCACTTGGTGAGATGGCCGTGCACACGCTCGTACCGTCCGGCCACCTCCCGCATGTGCTTCTCCAGCGTGGAGGACTGCTCGCGCAGTGCCTTTACGTACTTGCCCTTGAGGGTCTCGTCGTCGCTGATCGCCTTGAGGTTCTTGGCCTGGTCCCGGAGCTTCTTGGCCACCGAGATCATGTGCTTGACCTCGGCACGGATTTCCTCCGGGTCACCGGGCACGGGGTCGGAGTCACAGAGCGGCTGCCAGTCCACCGGACGGCGCTTGGAGGTCGGTGTCACGGCGTCACTTCTTCTTGTCCTTCTTGGCCAGCTGCTCGTCCAGATCCTCGAACGCCTTCTTGCTGCCGGCCACGAGCTTGCCGACCGACTCGAGGGACTCGACGAGTTTGGTGCGGTAGTCGTCCCAGTTGTCGACGAAGTCCTCCATGGCCCCGGCGACGGCACCGGAGCCCCAATGCTCCTTCATGTCGTCCCGGCGGTCCTCGATGTCCTCGAAGGTCTTCTTGAGCTGACCGAGCTTGCGCTCGCAGTCCGCAAGGAACTCGTAGTCGACTGTCAGGTCCGAGTCGCCCATGGCCGGCCCTTCCCCCGTGTGTGTACTGATTGTCGTGTGTTCACCGGTTGACGGCCTGTATCTCCTGGACGGTGACCGCCTGGTCGTTGCCGAAGGTACCGTCGGGCAGGTCGCCGACCGCGCCGCCGCTGCCGGTCCAGGCGACGTCCCAGGTGACCGTGGCCTGGAGCTTGAAGGTGCCGTCTCCCGAGGAGCGGAGGTACTTGATGCCGCAGGGCGGGTTCTGGTCGGCCTTGCCCTTGGCGTACGGCTCCCCGATCGAATCGTCGTCGTTGATCGTGCACTCGCCGGAGGCGGGGTAGGTCTCGGCGTCCGGAGTGCCGGGCTCCAGTTTGAGGGAGACCGGGGTGGCGGTGGTGGTGGCCTCTATGTTCACGCCACCGACGTCGAGTGACGCCGTGACCGACACCTCGTCGAACTTCGCCTTGTCGAGCCAGGCCCAGGTGGGCAGGTTGACCTTGGTCGCGTCCGCCGGGGCGAGGGTGACCGCGGTGTCGGGGACCTTGATCCTGGCGTAGGCGAGTTGAGCGAGGATCTCCGGAGTGACGGCGTTCTCGACGGTCGGCGCTTCCCCGTTCTCGACCCAGAACGTCTGGGTGTCACAGGCGAAGGCCGCCGGGTCGCCTGCCTCGGCGCGCTTCTCGTCCCGGACCGAGTCCCACCAGATCCCCTTTCCCGCCTCCTTCTTGTTGAAGTCCTTGTAAGGCTCTCCGTTGATGTAGTGGTCCTGCGAAAGCCGGTACGCCTCTCCCACGCCACTGGCATGGGGTATGTCCCAGCGCTTGCGGAACTCGTCGGCGAACTCGTCAGGAGTCCACTTGGGCTCGTACCAGCAGGCGGGTGGGCTCCAGTCCTCCGCGGGCGTGAACCCGCCAGAGGTCTGCCCTCCGTCTCCTCCGGTCGAACCGGTGAAGACGATGCGTGATTCGAGTGTCTGCCCCCCGTCCTTGTCGTTGTTGCCCTCGACATCGAACTGGGACCCGCCGGGATCCTTGGCGAACACGGTGCCGGCCGTGGCGAGCACACAAGTGGCGGCCAGAGCCCCCGCCGCCGTTATGAGCCGTGCCTTCCTCACTGAACGCATGTCTCGCTCCCCCGCACAGAAGTGCCGTCGGTCGTCTGCCAGACGCCCTGTTCGTTCTTCTCCAGCCGGGTGTTGTACAGCACGTAGGAATCGTCGGTGGCCGGAGCCTTGTCGACCTTTCCGGTCTTGCGGTCCTTGTTGTAGGCCTTTGTCTCGTCGGCGCAGAAGGAGACACCCGCGGACTTCTCATCGAAGAGTTCGACCTTGGGGCCGAAGTACCGGGTGGTGCCGGTATAGGTGATTCCGGCATCCAGCCACTTCTGCACCCACTTCACGGACGTGGTGAGTGCCTTGCCCTCGTAGTAGAAGGTCAGACCCGGAGTGTCCGTCTTGCCCTGGGTGATGGCGTGGTTCATCGCGGTCTGTGCCCGCGCGGCGTCGGACAGGACGGCGTCCTTGGTCGCGTCGCCCGTCTCCCACTTCTCGAAGACGTCCTCGACACCCTTCGGCAACGTGATCTCCGGGCGGTCGACGGAGTCCGACGCGGCCGCACTCGGCGCCGTGGCCGAAGGCGAGGTGTCGGTGTCCGCGCCGGCGATCTTGTCGTTGTCCTCGGACTTGTCGTCCCCGCCTCCGCAGGCCGTCAGGAGCAGCGCTGCCGTTGCAGCAAGCGCGGTGGCAACGGGCAAAGAACGGCGCTTCACAGTGGGCTCCCCGTGAGACAAAGAATCGGTCAAGAGAACTGACGGTAGTCGTGGGGTTGTTGGTTTCGCCAGAGCGAACTTCCCTGAAAACACGGACAATGCCGGGCGTACCGCGCGCTTGGGGGAATGGTCGTGTCCTGTCCGTGTCCCGATCGGTGACGGTTCAGGACAAGCGGAGCCCTGTCCGGGCTCCGCTGTCCTTCTCTATCGCCGTTCGGTGGGTGGCTCGCCGGTTCGGTCGCGTCGGCGGGCGGCGGAGTCCAGCAGTTCCAGCACGTCGGTCATGGGCGGGTAGTGCTCCGCGCACTCAAGGCACGCGTAGACGTTGAAGCCGGGGCCCGTGGCCGCGTGGACCTCGTGGACCAGGACCGGTTCGTCGGTGGTGCGCCGGCAGCGGGCGCACATCCGCAGAGGAGGCCGTCCGGTCATCGGGTCGCCGCCGGGATCCGTACGCCGTGGATGTGCCTCGGGCCGACGTCGATGCCGAGGGTGGCCAGGTGTGCGGCGCGGCGGCGTTCGCGTTGGTGGCGGCGTTCGGCGGGGTCCAGGACGTGGGGGCGTACGAGGCGGGACGCGTTGCCGTCGAGGATCTCGGTGAAGCGGGGCGGGGGCGCCGGGATGAAACGCAGGGGCGGCGCGGTGCCGAGGCGGTGACGGCCCCGGGGGCTGGGCGTGCAGATGCTCAGCATCCAGGCGAGGAGGCGGGCGGTAAGGTCCAGCATGTTGGCGCTCCTTTGCAGCGTCGGCCATGCCCCGGGACGGCTTGCCTCCGTCGCCGGGGTCTTCTGTGTGCAGCGTACATTGCTGCGCATGTCAGTGCATAGCAGTACGCAGCAATGCGCCTATTGCTGCAGCTCAGAGCTGTTTTACGGTGACTGGTATGGCAGCAGACACGGGCGACTCGCCGATCGACCCCAACAAGATCGCGTACGTCTATATGCAGGTGGCCGACCACATTGCTGCCCGTATCGCGTCGGGTGAGCTGAGGCCCGGAGCGCGGTTGCCGGGCGAGCGAGACCTCGGCGAGGAGTATGAGGTCGCCTACCTCACCGCTCGTCGCGCTGTTCGCGAACTCCGCGAACGCGGCCTCGTCGTCACCCTCCCCGCCAAGGGCACCTTCGTCGCGTACCCGCCGGAAACCGGCCAGGTGGCGGACGACGACGCCGAGGCGTAGGTCTGCCGGGCGCGGATCTCGCGGGCGTCCGCGGCCGTGCCGTGCTCGTTAGGGTGGGCGCGTGGCAGACGACATATCCGGGGCGGGGGCCGCTGTCCGGCCGGAGCGGGGTGGCGGTACGGGCGGGTGGTGGCGGGCCGATTGGGTGCGGTGGCTGCTGTTCAGCCTGGTGTGCGCCGGCGGTTCGCTGGGGCTCTCCTGGCTGGGGCCCGTGGTGCCGCTTCCGTCTGTGCTGCGGGGCGCGGGGCTCCTGCTCGCCGTCCTGGTGCTTCCGCTGGCCTCGCTGCTGGTCCCGGTGTTCGTGTTGCGGCGGGTGCCGCGCAAGAAGAGAAAGCTCGCGTGGCAGCTCATCGTGCCCCTGATGGCAGGGGTGGCCATGGGTATCTTCGGCACCGACGCCGGTGGTCAGGTCGCTCTGGCGAACCGGGGTGAGTGGGCCGACGTGGTGGTCGTAGGCATGGATGACAGCAGTACCAACCACTGCGACCTGCGCTCGGTCGACGGGTGGGCGATATCCCCCTCGCTCTCGGAGGGCGACGGCTGCGAGGACTGGGTGTCGAAGGGCGACAAGCTGCGCGTGCGCTACGACCCGGAAGGCATCGCCAGTCCGACCGAGGACCGGGACGGCGACTCGAACGGAGTGTTCCTCGCGACGCTCTTCGGGGCGGCCGTCGTGATGGGCACGTGGGGTGGCGTTCGGCAGAGCAGGTGGGACCGGGAGTATGAGGAGCGGGCGAGCTGGGCCCGACGGGCGTGAGGACGCCGCTCGCGACGCTCGGCTCGTGTCGACGCCCCCCGTGCGTGGCTTCAGCGGAAGGCGTCGTCTCGGCTTCGGCGCTCAGCGGGCCGTCGGTTCCGCGTCCCGTGACGGCTCACCGAATTCGAGGGTGCGGCCTATGTACGCCAGGCGGGCACTGTAGGAATCGAGCAGGAAGACGGACGGTGTGGAGATGGTGACGTACACGCAATAGCCGTGGGGTGCGGGCACGATCAGCTGCCGAGCGGCCACCGGGAGGGGCGGCACGCTGATTCCGGCCTTGAGGGCAGGCAGGCGGAGTGTGCGAAGCGACGTCGACATCACGCCAACCGCACGGCAGCTCATCGCGGCGGGGATCTGGCTAGCCTTCTTCGCGCTCAACCTGATCGGCCTCTGCGTGTCGCGGTACCAAAGGGCCAAACACCTCGCACGCCTTACCGCGGCGGGTGTGGAATGGCCTCCCCGAGTGGATGCGTGAGTGGTCACTTCTTGTTCTTGGCCCCGGACTTCTTGAGCTCGACGAAGAGCGTCTGATCCATTTTGAGGAATTCGTCGGAGGCTTTGTTGGCGAACTTCGAGATGCCCTAGGTCAACTTGGACAGTTGGCCGAAGCCGTAGTCCCAGGAACCGGCGAAGTCGTCGCATGCGGACTGGAGGCCGGAGGCCGGAGTGGCCGACCTGACTCGAGTCGGCGCGTGACAGGGGTGCCTGCTCCTGCCCTGGTCAGTGGTTGCTGGACTGCATTTCCTGCACGACGGCCTCTTGGTCGTTGCCGAAGGCCCGGAACCCGAAGGTCCCGTCTCCGGAGGAGCGGAGGTACTTGATGCCGCGGGGCGGGGGCCGGTCGGCCTCCTCTCCGGCTCCACGAGCATGGGACACGGCCCAGCGTTCGCGGAACTCGTCGGCGAACTCCTCCGGAGTCCACTGGGGCTCGTACCAGCAGGCTGGCTCCAGGCGCCCGCAGGCGTGAACCCTCCGGAGGCCTCCGTTGCGTCCGCGGGGCCGGACGCCGGCGCCGCCCCGTTCACGGGAAGCAGGCCCATCGTCTTCCCCCCTGTGCCGTGCCGGCCCTTCATCAGTCCGAGCGAAGATCATGGCACGGGCCGTCCGCGCCTTCGTGAGTGAATCGTGCAGGCATCATGGCCGCGCCGTGATGAACAGCACGCGCACGGTGTCCGGTCGTAGCGCGATCGGATTCGCATGCGCACAGTTGGACCGGGCGACTCCGGGCCGGTCCTCAAGGGGGCTGTGGGGGCGAGGAGTTGCAGATGATTAACGGTGGGAGATGTGAGGTGCGAGGGGGTGGGCACGCCTTGAGGGGCTTATGTGCGGCTGATACGGTGCGATGGCTTGACACTCGCCTCACTGCTGGTTATTCGCCCAGGTCGGGCGGGTGCGTCAGGGGATGTCCCTGGGCGCCACCGGTCGGGCAGGCACGGGTGGAGTGTCCGAATTTGCAGAGAATTCTGCGCACTTGAGCAATGCATGCTTGAGGGCAATTTCGTGGCAGACAATTTCTTGGGTGTACGGGGAGCGGTTGCGTGAAGATCCAGGAGCGTACGGGGGCGGGCGCGGGACGTTCCGCGGCTCCGGCTCAGCCGTCGGTCGGTGACCGGCTTCCCAGCCCTCCTCGCGAGCGCAAACCGGCGCTGGCCGCGCTGGCGGTGCTGCTGATCCTGCTGGGCGCGCTCGGCGCGACGACGCTGGTGCTGCGGGTCGGGGACCGGGTCGAAGCCATCCAGCTGACGGCCGACATCAAGGCCGGCGAGTCCATCACCAAGGACAACGTCAAGGTCGTCATGGTGAACGGCGACTCCGGTGCCAACTTCGTGCCGTGGTCCCAGCGCACGGGCCTGATGAAGCTCCAGGCCAAGTCCAGGCTCTACAAGGGCACCGTCGTCGTCGGTGAGATGTTCGCCGGCAAGGCCGACATGGAACAGGGCAAGGCGACCGTCGGCCTGTCCCTCAAGGACGGTCAGTACCCGGCCGGTCTGGACGCGGGGGACAACGTGGCCGTCTACCGCGTCGGCGGCAAGTCCTCCAGCGGCGACCAGGACAACTCCTCCGGTTCGACCGGTGGTGACAACTCCCTCCTGGTCGAGCGCGCGGTGGTCGAGTCCGCCCCGCGGACCGGTGGCGACAGCATCGCCAGCACGAGCAAGGCCGTCACGCTGACCGTCGACGCCGCCGACGCCTCGGCCGTCGCTCAGGCCGCGTCCGCCGGCGAGGTCGCCGTCGTTCTGATCCCCGGCAAGTAGAAGGCGACCCCCGCAGCCATGGCCCTCATCGCCCTCGCCGCCGACAAGGGTTCCCCCGGCGTCACCACCGCGGCCGTCGCCCTCGCGGCGGTCTGGCCGCGCCGCGTCCTGCTCGCCGAGACCGACCCGGCGGGCGGCGACCTGGTGTACCGCTCCGCCGCCGCGCACGGCGGTCCGCTCAACCCCAACACCGGCATGCTGTCGATCGCCGCCACCGCGCGGCGCGGCCTCGTGCCCGACCAGCTCTGGGACCACGTACAGCCGCTCAGCGGCGGCCTCGAAGTCCTCGTCGGCCTCGGTATCTCCGAGCAGGCCGCCGGCCTCGCGGGCCTGTGGCCCACCCTCGGCCGGGCCTTCGCCTCGCTCGCCGACTCCCCGAACGCGCCCGCCGACGTCATCGCCGACTGCGGCCGCGTCAGCGGGGACACCCCGGCCGCGGAGCTGTTCCCGCACGCCGCGCTCGTGCTCCTCGTCTCCCGTACCGAGCCGGAGGCCATCGCCCGCGTCCGCGACCGCGCCGCCGCCCTCTCCGCCAAGCTGCACGGCGGCCCGCGCGGTGCCGCGAGCCTCGGCATGCCGATGATCGGCGTCGTGCTCGTCGCCGACACGAACAACGCCGCCAAGCTCTCGGGCCAGGTCAACGACATGCTCGTGCACGCCCAGACCGGCGCCCGCGTGGTCGGCACCATCGCCGACGACCCGGCGGGCGCCGACCAGCTGGCCGGGCGCAAGCGCGGGCGGCTGGACAAGTCGCTGCTCATCCGCTCGGCCCGCAAGGTCACCTCGGACCTGTACCAGCAGTTCGGCGCCGCCTGGTCCATGCCCACCGGACCCGCCGGCGCCGACATGACCGGCCACGCGGGGGCCGGCCGATGACCGCTGTCGACCACTCGTTGGTCAAGCGGTTCCGGCAGGACGCCGGCGACCGCATCTCCGAGCAGCGCCGCCAGGACCAGGTCAGCGGCGTCACACCGATGTCCACCGAGGACGAGCGGCAGTACGCGCGCGCCGTCATCGCGCAGATCTTGGAGGAGTACGCCCGCGCCGAGATCAACGCCGGGCGCACGCCGCTGGACGCGGAGACGGAGGAGCAGTACGCCGCCGCGGTGCACGCCGCGCTGTTCGGCGTCGGACGGCTCCAGCCGCTCCTCGACGACCCCGAGGTCGAGAACATCGACATCAACGGCTGCGACCACGTCTTCGTCGGCTACTCCGACGGGCGCGAGGAGCGCGGCGAACCCGTCGCCGAGACCGACGAGGAGCTCATCGAGCTGATCCAGATCCTCGGCGCCTACTCGGGCCTGTCGTCCCGCCCCTTCGACTCCGCCAACCCGCAGCTGGACCTCAGGCTGCCGGACGGTTCGCGTCTGTCGGCGGTCATGGACGTCGCCCGCCGCCCGGCGCTGTCCATCCGCCGCGCCCGCATGGGCAAGGTCTTCATCTCCGACCTGGTCGGCAACGGCACCCTCGCCCCCGAGCTCGGCCACTTCCTGGCCTGCGCGGTGCGCGCCCGCAAGAACATCATGATCGCGGGGGCCACGAACGCCGGCAAGACGACGCTGCTGCGCGCCCTCGCCAACGAGATCCCGCCGCACGAGCGGCTGATCACGGTGGAACGGGCGCTGGAACTCGGCCTCGACACCTTCCCCGACCTCCACCCCAACGTCGTCGCCTTCGAGGAACGGCTGCCCAACTCCGAGGGCCAGGGCACGATCAGCATGGCGGAACTCGTCCGCCGCTCCCTCCGTATGAACCCCTCCCGCGTCATCGTCGGTGAGGTGCTCGGCGACGAGATCGTGACCATGCTGAACGCGATGTCACAGGGCAACGACGGCTCGCTGTCCACGATCCACGCCAACAGCTCGCACGAGGTCTTCAACCGCATCTCGACGTACGCCCTCCAGGCCACGGAGCGGCTGCCCATCGAGGCCAGCCAGATGCTCGTCGCCGGCGCCGTCAACTTCGTCGTCTTCATCCAGCGGCGCAACAACTTCCAGAGCGGCGGGCGCCTCCAGCGCGTGGTCACCTCGGTCCGCGAGGTGAACGGCGTCGACGGACGCGTGCTGTCCAGCGAGATCTTCGCCGAGGCGCCCGACGGCCGGGTCGTACCGCACGCCCCCATAGCCTGCCTGGAGGAACTCATCGCCTACGGCTACCGCCCCAACGGAACGTGGGGGTGAGACGGACATGACGACCCCCACGACCACCTCGGGTACGACACTCGCGGCACTGGACTCCCTCGGATCCATGGGCGGCCTGTTCTCCACCACGGTCCTGTACGCGCTCGGCTGCGGCGTCGCCGTCGGCGGCGGACTCGCCCTCTTCCTGGTCGCCGTACGCGGACTGCCCGCCAAGCCCGAGCACGAGAAGCGCCAGGCCAGCGAGCGCGCGAACGAACTGATCCGCTGGGCGGGCCGGCGCGGCTCCCTGGCCGCCATCGTCGGACTCGTCGTCCTGCTCCTCACCCGCTGGGCGGTGCTGGGCATCGCGGCCGGCATCCTCGTCTTCTTCTGGGACCGCCTCTTCGGCGGCGCCGCGGAGGAACGCGCCGCCATGAAGCGGGTGGAGGCCCTCGCCTCCTGGACGGAGTCGCTGCGCGACACCATCGCGGGCGCGGTCGGCCTGGAGCAGGCCATCCCGGCCTCGGCCCGCGCCGCCGCCCCGGTCCTGCGCCCGCACCTGGACGCCCTGGTCGACCGCCTGCGCTCCCGCACGCCGCTGCCCGACGCGCTCCAGCACCTCGCCGACGAGATCGACGACGCGTCCGCCGACATCATCGTCGCGGCGCTCATCCTCAACGCGCGACTGCGCGGCCCGGGTCTGCGCCAGGTCCTCGGCGCGCTCGCCAAGTCGGCGCGCGAGGAGGTGGACATGCGCCATCGCGTGATGGCGCAGCGCGCCTCGACCCGCCGCTCCGTCCAGATCGTCGTGGCGGTGTCGGTCCTCTTCGTCCTCGGTCTGTCCATCTTCAACCGGGACTTCGTCGAGCCGTACGGCTCGCCCGTCGGCCAGCTCGTACTGGCCTGCGTGTGCGGCCTGTTCGCGCTGGGCTTCTGGTGGATGCGCAAGCTGTCGACCATCGAGACGCCCGACCGCTTCCTGGTCCGGGACGGCTCCGACGTCCAGTTCGTGCGCCCCCGTACACCGGGCCAGCCGGGCCAGCCGGGCCAGCCGGGCCAGCCGGGCCAGCCGGGCCAGCCGGGCCAGTCGGGCCAGCCGGGCCAGCCGGGCCAGCCGGGCCAGTCGGGCCAGTCGGGCCAGCCCGTGCAGCGGCTGCCGCAACCGTCACAGCCGTCGCAGGCGTCTGGGGACGAGGGGGTACGACGATGAACCTGACAATGCCGGTCCTGGTCGGCGCCGTCATCGGCCTGGGCGTCTACGCCCTGGTCCGCGCCCTGATGCCGAGCAGACGCAGCCCGATCCAGCAGGTCGCGCGGATCGACGCGATGCGGGCCCGCGGGACCGCCTACGAGTCGGCCCGCGCGGCGAAGGACACCAGCCGCCTCGGCTCGCTGCGCGCCCAGGTCGGCGCACGCGTCGCCGAGTTGTACATGCAGCAGGGCTGGGAGCTGCGGTCGCTGCGCGCGGACCTGGCGGTGCTGGACCGAAGCTGGGAGAAGTTCCTGGCGACGAAGGCGCTGCTGGCCGTCGGCGGCCTGTTCTTCGGCCCGCTCCTGTTCGCGATCGTCTGGACGCTGGGCTTCGGCGACAGCCCGATCATCCCGGTCTGGCTGGCCCTGCTCTGCGCGACGCTCTTCTTCTTCCTCCCCGACCTGGAGGTACGCCGGGACGCGGCCGACAAACGCCGTGACCTGCGACGCGTGATCGGCGCGTACCTGGACCTGGTGTCCATGAGCCTGGCCGGCGGACGCGGCCTGCCCGAGGCCCTGATGGCGGCGGCGGAGGTGTCGGACGGCTGGGCGACCCACCGCATCCGCAACGCCCTGTCCGACGCGCGCATCACGGGCATCAGCCAGTGGCAGGCACTCGGCCAGCTCGGCGAGGACCTCGGCGTCGAGGAGCTCAAGGACCTCTCCGCCTCGCTCGCCCTGGTGGCCGACGACGGCGCCAAGGTCCGCGAGTCCCTCGCCTCCCGCGCCGAGACCATGCGGCACCGCGAACTCGCCGAGATCGAGGGCAGCGCGGGTGAGAAGTCCCAGTCGATGCTCGTGGCCCAGCTCCTGCTGTGCGCCGGGTTCCTGGTGTTCCTGATCTATCCGGCGGCGATGCGGGTGTTTCAGGTGTGACGCAGCTTTCCCAGCTTCGCTTCAGCAGCTCCGAGCCGCTTCGCTCAGAACTGACACGAGAGGACAACTCACCATGAACGGACGGAATTTCCGCACCGGCACCACCGGCATCGTGCCCGTGGACTTCCTGATCACCTTCCTGCGGGCCCGCGTGGACCGCGCCCGCTCCGGCGAGCTGGACCGCGGCGCGTCCGCGGTCGAGTGGGTCATCATCTCCGCGGTCGTCGTCGCGATCGTCGGCGTGGTGGCCGCCATCATCAACGCCGCGCTCAGCGAGGGCGCCAACAAGGTCGGCGACTGCATCAAGGGCGCGGACGCGGGCAGCACCTGCTGACCGCAGGTACGGGTTCCGCTGCTACGGGGAGTACGGGGAGTACGGGGGTGTCAGTGCGCGTACGTGGTTGGGTGCGCCGACGCGTGGAGGCTGCCTCCGCGCGCGGCGATTCCGGCATGACCGCGATCGAGTTCGTGCTGCTCACGCCGGTCCTCTTCTTCATGATCTTCGCGACGGTGCAGTTCGGGCTGTACTTCTTCGCCGACCACGTGGCGCAGGCCGCGGCCCAGGCGGGCGCACGCAAGGCCCGCGCGACGGCCGACGCCCAGCCCGGTGGCTGGCGGGGCGAGGCGCAGGACGTGGTCGACAGCTACATCCGTCAGCTGGGCCCCCAGTTGGTCCTGTCACCGGACGTGAAGATGCTCCAGCCGGAACAGGACACGGTCGGCGTGGAGATCACGGCCCGCATCCCGACGGTGTTCCCGGGCCTGGACCTGACGGTGCACGCGCAGTCGATGGGACCGGTGGAGCGGTTCGTGCAGGAGGGGGAGAACTAGATGGACCTCTCCCGCGTCACCTCCCGCACGCGGCAGGCCGAGGCCGGCGACCGGGGCCTGTCGACCATCGAGGTGGTGATCCTGGCCCCGGTGATGATCCTCTTCATCCTCGTCCTCGTGGCCTTCGGCCAGCTCGTCGACGGCCGCGGCGCCCTCGACGGCGCGGCCCGGGACGCGGCACGCGCGGGCTCGATCCAGAAGGACCACGGCACGGCGATGGCGGAGGCGAAGAGGGCAGCCGAGGCCAACCTGGCGGACGTCTGCTCCGGCCCGGTCTCCGTCGTCCAGAAGAGCGCCGGCTTCGAGCCCGACACCCTCTTCACGGTCGAGGTGAGCTGCGAGGTGCGGGGCCTGGCCTCGCTCGGCCTGAACATCCCCACCACCCTCACGGCGAGCTTCAGCTCCCCGCTGGACCCGTACCGGAGGACGGCGTGAGATCCCTCGCACGCGAGTGGCTCGCGGACCGGCGCGCCCGGCTGGACGACCGCGGCTCGGGCGCCGGCGCGGTCATCGTCTTCGCCCTGGTCTTCCTCGCCCTCTCCGCCTTCGTCATCGACGGCGGCATGTCCATCTCCAAGCGCGAACGCGCCGCGGACATCGCCGAACAGGCCGCCCGCTACGCCGCCCAGGACATCGACCGCGAGGCCCTCTACGACGACGTGGGCGGCCCCGCCCCCATCAACTACGAGAACTGCGACGCGAGGGTCAAGGCCTTCGCCGCGGAGATGGGCATGACCGGCCCGGACATCGCCGCGACGCACTGCGTGGCGGCCGACGCCCAGCAGGTGCAGGTCGAGGTCCGGCTCACCTACTCCCCGGTCTTCACGGGCATGTTCTACGGCGGCGACGTGGCCGTCCACGGTCAGGCGGTGGCGGAGAACGAGGTGGGCTGACCCGACGCCGCCCTGCCTCTGACCGCGCCCCATCCCCCCCACCAACGGAGGTACCACTCCCATGCGCACACGCACGACCACCGCCACCGCCGCGGCCACCCTGGCAACGGCGGTGGCCCTCCTGCTGTCCGGCTGCGGCGGCTCGGACGGCGAGGACTCCGGGAAGGACGAGATCGCGGGCGCGGACACGAGGGCTTCGGCGTCCGCGTCGCCGTCGGCATCCGCGAGCGAGGACGGCATCGAGCGGCCGGAGATCAAGCTCCCGAAGGACATCGAGAACGTCTTCGAGGAAGGCTCGACCGGCGACGCGAAGAAGGACGCCGTACTGGCCGACAACGAGAGGCGTGTCAACTCGATCGACGAGGCGATCGTCGTGGATGCGGAGAAGCACCCGGCGCTGGAGTTCTACTCGAAGGACGACGCCCTCATGTCGGCCGTCACCTACGTGAAGTCCTTCTACGACAACGGCCGCAGCTTCACGGGCAAGACCCGCTACTACGACCGTGAGGTCACGTTGGCGAAGGACGGATCGGCGTCGGTCACCTACTGCATGGACGCGACCGGCACCTACCCGAAGGACCGCGCGACCGGCAAGGTCGACCGGTCGGTCAAGGCGTCGCCCAGTGACTACGTCTTCTACAACACCCGGCTGGAGAAGAACTCCGAAGGCGTGTGGCAGACCACGAGCGTGTCGTCGACCGAGGCGGCGAAGAGGTGCATGTGATGCGTCCTGCGACCTCCACTCGCAGGCTTCTCGTCCCCGCCCTGGCCCTCGCCGTGGCAGCGGTACCGTCCGTGGCGCTCGCCGGCGGCGGCCGCGACGGTGGCGGCGGAACGGAGGGCAGCGGGAGCGGTTCCGCCCAGGACGGCGTCATCAGGGCGGAGACCAAGGTCACGACCAGCGTGAACGGCAGTTCGGAGCCGGCCGGCACGGGAACCCTCACGCCGGAGAACAGCAACTGGACGCCACCGGCCTGCTGGTACGAGCCCGCCTTCTCGCCCAAGGAGATCGAGAAGACCGTAAAGCTGTGGCGAAGCATCGACGGTCTGCCGTTCCTGGGCGGCGTAGGGGATTTCGTGGGTGACTCGCTGGACGCGTACTACAAGGATGGCGACCCGTACGAGAACTACAACCTCGACAAAGAGGGCGAGGGAATGTTCTGGGCGGCGGTGAAGAACCCCAACCGCAAGGACGACCCCGAGGCCAATTCCTGCAACGAGCAGCCGTTCTGGGTGGACGAGGGCGATGTCCCCGATGAGCCTCTCGCCCTCACTCCTCAGATCCTCGCCGAATACGCCTACGACGAACTCCCGGTCCCCGGCACCGAGATCGAGATGAAGCCGGCCGGAGCGACGAAGGTCAACCTCCCCACCTGGATCTGGCTGGACAAGGCCAAGTTCAAGAAGATCTCGGTCACCGCCAGTCTCCCCGGCACCGGCCTCTCCGCGACCACCACCGCCGAACCCGTCTCCCTGCACATCGACCCCGGCACGAGCGACGCCCGGACGTACCCCGCGTCCGGCGACTGCGAGATCAACGCCGACGGCAGCATCGGGGAGCCGTACGCGCAGGGCAAGGCGAACGACACCCCGCCCTGCGGCGTCACCTACCTCCGCGCCTCCGGCTCCGACGGCTCGTACCCCTTGCAGGCGACCGTCACCTGGAAGATCTCGTGGACCAGCACCACGGGCGAGGGCGGCGACCTCCCGGAGGGCACGTTCGGCGCGACGCAGGACGTGACGGTGCAGGAGATCCAGTCGGTCAACCGCTGACACGACGGCAGGGAGGAGTAGGCCATGGGCGACCAAGAAGCGGACATCGACCGGATCCGGGAGAGTGCCCGGGCGCTGAAGCGGATCCGGGGCACCTTCGCCGAGCGCGCCAACCCGGCCGAGGGATACGGCGTAGGCGAGATCGGGTCGGAGAAGATCCTGGAAGCCTTCGAGAAATTCGGTAGCAACTGGAAGATTCACCGCAGACAGCTGACCGACGAGTTGGAGAAGCTCCACGGGATCACCAAGGGCGCGGCGGACTCGTACGACAAGATCGACCACGAACTGGCCGAGGCGCTGCGCCGCGCGGACGAGAAGGCCAGGGACGGAGAGAAGGGGGGCGGAAAGTGACGCGTCCCGCAACCCACCGCTGGGCCGTTCTCGACGAGAGCTCCGACCCGATACCGGGCGACCCTGAGGAGGTGGCGCGACTCGGCCGGCAGCTGCGCAAGACCGCCGAGGCCATCGAGAAGGAAGCCCGCGAGATCAAGGAGCTGGCCTCCGTCGAGAACTGGAAGGGCAAGGCCGCCACCGAGTTCCGTGGAGCGGCCGAAGGCGCCGGGGACAAGCTCCGCAAGGCGTTCAAGCGGTATGACGAGGCAGCCGACGCACTCGGCACTAGTGTTGTGGACGGGGTATGCAGCACCGAGTTCGCCTCGGAGCTGCACCGCGCGCAGCGGATGGCCGACAAGGCTTTGCGTGACGCGGAGACCGCGGACGGTGACCTCGGCGCCGCCCAGCGCTCGCTCGACGGGCAGCCCGACGACGCGCCGAAGGACGACCCGGACACCAAGAGGTACAAGGAGCAGAAGGAAAACGCCTCGTCGGCTCTGTCGGCGGCCAAGGACGCTCTGCGGACCGCCAAGGAGGTCCGTGACGCGGCTGCGCGCCGGGCGGCGGACGCGATCCACGACGTCATCGAGAACGACGGGCTCAAGGACGGCTGGACGGACAAGTTCAAGAACTGGGTCCACGAGAACGCGGGCTGGCTCACCCAGATTTCCAAATGGGCGGGACGTATCGCGCTGTGGGCGGGGGTGGCGGCGCTCGCTCTGGGCTGGATCCCGGTGATCGGACAGGCCATCGCGGTCGTCGCGAATGCCGTGGCCCTCCTTGCCGGCGTCGTCGCGCTCGCCACCGACCTGGTGCTGGCTCTGGGTGGAGAGGGAAGCTGGAAGTCCGTGATGCTGGACGCCGTCGGGGTCGCCACCTTCGGCCTCGGGCGGGCGGCGATGGCGGGAGCCAAGGGGGTGGCCGCCGGCAGCAAGGCGCTCGCCCGGAGCAACCTCTACAAGAACGCCGTCGCCTCCGGAATGAAGCCCAACAAGGCGTGGAACCTCGCCAACCGAGGTGCTCAGGGTTCCGTCCGGGGCAAGGACGCCGCGCGGGCGATGGCCAACATGCCCAAGGGAAAGCTGCCCAGCTGGAGCAACCTCAAGGAGGGGTTCAGCCCCGTCTCCATGTACCGCGATAGCGTCGACGGCGTGAAGTCCATCGGCAGCGCGTTCTCGAAGCAGGGCTGGCGGGACGGGCTCCGGGGGGTGGCCGCGCCCCGTTCGGCGGGCACACTCGATCCCGACCTGGCCAGGGCCGCCGCCGACCTCGACGGCATCGCGCCCGCCGCGACGCAGATGCCGGCGGTCAGCAGCGCACTGGGCAACTTCTCCGGCCAGACCAACGTCTGGGCGGGGGCGACCGCAACGGGTGTGGCCGCCGGTTCCGAGGGAGCCTACGGCGCCGTCACGACCCTGTACGACGGAGCCACGGGATGACGGCCCCCGGGCCCGCGCTCAGGCCTGCCGCATCGCGTGGCCCCGGCCTCGAGCGGTGCCATGTCTCCCGGCTCTTCGCACAGGACGGCGAGCTGGTGCTACGCACCCACCGTCGCACCACCCGCTACCCGGTGGGCGGAAACGGTATCGCGCGAGCGGTTTTCGTCGACGCCCCCGGTGAGGACAGGGAACGCATGGGGCCGACTCTCCCGGGCTCCTGGGGAGAGGTGCAGCTGCAGGACGCGGAGGGGGCGTTGATCGGCCGGTTCGACGTGGAAGACTGGCTGCCCGAGTCGCCCGTGCTGCCCAAACGGTCCGTCCAGGGCGAGCAGCTCCTCAGCCGCTCGGGTGTGGCCGGCCTGCTCAAGGCGGCGGGCATCCCCCTGCACGTGGTGCGGGACAGAAACGATCCGCTGGTGGCCCCGAGGGGCAGGGGGGCGGTGCTCGGGCCGGGTGGCGACTTCCCGTCCTGGTACTGGGGCGTCCGTGCCGTCGCCGGGGGCGCGTGGTTCGCCGCGTTCACGATCGTCGTCTTCTCCGGCACCACAGCGCCCTGGGCCATCCTGCTGCTGGCCGCCACCGCCTTCCTCGCCCCTGTCGCACGGCTGGCGCTGCGCGCCTGGTCCCGGCTGCGCCTCGGACGCCACGATCCCGTCGTCCGTGAGCGCGTCAGCCCCTCGCCTGCGAAGAGCGTCGGCGCGACGGTCAGGTTCTGCCGGGACACAGAGGTGCGGGTGCAGGACAAGGACCTCGTCCTGCGTGACCTCGGCGGGCAGGAGTACTGGTTCCCGTTGACCGGCCCGCACGCGGTGACCTCGCTGGTCCGGGTCAGCGACCGCACCGGCGTCGTGCTCGGGGTGGAACTGCGGGGGCCGGGGGAGCAGGTGCGGGCCGTGCTCCCGTGGGCTGCCTGGTTCGGCGGTGAGACGGGAGCCGACGGGTGGGCACGGTTGCGCCGCGCCGCCGGGCTGGCGGTGTCCGAACGCCGACTGAGCGGAAAGGCCGTCTGGCCCAAGGGGCCGGTGCTGGGCCTGCGCCTGCTGCCCGAGTCGGGCCGGGCGGCCCGCCGCATGTCGCGGTTCCCCGGGACCATCGCGGGAATGTCGTCCACGGCCGTCATGGCCTTCGGTTCCGTGTTCTCCGTGGTCCAGGGACTGCGGATCACGGACTCGCACCCCGGTGCGTCGCTTGCCGCGGTGCTTATGGGGGCGGTCGGCCTGGTCCTGCAGAGCACGCCGTACGCGGCCCACCAACTACGCAGTCGCCTCCGTCTCGACCGGAAGGCCCGGGACCGGACATCCAGGGATGATGCAACGTGACCGCTACCGGGAAGCCCGTGGACTCCTCCGAGAACCCCGCGGCTCCAGCCGACTACCGACTGCTCCTGCCCGAGGGTTGGTTCCGGATCCTGCTCGACCCCGACCGGCGGGACAGGTCCGTCGACGCGCTGGTGGAACGCCAGTTCTACGGCATCGACAACGCCCCGCACCTCAAGGAGGAACTACGTGCCGACCTGCGCCGCCGTGCGGCCAAGGCGCACCGCAGCGGTGGGATCGAGCTTTACCTGAGCCTCCAGGAGGTGGGCCCGTTCACCGTCCCCGCCTCGCTGCTGGTAAGCCTGGCGCCGCTGCGCCACGCCGAGCCGCTGCCCGCGGAGGACCTGGCGCGAGCCTTCGCCGAGGAGGCGGAAGAGGCGGATCCGGGCGAGGCACCGCAAATCACTGTCGAAGAACTGGTTGCGGGAACCGCAGTACGGGTCCGCAGACTGTCGCGGCAACCCGGCGAGAACGGGCCGGACGGGGACCACGTCTCCGTCTCGGTGGAGTACCACCTGCCCGTCCCGGGCACGATGGCGTTCCTGCTGCTCACCTTCTCCACGCCCCTGGAGCCGATCGCCGACACCATGGCCGGCCTCTTCGACGCGATCGCCGGCTCGCTGACCTGGACGGAGTGACTACCGACATGACCACCGTCGACCTGTCGAACCTCGGCCTGGAATGCTCGGAGGACTGGGTGCCGTTCCCCGTCGCCGGGCAGTTGGACCTGGGCTACTGGGCGAAACACCAGGCGGGGGACCTCGTCGAACGGTACGAGCGCGACGGGGAGAAGGGAAATGCCCGGCTCCTCGCCCGCGACCTCAGACGCGTGGCGGCCGACAGCCGTACCCGTGAACCCCTCGGTGCCTTCGGCTGGTACATCAGCGGTCATCACACCGTCGCGGCCGTCCTCGAACTCGACGCGATTCATCCGGACGGCACCTTCCGCGAGGTCACCCTCCCGCTCCTCACCGAGCACATGTCGGCGCGCGACTTCGGTGAACCGGACGTCCGCGAGGTCCGGCTGCCGCTCGGCGACGCGGTCCGCATCCGGCAGAACCTGATCGAGGAGAAGAAGCGCCTCCTCGGGCCGCGCCCGGTGGTCCGCACCCTCTTCTACGGCGTCCGCCCACCAGCGACGGACGCCGCCGTCACCCTGCTGGTCTCCTGGACTGAGCCGGTACTGGACGAACCACTGGAGGGCATCGTGGACGGCATCGCTCACACGCTGACCCTGTGAGGCACGAGCGGAGCCCCACCGGAACGCCCGGTCCTTCAGTCGCCCCGCCGGACCCTGCCGTATCGCTCCTCGGCGAGGCCGGCCTCCGCTCCCAGCAGGCCGAGGGCCCTGCGGCGCCGGTACCCGGAGAGCGCGCCGCTCACCGCGCCGGTGGCGATCGAGGCGGCCGAGAGGTAGGTCAGCTCCCGCTCCGGACTCACGTTCTCCGGGCGGTTCAGCCGCGCTCCCGCATCGTCCGAGGGGTCGGCGAAGACCCGGGCGTGGTCCCCCGGCCGAAGGGGGCAGTCGCTGAGGGTCGTCTCCAAGGGCCGTACCCCTGGAGCGGTACCCACTTCACGCAGGGCGCAGTGAGGGGTTCCGCGCGAGGTGGGCTCGTCTCTGGAGACCACGACCACGTCCGCCCAGCGGCCACGCTCGATCAGCACCGAGGTGTGGAAGGTGACGGCCGCACCGAAGAAGAGGTAGAGGCCGCCGAGGACGATCAGAACGACCGGGCCGGGCCGGCTGCCGTAGTGCGCGATCTCGGGCAGCAGCAGGAACAGCAGGCATATCGCGGACGTCACCAACAGCGGCCACAGCAGTGTGCCACCGACCGACTCGGGGACCGCGAGAAGGACCAGGGGCGGCAGCCAGGCGGGCACGCTCACCGCGAACGCGGCGCACAGCACGGCGGCGCGCGGCAGGACGGGGACCCGGCGGGTGAGCCGTCCGCTGAGACGGTGCGGGGCGCGGGGCGTGGCCCGCTTGGGGTGGAGTCGCCGCATCCGGTCGCGGTACTCGTCCTGCGTCAGCTGTGTTGTCATCCGCCGGTGCTCCGGCAGGAAGGCCCGGACCGGTGCGGCACCCCGGTCGTGAGGTGGGCCGACACCGTCACGTCACGTGCCACCGCCGCCCTTCCCGCCCCGCTTGTCCTCCGTCTTCACGGCCTCGTTGACCTGCTTCGTCAGCTCGTCGTCGAGCTTCTTGAACTCCCGGACGACGGCGTCGGACATGTCGCCGAGCGCGTCGAGCTGCTGGGTGATGTCCTCGCGGCCGTCCTCCCAGTTGGACTCGAAGTCGTCGAGAGCGTCGTTGACGCTGCCGTCGCCGATGTCGTCCTTGTACGACTCGAAGAGCTTCTTGGTGTGGTTCAGCCGCGTCTTGAGCGAGCGCAGTCGGCGCCCGTAGTCCTCCAGCTCGGTCAACGGCAGTGCGAGGTCGCTCTTGCCCATGGCGCGGAGTTCCTCTCTGCGGATCGGGTCAGACGAAACGGAAGGTGCCGGTCACGGCATCGAAGATGTCGTGGAACGCCTCGGCGAGGTCCAACACCGGGCTGGCCCCGGAGACGAGCACGACCTGGTCGGTGGTTCCCGGTACGGGGATGTACGTCTGCGTCAGCACCATACGCAGGGTACGACTGTCACCCGGGGCGACGGGTACGTCCTCGACGCCGTACGTCCGCGCGGCCGTGCCGACTTCGGGGACGTCCACGGTCGTGACCTTGCGCCAGGCGTCGTCCTCGCGTCGCGGGGTGATCGTACGGAGGCTCTCGGCGATGGCCCGGGGGTCGGTGGAGAGGGCGACGCCCTGCTTGTTCTTGGCGCCAAGGGCGGACACGGTGACGGTCGCGGAGAGCGGAACGCCGTCGAAGTTCTCGGCCATGCAGCCGAGGTAGAGGGCGCCGGAATCGTGGGCGTCCTTGGCCATTTTGCGGAGCATCGCGGTCAGGTCCGTGCGGTACGGGGCCAACTCGGGCGACTCTCGTACCCGTTCGTCCACCAGTGTCCGTACCGTCGCTTCACGTCCCTCCGGGCGGATGTCGAACTCCCACCAGGAGTCGGGAACGGCCAGTGAGAAACTCGGCATCACAACCACTCTTTCTGAATATTTCGTGAACGACTAACCGAGGTCCATTCCGAGATCCTCTGTAGCGATCTCGGTGAGTCTGCTGTCCGGTACCGTCGGGGGTGCGTAGTTCAAGTCTCTGATCCGCGTGAGAAATTTCAGGGGGAGGGCGACATGGTGAGTGGATACGTAATGCGAAAGATCGCCGCGCCAGATCCATTCGCCATCTGTGTAGAGGGAGCCGATACCGGTCAACAGCGGTCCGTCAGGATCCAGCACGTCGGGCCCGGCGCTCATCTCGCTCCATAGTCCTGTCCCGTTCATGAGGTAGGAAACAATGTCCGACTCGTCCGGCTCACCAGATGGCCGCACCGCATCCTTGATCGAGCCGTCCATCGGCAACCCCCAGCCGGGAGAGAGTTCTGCGAAGAAGCCTGCGGGGCGAATCATTGGAGCTCCTCGTTGTTGCGGCTCGCTCAGACCATGGGGAGGAATGTGAGCCACACCCCACCGTCTTTGATGTGAGGGGTGAACGGACCCGCCCCGAAGCTGGGGACACCTACCGCGTTGGTCGGCGCCTTGACTGGTACGCCGAGGGAATTGGCCATCGTGCACATGCGATGCCTACCGCTTGGAACGCGCGTACGAACTTATCGCATATGCTCTCGCGCTTTGTGCTGGATGGGGCTAGATCAGGTAGAGACTGTCTTGAGGCTCTGGATCAGGGCGGTGAAGGATCCGGCCGGGGCGGTCACCATGCCCAGGGACGGGGCCTTCGAGTCGCGTATCGCGACGCGCGTTCGCAGAGGTGCTATCTCTACGCAGGTGTTGCCGTCACCGCCACCGGAGTACGAGGACTTCCGCCAACTCACGGTCTCGGTCATGACGCGCCTCATCCTTCGCCAAGCGGTGGACGAAGTCTCGTGACGCCGCACGGGTGAGCGACGCTTTCTCCACCCTGCGGAACAGTGTTCGAAGCTGCTTCAGCTGGGGCTCTGCGTCGATGAGAGTAACCGAGAGACGCCGTCGTGCCGCCGTCGAGCACGGTGACCTTTGGGTCGGAAGCGGGGAGTTTGCCGATGACCGTCACGTTCTTGTCCGTGTACGACTTGATCCACTTCTTGCTCTGGGAGCGGCCGGAATCGGTGTCGCAGAAGGCAACGGCTGCGCTGTCGGGGTCGTTGGCGATGATCGCGGCGTACCCCGCCCGGAGTTCTTCCTTGGCGTCGTTGAGCACGGCCTGTTCTTGAGCGTCGCTGCTCGTCCAGTCTTCGAAGGTCAGTTGGAAGCTTGATCACCCGCCGCTCGACGCCGGACGGCGCCGACCCGGACGCCGAAGCCGACGGAGCGGAACTGCTCGCCCCCGCCCCCGCGGTGTCGTCCGGCGCCGAGTCGTCGCCGCCTCCGCCGCAGGCGGTCAACAGCAGGGCCGCTGTCGCGGTGAAGGTGGCGGCGGTGGTCGTGAGGGCGCTGCGGGCCACGGTTGGCCCCCCGGGGTACGGCGTGTGCGACAGGGGACGAAGCCATCAGGGGGAGGTGCAGGGGCCCTGGGCGGTTTCCGGGGATTGTGTGGGGGACGTGAAGGGTGACCGGCGAGTGGTCGACGTCATGGGGCAAAGGCCGTAAAGGGGGCCGGGGTTGCGGTCGGGTCTCGTGGCGGGCCTTCGACGGTGTCGGTGTGAGTCCATAAGATCTCTGTAGGCTCAGCACACCCCTCATACCGGACGCTCCAGCCGCCCTCCACACACGTCCACACACACCCACACACGACACACGACCCGGGAAACCCGCCATGCCTCGACGCCGCACCACCAGCTCGTCAAGCTCGACGGGAAGTTCGCCGGCTCCGAGGAACCGGACACCCCAACCGGTGCGGGTGCGGCGGCGGTCGTTCGGGGACTTCGTCAAGGCGTTCCTCGCCTTCGTGGTGCTGCTCGTGCTGGTCGTCGGGGTCCCCCTCGCGCTGGCCACCCAGATCGGCTGGCCCCTGCCGGACGGCATGCCCGGCCTCGACTGGCTGCAGCGTGAGATCACCGTGCGGACCTTCCTGAGCATCCTGACCGTCGTCGTCTGGTTCGCGTGGGCGCAGTTCACCGCCTGCGTGCTCGTCGAGGTCAAGGCCGCGCTGTCCGGCGTCGGGGTGCCGGGGCGGGTGCCGGGGTCCGGGCCCAGCCAGCTGCTCGCCCGGCAGCTCGTCGCCGCCCTGCTGCTCGTCGGTGCCACCGCGGCGAGCCTCACGCCGGGGCTGTCGCAGCTCGGGCAGAGCATGGAGGGCAACCAGAAGCCGTCCGTCGCCGCCGCCCAGCAGACGCCGGGACTCTTCGCCCAGCAGCAGGAGCAGGCCGCCAGTACGGCGAGCGCCCTCGCCGAGCAGGCCGGGCAGGCCGCCGCCCGCGCCGACAGCGGCTCCGCCGCGCACGGCGACACGAAGTACTACCGGATCCAGCCGCCCGAGGGACGCCACCACGACTCCCTCTGGGAGATCGCCGACCGGCACCTCGGTGACGGACGCCGGTACAAGGAGATCTTCGAGCTCAACAAGGACCGCGTGCAGCCGGACGGGTCCAAGCTCTCCGAGGCGTCCCTCATCCGGCCCGGGTGGATCATGGAGATGCCCGGCGACGCCCGCGGCGGCGAGCTCGTCGAGTTGCCCGACGAGGCGCCGAACGTCTCCGAGCAGGTGCAGCGGCACATCAGCGACTACGCACAGACCGGGGACCAGGCTCAAGGCGGGGGAGGAGCCCAGGGAGGAGGAGCCCAGGGCGGCGGTGACGCCCAGGTCTCCCTGCCCGAGCAGCGGCCCGCGCCCGCCCCCGTCACGCCCGCGAACCCGGCCCCCGCGCCCAGCACCGGCCGGGAGCACGCCGCCACCCCCGCGGAGGCCGGGCACTCCTTCGGGCTGCCCGAGGCACTCCTCGCCGCGCCTCTCCTCGCCGCCGGTCTCCTCGGCGCCCTCGGCCGCCGGCGCCGGCAGGCGCTGTGGCAGTCGGCGCTCGGCAACGTCGGCGGGCGGCGCGGCATGGAGCCGCCCACGCCGACCGGCGACGCCCAGGACGCGCAGGACGCGCTGCTCGTCGGCGCCGACCCCGAGGGCGTACGCCTGCTGGACCGGTCTCTGCGCGGACTGGCCGCCGCCCTCGCCGCCGAGTCGCGTCCGTTGCCCGTCGTGTACGCGGCCTGGATGAGCGGCAACGGCGACCTGCACCTGCAGCTCGCCCAGCCCGCAGGCAAGCCGCCGGCGCCCTGGCAGCTCGGGCAGGACCAGACCTTCTGGTTGCTGGCCCGCGCCGACGCCGAGGGACACGAGGACGCCGACACGGCCGCGCCGTATCCGGGTCTCGTCAGCCTCGGCACCATGGACGACTCCCGGCTGCTGCTCAACCTGGAGGCCGTGCCCGGCCTCGTCTCGCTCAGCGGTACGGAGGCCGACCGGTCCGCCGTGTTCGCGTCGGTCGCCGCCGAACTGGCCACCAACGGCTGGTCGGACCGTATGACCATCACGCTCGTCGGGTTCGGGGACGACCTCACGCCCCTCGCGCCCAACCGGATCCGTCACCTCGACGGGTTCGAGGACCTCTTCGAGACGATGTCCGCCGAGACCCGGCAGCGGCGCGGCGCGCTGGGTGCCGCCGGGCACGACTCCGTCCTCACCGGCCGTACCGGGCCCGCCCAGCACACGCGTTGGGCGCCGCACCTCGTCCTGCTCGCCGCCCAGCCGTCCGACGAGGACGCCCTGCGGCTCGCGGAACTCGCGGCCGACGCCAGTCGTCTCGGCATCGGCTACCTCGTCGGCACCGAGGGCACCGATCTGCCCGGCGCCGCCTGGGAGATGGAGATCACCGGCGAGGGGAAGCTGCTCGCGCCGCTCCTCGGGCTGGAGCTGAAGGCGCAGTCGCTGCCGGCCGCGCAGCAGCGGGCCGTCGTCGAGCTGTTCAGCGACGCCGACCCCGGACGCGGGCCCGGCGGACCGGCCAACACCCCGCCGTTCCTCGTCGACGTCAGCGAGCAGGGGCGGCCCGCGGTGTACGCCCGCCTCGTCGGGCCGTACGAGATCATCGGCCTGGACGCGCCCGACGGCGACCGCAGCGCCCAGCTCCACGAGGCGCTCGCCCTGCTCCTGCTGCACCGCGAGGGCGTCCATCCGCGCGTGCTGGCCTCCGCGCTGTGGCCCCGCGGCGTGACGGCGGACGTGCGCGACGCGCTGCTGGAGCGGTTGCGGGCCTGGCTGGGCACCGACCCCGACGGCAGCGCACGACTGCGTACGGACGCCGGCGGACGTCTCACCCTCGCCGAGTCCGTCGTCTCCGACCTCGACGTGCTGCGCTCCCTCTACTACGAGGCCACGCAGGGCCGGGGCGTCGACAGCCGCCAGGTGCGCGGACGGCTGCTCACCGACGCGCTGGTGCTGGTGCGGGGGCCGCTGCTCGCCGACCGGCCCGAGGGCCGCTACCGCTGGCTCACCCACGAGATCATCGACGCTCAGCTCCCGCTGCTCGTCGCGGACACCGGACTGGCGCTCTCCGATTTCCACCTGGAGAAGAACCGCGCGGAGAAGGCCATCGAGGCGCTGAACGCGGCGCTGCGCACGGCCCCCGCCGACGAGCGCCTGTGGCACGAACTGCTGCGCGCCACGCACGCCACCGAGGACACCGGACGGCTCCACGCGCTCGCCGCCGACCTCATCGGCCGCAGCGGCGCACGCGGCCTGCCGCCGCGCACCGAGGCACTGCTCGACGAGCTGCTGCCGACCTGGCGCGACGGCGTCGCCGCCGCCGGATGAGCATCGATCTCCTGGCCGCCCTGATCGTCCCGGTCGCCGCGCTCTGGGGCGCGGCGACGGGCGCGCTGCTGCCCCGCGCCGCCTACCGGTTCTCCGCCCCCTCGGGGGAGGCGTGGCGCGAGCGGTGTCCGGGTGGCGCGCATCCCGTCCGGGGCTGGCTCGGACGGGCGCGCTGCGGGCAGTGCCAGGCCGAGGCCGCCTTCTACGGCCCTCGCGCCGCCGTGCCCGCCACCGTCACCGCCGTCGTCTGCGCCGCCCTCGCCGCCGCGACCGGCATCCGTCCCGAGTTGGCGGTCTGGCTGCTGCTCGCCCCGGCCGGCGTGCTCCTCGCGGCCGTCGACCTCCGGGTACGGCGGTTGCCCGACCCCCTCACCCTGCCCCTCGCCGGCACCGCACTCGTCCTCCTCGGCCTCACCGCGCTCGTGCCCGAGCACGCCGGGGAGTGGACCACCGCCCTGCTGGGCGCCCTCGCCCTGGGCGCCGGCTACTTCGTGCTGTTCCTCGTCAACCCGGCCGGCATGGGCTTCGGCGACGTGAAGCTGGCCCTCACGGCCGGTGCGGTCCTCGGCTGGTACGGCTGGCCGACGGTGATGCTCGGCACGTTCGCCGGGTTCCTGCTCGGCGCGCTCTACGGCGGCGCCCTCGTCGTCGCCCGGCGGGCGGGGCGCAAGACGGCCATCCCGTTCGGGCCGTTCCTGATCGCGGGCGCGTTCCTCGGCGTCCTCGCGGGCGCCTACGCGGCCTGAGGACGCCTGCGGATCACCGGCCGAAAGGGCTGGCGTAGGCTGGCCTGGTCCGTCCACAACCCTTACGAACTCTGCGAAAGGGACGCCGGTGACCGAGAAGGCCGACCTTCAGCCCATCCTCGACCGCGCCGCCGCCGGTGGGCGGATCACCCCCGAGGAGGCGCTCGTCCTCTACCGCGACGCCCCGCTGCACGCGCTGGGCGCCGCCGCCGACGCCGTACGCAGGCGCAGGTACGCCGGTACCGAGCACATCGCCACGTACATCATCGAGCGCAACATCAACTACACGAACGTGTGCGTCACGGCGTGCAGGTTCTGCGCCTTCTACGCCGCGCCCAAGGACACCGCCAAGGGCTGGACCCGCGACCTCGACGACATCCTGCGCCGCTGCGCGGAGACCGTCGAGCTGGGCGGCACGCAGATCATGTTCCAGGGCGGCCACCACCCGGACTACGGCGTCGAGTACTACGAGAAGCACTTCGCCGCCATCAAGAAGGAGTTCCCGCAGCTCGTCATCCACAGCCTGGGGGCGAGCGAGGTCGAGCACATGGCGCGGATCTCGAAGGTGTCGGTCGAGGAGGCGATCCAGCGGATCCACGCGGCCGGGCTCGACTCCTTCGCCGGGGCCGGTGCGGAGCTGCTGCCCGAGCGTCCGCGCAAGGCGATCGCTCCG
The DNA here is from genome assembly GCF_044763415.1 of Streptomyces sp. NPDC096048. Lineage (NCBI taxonomy): Bacteria > Bacillati > Actinomycetota > Actinomycetes > Kitasatosporales > Streptomycetaceae > Streptomyces > Streptomyces sp. NPDC096048. The sequence continues at coordinate 88,764 of NZ_JBIWGG010000001.1, forward strand.
CTGAAGGAGTCCGGCGAGCGCTGGCTGGAGATCATGGAGATCGCGCACCGGCTGGGTGTCGAGTCGACCTCCACCATGCTCATGGGCACCGGCGAGACCAACGCCGAGCGCATCGAGCACCTGCGCATGATCCGGGACGTGCAGGACCGCACCGGGGGCTTCCGCGCCTTCATCCCGTACACCTACCAGCCCGAGAACAACCACCTGAAGGGCCGCACGCAGGCCACGCTCTTCGAGTACCTGCGGATGATCGCCATCGCCCGGCTGTTCATGGACAACGTCGCCCACATCCAGGGCTCCTGGCTCACGACGGGCAAGGAGGTCGGCCAGCTCTCCCTGCACTACGGCGCGGACGACCTCGGCTCGATCATGCTGGAGGAGAACGTCGTGTCGTCGGCCGGCGCCAAGCACCGCTCCAACCGGCTGGAGATCATCGACCTGATCCGCAAGGCGGGGCGGGTACCGGCGCAGCGTGCCACGACGTACGAGCACCTCGTCGTGCACGACGACCCGGCCAACGACCCCGTCGACGAGCGCGTCGTGTCCCACATCTCGTCCACGGCCATCGAGGGCGGCACGGCCCATCCGGAACTGAAGCTGCTCGCCTCCAACTGAGGCCGTCGTGCTGACCGTTCACGTCTCCGAAGCCTCGCCCGAGGCCGCCGTCGTCGTCGACGGCGCGCGGCTCGCCGCCGTCGGCCCGTACGAGGCACTGGCCGCCGACCACCCGCGGGCGCGGGTGCGCCGGTGGCCCGGCATCCTGACGCCCGGACTGCTCAACCCGTACGGCCCGGAACTGCTGGAGCAGGCGTACCACCCCGACCCGCGCGAGGCGAACCGGCTGGGCACCGAGCCGATCTTCGGGGAGCGGGCCCTCGCCCTCCTCGGTGCCAATCCGTCCGCGCGGGGCGCCAGCGCGCGCCGAGGAGTACAGCGCATGCTCGCGCACGGCACGGTCGCCGTCGCCGGTGAGCTGCGAGGCCGCGCGGCCCTCGACGCGGTGCGCGGAGCGGGGCTCGCCGTGGCGGCGCGTCCGCCCGCCCTGCCCGGGCCCGCCTCCTTCTCGCCGGTCCCGCTGGTGCTGCTTCCCGCGCTCGCCGCCGGGAAGCCCGCCCGGTTCGCGGTGTTCGACGTACCCGACCGGGCCGCGCTCGTGCGGGCCGGCGCGTCCACGTGCGTGGCCACCGTCGTGGGCGGCCGTCTGGTGTACCGGGGGCGCTGAGCGCGCCGTCCCACGGGGCCGGCCCGACGGGCCTATGCGCCGAACGCCGCGCCGAACGCCCCGTCCTCCTGCTCCACGCCGCTGCACGTGGTGAGCGCGTCGGTGGCCGACGCGTCCTCGGCGCACCGCCTGTCCCGGAAGGCGGCCCAGACCGAGACCCACGCGATGCCCTTCTCCTCGGCGAACGCGCGCACCTCCGACGCGTCCGCGAGGGTGAAGGTCTCACCGGCGACGTCGTTGACGCCGAGCATCGAGGTGAGCGCCATGCCCCGCCAGGCGTCCGCGTCCGAGGTGCCGAAGACCTCGCGGAGCTGCGTGTGCGCGGCCTCGGCCGAGGTGAGGGCGTACTCGCCCATGTCGCCGTCGTAGGACTCCCCGTAGTTCATGGTCATGAGGTTGACGGTGGCGACCTGTACGCCGTGGTCGTTGGCGGACGCGAGCAGCGTCAGGGAGTCGGCGTCCAGGCCCGAGGGCATCACCGGGAGGGTGAAGGACACCTCCAGGCCGTCGCGTTCCTCCTGGAGCAGCGCGATCGCCTCCGAGCGCAGGACGACGGAGTCCGTGTCGGTCAGCGCGCCGCCCTCGATGTCGAAGTCGGCCCGGGTGGAACCGGCCGCGTCCAGGGCCTCGCCGTACGCCTGCGCCAGGTCGGCCGCGCTGCCGCAGGCCGCCGCCAGTTCCGTCCCGGAGGCGCCGCCGAAGGAGACGCGGACGTCGGCGCCGGACTCCGTCAGCTGCGCGAGGCGTGAGGCGACGGAGGTGTCGTCGATGTCCTGGACACCGTTCCAGCGCGGGACGCAGTCGTCGCCGGAGGAGATGACGAACGCCAGGTTGTACGTCGCCGGGGAGCCGCCGGAGTCGGTCGCGGAGGCCGTGGTGGCGCTGACGTAGGGGGCGTAGGCGGTGACCGGCGCGGGCGACTCGGACGGTGCCGTGCTGGCCCTGTCCTCCGTGGCGCCTGTGTCGCCCGCGCCGTCGTCCCGCCCGGCGCAGCCCGCGGTGGCCAGGGCGAGCAGCAGGGCGCACCCGGCCGCCGCCTTCCGATATGCCCTCATGTGCGGCACGCTCCCGTTCTCGTCGTCGGACGTTCTCGTCGTCGGACGAGTGAACCTCTCACGCGTTGCTGGGGCTTTCCTGAGGAAAGGGCGCGGTTTCCCGCCGTCGCACAGGGGGCGGACAGGCTGCGCGGCTTTTCACCGGGATCTCACAACGAGGTCAGAGCCGGCGGCAGGCAAGGCTCCCTAACGTCCGGGGCATGCAATCCGAGCCTGTCCTCGCCTCCCGCGCCGCGCCGCGCGGTCGCCGTCGCAAACGCGGCAACGGGTCCGCGGAAGGGCCCGTGTTCGTCGACAACTCCGGACGCCGGGCCCGGCTGCTGCGCCGGCTGGGACTCCTCGTCGGCGTGGTCTGCGTCGGCTACGCGGCCGTCCTGGGCCTTGCCTTCATGGGCATCGGCACCTCGGTGTCCCCGTCCTCGCTGCTGCCCTTCGGGGGCGGCCAGGACGCTGGCCCGGGTCCCGGCGGCGGTGCCGGGCCGCAGGGCGGCCCGATGCCGACGGGCACGCCACCCACCGGCGCGACCACCCCGCCCACGGACGGACCCAGCGGCGCGCCCACCGCACCCACCGGCGCCACCACCGGCGCCACCACCGCCGCCGCCGCCGCCACCGCCGCCGTCCCGAGCACCACCGCCTCCGCCACCCCGAGCGCCGGCACCTCCGCCCCCGCCAGTGCCGCCACCTCCGACTGACCGGAACGCCCCCACTCCCATGACGACGTCCTCACCCACGCCCCCCTCCCCGCCCTCGCGCGGCCGCCGCCGCGCCCCCTCGCGCATCGAGCGGGCCGCCGGCCGGGCCGCCGCGCTCCAGCGGCCGCGGGTCCTGCTCGCCCTGTTGCTCCTGCTCGCGCTGACCTGCGTGATGCTGCTCGACGGCTATCTGCGCGCGGAGGTCGGCGGCGACCAGCGCGTACGCACCGGCGCCAGCGCGAGCGACGTACCCGACGAGGTCCTCGACGGCGGGCCGATCCTCACCTTCCGCGGCGGACAGGCCACCACCGTCTCCGTCCCGGACAAGACGATCGCCCTGACCTTCGACGACGGCCCGAACCCCACCTGGACGCCGCAGGTGCTGGACATCCTCGAGAAGTACGACGTGCCCGGCACGTTCTTCCTGGTCGGGTCGATGGTCTCGCGCTACCCGGACATCGTGGAGGACCTGGTCGAGCAGGGCAACGAGGTGGGCATCCACACCTTCACCCACGTCGACCTCTCCTATCAGAGCGACGCCCGCGTCACGCGCGAGATCGAGCAGACCCAGCTCGCCCTGGCGGGCGCGGCCGGCATCACCACCACGCTGTTCCGGGCGCCGTACTCCTCCGAGACGGACGCCATCGACAACTACAGCTGGCCCGTCTACGAAGAGCTCGGCGAGGACGGCTACACCAGCGTCTTCGTCGACACGGACAGCGACGACTGGAGGCGGCCCGGCGTCTCGGACATCGTCAAGTGGGCCACGCCGGAGGACGACGAGGGCGCGTCCGTCCTCTTCCACGACGCCGGCGGCGAGCGTTCGCAGACGATCGAGGCGCTGCCGAAGTACATCGAGAAGATGAAGGCGAAGGGCTACACCTTCACCACCATCAGCGGCGTCATGGCCGAACAGCAGCCCCAACAGCAGACTCAGCAGCAGTCCGGCCAACAGTCCGGCCAACAGTCCGGCCAGCAGACCGGACAGCAGGCCTCCGACGGGCCCGCGGCCGGGGCGTCCGGCGCCGACGGCGGTCGGAGCGACCTCCAGGCCGCCCACCACCAGGCCACCGGCGCGACCCTCTACGAAGGCAAGGCGCTCATCGCGGCTGTCGCGGTCGCCGAGTGGACGGTCCCCGCGCTGTCGATCGGACTCGTGATCGTGGGCGTGGCCGTCATGGGCCGGTTCGGGATGATGCTGATCCTCGCCCGCCGCCACTACAGAAGGCGCAACAGACGCCGCTTCAGCTGGGGGCCGCCCGTCACCGGGCCGGTGAGCGTGATCGTCCCGGCGTACAACGAGAAGGAGTGCATAGCCAACACCCTCCAGTCACTGGCGCGCAGCACCCACCCGATCGAGATCGTCGTCGTGGACGACGGCTCGACGGACGGCACCGCCGAGATCGCCGAGTCCCTGCGACTGCCCAACCTCCGCGTCGTCAGGCAGGCCAACGCGGGCAAGCCCGCCGCCCTCAACAACGGCGTCCGGCACGCCCGGTACGACATCGTCGTGATGATGGACGGCGACACCGTCTTCGAACCGGACACCGTACGGCACCTGGTGCAGCCCTTCGCCGACCCCGGCGTCGGCGCGGTCGCCGGCAACGCCAAGGTCGGCAACCGCCGCACCCTCATCGGCGCCTGGCAGCACATCGAGTACGTGATGGGCTTCAACCTCGACCGGCGCATGTACGACCTGCTGCGCTGCATGCCGACCATCCCCGGCGCGATCGGTGCGTTCCGTCGCCGGGCGGTCCTGGAGGCCGGCGGCATGAGCGACGACACCCTCGCCGAGGACACCGACATCACCATCGCCCTGCACCGCGCCGGATGGCGGGTCGTCTACCAGGAGCACGCCCGGGCCTGGACGGAGGCGCCGGGCTCGCTCAAACAACTCTGGTCGCAGCGCTACCGCTGGTCCTACGGCACCATGCAGGCGCTCTGGAAGCACCGCCGCTCCCTGACGGACAAGGGGCCCTCGGGCCGCTTCGGGCGGGTCGGCATGCCGCTGGTCGTGCTCTTCCAGGTGGTCACGCCGGTCTTCGCCCCGCTCATCGACGTGTTCACCGTCTACTCGATGGTCTTCGTCGACTTCCGGGCGGCACTGCTCGCGTGGCTGGCGGTGCTGGGCGTCCAGCTCGTGTGCGCGGCCTACGCCTTCCGCCTCGACCGGGAGAGGTACCGGTACCTGCTGATGATGCCGCTCCAGCAGTTGGCGTACCGGCAGATGATGTACCTCGTCCTCATCCACTCCTGCGTCACCGCCCTCACCGGCGGCCGGCTGCGCTGGCAGAAACTGAAGCGGACGGGTGAGGTGGGGACGCCGACCGGGACCGCGGGTACCGGGTGATGGGCGCGCACAGCAAGGGAGCAGCGCGCCGCACCCCCGACGTGAGCACGGCACCGGCGGCTGCCACGGCGGGGGCCGCGACCGGTGGGCGGGACCACTACTTCGACACCCTGCGCGCGCTCGCCCTCGTCCGGGTCGTCGCGTACCACGTCTTCTGCTGGCCGTGGGCAGGACTGGTCTTCCCCTCCATGGGGGTCATGTTCGCCCTGGCCGGCACCCTGATGGCCAAGTCGCTCGGGCGTCCGGCCCCGGCGGTGATCCGGGGCCGGCTGCGCCGCCTGCTCCCGCCCTTCTGGTGCTGGGGCGTCTTCGTGGTGGGTGCGATGCTGCTGCGCGGCTGGATGCCGGGGTGGCAGATCGTCTTCTGGGTCGTGCCGGTCGGCGACCCGCCGGGCAGTGCCTGGGGCGAGCAGGCCTGGGAGGTCCTCTGGTACCTGCGCACGTACCTGTGGCTGGTCCTGCTCTCTCCGTTGCTGCTGCGGGTGTTCCGGCTGGCTCCGGTGCCGGTGCTGCTGCTGTCCCTCGCCCCGATCGTGGTCCTCCAGTACGTCCGGCAGCCGCCGGACAACCGCCTCGGGACCGGGCTGCTCGACCTGGCGACGTACCTCTTCTGCTGGCTCCTGGGCTTCGCGCACCGCGACGGCGTCCTGGGGCGCCTGAAGCCGGCCGCGGTCGTCGCCCTGTCGATCGCCGCGCTCGCCTACGGCGGCTGGTACGCGTTCGCGCACCGGGCCGAGTACGGCACCTACGACCTCGACGACATTCCGCTCGCCCAGGCCTTCTGGTCGGCCGGTTTCGTGACGCCGCTGATGTACGCCAAGGCCCGGTTCGGCACCGGCTTCGCCGGGCTGACCCGGCTGCGACCACTGAGGTGGCCGGCCCGGCTGGTGGGTGTCCTCAACGCGCGAGCCGTCACGGTCTACCTCTGGCACGAGATCGCGCTGGTGGCCGCCGTTCCGCTGATCGACCGGTTCTGGGAGGTGCCCGCCTTCGAGGCGTACCTGCCGTTGGGCAGCCAGTGGTTCCTGCTGGGGGTGGGCTGGGCCCTGATCGCGGCGTTCGTGCTGCTGTTCGGATGGGTGGAGGACGTCGCCGCGCGGAAGAGGCCGCGCCTGCTGCCGTGAGCCCGTGCTGCAACAATGGGCCCGTGACCCGCGCTTCCCTGAACAAGCAGCCGCACGAAGTCGCCTCGATGTTCGACCACGTCGCGGAACGGTACGACCTGACGAACGCCGTGCTCTCGCTCGGCCAGGACCGGGCGTGGCGCAAGGAGGTCGCCCGAGCCGTCGACGCCCGTCCCGCGCAGAAGATCCTCGACCTGGCGGCCGGCACCGCGACCTCCTCCCTGCCCTTCGCCCGCACCGGCGCCTACGTCGTCCCCTGCGATTTCTCCCTCGGCATGCTCCAGGTCGGCAAGGAGCGGCACAGTTGGCTGCCGTTCACCGCCGGCGACGCGACGAGGCTGCCGTTCAAGGACGACGTCTTCGACGCGGTCACCATCTCCTTCGGGCTGCGCAACGTGCAGGACACCGACGCGGCGCTGCGCGAGATGTACCGGGTGACGCGGCCCGGCGGCCGGGTCGTCATCTGCGAGTTCTCGCACCCGACCTGGACGCTCTTCCGGACCGTCTACACCGAGTACCTGATGCGCGCCCTGCCACCGGTGGCCCGCGCGGTGTCGTCCAACCCCGACGCGTACGTCTACCTCGCCGAGTCCATCCGCGCCTGGCCCGACCAGCCGGCGCTCGCGGAGCGGCTGGGCAAGGCCGGCTGGTCCAGGGTGGCGTACCGGAACCTGACGGGCGGCGTGGTGGCACTGCACCGGGGGTTCAAGCAGGGCTGAGGGGAAGCAGGGAGAGAGCTGAGAGGACGCAAGGAGAGCTGAGGGGAAGCGAGGGAGAGCCGAGGGGACTCAAGCAGAGCTTGAGGGTACTCAGGGAGAGCTGAGGGTCGCGCAGTAGGGCGGCCCGCCCTCGCTTGGCTCGCCCGGCTCGGCCAGCTCCCGCCGGAGCCCGCCCCGGGGCGGCCCCGGCACCCGCGGTTCCCGGATGCCTCCACCGCCCTCGCCCTCCCCGAAGTCGAACCACACGTACACCATCGACTCCCGCGGCACCTGCGCGCCGGGCTGCGGATACTGGCGTACGACGTAGTCGACGACGGTGAGGTGGAGGTCCGGCCGGTCCGGCGCGTGCAGAAACAGGCCCTGCGCCCCGGCCGCCTCCCGCGCGTCCACGGCCATCAGGCCGACCAGGCGCGGTACGCGAACGTCGGATTTCTTGGGTACCAGGCGCACGGACGTCACCCCCAGCGGTACCCGGCAGAGTAGCTTCGCGGGGCACCGCCGGGAAGCGCCAAGTGGCTTACTGTGACACTCGGTTACTGTCTGTCATGCATTGTGCAGAGGAAGCCGGTAGCAGTGCCCCTGCTGCTGCGAGACCGGGGTCGTGAAGACCTCGTCGAGCCGCATGCCCAGCCGCTCCGTGACCGCGATGGACCGGACGTTGCGCGCGTTGACCATCGCGACCACCTCCGCCACACCCGCCGCCCGCACCCGCTCCAGGGTCTGCCGGGCCGCCGCCGTGACGTACCCCTTGCCCCAGTGCGCCCGCCCGAGGCGCCAGCCGATCTCGATGTCGCCCTTGGGGCCCCAGTCCTGCGGCCACGGCTGGGCGCCGGTGAAGCCGACCACCTGGCCGTCCTCGTCCACCATGGTCCACAGGCAGAAGCCGTGCTCGGCGTCGTGCCGGCGCTGGCGGGCGGTGAGTTCCTCGTAGACGGACAGCTCCGCGGACCTCCCGCCGTGGAACTCCATGACATCCGGGTCGTCGAAGATCCGGTGCCAGGCGACGGCGTCCTCGTCGGTGGGGACGCGCAACCGTACAACGGGGAGAGCTCGGTTCACTGGGCAGCCCTTCAGCCGGGTGATCGGTGACGCTGAATAGACTGCCCATGTCCAGTGCCCGTCGGCACGCAGATTTTCGAACTCTGGGGAGATCCCGCCGTGACCGAGCCCCTCTCCGACAACACCGCCGATGTGATCGTCGTGGGCGCGGGGCCAGCCGGCTCCACGACCGCGTACCACCTGGCCAAGGCCGGGCTCGACGTCCTCCTGCTGGAGAAGACCGCGTTTCCCCGGGAGAAGGTCTGCGGTGACGGCCTGACCCCGCGCGCGGTCAAGCAACTCGTCGCCATGGGCATCGACATCTCCGAGGAGGCCGGCTGGCTGCGCAACAAGGGCCTGCGCATCATCGGCGGCGGCTCCCGTCTCCAGCTGGACTGGCCGGATCTGGCCTCCTTCCCGGACTACGGACTCGTCCGCAAGCGCGACGACTTCGACGACCAGCTCGCCCGGCAGGCCCAGAAGGCCGGCGCGCGCCTCTATGAGCGCTGCAACGTCGGCGCCCCGATCGTGGACGACCGCACCGGCCGCATCACCGGCGTGCACGCCAAGCTGGGGGAGGACAAGCGCGAGGTCGCCTTCCACGCCCCGCTGGTCGTGGCCGCCGACGGCAACTCCACGCGGCTGTCCCTGGCGATGGGCCTGCACCGCCGCGAGGACCGCCCGATGGGCGTCGCAGTCCGCACCTACTTCACCTCCCCCCGCCACGACGACGACTACCTGGAGTCCTGGCTGGAACTCTGGGACCGCCGCGGGGCCCAGGACCGCCTCCTGCCGGGCTACGGCTGGATCTTCGGCATGGGCGACGGCACCTCCAACGTCGGCCTGGGCGTGCTGAACACCTCCAACTCCTTCAAGGAGATCGACTGGCGCGAGATCCTGAAGGCCTGGTGCGCCTCCATGCCGGAGGACTGGGGCTACACCCCGGACAACATGACCGGCCCGATCCGCGGCGCCGCCCTGCCCATGGCCTTCAACCGCCAGCCCCACTACACCAAGGGCCTGCTGCTCGTCGGTGACGCCGGCGGCCTGGTGAACCCCTTCAACGGCGAGGGCATCGCCTACGCCATGGAGTCCGGCCAGATCGCCGCCGACGTCATCGTCCAGGCACACGCGCGGGCCACGCCGGCCCAGCGCGAGGTCGCCCTCCAGCGCTACCCGCGCGTCCTGAAGGACACCTACGGCGGCTACTACACGCTGGGCCGCGCCTTCGTGAAGCTCATCGGCAACCCGAAGGTCATGCAGATCGCGACCCAGCGCGGCCTCACCCACCCCATCCTGATGAAGTTCACCCTCAAGATGCTCGCCAACCTGACGGACCCGACGGGCGGCGACGCGATGGACCGCATCATCAACGGACTGAGCAAGGTCGCACCGAAGGCCTGACCGGCCGCTCGGGCTGATCAGTCAAGAGCCGCGGCCTTGGCGGACCGGCGCGCGAGGACCTCCTCGCGCCGGTCCGCCGACTGCCGCAGCGCCGCCTTCCGCTCCCGGCCGGAGAGCCGGTCCAGGTAGACGTGCCCGTTCACGTGGTCGGTCTCGTGGGCGAGGCAGCGCGCGAAGTAGCCGGTGCCCTCGACGAGCAGCGGTTCGCCGTCCCTGTCGAGGCCCCGCACGACGGCCCGGTCCGGCCGCGGTACGGCCATGACTGCACCCGGCACCGACAGACACCCCTCGCCCTCGTCGAGCAGCCGCCGCGCGGCCGGATCGAGGGGCTCCAGCACCGGATTGACGATGTGCCCGACATGTCGGACACCGTCGTCGTCCGGGCAGTCGTACACGAACAGGCGCAGATCGACGCCCACCTGATTCGCCGCCAGCCCGCAGCCGTCGGCGACGTACATCGTGCGGAACATGTCGTCGATGAGCGCGGCGAGGTCGGGCCCGAACTCGGTGACGTCCCGGCACGGCTTGTGCAGCACCTCTTCGCCGACCTCGGTGACACGCCGCACCGACCCGCGCCGTGCCTCCGGGGCGAGCGGGGGAAATGCGGCGGCGGGCCGCCCCTGTACGAACACGCTGGGCATGAGTTCTCTCCTTCGGCTCGTGGACGGGCCGGTGAGGCCCCGGCCCGCGCCGAGCATGCCAGGAGACACCGGAGAGCCGCGAGGGCACCAAGGGCCGCGAGGGCCCCGAGAGCCGGAGAGTCCGAAGGCCCGGCGAAGTCCTGAGCGCTCGGAGAGCCGCGAGAGACCCCAGGGTCGGCGAGAGCCCGAAGGGCCGCAGCCCCCGAGCGGCTGCGGCCCTTCGTACGGATATGCCCGCGCTCTACAGCACGCGCACCGCGCCGCTCGGCGGGTCGTACGACAGCGGCGCCTTGACGACGCCGGTGGACGAGTTCTGCGCGCCGACGAACATGCCGTCGCCGACGTAGACGCCGACGTGGTACGCGCTGCCCGCGCCGCCCCAGTACAGGATGTCGCCCGGCTGGAGGTTGTCCAGCCCGACCTGGGTGCCTGCGGTCGACTGGGACTGGGAGACGCGCGGCAGGTCGACGCCGACCGACTTGAAGGCGGCCTGCACCAGACCGGAGCAGTCCCAGGAGTTGGGGCCGGTGCCGCCGGAGACGTAGGCGTCGCCGACCTGGGACTGCACGAAGGCGACGACCGCGGCGGCCGAACCGGTGGCCGTGGACGTGGACGTGGACGTGCTGCTGCCGGCGCTGCTGCCCGAGCTGTCGGAGGACCCGGTGTCCGCCGAGGCGCTCAGGGTGGCGCGCTCGGCGCTGCGCGAGGCGCGCTCGGCGGCCGCCTTGCGCGCGGCCTCCTCAGCCTTCTTCTTCTCCTCCGCGGCCTTCTTCTTGGCCTCGGCGAGGTCGGCCTTGGCTTCCTTGGCGGCCTTCGCGGCGGCCGCGTCACGCTCGGCCTGCAGCTCGTAGCTCGCGGCCGCCTGCTGCGTGACGTCCGCGGACTGGGCGACCTGAGCGGCCAGGTCGGCCGTCAGGGTGGGCAGTTCCAGGGTCTGCGTCACCGGTTCGGCCGCGTTGGCCGAACCCGACGCCCCGGCCACTGCAAGGGTGCTGAGGACGCCACCGGCAACTCCGGCCCGCATCGCGATGGTCGACGCGCTGCGGCGGGGTTTCCGGTGGCTGCGTATGTGAGCGGTGTGGGACATAGGGACAACCGGTATCAGGAGCTCCTCCATACCTTCAAGAAACGTGTGCTGTGCCACAGTTGTTCAACCGAGCCTCGAATCCCGGGCGTGTCGCTCCTTATTGACGTCCTAACGGACATTGCGGGCGGCCCGTAACCAGCCTGTGATCACGCTCTTTGATCGTTACGCCCGAATTGCCCCGCGCTTACCACTTGTTGGGACAGTTGGCCAAGCCCGGTTCTCAGACGTCTCTCATGAATGTGGCGCACGTCACGGAACGGTTGCTCCGTCGGCCGCGTCCGTGGCGCGCGACCGGTCCCGCGGTGCTCGTGAACGCGTGCACGTGTCCACATCGCACCCTGCCCCTCCCTCTGATGTGTGAACGCGTCCTCTATCAAGGGTCGGCGTCCAGCACCAATTTGCATGCAAGGGAAGCATCTTGATATTGAGACGCTCGCCGCTCGCCCCCTCTGGCCAGCGGCGACGAGCGAAAATGTCACCTCTGGTGATCACCTGAACGCTTCTTGTGTGAAGATCACCGCTCATCCGACTTCATGATCGTTCGTCAGGTGGTGGAGATCACAAAGCTTGTGCAATACCCCGTGTCGCAGATCACAGAGCGGCAGGCATAAGATGCGAGGCAGTTGGGCTTGTGACCTGCTTCACATGTTCGCGATCTTCGCCGGGACGAGCGGGGCTCGTGGGGCTGTTGGAGCGGCTGTGAGTCCGATGCAACCGCCAGCAGTCAGTGCCGACTGAGAGGAGCGAGGAGCGGTGAACGCGTATGCGCCCATCCTCGTACTGGGAGCCCTCGGGGCAGGCTTTGCGATCTTCTCCGTGGTCATGGCCACGCTGATCGGTCCGAAGCGGTACAACCGGGCGAAGCTCGAGGCCTACGAGTGCGGCATCGAGCCGACCCCCACGCCGGCCGGCGGCGGGCGCTTCCCCATCAAGTACTACCTGACGGCGATGCTCTTCATCATCTTCGATATCGAGATCGTCTTCCTCTACCCCTGGGCCGTCACCTTCGACGCCCTGGGGATTTTCGGGCTCGTGGAGATGCTGCTCTTCGTGCTCACCGTCTTCGTCGCGTACGCGTACGTATGGCGGCGCGGCGGCCTGGAATGGGACTGAGGGGCCTTTGACATGGGACTCGAAGAAAAACTGCCGAGCGGCTTCCTGCTGACCACCGTCGAGCAGGCCGCGGGCTGGGTACGCAAGTCGTCCGTCTTCCCCGCCACGTTCGGCCTCGCCTGCTGTGCCATCGAGATGATGACCACCGGCGCCGGCCGCTACGACCTGGCGCGCTTCGGCATGGAGGTCTTCCGCGGTTCACCGCGGCAGGCGGACCTGATGATCGTCGCGGGCCGGGTCAGCCAGAAGATGGCGCCGGTGCTGCGGCAGGTCTACGACCAGATGCCGAACCCGAAATGGGTGATCTCCATGGGGGTCTGCGCCTCCTCGGGCGGCATGTTCAACAACTACGCCATCGTCCAGGGCGTCGATCACATCGTCCCGGTCGACATCTACCTCCCCGGCTGCCCGCCGCGGCCCGAGATGCTGATGGACGCCATCCTCAAGCTCCACCAGAAGATCCAGAGCTCCAAGCTCGGGGTCAACGCCGAGGAGGCGGCCCGCGAGGCGGAGGAAGCGGCGCTCAAGGCCCTGCCCACCATCGAGATGAAGGGGCTGCTGCGGTGAGCGACGCGAACAACACGGCAGGTGACGCGAACGGCGTCAACCCCGAGAAGGACCTGTCCGCGGAGAACCTCCCCGGCCAGCGCGGTCAGGGCGGGGAGGAGATCCGCGTCCAGCGCGGAATGTTCGGCGCCAACAACGGCGGCGACACCTCCGGCTACGGCGGTCTGGTCCGCTCCGTCCGGCTCCCCGGGCCGGCGAGCAGGCCCTACGGCGGTTGGTTCGACGAGGTCGCCGACGAGCTCGAGGGCGCGCTCGACGAGCAGGGGCTCCTGCCCGACAACGCCATCGAGAAGACGGTCGTCGACCGAGACGAGCTGACCTTCCACATCGAGCGCGAGCACCTGGTCCGTGTCGCCCGCACCCTGCGCGACGACCCGGCCCTGCGCTTCGAGCTCTGCACCGGCGTCAGCGGCGTCCACTACCCGCACGACAAGGGCCGCGAGCTGCACGCCGTCTACCACCTGCGCTCGATCACCCACAACCGGCTGATCCGCCTCGAAGTCAGCGCACCCGACAGCGACCCGCACATCCCGTCGCTGGTCTCCGTCTATCCGACGAACGACTGGCACGAGCGCGAGACGTACGACTTCTTCGGCATCGTCTTCGACGGTCACCCGGCCCTGACGCGGATCATGATGCCGGACGACTGGCAGGGCTTCCCGCAGCGCAAGGACTACCCCCTCGGCGGCATCCCCGTCGAGTACAAGGGCGCCCAGATCCCGGCTCCGGACCAGCGGAGGTCGTACTCGTGAGCAGCACACAGTCAGCGTCCGCGGCTTCGGCGCGCGAGACGACCGAAGGCACCGTCTACACGGTCACCGGTGGTGACTGGGACGAGGTCGTCCAGTCCGCGGCCCGCGCCGACGACGAGCGCATCGTCGTCAACATGGGCCCGCAGCACCCGTCCACGCACGGCGTGCTCCGCCTGATCCTGGAGATCGACGGCGAGACGGTCACCGAGGCCCGTTGCGGTATCGGCTACCTGCACACCGGCATCGAGAAGAACCTCGAGTACCGGACCTGGACGCAGGGCACCACCTTCGTGACGCGCATGGACTACCTGACGTCGTTCTTCAACGAGACGGCGTACTGCCTGGGCGTCGAGAAGCTGCTCGGCATCGAGGACGAGATCCCGGACCGGGCCTCGATCATCCGGGTCCTGCTGATGGAGCTGAACCGGCTCTCCTCGCACCTGGTGTGCATCGCCACCGGCGGCATGGAACTCGGCGCCACCACGATCATGATCTACGGCTTCCGTGATCGTGAACTCGTTCTCGACATCTACGAGCTGATCACCGGCCTGCGCATGAACCACGCGTTCATCCGGCCGGGCGGACTCGCCCAGGACCTGCCGCCCGGGGCGGTGGACCACATCCGCGAGTTCGTGAAGAAGATGAAGAAGAACCTCCCGGAGTACGACAAGCTCGCCACCGGGAACCCCATCTTCAAGGCCCGCATGCAGGACGTCGGCTACCTCGACCTGGCCGGCTGCATGGCCCTCGGCGCCACCGGCCCGGTCCTCAGGTCCACCGGCCTGCCGCACGACCTGCGCAAGGCCCAGCCGTACTGCGGCTACGAGACGTACGACTTCGACGTCCCGACCGCCGACACCTGCGACGCCTACGGCCGCTTCCTGATCCGGCTGGAGGAGATGCGCCAGTCGCTCCGGATCGTCGAGCAGTGCCTGGACCGGCTCCAGCCCGGCCCGGTCATGGTCGCCGACAAGAAGATCGCCTGGCCCGCCCAGCTCGCCCTGGGACCGGACGGACTGGGCAACTCCCTCGACCACATCAAGAAGATCATGGGCACCTCCATGGAGGCCCTGATCCACCACTTCAAGCTGGTCACCGAGGGCTTCCGCGTGCCGCCGGGCCAGACCTACGCGGCGGTGGAATCGCCCAAGGGCGAGCTCGGGGTGCACGTCGTCTCCGACGGTGGCACCCGCCCCTTCCGGGTCCACTACCGCGACCCGTCCTTCACCAACCTTCAGGCCATGGCGGCGATGTGCGAGGGCGGCCAGGTCGCCGACGTCATCGTCGCCGTGGCGTCCCTCGACCCCGTGATGGGAGGCGTCGACCGGTGACCACCTCTTCTTCGGAGCGGGGCGTCAGCCTGGGCATGCCGGAACTGCCCGCGCCCGCCTACCCGGACGACGTCCGGGCCCGGCTGGAGACCGACGCGCGCGAGGTCATCGCCCGCTACCCGGACTCCCGATCCGCCCTCCTGCCGCTGCTGCACCTCGTGCAGTCGCAGGAGGGACACGTCACGCGTACCGGCATGCGGTTCTGCGCGGACATGCTGGACCTCACCACGGCCGAGGTCACCGCGGTCGCCACCTTCTACAGCATGTACCGGCGCAGGCCGAGCGGCGACTACCAGGTCGGCGTCTGCACCAACACGCTGTGCGCGGTCATGGGCGGGGACGCGATCTTCGAGTCCCTCCAGGAGCACCTCGGCGTCGGGAACGGCGAGACCACCGAGGACGGCAAGGTCACCCTGGAGCACATCGAGTGCAACGCGGCCTGCGATTTCGCACCGGTCGTGATGGTCAACTGGGAGTTCTTCGACGACCAGACCCCCGCGAGTGCCCGTCGCCTCGTCGACGACCTGCGCGCGGGGCGGCCGGTGACGCCCACGCGCGGTGCGCCCCTCTGCACCTTCAAGGAGACCGCCCGGATCCTGGCCGGCTTCCCCGACGAGCGGGACGGCGCCGTCGCGGCCGGCGGCAGCGCGGGCCCCGCCTCCCTGGCCGGCCTGAAGCTGGCCAAGGGCGAGGCGTCCGCCGCGCGCGTGGTGCACCCGCGGGACGGCGGACCGCACGAGGCGCAGCAGGACCGGGCCGTGCACGACCCGTCCCCGACGGAACACCTGAGCTCGCACGACGCGCCGCAGGACACCTCGGCCTCCGACCCTGCCCACCCGTCGCCCACCACCACCCGTGATGGAGGGGCTTCGCCCCGCCCTGCTGACTCGGCAGGGCCTACCGCCGAGGAGGGGGAGTGATGACCGTGGCAGCCGAGATCAAGGGCACCAGCCCGGAGAAGCTGCTCGCACCCGTGCTGTCGGCCTTCTGGGACGAGGAGGAGTCCTGGACTCTGGACGTCTACCGGAGGCACGAGGGGTACGAGGGGCTCCGCAAGGCGCTGGCGATGTCGCCGGACGACCTGATCGCGTACGTCAAGGACTCCGGTCTGCGCGGACGGGGCGGCGCGGGGTTCCCGACGGGGATGAAGTGGCAGTTCATTCCCCAGGGGGACGGCAAGCCTCACTATCTAGTTGTCAACGCCGACGAGTCGGAGCCGGGGACCTGCAAGGACATCCCGCTCCTCTTCGCGAACCCGCACAGCCTCATCGAGGGCATCGTCATCGCGTGTTATGCCATCAGGTCGTCGCATGCCTTCATCTATCTGCGTGGTGAAGTCGTCCCAGTGCTGCGGCGGTTGCACGAGGCCGTGCGCGAGGCCTACGCGGCCGGCTTCCTCGGCGAGAACATCCTGGGCAGCGGACTCGACCTCACACTCACCGTGCACGCGGGCGCGGGCGCGTACATCTGCGGTGAGGAGACCGCGCTGCTCGACTCGCTCGAAGGCCGCCGGGGTCAACCGCGGCTCCGTCCCCCCTTCCCTGCGGTGGCCGGCCTCTACGCCTGCCCGACTGTGGTGAATAACGTCGAGTCGATCGCGTCGGTTCCCGCGATCCTGAACAAGGGCAAGGACTGGTTCAGGTCGATGGGCAGCGAGAAGTCCCCGGGCTTCACGCTCTACTCCCTCAGCGGCCACGTCGCGGGCCCCGGCCAGTACGAGGCACCGCTCGGCATCACGCTGCGCCAGCTCCTCGACATGAGCGGCGGCATGCGCCCCGGTCACCGGCTGAAGTTCTGGACACCGGGCGGCTCCTCGACGCCGATGTTCACCGACGAGCACCTCGACGTCCCTCTTGACTACGAAGGAGTGGGCGCCGCGGGTTCCATGCTCGGCACGAAGGCACTCCAGTGCTTCGACGAGACGACCTGCGTCGTGCGGGCCGTCACCCGCTGGACCGAGTTCTACGCGCACGAGTCCTGCGGCAAGTGCACACCGTGCCGCGAAGGCACGTACTGGCTCGTCCAGTTGCTGCGCGACATCGAGGCCGGCAAGGGCTCGATGAGCGACCTCGACAAGCTGAACGACATCGCCGACAACATCAACGGCAAGTCCTTCTGTGCCCTCGGCGACGGTGCCGCCTCGCCGATCTTCTCCTCGCTGAAGTACTTCCGCGAGGAGTACGAGCAGCACATCACGGGCCGCGGCTGCCCCTTCGACCCGGCCAAGTCGACGGCCTGGGCCGACCGCACGGAGGTGAACGCATGACCGTGACCACCAATGCTCCCTCGGGAGGGGGAGAGGCGGCGGTCCCGCCGGAGGATCTCGTATCGCTGACGATCGACGGCGCCGAGATCAGCGTGCCCAAGGGCACCCTGGTCATCCGGGCCGCCGAACAGCTCGGCATCGAGATCCCCCGGTTCTGCGACCACCCCCTCCTCGACCCGGCCGGCGCCTGCCGCCAGTGCATCGTCGAGGTCGAGGGCCAGCGCAAGCCCATGGCGTCGTGCACCATCACCTGCACCGACGGCATGGTGGTGAAGACCCACCTCACCTCGCCCGTCGCCGAGAAGGCCCAGCACGGTGTAATGGAGCTGCTGCTCATCAACCACCCGCTGGACTGCCCGGTCTGCGACAAGGGCGGCGAGTGCCCGCTGCAGAACCAGGCCATGTCGCACGGCCAGTCCGACTCCCGCTTCGAGGGAAAGAAGCGGACCTACGAGAAGCCCGTGCCGATCTCCACGCAGGTGCTGCTCGACCGCGAGCGGTGCGTGCTGTGCGCCCGGTGCACCCGGTTCTCCAACCAGGTCGCGGGCGACCCGATGATCGAGCTGATCGAACGGGGCGCGCTCCAGCAGGTCGGTACCGGCGAGGGCGACCCCTTCGAGTCGTACTTCTCCGGCAACACCATCCAGATCTGCCCGGTCGGCGCGCTCACCTCGGCGGCGTACCGGTTCCGCTCCCGCCCCTTCGATCTGATCTCCTCGCCGTCCGTCTGCGAGCACTGCTCCGGCGGCTGCGCGACCCGCACCGACCACCGGCGCGGCAAGGTCATGCGGCGGCTCGCGGCCGACGAGCCCGAGGTCAACGAGGAGTGGATCTGCGACAAGGGGCGCTTCGCCTTCCGGTACGCGCAGCAGCGGGACCGGCTGACGACGCCCCTGGTGCGCAACGCCGAGGGCGAGCTGGAGCCGGCCTCCTGGCCGGAAGCCCTGCAGATCGCCGCGCAGGGGCTGCTCGCCTCGAAGGGCCGGACCGGTGTCCTGACCGGCGGGCGGCTCACCGTGGAGGACGCCTACGCGTACAGCAAGTTCGCACGCGTGGCGCTGGACACCAACGACATCGACTTCCGCGCGCGCGTGCACAGCACCGAGGAGGCCGACTTCCTGGCCGCCCGGATCGCAGGACGCGGCCGGGACCTCGACGGCACGGGAGTCACCTACACCGCGCTGGAGAAGGCGCCCGCCGTCCTGCTGGTCGGGTTCGAGGCCGAGGAGGAGGCGCCCGGCGTCTTCCTGCGGCTGCGCAAGGCCTGGCGCAAGCACGGGCAGAAGGTCTTCGCGCTGGCCACGCACGCCACCCGAGGCCTGGAGAAGGCCGGTGGCACGCTGCTGCCCGCCGCTCCCGGCACCGAGACCGAGTGGCTGGACGCGCTCGCGAGCGGCGTCGGCCTGGAGACCGGTGGTGCCCAGGCCGCCGAGGCGCTGCGCGCCGAGGGCGCCGTGATCATCGTCGGCGAGCGCCTGGCGTCCGTGGCCGGTGGCCTCACCTCGGCCGTACGGACCGCCTCCGCGACCGGCGCCCGGCTGGTGTGGATCCCGCGCCGGGCGGGGGAGCGCGGCGCGATCGAGGCGGGTGCGCTGCCGTCGCTGCTGCCGGGCGGGCGCCCGGCGACCGACCCGCGCGCGCGTGAGGAGGTCGCCGCGGTCTGGGGCCTGTCCGACCTTCCGCACCGCTACGGCCGCGACACCGGCGAGATCGTCGAGGCCGCGGCCCGGGGCGAGCTCCAGGCACTGCTGGTGGCGGGCGTCGAGGTCGCCGACCTGCCCGATCCGGCACGCGCGCGTGCGGCACTCGCCGAGGCCGGTTTCGTGGTGTCGCTGGAGCTGCGGCCCAGCGAGATCACCGAACTCGCCGACGTCGTCCTGCCCGTCGCCGCGGTCGCCGAGAAGGCCGGGACCTTCCTGAACTGGGAGGGCAGGGTGCGTCTCTTCGAGGCCGCGCTCAAGCCCGACCAGATGACCCGCCGTCTCGCGCCCGCCGACGCCCGGGTACTCCAGATGCTGGCCGACGCCATGGACGTACACCTCGGCCTGCCGGATCTGCGCACCACGCGCGCGGAGATCGACCGGCTCGGCGCCTGGGACGGGCCGCGGGCCGGCGACCCGCTGGGGACCGCGAGCGCGCTGCCGCGGCCGGCCGCCGGAGAGGCCGTGCTGGCCGGGCACCGGCTGCTGCTCGACCAGGGACTCCTCCAGCAGGGCGACGAGGCGCTCGCCGGCACCCGGCATGCCGCCCGCGCGCGCTTGTCGGCCGCCACGGCCGCCGAGGCGGGCGTCAAGGACGGCGATCTCCTGGCCGTGACCGGCCCCGCCGGCGTCGTCGAACTCCCGCTGCGGATCACCGAGATGCCCGACCGGGTGGTCTGGCTCCCGCTGAACTCGGCCGGCACCGGCGTCGCCTCCGACGCAGGGGTGCTGCCCGGAACCCTCGTCCGCATCGGCCCGGCGACGCTCGCGGGCGCAGCCCCCAAGGAGGTGGAGGCATGAGCCCGTACCTCGCCGCTGAAGACCTCTCGATGTTCGGCACCGACCCCTGGTGGCTGGTGGTCGTCAAGGCGGTCTTCTGCTTCGCCTTCCTGATGGTGACGGTGCTGTTCTCCATCGTGTGGGAGCGCAAGGTCGTCGCCTGGATGCAGCTTCGCGTCGGCCCCAACCGGCACGGCCCCTGGGGCATGCTCCAGTCCCTCGCCGACGGCATCAAGCTGATGCTCAAGGAAGACGTCATCGTCAAGCGGGCCGACAAGGTGGTGTACGTCCTCGCGCCGATCGTCGCGGCCATCCCGGCTTTCATGGCGATCGCGGTGATCCCCTTCGGGCCGGCCGGCAACGAGGTCTCGATCCTCGGCCAGCGCACCACCATGCAGCTCACCGACCTGCCGATCGCGTTGCTGTACATCCTCGCGGTCGCCTCGATCGGCATCTACGGCATGGTGCTGGCGGGCTGGAGCTCCGGCTCGACCTACCCGCTGCTCGGCGGGCTGCGGTCCTGCGCGCAGATGATCTCCTACGAGATCGCGATGGGCGCCGCGTTCGCCTCGGTCTTCCTCTACTCGGGGTCGATGTCGACCTCGGAGATCGTCGCCCAGCAGAACGACCGCTGGTACATCGTGCTGCTGCCGGTCTCCTTCGTCATCTACATCGTCACCATGGTCGGCGAGACCAACCGCGCCCCCTTCGACATGCCCGAGTCCGAGGGCGACCTCGTGGGCGGCTTCAACACCGAGTACTCGTCGATCAAGTTCGCGATGTTCATGCTCGCCGAGTACGTGAACATGGTGACGGTCTCGGCGGTCGCCATCACGCTCTTCCTCGGCGGCTGGCGGGCTCCCTGGCCGATCAGCACCTTCTGGGAGGGAGCCAACCACGGCTGGTGGCCGCTGCTCTGGTTTGTGCTCAAGGTCCAGTTGCTCCTGTTCTTCTTCATCTGGCTGCGCGGCACGCTGCCCCGGGTCCGCTACGACCAGCTGATGAAGCTCGGCTGGAAGGTCCTCATCCCGGTCTCGCTGGTCTGGCTGATGCTGGTCGCGACCGTGCGGGCGCTGCGGAACGAGAACTACGACTTCGCCGACATCGCCCTCTACATCGGCGGCGGCGTCCTGGTCCTGCTGCTGTTGTCCTTCGTCGCGGACATGTACCGCGACAAGGGCAAGCAGGCCGAGGCCCCGGCCGAGGAGCCGGTCGGCTTCGACCCGATGGCCGGCGGGTTCCCCGTGCCACCGATGCCCGGACAGGAGTTGCCGCCGGTGCCGCGACGCCGTCCGCGCCGGGAACGGGAGCTGATTGTCAGTGGTGGGCCCGATACTCAGAGTGACGAATCTCTGGGCGGATCGACGGATGGAAAGGAGGCGTCCGATGGCTGAGGAACCCAAGGAGACCAACCCCGGTTTCCTGAACCCCGTGGCCGGCTTCGGCGTGACCTTCAAGGCCATGTTCAAGAAGCGGCTGACCGAGCAGTATCCGGAGCAGCAGAAGACCACCGCTCCGCGCTTCCACGGACGGCACCAGCTCAACCGCCATCCGGACGGCCTGGAGAAGTGCGTCGGCTGCGAGCTGTGCGCCTGGGCGTGTCCCGCCGACGCCATCTACGTGGAGGGCGCGGACAACACCGACGAGGAGCGCTACTCGCCGGGCGAGCGGTACGGCCGCGTCTACCAGATCAATTACGCCCGCTGCATCCTGTGCGGCCTGTGCATCGAGGCGTGCCCCACGCGCGCGCTGACGATGACCAACGAGTTCGAGCTGGCCGACTCCAGCCGCGCCAGCCTCATCTTCACCAAGGAGCAGCTGCTCGCCGGCCTGGAGGAGGGCATGGTCGACTCGCCCCACGCCATCTATCCGGGGACGGACGAGCAGGACTACTACCGGGGCCTGGTGACCGAGGCGGCGCCCGGCACGGTCCAGCAGGTCGCCCACTCCGAGGGGGAGGTCGTCCAGGAGGGCGACTCGACCTTCGGCGGGACCGAACCCGCGTCGGAGGAGGTGATCCGCCGATGACCGAGCAGCTGGCCGCCGCGGCGACTCTCGCCGCCGGCACCTCCACCGGAGAGGCCGTCCAGTTCTGGATCCTCGGCACGGTCGCGGTGATCGGCGCCCTGTGCACCGTCTTCATGAAGAAGGCCGTGCACAGCGCGCTCTGCCTCGCCGGGACCATGATCATCTTGGCGGTGTTCTACCTCGCCAACGGTGCCTACTTCCTCGGTGTTGTGCAGATCATCGTCTACACCGGCGCGATCATGATGCTCTTCCTCTTCGTGGTGATGCTCGTAGGTGTCACCGCGGCGGACTCCCTGAAGGAGACCATCAAGGGCCAGCGCTGGCTGGCCCTGCTGTCCGGGCTCGGCTTCGGCATCCTGCTGATCGCCGGCATCGGAAACGCCTCCGTCACGGAGTTCACCGGCCTGGCCCAGGCGAACGCGAACGGCAACGTGGAGGGCATCGCGTCCCTCATCTTCACCAAGTACGTCTTCGCCTTCGAGATCACCGGCGCCCTGCTAATCACGGCCGCCGTCGGCGCCATGGTGCTCACCCACCGGGAGCGCACCGAGCGGGCGGCGACCCAGCGCGAACTGGCCGAGCGGCGCGTCCGCGAGGGCAAGCAGCTGCCGCCGCTCCCGGCGCCCGGCGTGTACGCCCGGCACAACGCGGTCGACATCGCGGGCCTGCTCCCCGACGGGACCCCCTCCGAGCTCACCGTCAGCAAGACGCTGCGCGAGCGGGGCCAGATCCGCGACGTGTCGATGGGGGCCCTCAATGATCTGAAGGCGCTGGAGCAGCGGGCCGAGGAGCGTCTCGAACGCAAGGCGGTCGAGCCGGGCAGCTCCCAGCGGTCCGAGGAGGCGTCGAAGTGAACCCCGTCAACTACCTCTACCTCGCGGCCCTGTTGTTCACGATCGGCGCCACCGGCGTGCTGATCAGGCGCAACGCGATCGTGGTCTTCATGTGCATCGAGCTGATGCTCAACGCCTGCAACCTCGCGTTCGTCGCCTTCTCCCGGATGCACGGCAACCTCGACGGCCAGATCATCGCCTTCTTCACGATGGTCGTCGCCGCCGCGGAGGTCGTGGTCGGGCTCGCGATCATCGTGTCCCTGTTCCGTTCCCGCCACTCGGCCTCGGTCGACGACGCCAGCCTGATGAAGCTGTGAGGGGTCGCTGAATCGTGGAGAATCTGATTGCGCTGCTGGTGGCGGCGCCCCTGCTCGGAGCGGCGGTCCTGCTGTGCGGCGGACGCCGGCTGGACGCCGTAGGCCATTGGATCGGCACGCTGCTGGCCGCCGCGTCCTTCGTGATCGGCGTCGTCCTCTTCACCGACATGCTCGGCATGGGCGCCGAGGACCGCACCCTGACGCAGCACCTGTTCAGCTGGATCCCCGTGGAGGGATTCCAGGCCGACGTCGCCTTCCGGCTCGACCAGTTGTCGATGACGTTCGTCCTGCTGATCACCGGCGTCGGCTCGCTCATCCATCTGTACTCGGTCGCGTACATGGAGCACGACGAGCGCCGCCGCCGCTTCTTCGGTTATCTGAACCTGTTCCTCGCGGCGATGCTGCTGCTCGTCCTCGCCGACAACTACCTGCTGCTGTACGTCGGCTGGGAAGGCGTCGGTCTCGCCTCCTACCTGCTGATCGGCTTCTGGCAGCACAAGCCCAGCGCCGCCACCGCCGCGAAGAAGGCCTTCCTGGTCAACCGCGTCGGAGACATGGGCCTGTCCATCGCGATCATGCTGATGTTCCTGTGGTTCGGCACCTTCGCCTTCGGGCCGGTGCTCGGCGGCCACGGGGAGGCCGGACTCGCGGGCTCGGCGGACGAGGGCAAGCTCACCGCGATCGCCCTGATGCTGCTCCTGGCCGCCTGCGGCAAGTCCGCCCAGGTGCCGCTGCAGTCCTGGCTCGGGGACGCGATGGAGGGTCCGACTCCGGTCTCCGCCCTCATCCACGCCGCGACCATGGTGACGGCGGGCGTGTACCTGATCGTCCGCTCCGGCGCTATCTTCAACGGCGCGCCCGACGCGCAGCTGGTGGTCACCATCGTCGGCGCGGTCACGCTGCTGTTCGGTGCGATCGTCGGTTGCGCCAAGGACGACATCAAGAAGGCGCTGGCCGGTTCGACGATGTCGCAGATCGGCTACATGGTGCTGGCGGCCGGCCTCGGCCCGATCGGCTACGTCTTCGCGATCATGCACCTGGTGACGCACGGCTTCTTCAAGGCCGGGCTGTTCCTCGGTGCCGGCTCGGTCATGCACGGCATGAACGACGAGGTCGACATGCGCCGCTACGGCGGACTGCGCAAGTACATGCCGGTCACGTTCATCACCTTCGGCCTCGGGTATCTCGCCATCATCGGCTTCCCGGGTCTGTCCGGCTTCTTCTCCAAGGACAAGATCATCGAGTCGGCGTTCGCCAAGGGCGGCACCGAGGGCTGGATCCTCGGCGCCTGTGCTCTGCTGGGCGCGGCCATCACGGCGTACTACATGACGCGCGTGATGCTGATGACGTTCTTCGGCGAGGAGCGCTGGCGGAACGCCCCGACGCCGTCGCCCGCGAAGCCCGACGTGGAGCCCGCTGCCGAGACGCGCGGCGAGTACACGCCTCCGCACCCGCACGAGTCGCCGAAGGCCATGACGATCCCGATGATCGTGCTGGCCGTCGGCTCGGTGTTCGGCGGCGCGTTCTTCAGCATCGGTGACCGCTTCGTGCACTGGCTGGAGCCCATCACCGGGCACGACCACGGGCACGCGCCGATCAGCGCCCTGACGGTCACGATCTCCACGGTCGCCGTGATGGTGATCGGCGTGGCGGCTGCCTGGGCGCAGTACGGCCGTCGTCCCGTCCCGGCCGTCGCCCCGCGCGGGTCGCTGCTCACCCGGGCCGCCCGGCGCGACCTGCTCCAGGACGACTTCAACCACGTCGTCCTGGTCCGCGGCGGGGAGCACCTCACGCGCTCCCTGGTCTACGTCGACCACACCCTGGTCGACGGGGTCGTCAACGGCACGGCGGCCTCGGTCGGCGGCCTGTCCGGGCGGATGCGCAAGCTGCAGAACGGGTTCGCGCGCAGTTACGCGGTCTCGATGTTCGGCGGTGCGGCGGTCCTCGTCGCCGCGACCCTGCTGATGAGGGCGGTCTGATACCGATGTCCTTTCCCCTGCTGACAGTCACGGCGGTCCTTCCGGCCGCCGGGGCGATCGCCACGGCAGCCGTGCCGGCCGCGAAACGCACCGTGGCCAAGTGGCTGGCGCTGCTGGTCTCGCTGGCCACGCTCGCGCTGGCGATCGCGGTCCTGGTCCGATTCGACCCCGGCGGCGACCGCTACCAGCTCACCGAGTCCCACTCCTGGATCGCGGACTTCGGCGTCCGGTACGAGCTGGGCGTGGACGGCATCGCGGTGGCGCTGATCGCGCTGACCGCCCTGCTGATCCCGTTCATCATCCTGGCGGGCTGGCACGACGCCGACCCGCTGGAGACCGGCAGCACCAGGTGGCGGCCGACGCAGGGCTTCTTCGCCCTGATCCTGCTGGTCGAGGCGATGGTGATCATCTCCTTCGAGGCCACCGACGTCTTCCTCTTCTACATCTTCTTCGAAGCCATGCTCATCCCGATGTACTTCCTCATCGGCGGCTTCGGGGACCGGGCCCACGAGCACGGCGAGAAGACCGCGGCGACACAGCGGTCGTACGCCGCCGTGAAGTTCCTCCTCTACAACCTGGCCGGCGGCCTGATCATGCTGGCCGCGGTGATCGGGCTCTACGTGGCCGCCGGGAACTTCTCGCTCACCGAGATCGCCGAGGCCCGGGCGAGCGGCGAGCTGACCATGTCGACCAGCACGGAGCGCTGGCTGTTCCTCGGCTTCTTCTTCGCCTTCGCGGTGAAGGCGCCGCTGTGGCCGCTGCACACCTGGCTGCCCAACGCCATGCAGGAGTCCACCGCTCCGGTCGCCGTGCTCATCACCGCGGTCGTCGACAAGGTCGGCACCTTCGCGATGCTGCGCTTCTGCCTCCAGCTCTTCCCGGAGGCGAGCAAGTGGGCGACGCCGGTCGTCCTCGTCCTGGCGGTCATCAGCATCATCTACGGGGCGCTGCTCGCGGTCGGCCAGCGCGACATCAAGCGGCTGATCGCCTACGCGTCGATCTCGCACTTCGGCTTCATCATCATGGGCATCTTCGCGATGACCAGCCAGGGCCAGTCCGGCGCGACGCTCTACATGGTCAACCACGGGATCTCGACCGCCGTACTGATGCTGATCGCCGGTTTCCTGATCTCGCGGCGCGGTTCGCGGCTCATCGCCGACTACGGCGGAGTGCAGAAGGTCGCCCCGGTGCTCGCCGGCACCTTCCTGATCGGCGGCCTGGCGACCCTGTCGCTGCCCGGCCTGGCACCGTTCATCAGCGAGTTCCTGGTGCTGGTCGGCACGTTCACGCGCTATCCGGTGATCGGCATCATCGCCACCTTCGGCATCGTTCTCGCCGCGCTCTACACCCTGGTCCTCTACCAGCGGACGATGACGGGCCCGGTGAAGCCGGAGGTGTCCGCGATGCCCGACCTGCGGGTGCGCGAGCTGGTGGTCGTGGCGCCGCTGGTGGCGCTGCTGATCTTCCTGGGCGTCTTCCCGAAGCCCCTCACGGACATCGTCAACCCCGCGGTGGAGCAGACCATGTCCGACGTACACATGAAGGACCCCCAGCCTGAGGTGGAGGCGGCCAAGTGAGCGCAACAGCCGTCCACAGCCTGTGGACAACGGCGGCCACGGCGGCCGACCCCATCGGGAAGATCGACGCGCCGAAGATCGAGTACGGGCAGCTGTCGCCCGTCCTCATCGTCCTCGGCGCGGCGATCATCGGAATCCTGATCGAGGCCTTCGTGCCGCGCAGGTCCCGCTACTACGTACAGACCTTCGTGTCCGCCGTCGCACTCGTCGCCGCCTTCGCCGCGGTCGTCGCGCTCGCGGCGGGCGGGTACGGCACGACGAAGGCGGGCATCGCGGCGATGGGCGCCATCGCCGTCGACGGACCGGCCCTGTTCCTGCAAGGCACGATCCTGCTGGCGAGCCTGGTCGGCCTGTTCACCTTCGCCGAGCGGCGGCTCGACCCGGAGGCGCACGGCAACCGCGTCGACTCCTTCGCCGCGCAGGCCGCGTCCGTACCGGGCAGCGAGAGCGAGCAGAAGGCGGTCAAGGCCGGCTTCACCACCACGGAGGTGTTCCCGCTCCTCCTCTTCGCCGTCGCCGGCATGCTGGTCTTCCCGGCGGCCAACGACCTGCTGACGCTCTTCGTGGCGCTGGAGGTCTTCTCCCTCCCGCTGTACCTGCTGTGCGCGCTGGCCCGCCGCAAGCGGCTGATGTCGCAGGAGGCGGCGGTCAAGTACTTCCTGCTCGGCGCCTTCGCCTCCGCCTTCACCCTGTTCGGCATCGCCCTGCTCTACGGCTACGCGGGCTCGATGTCGTACGGCACGATCGCGCAGGTCGTCGACGGCACCGTCCAGAACGTCACCCCGGCGCTCGCCGACACCATGGGCAACGACGCGCTGCTCCTGGTCGGGGCCGCGCTGATCGTCATGGGTCTGCTGTTCAAGGTGGGCGCGGTGCCGTTCCACATGTGGACGCCGGACGTGTACCAGGGCGCGCCGACGCCGGTGACCGGCTTCATGGCGGCGGCCACCAAGGTCGCGGCCTTCGGTGCCCTGCTCCGCATCCTCTACGTCGTCCTGCCCGGCCTGCGCTGGGACTGGCGGCCGGTGATGTGGGCCGTGGCGATCGTCACCATGCTGGCCGGCGCGATCGTCGCGATCACTCAGACCGACATCAAGCGGTTGCTGGCGTACTCGTCGATCGCGCACGCAGGCTTCATCCTCGCCGGTGTCATCGCGACCACGCCGGACGGCATCTCGTCCGTCCTCTTCTACCTGGCCGCGTACTCCTTCGTCACGATCGGCGCCTTCGCGGTGGTGACGCTGGTGCGCGACGCGGGCGGTGAGGCGACGCACCTGGCGAAGTGGGCCGGGCTCGGGCGCAGGTCGCCACTGGTGGCGGCCGTGTTCGCGGTGTTCCTGCTGGCCTTCGCGGGCATCCCGCTCACCTCCGGCTTCTCGGGGAAGTTCGCCGTGTTCAAGGCGGCGGCGGAGGGCGGCGCGGCCCCACTGGTCGTGATCGGTGTGATCTCGTCGGCGATCGCGGCGTTCTTCTACATCCGCGTGATCGTGCTGATGTTCTTCAGCGAGCCGAGGCCGGAGGGCCCGACCGTCGCGGTGCCGTCACCGCTGACGATGACGGCGATCGGCGTCGGAGTGGCGGTCACGGTGGTGCTCGGTGTGGCGCCGCAGTACTTCCTGGACCTGGCGGGACAGGCGGGGGTGTTCGTGCGCTGACGCGGCGCTCGCGTCTTCGCGGCTGTGGTCCGGCACCTCTTTCGAGGAGGTGCCGGACCACAGCTCCGTGCGCTGGGCTACTCGCCGCCGCGGCGCGGTTTGATGGCCGTCAGGTCCAGGTCCATCGGGAAGGGCGCGCTCACCTTCATGCGCTCGCGGAAGATGCCGACACTGGTGTAGGCGCCTGTGGTGGGTTCCAGTTCGAAGGCGTGGACGACGGCGAGTCCCTTCTCGTTCTCGACCCGCCAGTAATGGGTGATGCCGGCCCGGGAGTACTTCAGGGGCTTGGTCTCGCGGTCGCGGGAGACCGATTCGGGGGAGACGACCTCGACGGCCAGAGTGACGGCCTCGGCGGGGTAGCGGGTTTGCTCCGGGTCGTCCACCACATCGCCTCGCACGACGATCACGTCCGGCTCGGGCCGGTTCTGCCGGTCGATGTCGATGGTGAACTCGCGGATGACCTCGAACTCCGCGGGGGCGAGGGACTGTAGTCGCCATTCGAAGAAGCTCACTGCGCGTGAGTGAAAGAGGGTCTGCGGACTCACGAAGACGAGGCTCCCGTCGATCAGCTCCGTGTGCGGAGGCAGGTTGGGAAGCCGGTCCAGGTCGTCCGCTGTCCAACCGCCTTCCGGCGGGATCGGCCAGTCGGATGTGGACGCCCTCGGTGCGACGCTCATCAGTGCTCCCATGGGACGGAGTCTCGCGGGTGCAATCAGACTATCGGCCGGAAACGGATGGGTCTCCCGCGAACGTGTGAACGACTGTCGTGTCCTTGACGCGGGTGATGGTGGCTACCGTGGGTGCCTGTGGATAACTCCGGGGCTGTCGGCGCGGACCCCTATCGTTGAGGCAGTGGTCGGGACAGGGCGGACCAGACAGACCAGACGGACGAGGCAGGACGTACGGGGGACGGGACGATGGGCGGGACGGGCGTGATCGGCGAGATGGCAGAGACAGCACAGGCGACCGGCGTGGGCGGCGAGGCGCTGGCCACGCTGCACCGGGTCTTCGGATACGAGGCCTTCCGCGGCGAGCAGGAGGCGGTCGTCGACCACGTGGTGGCGGGCGGCGACGCCGTCGTGCTGATGCCGACCGGTGGCGGCAAGTCGCTGTGCTACCAGATCCCGTCCCTGGTCCGGCCCGGCACGGGCATCGTGGTCTCGCCGCTGATCGCGCTGATGCAGGACCAGGTGGACGCGCTGCGGGCGCTCGGTGTGCGGGCCGGGTTCATGAACTCCACGCAGGACTTCGACGAGCGGCGCGTCGTGGAGGCCGAGTTCCTCGCCGGCGAGCTGGACCTGCTGTACCTGGCCCCCGAGCGGCTGCGGCTGGAGGGCACCCTCGACCTGCTCTCCCGGGGCAAGATCTCCCTCTTCGCGATCGACGAGGCGCACTGCGTCTCGCAGTGGGGCCACGACTTCCGGCCCGACTACCTCGCCCTGTCCCTGCTCGGCGAGCGCTGGCCGGACGTACCCCGGCTCGCACTGACGGCGACGGCCACCCACGCGACGCACCGCGAGATCACCGAGCGTTTGAACATGCCGGCGGCGCGGCACTTCGTGGCGAGCTTCGACCGGCCCAACATCCAGTACCGGGTCGTGCCGAAGTCCGACCCGAAGAAGCAGCTGCTGAGCTTCCTGCGCGAGGAGCACCCCGGCGACGCGGGCATCGTGTACTGCCTCTCGCGCAACTCCGTCGACAAGACCGCCGAGTTCCTGTCGAGCAACGGCATCGAGGCCGTGCCGTACCACGCGGGACTGGACGCGGGCACCCGAGCCGCGCACCAGTCCCGGTTCCTGCGGGAGGAGGGCCTGGTCGTGGTGGCGACCATCGCCTTCGGCATGGGCATCGACAAGCCGGACGTGCGCTTCGTCGCCCACCTGGACCTTCCCAAGTCGGTCGAGGGCTACTACCAGGAGACCGGCCGCGCCGGGCGGGACGGCCTGCCGTCGACCGCCTGGATGGCGTACGGCCTCAACGACGTCATACAGCAGCGCAAACTGATCCAGTCCGGCGAGGGCGACGAGGCGTTCCGCCGCCGGGCCCAGTCCCACCTGGACGCGATGCTCGCCCTGTGCGAGACCGCCCAGTGCCGCCGCGGCCAGCTCCTCGCCTACTTCGGGCAGGACCCGGACCCGGCCGGCTGCGGCAACTGCGACACCTGCCTCACACCCCCGGAGACCTGGGACGGCACGGTCCCGGCACAGAAGCTGCTGTCGACGGTGGTGCGCCTGAAGCGGGAGCGCGGGCAGAAGTTCGGCGCGGGGCAGATCATCGACATCCTGCTGGGCAAGCGCACCGCCAAGGTGATCCAGTTCGACCACGACCAGCTCTCCGTGTTCGGCATCGGCGAGGAGCTGACCGAGGGCGAGTGGCGGGGCGTCGCCCGGCAGCTGCTGGCCCAGGGACTGCTCGCGGTCGAGGGCGAGTACGGCACGCTGGTGCTGACCGAGACCAGCGGGTCGGTCCTGCGCCGGGAGCGGGAGGTGCCGCTGCGCAAGGAGCCCAAGAAGCCGGCCACGGCCCGGTCGACAGGCGGCGGACGGGGAGACCGCAAGCCCAAGGCCGCCGCGGCCGAACTGCCCGAGGAACTGCTCCCCGCCTTCGAGGCGCTGCGCGCCTGGCGCGCGGAACAGGCCCGCGAGCAGGGCGTTCCGGCATACGTCATCTTCCACGACGCCACGCTCCGGGAGATCGCCACCGCCTGGCCCACCTCGATCGGGCAGCTCGGAGGCATCAGCGGGGTCGGCGAGAAGAAGCTGGCCACGTACGGGGAGGGTGTGCTCGCGGTGCTGGCGGGGCTGAACGGGCCGGCCGCGGCCACGGCGCCCGTGCCGGGCGGCCCGTCGGCCGGATCGGGCGCGGGTTCCGGTTCCGGCGCGGACGACTGGCCCGAGAGCGAGCCGGAGCCCGAGCCCGACGACTGGATATAGGCGACGGGCGCGCGGCTTCCTACGCCAGCGCCGTCAGGCCCGGAGCGAAGGTGATCAGCAGCGGGAGGAGGGGGACCAGAGCGGCCGTCGCCGTGGTCAGGGCCCTGTGCCGGGGGAGCAGGCGGGGGGAGGGTTCCAGGAGGCGGTCGACCCGTTCGCCGAGGAGTCGGTGGCTGGAGGAGCAGGACAGGACGCCGCGGTGCTGGTTCAGCTCGATCAGGGCCAGGGCCGTGGTCAAGTGGCCGCAGCGGCGGGAGGCGGTGTCGTCGGCGGAGAGTTCGACCAGGCGGTGGGTCTGGTCGCAGAAGTGGGCGAACAGCGGGACCCGCGGAAAGCCGGTGGCCAGGGCGGTGGACAGGTGCAGCAGCCAGTCGTGGTGGGCCCGGGCGTGGCCCCGCTCGTGGGTGAGGACGGCGTCGAGCTGATGGTCGGTGAGGCGCTGCAGAGCACCGGTGGTGACGATCAGCTGGGGCGGGTTGCCGGGCATCCACCAGGCGTCCGGGTACTCGTCCTCCAGGACCAGCAGGGGGCCGCGGGCGGCGGGGAGTCCGGCGGGCAGGTCAGGGGCGCGCTCGCGCAGGGTGGCGCGTGAGCGGGCGCGCCTTCGACGGGCCTCGACGAGTTCGCGGGCGAGCATGGCGGTCGTCCAGGCGGCACCGCCGGCCAGCAGGAGGGTGAGGGCGGCCGCCCAGGGCGGGCCCGCGGAGAGGTTGTAGGCCGCGGTCACCGCCGGCGGCGCCGGCGCGAAGAGCTGGGCGCGCACGGTGCCGAAGACGGCGGCGGCGCCGAGGGCGAGGGCCGTCAGACAGCACAGCAGGACGGTGGCGACCAGGCACTGCCACACCCAGAGCGCGACCACGGGGTCCCGCTCGGGCCACGCGGACCGGGTCAGCGCGCGCGGCACCGGTACCGCGGCGGTCACGGCGACGACGAACAGCAGGAGCAGGCAGAGGGTCATGCCACGGGCTCCGGATCCTGGTCGGAAGGGCGGCTCTGGCTGTGAGGGGCGATGGCGCGAACAGTGGTGCGACTGGGGTGCGGCTGTGGTCGGACCGGCGGGACGGTGCTCGTAGCGCGGGTGCGAGCAGGCCGCGCACACCGCCCGACGCCAGTATGACGGTGACGGGCGGTGTGAGTCAGCTCCAGACGGACAACGGATCCGAGCGCGGGGCAGTCGCGGGAGCCGCGGGAGTCCTGTGGTTACCGTCCGGCCCGCGCCGCGGTCACCCGGCCGGTCACCTCGCCCAGCCCCACCCGGGTGCCGCCCGGCCCCGGGGCCCAGGCCGACAGGGTCACCACGTCCCCGTCCTCCAGGAACGTCCGCTTGCCGTCGGGGAGTTCGAGGGGATCGCGTCCGTTCCAGGTCAGCTCCAGCAGGGACCCGCGCTCCCGTTCGGTCGGTCCGCTCACCGTGCCGGAGCCGTAGAGGTCGCCGGTACGCAGCGAGGCGCCGTTGACGGTCATGTGGGCCAGTTGCTGGGCGGCCGTCCAGTACATGGTGGAGAACGGCGGCTCGGAGACGACGTGGCCGTTGACGGCGACGGAGATCCGCAGGTCGTAGCCTCCGGGTTCGTCGAGATCCCCGTCCGTGTCGTCGAGGTAGGGCAGCAGTTCGTGGGTGCGCTCCGGCGGGGCCACCCGTGCCTCCTCCAGGGCGTCCAGCGGCGTGATCCACGCCGACACCGACGTGGCGAAGGACTTGCCGAGGAACGGGCCGAGGGGGACGTACTCCCAGGCCTGGACGTCCCGCGCGGACCAGTCGTTGAGCAGGCAGAGTCCGAAGACGTGCTCGCGGAAGTCCCCGAGCGCCACCGGGCTGCCCAGCTCGGACGGCACGCCCACCACGAAGCCGACCTCGGCCTCGATGTCGAGGCGGACGGACGGGCCGAAGACGGGAGCGGTGTCGGTGGGGGCCTTGCGCTGCCCAAACGGCCGTACGACGTCCGTGCCCGACACGACGACCGTGCCGGAGCGGCCGTGGTAGCCGATGGGGAGGTGCTTCCAGTTCGGGGTGAGGGAGTCGGCGGCGTCGGGACGGAAGATCTGGCCGACGTTCCGGGCGTGGTTCTCGGAGGCGTAGAAGTCGACGTAGTCCGCGACCTCGAAGGGCAGGTGCAGGGTCACCGACGACAGCGGGTGGAACAGGGGTTCCAGGGCCTCGCGGTGGGAGGGGACCGTCACCCATGCCGTGAGCGCGCGCCGTACGTCGGACCAGGCGGTGCGGCCGGCCGCCAGCAGCGGGTTCAGGGTGGGCCGCGCGAGCAGGGAGGCGTACGGCGATCCGAGTGCGTGGGCCGCCGCGCCGGCGTCGAGGACGTGGTCGCCGAGCCGGACGCCCACCGTCCGCTCCTGCCTGCCGGGGATCGAGAACACGCCGTACGGAAGGTTGTGCGGGCCGAAGGGGTCGCCCTCGGGGACATCGAAGGGGGGCATCGGGTGCTGCCTCGCTTTCGTGCTCGCCATGCGCCGTGCGCGCCGTGTGCGCCACGTGGTTCGTGGCCGGGCCACACGTTACGGGTGACATACCCGTCTTGGGCAGTGCGTCGGGAGGTGGCGGCGCGTGGCGGGGGACGCGCGTTCAGGCGTGCTGACGTGCGGGGAGTGGTCCGGGCGACCGTGGGTGGGGACGGGGGAGTGACCGGTGGGACGGCGTCTTCGGGGCCCGCGTACGCCCGCGCGGACGGCCGGAGATGTGGCTCTCCGCTTCCGCTTGTGCGCGGGAAGTTGTCCACAGGCCGGTACGCAATCTTGACGGAGCGGTGCGAACGGGGCGACTCTGGGCGGGTGCCGGAAGGCCTCGGGGAGGGGGCTTTCGATGGCACATCAGGGGGGCGGATGGCCACAGGGGAGGCCGGTCCGGAGTCGGTGCGGGACGGTTCGCAGCCGAGGAAGCGGCTGGAAGCGACCATGCGCGGCCGACTCGGCCGGGAATGCGTGTACGTACCGTCATGCCGTTTCGGGCTCTACGCGGCACTGCGTCACTGGTGCCCGCCGGGCGGCCGGGTGCTGATGTCGCCGGTCAACGACGACGTCATCTTCTTCGTCGTGCTCGCGGCCGGACTGCGGCCGGTGCAGGCGCCGTTGAATCCGTCGGACGCGTCCATCGACATCGATGCCGTGCCCGAGGCGCTGTGGGGCTCGCTTTCCGCCGTAGTGACGACCAACCTGTACGGCAACCCGGACCCGGCGCCCGGACTGCGGGCCCGCTGCGACGCGTTGGGCATCCCGCTGTTCGAGGACGCGGCGCACGCCATCGGCAGCGAGGTGGGCGGGCGACCGGTCGGCGCCTGGGGCGACGCCTCCGTTTTCAGCCTGTCCAAGCACGTCGGCGCCAAGGCCGGAGGAATCCTCGCGGTCGCCGACCCGAGGCTGCGGGACACTCTGGAGAAAGCCTGCGACGACCTGCTGCTGCCGCGCCGTGCGACGGCGGAACTCGCCTACGCCGTACGGCCGTACGCGGAGGCCGCCGTGCGGGGGCTGCGGCTGCGGCGGGCCGCCTGGGCCGCGATGCGGCTGCTGGGGCTGCTGGAGCGCGAGGAGATCCGGATGCCGCTGCGTCCGGAGGAGCTGGCCCGCGCGGTCGCCGCGGCCCCGGACCTCGGTGCCCAGGACTCCCTCGATGCCCACGACCCCTGGGTCCGTGTCGACATGCACGACTACCGGCTGCGCGCCGGCCGGTTCCGGCTCGGGCGCATCGGACGCGGGCTCGACCGGCTGGACGATGTACTCGCCGGCTGCCGTGCGGGTACGGAGCTGCTGCTGTCGACGCGTTGGGCGACGCCGGCCGGGTGGGAGGGCCCGAGGGGCCGATCACCGGGCGCGGCGCAGCCGTTGTTCCGCGTGCCGTTGCTCGTGGCGGACCGGGACGCGGCGGTGCGGGCGCTGGCCCGGCGCGGCATCGTCGTCGGCTACCTCTACGATCCGCCGCTGGACGACTACGCGGGCGCCGCCTTCACCGACCCGTCGCCCTCTCCGGAGGGGGCGCGCTGGTTCGCGCGGCACGCGCTGCCGGTGGATCCGCTGCGCGCCCGCGCGGCCGTCGCCGCGCTGGAGGAGTCCGGAGCACGACCGGCCGAGGCACCCGAAGGGCTGGTCCCGACCGGTGGCTGAGACGCAGGTGCACGAGACCGCGTCGGCACCCGCGGGCGGCGGCCCGACGCCGTCCGGGAGCGGGCACGGAGGCGACTCGCTCTTCAAGAACGCCTACTTCCTGATGCTCAGCACCGGCGTCTCCGCCGTACTCGGCCTCGGCTTCTGGCTCGTGGCCGCCCGCTACTACTCGGAGGAGGCCGTCGGGCAGGGCTCCGCCGCCATCGCCGCCATGCGGCTGCTCGCCAGCATCACGGCGACCACGATGATCGGCGCCGTGGTCCGTTTCGTACCGCGGGCCGGCCGCGCGACCGGGCCGCTGGTGTGGCGGGCGTACGCGGCCAGTTCGGTGGTCGTCGCCGTGGCCGCCGTCGTCTTCCTGCTCACCCTCGACCTGTGGGGCGCCTCGTACGCCCCACTGGGCACCGCCGAGGCGGGGGCGCTGTTCGTCGCGGCGTGCGTGGCCTGGGCGCTGCTCACCCTCCAGGACGGCGTGCTGACCGGGCTGCGCAAGGCGGAGTGGGTGCCCGCCGGGAACGCGGTGTTCTCGGTCGGGAAGCTGATCCTGCTGGCCCTCTTCGCCGGCACGGTGCCGGTGCTCGGCATCTTCGTGTCCTGGGCCGTGGCCATCGCCTTCTCCACCCTGCCGCTCGGCTGGCTGATCTTCCGCAGACTCATCCCGCGCCAGGCCGCCGCCGACCACGACGTGGAGCCGCCCAAGGCCCGCGAGATGGGGCGGTTCCTGGCCGGGGACTCGCTGGGCGCGCTGTTCAGCCTGGCGATGATCAACCTGCTGCCGGTGATGGTCGCGGTCAACTTCAGCGCCGCGGAGAACGGCTACTTCTACGTGGCGTACACCGTCGGCGGCACGATGGAGTTCATGGCCATCAACATGGCCTCCTCCCTCACCGCGCACGCCTCGCACGACCCGCGCCGCCTCGCCGACGGCGTCCGGGGAGCGCTGCGCCGCATGACGCTGCTGCTGGTGCCGGTGGTGCTCTTCCTGGTCGTCTTCGCGCCGCAGATCCTCGCGCCCTTCGACGAGGACTACGCCGAGCACGGATCCACGGTGCTGCGGCTGCTGGCGATCGGGGCGCTGCCGAGGATCGTGGTCGAGCTGTACATCGGCGTGCTGCGCGTCCAGGGACGTACCGGCGTGCTCGCCGCCGTGCAGGGCACCATGTGCGTCCTCGTGCTGGGCAGCGCGGCGATGCTGTTCAGCCCGGCCGGGATCGCGGGCGCCGGCTGGGCGGTGCTGGGAGGCATGACGGTGGTCGCCGTCGGCTGCGTGCCCGGCCTGCGGGCCACCCTGCGCGGCGGTGACGGAGCCGGTCGTCCCGGCGGGCCCCGGGGCTCGGACGGCTCCGGTGGCATCGAGCTGGGGGACGGGCGGGAGCCGGGTCCCGGCAACTCCTACGGCACCCACTGGGCCCGGCTGAACGCCACCGCCGGGTACGGCACGAACTGGGCGCGCCGGGCGGCGTACGAGCACGGGCAGTCCGACGGGGCACCACGGGACGACACCGTCGCCCTGTTCATAGGGCGCCCGGGGTACGAACGGGAGGCCCTGGAGGCGGATACCCTCGCGGTGATCGTCCGGCGGCCCCGGAACCCGGACGCCGAGGCCGAAGCCCCGTCCGGCCAGGGCCCGGCGCCGACGCCGGACTTGACCGGTGCGTCTGATGCGTCCGCTGTCTCCGCTGCGACTGCTGCGGCTGCTGCGACCGAGGCGCCCACTGCGACCGCCGCGTCCGCCGCGTCCGCCGCGCCCCACGCGCCCGGTGCGCCGGACGCGAACTCCGGCCTCGGCTACGGAGAAGGTGACGACGGCGGGATAGGGGCGATCCCCGAGCGGCGTCTGAGGCCTGCCCTGTGGCTGCTGCTCGGCGTCGCCACCTTCGGCTTCCTGGTGGCGTCGCGCGACTTGCCGTGGCTGGGCGGCGCCTCCGAGGTCGGGGCCGAACTCACCGGGCAGGAACTGTTGCGGGGGCTTCCGCTGTCGGCGCTGGTCGCGGGGGCCCTGCTGCTCGTGGTGTTCGTGGCGTCCGTGACGTTGTGCGCCTCGCCCGACCCGTGGCTGCCCGGCGGCGCACTGGGTGCCGCCGTACTGGCCCTGCACGCGGCGCCCGTGGCACTCGGCCGGGAACCGGAGGCGGTCGGTGGGGCGTTATACACCGAGACAGCCGGATTTATCGCGGAAGCGGCAGGGCTCGACGGGCCCGGCCCACTACTGCGCTGGGCTCCGCTCGTCCTGCATCTGCTGTGTCTCCTACCGCTGTGGCTGCTGCTCGGGAAGACGGGCGGCCGGCTGCCGTGGCAGGGACGCTGGGGGGTTCTGTATCTCGTCGCGGTGGGGGGCTGGGTCTGGCGTCAGGAGGTCGCGCCGATCGCGCCGCCTCTTCTCCTGCTGCTCGTCCTCGTCGTCCTGCTCCTGTCCCTGCGCCGCCCGGCCTTCATGACGGGCACGACGGACACGGCGGACATGACGGACCCCCCGCACCGCGCCAGACCGAACGGCATGTCCAGGGACTGATCGAGCACAGAGCCGAATCGCCAGGGGGGAAACCGTCGTGCGTCCGCCAGCAACTCCACGGGAGAGATCCGCACCAGAGCCCGCGCCCGGGCAGGGAACCCGGGACGCGACGAACGAGGACGCGACGAACCGGGACGCGGCGAGCCGGGACGCGCCGGACGCCGGGGAGCCCCGCGCCTCGCAGGAGCGGTCCCGTACCTCGCCGGAGCCGTCCCCCCGTACCTCGCAGGAGTCGGCCACCACGACCTCGGACGAAGCATCAGCCCGGCCGGGCCGGAGGATCACCGCACGCGCCCACCGTCCCTCTACTCCGGAGTCCTCCGGCTCCTCCGCCGAGCTGCCCGTGACGGATCTGTCCGACCTTGCTCCGGCCGCCTGGCCGGCCCGGGTGGCCGCCGCCTGGCCGGCCGTGCCCCTACTCGTCGCACTCGCCCTGTGGGTCTACGCGATGCGGCACACCGACGTGTCCGCCCTGGACGACTACGGCCTGGTCAGCGCCCTGCACCCCACTTTCTGGGCCGGCCTCGCCGTGCTCACCGCGGGTTTCTGGTCCACGGTCCGCGACCCGCGCCGTCGTAACGGCTGGTCGCTCGCGTACGTCCTGGGCCTGCTGGTGATGGAGCGGGCCACCCAGGCCGTTCTCTACCCGACCCCGCTCTACGCGTGGGCGTGGAAGCACGACGCGGTCATCGACCACCTGCTGACGTCCGGCGGTCTCCAGAGCGCGGACCAGCTCGGCGACATGGCCGTATACGACCAGTGGCCCGGCTTCTTCGCCGCCCAGGCGGCGCTGGTGCGGCTGCTCGGTGTGGACAACGCCGCGATGTACATGGCCTGGTGGCCGTTGGTCTCCAGTGTGCTGCTGCTCCTCCCGCTGCTGCTGATCTACCGGACCTTCACCGAGGACCGGCGGCTGATCTGGACCGGCGTGTGGCTGTTCTGCGTCGGCAACTGGGTGGGTCAGGACTACTTCTCCCCGCAGTCCGTCGCCTTCGTCCTGCACCTGGGCGTCATCGCGGTCGTACTGCGCCGCTACGGCCGCTCCGGCGGGCGGGGCGGCCGGCCGGGGCAGGCCGTGTGGACCGTCCTGCTCAGCGTGCTGGTCACCGCCATCGTCGTCTCGCACCAGCTGACACCCGGCATGCTCGTCGTCACGCTCGTCGCGCTGGCCTTCACACGTCGCTACCGCCACTGGGTCCCCGCGGTCACGACGGTTGTGATCTTCCTGGCCTGGTGCCTCACGGCCGCGCTGCCCTTCCTGTCCGCCGCCATGCCGGACATGATTCGCTCCATCGGCGACGTCGGCGCCAACGTCGAGACCGGGTACGGGGCCACCCCCACCGGCGCCGGAGCGGTGGCGACCTCCTGGGCGGCCCGGCTGCTGTCGGGTTCCGTGCTCCTGCTCGCGCTGGTGGGTGTACTGCGCCAGCGGGTGCTGCGGCACCGGGCGCTGCCGCTGCTGCTGGTCGCCGCGGCGCCGCTGCCGATGTTCGTGGCGAGCAGTTACGGCAGCGAGATGATCTTCCGGGTCCTGATGTTCACGCTGCCCGGCGCGGCCTTCTTCGCCGCCGCCGCGCTGCTGCCCAAGGTCCGCACGCTGGCCGCCGACGCCGCCTCGCGGGAGAAGGGCGGACACTCGCCGGCCACCACCGCCCGGCGCCGCCGCCTCCCACTTCCCTCCCTGCCGCCGTTGCGCTACGGCGCGTGGGGGCCGCCGCTCGTGCTGCTCGCCGGGACCCTCGCCTTCGTACCCAGCTACTCGGGCAAGGACCGCATCAACTACTTCCCGCCCAGGGAAGTGGCCCTCGTCCAGCAGCTCTTCGACCAGGCGCCCGACGACTCCTTGGTCGTAGCCGCCAACCGCAACTACCCGCTCGCCTACGAGCAGTACTGGAGAGTCGACCACTACTGGTTCCTCGACGACGAGCGACGCCACGTCGACGAGATAGTCCGGGACCCGGCCGCCGTCCTGGCCCGCGACATGGCCGCCGTGGAAGAGCCGGCCCGCGCCTACTTCCTGCTCACCCAGGGGCAGACGGCCAACTCGGAGATGAACGGCCAGTTGGACAAGGTGCAGTTGAAGCGCGTTCGGGAGTCCGTGGCGACGTCACCGAGGTTCGAGCTGGTCGCCGAGAACAGCGCCGGCGTGCTCTACGTCCTGAAACCGGCGAGCTGAGAAGGGAGCGAGTCAGACCATGACATCGCAGGACGCCAGGACATCGCAGGACGCCACGACATCGCAGGACGCCAGGACACCGCAGGACCTCGTGATCCGTATGCTGCCCCCGTTCGCCGGCTGGCTGGCGCTCGCCGCGCTCGCCCTGCCCGGCGGCTCACCACTGCGCGGCGCGGCCGTCGCCGCGTTCCTGGCCGTCGGCCCGGGCGCCGCCCTGGTCGGGATCTGCGGCCCCGCGCTGCGGGCCCGCCGTGCCGAAGTCCCCGTCGAGCGCCGGGACGCGGACTTCGAACGCCACTCCGACCTGCTGGAACGGCTGATGCTGGCCGTCCTGCTGAGCGTGAGCGCCGCGGTGCTCGTCGCCACGGTGCTGATAGCCGCGCACGCCTTCAGCGGGGACCGCGTCCTGCTGACGCTCACCCTGCTGACCACGCTCGCCGCGTTCTGCCCGCGCCTGCGTGCCTCCCCGCCGACACCCAGCACGGCGCCGGGGGCGGCGCCGAGGACACGGAAGGGTTCCGCTCTGTGAGGTTCGCCCGTCCCGCTCGCCGTACGGCCGGAGACTCGACGACGACCGGACAGCACCGCCGGCCCAAGACCCCCGGAGACCGCGGGGGACCGGGTCGGCGGCGACTGCTGATCACCTCCATCACGGCCACGTGCGCGGTCCTGGTCGCGGTGCTCGCCCTGCGCGACGCCTCCGGCCCCGCTGATCCGGCCGACGACCCGAGGTGCCGCCCGACCGCGCTCCTCGAACCGCCCTGTGGCGCCTGGTTCGGTGCCTTCGTGCCGCACGACAAGTCCGACCTGGCCGAGAAGGTGCGCGCGTACGAGAAGAACGTCGGGCGCGGGCTCGACATCGTGTACACGTACCACGACATGTCCGCGGTCACGGACACCCGCCTGGAAGGCCAGCTCCTCACCGAGCAGGAGCAGCGCGTCGGCGAGGACCGCATGCTGCTGCTGTCCTGGGAGAGCAAGTGGTGGGGCGGCACGAAGCGGCAGCAGCCCACCTGGAAGCAGATAGCCGCCGGCGACCTGGACGACTCCGTCATCGATGTGCAGGCGCGGCGCGTCAAGGACTACGGGCAGCGCACGGGGAAGAAGGTGTTCCTCTCCTTCGACCTGGAGATGGACACCCGCACCCCGGACAACGGCACTCCGGCCGACTACGTGCGGGCCTACCGGCACATCCACGACCGGTTCCGCGAACTGGGCGTCGACAACGTCGTGTGGACCTGGATCATCACCGGCTACCTGGACCACGCCGACCTGTTCGAGCGGATGTACCCGGGGGACGAGTACGTCGACTGGATCGGCTACAACCAGTACAACTACTACCTCTGCCACAAGACAGACTGGCTCAGCTTCGCGCAGACGCAGCACCCCACCCACGACTGGATCCGCGCCAACCTCTCCGACGACAAGCCCCTGATGCTCTCGGAGTTCGGCAGCGCCTCCGACCCGAAGCGGCCGGACCGGCAGGCGGAGTGGTACGCGCGGGTGCCCGGCGTGCTCAAGGAACTGGAGGGCGTCAAGGCCGCCCTCCAGTGGAACTACCGGGACCCGGGGCCGCACTGCGACCTGGCCGTGGCCAATGACCGGGCGTGGGCCAGCCTGCGCAAGGCGGTC
Source organism: Streptomyces sp. NPDC096048 (assembly GCF_044763415.1). Lineage (NCBI taxonomy): Bacteria > Bacillati > Actinomycetota > Actinomycetes > Kitasatosporales > Streptomycetaceae > Streptomyces > Streptomyces sp. NPDC096048. Next base: position 130,360 of record NZ_JBIWGG010000001.1, read on the forward strand.
GCCGCCCCGCACCTCAACCAGCCCCTCGAGTGACCGCGGTCAGCCGGCGAACTCGGGCCCCCGGACCATGGCACGCCCCCGCCGGTACCACCGCCACGCGACCGTCTTCGGCCCGTCGCGGTAGGGGGCGACGCGGACGCCCCCGCCCGCCAGCCACGCCTCGACGTCGGCCACCGTGTGGCTCCGCCGCACGATGAGCCGGGCGATGCGGTACCGCTCGTCGCGGTCCGAGCTGAGCGCGTGCCGCACGGCGGTCGCCGTCTCGTACCCGGCGCGGGCCGACAGCGACCGCACCTTCGCGCTGTTGTAGCCGTGCGGGTAGGCGAGGTGGCGGACCGGATGCCCGAGGGCGTCCTCCAGCACGGCCTTGGACGTGCGCAGTTCGTACCCCAGGCCCTTGGCGGACAGGGTGTCGAGCTGGGCGTGGGTGACGGTGTGGCTGCCGATCTCCATGCCGGAACGTTCCAGCTCCACCGCCGCGTCCAGGGCCATCATCGGGGCCGGGGGCAACAGACTGCGGCCGCCCGGGGTGATGGCCCCGGTGGTGAGATAGGCGGTGGCGGGCAGCGCGCGCTCGGCCAGCGCCTCGGCCGTGGGACCGGGCAGGTCGGCGAAGCCGTCGTCGAAGGTGAGCAGCACCGGCCGGGGCGGCAGGGGCGCCCGCCCGGCGAGGTGGTCGGCGAGCACGCTGATCGTGACCGGCGTCATGCCGCTGTCCACGATCGCGTCCAGATGAGCGGCGAACTCCTTCGGGGTGACGGTGAACTCGGCGATCCACGAGGGCGGATCGTCCATCACCGCGTGGTAGAGGAAGACGGGTATGTGCCCGCCCGCCCCGCCCGCCCCGCCCGCTGAGGGCACGCCCTTTCGCGCCCCGGCCGCCTCGCTCATCGCGTCTCCAGCCCGACCGTGCGCAGGGCGCGACGGGCGCGCAGATAGCCGACGGGGCCGTACAGCATGCCCCGGCGCTGCAACCGGGACAGGCGCCGCGGCCAGGGATGCGTTCGGGAGTCGTGCCCGCCCGGTCCCTCCGCCGCCGCCGGGTCCGCGTCGTCGCCGGTCGCGCGTACGGCGGTCAGCCCTCGCGCGTGCGCCAGCCCGCCCGGCACCCGGGCGAGGAAGGCCGGCAGCAGCGCCGGCCGGTTCACCAGGATCGCCGTGAGATACGCGGTGAGGCCCGCCCCGTAGCCGTAGGCCTGGGTCTCCAGGTCCCGCCAGGTCTCCCGGTGGTGGTGCCACACCAGCGCATGCGGGGTGTAGCGCAGCCGCTGCCCCTGGGCGAGGACGCGGACGAAGCCGTAGAGGTCGTCGCCGCCCCGTGCGCGCGTGCCCGCGCCGGTCGCGGGGTCGAAGCCGCCGACCGCCCGCAGCACGGCCGTACGGAAGGCCATGTTGGCGCCGGAGCCGAACCGGCCCGCGGTGAACGGGAACAGCGGCTCGTCGGCGGGCGGGTGCGCGGGGTCGTACGTCCGGGGGGTGAACCCCTTCGCGAAGCCGCCGTGGCTCTCCAGGAGCACCTGGGCGGGGGTGCGCAGCCGCGCGGGCAGGATCAGCCCCGTGGCGCAGCCCAGGCGCGGGTCGGCGGCGAAGGGCGCGGTCAGCTCGCTGAGCCAGCGGGGGTCGGCGACCACGTCGTCGTCGGTGAAGGCGACCACCTCGGCCCGTACGACCGCGAGACCCCGGTTGTGGGCGATGGCGAGGCCGGGCACCGGTTCGCACACGTACCGCACCCGCTCGCCGTACTTGCGCTCGACCAGCTCCCGGGTCTCGCCGGTCACGGGCGCGTTGTCGACGACGACGATCTCGAAGTCCGGGTGGTCCTGCGCGAGCAGCGAGTCCAGCGCGCGGCCGAGCTGGTCCGCGCGTTCCCGGGTGGCGACCACGACGCCGGCGGACGGCGGCCGGGGCGACGGCCCGGGCGGCGCCCCTTGCGGCAGCTTCCGGGCGAGCCCGGACAGCACCTCCGTGGGATCCGCGCCCTCGGGGACCTGTCCGAGCACGGTACCGACGGGACGGCCCGCCCGTCTCACCAGGAGGAACACCGTGCCGGACGTCACCGGCGGGCTGCCCGGCCCGGGTCTCAGCTCCGCCCCCTCGTCGCCGGCGGCCCGTCCGTCTCCCTCGGGGCCGAGATCCAGCTCGGCGACCTGCACCGGCCCGATGCCCAGGAACCCCTCTATCTCCCGCCGTGTCCGTGCCTCCTGCCACGCACGCCGCACACCGGCCATGCGCCCACCCCCTCGTGGTTGCCCTCCGTCACGACCGGCGCAGCCGGGCCGCGCCCCTCAACGTCCGTACCGCCAACGACGCCAGCCGGGGCCGGTCGCGCACGAAGCCGTGCGCGCGGCGGGCCGGCTCGCGGCCGAGCCAGTGCAGCGTGGCGCCCGCCCCCACGCGCGTCGCCGCGCCCTCGTACACGGGCAGTTCCCCGGTCTTCAGCGCGTCCTTGTACTCCGCCGGACCCCGTCCCATGTCGAGCATGCCGATGCCCCCGGCGGCGGCTGCCTCGGCCATCCGCAGGTGCAGTACCAGCCCCGGCGAGTACTTGGCGAAAGCCGGGTCGTACGCCGGGAACCAGCACGCCAGGACCGTCGCCGAGCGCAGCCCGAAGTGGGCGGCGACGGGCCGGCCGCCGGCGTAGAGCACGGACAGCGTGCCGGTGCACTCCGGTGCCCGGGTCCCGGCGAGCCGCGCGACGAGCCGGGTGATCCACTCCTGTGCGAACCGGTCCCGGCGTCCCGTCCTGCGGTACTGCGCCGACTTCCACTCCATGAGTGTGCGCAGCGCGGCCGGATCCCGCTCGTCGAACACGAAGCGCACGTCCCCGACCTGACGGCCGAGCCTGCGTTCCTTGGCGAGGGTGGTCTTCAGGAACTTCGGCGACCCGTCGCGCAGCACGCTCTCGTACGCCTCGTAGCCCTTCTCCACGTCGATGACGTAGGTGGTGTGCTCCTCGGCGGCGTGCGGTACGAACAGCTCCTGCTCCGCCTCCAGGTTGTCGAAGGCGAAGCTCGACAGGGAGCAGGCCCGCAGCAGTTCGCGGGTGTCCGGGGCGAGGCCCGGGCGCAGCACCGCGCCCTGGCAGTCCGACACCCCGAGCCCGATCGCCCGGCCCTGGCCCAGCGGCCCGCGCTCGTGCGGCAGGAACCCGGCCGCCTCACCGCCGTCGTACACCACCGCGATCCGCGCCCGCGGCCGCACCCGGGCCACGACGTCGGTGAACTCCGGTTCCATGAACGGATTGCGTGGTGCCGTCGACTTGGCGCGCAGCTCGCGCCAGTGCTCCCGTTCCCCCTCGCCCAGTTCCTCCGGCCTGAGCACACGCACACGTCCGCTGTTCAACCCGACCCCCCGATCAAGTCCCCCCTGGACAGAAGGAAGGTACCCCCGGGGCCGTCCGGCCGGTAGGTAGCGGACCATGTTGTTGCCAACCGGTGCACAGGCCCTTAACCGGCTTTAGCCGATGATGTGCCAGGTTTCGGACACGAACGTGCGTCCTCGTGCGCAGTCGTGCCGTACTCGTGCGGACTCGTGCTGACCTCGCGCCTCCTCGTTCGGAAGCGATCGCGGGTGAGTCGGACAGGTGCGGTGTCCGTATTCTCTGATCATGGACCGCACCGCGTATTCACTCGTCGCCACCGACCTCGACGGCACGCTGCTCCGCGGCGACGACACCGTGTCCGACCGGTCACTGGCCGCGCTGGCGCGGGTGGCCGAGGCCGGTGCGCGGCATCTGGTGGTGACGGGGCGGCCGGCGCCCCGGGTGCGGCCCCTGCTCGACCGCCTCGGCCGCACGGGGCTCGTCGTGTGCGGCCAGGGCGCCCAGGTGTACGACGCCGGCGCGCACCGGATGCTGTGGTCGGTCACCCTGGACCGGGAGCTGGCCGAGACCGCGCTCGGCAAGATCGAGGCCGAGGTCGGACAGGTGCACGCGGCGGTCGACCAGGACGGTGTCGACGGCCTGACGCTCATCGAGCCGGGTTACCTGATGCCGCACCCGACGCTGCCCGCGGTACGGGTCGAGCGGCGCGACGAGCTGTGGAGCGCGCCGATCAGCAAGGTGCTGCTGCGCCATCCCGAACTGTCCGACGACGAGTTGGCGGCGACGGCGCGCGCGGTGGTCGGTTCCCTCGCCACCGTCACGATGTCGGGTCCGGGGACGGTGGAGCTCCAGCCGTGCGGCATCACCAAGGCCACCGGCCTGGCGCTGGCCGCCGAGCGCCTGGGCGTGGGCCGGCGGCGGACGATCGCCTTCGGGGACATGCCCAACGACATCCCCATGTTCGACTGGGCCGCCCACGGTGTCGCCATGGCGGGCGCCCATCCCGAACTCAAGGCGGTGGCCGACGAGGTCACCACGACGAACGAGGACGACGGCGTGGCCGTCGTCCTCGAACGGATCTTCAGAACCTCTTGATACGGCTCAGAGCCTTGTAGCAGGGCTCGGAACCGCGCGATGCGGCTCGGAACCGCGCGATGCGGGCCCAGACCGCGCGATGCGGCTCGGAATCGCGCGATCCGGCCCAGTACCTCCGGTGCGGCTCAGTACGCGCCGAAGACGTTGTCCATCGAGCCGTACCGGTCGGCCGCGTAGTTGCAGGCGGCGGTGATGTTGGCGACCGGGTCGTACGGGTCCCAGGAGGTGCCGGGCACGTGGTACGCCTCGAAGGTCGGGGCGATCACCTGGAGCAGGCCCTTGGACGGGGTGCCGTTGATGGCGTTGATGTCCCAGTTGTTGATGGCCATCGGGTTGCCGGACGACTCCCGCATGATGTTGCGGTGGATGCCCTCGTACGACCCGGGGATGCCGTGCTGCGCCATGATGTCGAGCGACTCCCGGATCCAGCCGTCGAGGTTGTCCGGGTACGTCGTCGCCGCGGTGGTGGCGGTGGCGGCGGTCGTGGTGGCGGCCGGGGTGGCCGCGGAGGCGCTGGTGGCCCCGATGAGCGGCAGGGCGAGCACGGCGGCGCCGGTGGCTGCCACGGCGAGCTTCCGGGCGAGGCGGGCGGTACGGGCGTGACGGTTCTGACCGTTGGCAGACATGCTTGAGTCCCTCTCCTTACGCCTGCGAGGTGAGCTGTCGGGTTCGGGCGGGGAGGTGCCCGGCCGGGCCCTGACGGGCACGGCTTCACCCCGAGCCGTTCCGGTGGTGACCGGCGCGGCGACTTACCTGGGTCCCCCGCTCCTGCCTGCGAGTTTGTTGGCGGATGACTGTGCGTCCGGGCGGTGGCAGGATTCGGCGTCCGCCCGACAGGCCGGGAACGTATGCGAGAGCAGATGTCCGAAACAAGTGCAGGAATCACCCAACGCGCCTGTTGACCTTGGTCTGGGGTGTTTGAGGTGCTTGATCCTTTGCGGCTGCCAAGGCTCAACTGGCTTGCGGGGCAAAGGGAGGGCACAGTCGGCGGCGAGGCTGCCTACAGGTGGGGCGGAGTGAGCCAACTCACGGGCCTCAACAAGGATGGCAAATCAGGCATTAAGGCCAACTCGGAGTCAATCGGCCGCAGGTGGGGAGGGCTTCGGGTCTCGACCGCCGGCCGGCCGGGCTCGCTGCCGTGCGCGTCTCGCGCCCGACCCCGCTCCGGCCGGTGTTTCCGCACACTGTGCGGGCATGCGTTCGGGGCGGATCGGGGTGGGCCGAGCGGGTGACGTAATCGGCGTGCGGGCCGTTGGGAGGGGTGATGTGATCTTCGATGGCGGGTTCCGGCTCCCGGTGATGGCGATCAATATCTGCTCATATCACCTGATCAAAAACATACCGTGCATGATCCGATACCGACCGGCCTGTAACGGTGGGCGCTAGCGGTGATCGAAAGGTGACCGGATACGCTGACTTGAGTGGTGGCAGCGACCTATCGACAAACCAGGTAATCGCCAGTAGACACCAGCAGACAGGAGACCCCTCGTGACCGTCGTCGGGCCGTTCGGGCTGAGCGTGCGGGACCAGGCTCTGGAAGCCGATGTCCAGGCCGGATTGGTTGCTGTCGAGGAAGGGTTGCTTGAGGCAACCAAAAGCGAGGTTCCGTTCATCACGGAGGCCGCCCAGCATCTGGTGCGGGCCGGCGGTAAGCGTTTCCGGCCACTGCTGGTGATGCTCTCCGCCCAGTTCGGCGACCGCTACGCCCCCGGCATCGTGCCCTCGGCCGTCGTCGTGGAGCTGACCCACCTCGCCACCCTGTACCACGACGACGTGATGGACGAGGCCGCGGTACGGCGCGGCGTGCCCAGCGCCAACACCCGCTGGGACAACTCGGTCGCGGTCCTCACCGGCGACTTCCTGTTCGCCCGCGCCTCGCAGATCCTCGCCGACCTCGGTCCCGAGGCGGTCCGCGTGCAGGCCCTGGCGTTCGAGCGGCTCGTCACCGGCCAGATCCTGGAGACGGCGGGGCCGCAGGACGGCCGGGACCCGGTCGACCACTACCTGGACGTGCTGGGCGGCAAGACGGGTTCGCTGGTGGCGGTCTCCTGCCGGTTCGGCGCGATGATGTCCGGCGCCGACGAGACGGTCGTGGACGTGCTCACCCAGTACGGCGAGCGGCTCGGCGTCGCCTTCCAGCTCGCGGACGACGTCCTGGACATCGCCTCCGACTCCCACGAGTCCGGGAAGACGCCCGGGACCGACCTGCGTGAGGGCATCCCGACCCTCCCGGTGCTGCGGCTGCGCGAGCGGGCGGCCCGACTGGGGCTCGCCGAGGACATCGCCCTGTGCGAGCTGCTGGACTCCGACCTGAGCGACGACGCGCGGCACGCGGACGCGCTGCGGCTGCTGCGCGCCCACCCCGCGCTGGAGCAGGCGCGGCGGGACACCGTCCGGTACGCCAACGACGCCCGGGCGGCGCTGGCCCCGCTCAAGGAGTGCGAGGCCAAGTCCGCGCTGGTGGAGCTGTGCGACGCCGTGGTGCACCGGGCCGGCTGAGCGCCCGGCCGGGTACCCCGTCCCCTACGGGCCGGGGGAGTCGCACTCCCTCCGTGTCATCCCGCAGGAGTAGGCGGAGTTGAGCCCGCGGTCTGACGATTCCGCTTGGCCGATTTGGTCAGATGGACACCACGGAAACACCAATCCTCACCGATTCGGGTGAGAATGGCGGCTCACGGGTGAACGAGCGCGAGGTCGTGAGACAGCCGCCGCCGACGACGGAGGTAGGGCACACATGGCACCGATCGATTCCGACGACAACACGACCGCCGGGGAGGGCGAGGACCTGCGCGCCGGACGGCGCAGGGCCGCGCGGTACGTCGTCCCGGTCGCGGTGATGGGAGTGGCGGCCGTGACGATCGGGCTCGTCCCCGCGCTCGCCGACTCCGGGGACCCCGACCTTCCGAAGGTCACCGCGGAGCAGCTCATAGAGAAGATCGCCAAGTCGGACGTCGAGCAGCTGTCCGGCACGGTCAAGATCAGCACGGACCTGGGTCTGCCGGACCTCGGCGGCCTGGAGAGCGGCCTGATGTCCGGTATGTCCGGCGGTCCGGGCTCGGGCGGGGACGAGGACGGCTCCGCCGCCGACCCGTCGGCCAAGCTCACCGAGCTGGTGTCCGGCACCCACACGCTGCGGGTCGCCGCCGACGGCCCCGACCGGCAGAAGCTGTCGCTGCTGGAGAACGCCGCCGAGTACAGCCTGATCCACAACGGCAAGGACGTCTGGGGCTACGACAGCGAGTCGAACGAGGTCTACCACTCCACCACGTCCGGCAGCGCCGAACAGCCGGAGAAGGAGGTGCCGGCCACCCCGAAGGACTTCGCCGACCAGGCACTCAAGGCGGTCGACGGCACCACGTCCGTGACCGTCGACGGCACCGCGCAGGTGGCCGGCCGGGACGCGTACCGGCTGGTGATCAAGCCCAAGCAGGAGGGTTCCACGGTCGGCGCCGTCAGCGTCGCGGTGGACGCCGAGACCGGTATGCCGCTGAAGTTCACGCTGACCCCGTCGAGCGGCGGCGCCGCCGTCGTGGACGCGGGCTTCACCAAGGTCAGCTTCGCGAAGCCGGACGCGTCGACGTTCGACTTCACCCCGCCCAAGGGTGCGAAGGTCACCGAGGGCGACGAGGTGGCCGAGGCGCCGGCGCACGGGCGGGAGGCCGAGCGTGACCTCGCCAGGGAGATGGACGGCCTGAAGGAGGCGGACGGCCTGAAGGGGAAGGACGGCCTGAAGGTCATCGGCGAGGGCTGGAACTCGATCGCCACCTTCGACACCGGAGGCCAGGGCCTGCCCACGGCCTCCGCGGGCGGCGACCTCGGTGGCTTCCTCGGCTCCTTCGGCGACCAGGTCAAGGGCGACTTCGGGTCCGGCACGGTCTTCAAGACCCGCCTGGTCAACGCCCTGATCACGGACGACGGCAAGGTCTACGCCGGTGCGGTCACCAAGGACGCGCTGGTGAAGGCGGCCGACGCGGCCCAGTAGGCGCCAGGCAGGCGTCATGCGTCAGGCGTCAGGCGTGAGGCACGCGCCAGGCGCCAGGCGCCAGGCACGCGTCACGCGTCGGGCGTCACGCGTCGGGCGTCACGCGTCAGATACAAGCACGGAGCAGCTACGACGAAGCGAGGGAGCCGATGGCCGAAGCGTCCGCCACGGAAGCGGAGAGCCCGGACCAGGAGGACGGCACGGACGACGCCGTCATCGCCACCCGGGCGCTCACCAAGCGCTACCGCGGCGGACAGCTCGCCGTCGACGGTCTGGACCTGACCGTCCCGGCGGGCAGCGTCTTCGGCTTCCTCGGCCCCAACGGCTCCGGCAAGACCACCACCATCCGCATGCTGATGGGCCTGATCGAGCCCACCTCGGGCACGGCCCGGGTCCTGGGCCGGCCCATGCCGCGCGCGGCCCGCACCGTCCTGCCCCAGGTCGGCGCCCTCATCGAGGGCCCCGCCCTGTACGGCTTCCTCTCCGGACGCGACAACCTCCTGCGCTACGACGCCGCCGACCCGGCCGCCGACCCGCGCACCCGGCGTGAGCGCGTCGCGGCGGCGCTCGACCGGGTGGGCCTCGCGGCCGCCGCCGGCAAGAAGGCGAAGGCGTACTCGCTCGGCATGAAGCAGCGCCTCGGGCTCGCCGCGGCGCTGCTCCAGCCGCGCTGCCTGCTCGTCCTGGACGAGCCGACCAACGGGCTCGACCCCCAGGGCATGCGCGAGATCCGCGCGCTCGTGCGTGAACTGGCCTCCGACGGCACCACGGTTTTCCTCTCCTCCCACCTGCTGGACGAGATCGAGCAGGTGTGCACGCACGCCGCCGTGATGGCGCAGGGGCGGCTGATCAGCCAGGGCGCGGTCGCCGACCTGGCGGCCGGGGCGCGCGGCCGGCTGGTGGTGACCACGCCGGACGCGGGGGAGGCGGCCAGGGTGCTGAAGGAACAGGGGGCCGGGGACGTGGTCGTCGCCGAGGACCGGGTGACGGCGGAGCCTCCGGACCGCGACCTGGCCGACCTGAACGCCGCCCTGGTCGCGGCCGGTGTCCGGGTCCGCGGCTTCGGAGTGGAGCGCGCCTCCCTGGAGGACGCCTTCGTGGCGCTTACCGGGGAGGGCTTCGATGTCGCGGGCTGACACGTCTCGGGCGGACACTTCACGGGCTGACACGTCTCGGACGGACACGTCACGGGCTGATACGTCACCGGCCGATTCGTCGCGGGCCGAGGCGCGGGATGAGGCACCGCGGGACGGGGTGCCTCCGGCCGGGGTGCCGCGGGCCGAGGCGGCGAGCGCGGGGCGCGTCCCGAGTCCGCTGTGGTCCTTCGGGCTGCTCCGCAGCGAACTGCTGGTCACCTTCCGGCGCTGGCGCACCCTCGCCCTGCTGGGCGTGCTGGCCGCCGTGCCGGTCCTGGTGGGGATCGCCGTGAAGATCGAGACGAGCGACGGCGCGTCGTTCGGCGGAGGTGGCGGAGGCGGTGGTGGCGAAGGCCCAGCGTTCATCTCGCAGATCAGCAACAACGGCCTGTTCCTGGTCTTCACCGCCCTCGCCGCGACCCTCCCGTTCTTCCTGCCCATGGCCGTCGGTGTCGTCGCGGGCGACGCGATCGCGGGCGAGGCGAACGCGGGTACGCTCCGCTACCTCCTGGTCGCCCCGGCCGGCCGCACCCGGCTGCTGCTCACCAAGTACGCCACGGTGATCGCCTTCTGCCTCGCCGCCACCCTGGTGGTCGCGGTCTCGGCGCTCGCGGTCGGGGCGCTGCTGTTCCCGGTCGGTGAACTGACCACCATCTCCGGCACCAGAATCACCTATGCCGAGGGTCTGGGCCGCGCCCTGCTCATCGCCCTGGTCGTGGCCGCCTCGCTCGTCGGTGTCGCGGCCCTCGGCCTGTTCGTCTCGACCCTGACCGGCAGTGGCGTCGCGGCGATGGCGACCACGGTCGGGCTGCTGATCACCGTCCAGATCCTCGACCAGATCCCGCAGCTCGACGCGCTCCAGCCGTACTTCTTCTCGCACTACTGGCTGTCCTTCGCCGACCTGATGCGCGAACCGGTCTACTGGGACGACCTGGTGAAGAACCTCGGCCTCCAGGCCCTCTACGCGGCGGTGTTCGGCTCGGCGGCCTGGGCGAGGTTCACGGCGAAGGACATCACCTCGTAGACACGGCGTCCGTCTGCTCGTACGGGAAACGGGCGAGCGGCGCCTCCTGTGCGAAGAAGGTCTTGGCCCCCGCCAGCGCCTCGGTGTCCTTCAGGACGTCACCGGGCTTGCTGCCGTTGCCCAGCAGTACCCCGCCGAAGCGCATACCCATGTAGGCCGCCGAGTTGTTCAGGGTGCCGATCAGCGGATCGGCGACCTCCTGCTCCTGGTGCGCCAGCGCGGTGACGCCCCACAGGGTGCGGCCGGCCAGGGTCGCCTTGAAGTCGAGGCCGGGGGTGCGCAGCCAGCCGGACCAGTAGTCGAGGTAGCGCTTGACCGGGGCGGACAGCGAGTACCAGTACAGCGGCGAGGCGATCACGATGTCCGTGGCGGCGAGCGTGGCGTCGAGCAGCAGGCCCGTGTTGCCCTCCGTGGGGCGGACGTGGTCGCTGTCGTGCCGCAGGTCCTCGAAGTCGGGCAGCGGATGCTCGGCCAGGTCGATCCACGTCTGCTCGACGTCCGTGGGCAGTTGTTCGGCGGCACGGCGGGCGAGCAGTTCGGTGTTGCCGTCGGGTCGGCTGCTGCCCAGGACGAAGAGGAAGTGGCGGGTCATGAGGTCCCCCTGGATGGTTGGCGGGCACGGATACCAGCACATGCATTATATGCATACGCAAGTACCTGTCCATCTGTTCCCTGTGCGCGAGTGGCTCAGCGCACCAGCCCGGTGAGGCGGACCAGGGAATCGGTGCCCCGTGGCGGACTTCCGTCCGTCTCGCCGAGGCGCCAGGCCGGAACCCACGGGACGCGATGGACGTCCACGGCCGCTTCGAGCAGCCTCACGCGCTGGGCGAGCGGCCGGGGCAGCCGCCCGGGCGCGTCCGCGACGAGGACGACGGAGTCGAGGTCGAGCCCGGCGGGCGCCTGCCCGTGCCGGAAGGCCGCCACGGCCCGGTGGACCGCCGCCAGCCCGGCCGCGTGCGTACGGGCGACGAGCAGTACGGACGGCGGGTCGCCGGGGCCGGGCCAGCCGCGCCCGCAGTCCCGCCCGCCGTACACGGCGGCGAGCGTCGACACGCCGGCGCCACCGTGCGCGCCGACCCAGGAGAAGCGCCGGGCGTCGGTGGGGGAGGGGGCGGGCGGCTCTGAGTACGGTCGCGCCGGGGCGGGCGCCGGTGGGGCGGGTGGTGCCGGGGTGGGCGGCTCTGGGGTGGGCGGTGTCGCGGGCGGCTCGGGTACGGCCACCGGCCCGCGGATCCATATCTCCGGTCCCTGTCGCATGCCGGTCCGCCTGCCCGGTCTCCTCCCGTGTCACGCCCTCGCGCGCCCGTCCTCGTTCGACCCGCCGATACGGGCGTGACCTCCTGGAACGAGCCTGTGACACCCCGGTGACGTGAGAATCGCGAGCGAGCGGAGAGACTCGACAGTAGGTGTACGACAGGCATGACAGGCTCTGGACGGCAGGCAGTCGAAACCGCCGACGGAAGCCGCCGATGAGTGGGGGGACGATGTCTCGACTCGGCCGCGAGAAGCAGCGGGACCACGAGGGCGCCGAGCGCTCGCCCGCCCCTGCGGCGACGCCGATCGACGTCCGTGTGCCGGTGGCCGATTCCGACGCACGCAGCGCTTCGATCGACGGCTCGCTGGTCGTCGCGGCCCCCGGCGAGGAGATCCAGAACGCCGTTCTGAACCGCCTCCACCGCCTCGCCCTCGCCGCCGGCCATCCCGTCCTCGCCACGATCCACGACGAGCGCATCGGCTGTTCCGTCCCGCTCCGCGTCGACCCGGACGGCTCCAGCCATCTCGCCGCGGAGCCGGTTCCGACGGCTCCCGAGGAACCGGCCGTACGGCGCGACCAGCACACTCACGTCCTGCGGACGGTGGAGCCGGTACGGGACAGCGCCCCGGCCTTCTGCCTCCCGAAGGTGCCCGAGTCGCAGCGGACGCCGGCCGGCGAGTCCGCGCCGACGTTCACGCTGCGCGCCCTGCCGGAACCGGGCGAGGGCCCTGCGCCGGGTACGGTGGCGCCGCCCACGGGGGAGTTCGGTCCGCCGCCCCGGATGGACGGCGCTTCCACGACCGGCGCCCGCGAAGGCGCGGCACCGCAGGCCGCACCTGGGCCGATGAATGGTCCTGGGCCGGGTCATGGCGCTGGGCCGGGTCATGGTGCTGAGCCGATCCGTGGTGCTGAGCCGATCCGCGGTCCCGAGCTGATCCATGGTCCCGAGCCGATCCATGGTGCTGAATCGAAGGGCGGTGCTGAGTCGATCGCCGCCCCCAGGCCGGTCGCCGCTCCGAAGCCGCCCCGCCTCCCCGAGCCGGTCGCCGACCTCGACCTCGACCCCAAGCCCACCCCCGCCCGCGGCTTCGACGCCGTGGCCGAGGCCGTGCTCGGGGACGGACCGCTCACCGCGCCCGGCGACGCCACCGCCCCCGCGCTCCTCGCGGAGCCGACGGCCCGCGTCAACGAGGCCGTCAAGGAGGGCCGGACGGAGGCGGCCGCGCGACTGGCGGAGCAGACCGTGGCCGAAGCCTCGGGGACGCTGGGCCCGGAGCACCCGGAGGTCCTCCGGCTCCGCGAACTCACCGCGTACATCGCCTACTTGTCAGGCGACCCTGACCGCGCCTTCAGCCTCTCCCTCGACCTGGCCCGGATACACCGCCGCGCGGGCGACGCGGAGGCCGCGTACGGCAACGTCCAGAGCGCCGCCACCGCCTGGCGCGCCGTACGCGACCCGGCACGGGGCCTGGAGTTGGGGAGCCAACTGGTCGGTCTGTGGGGTGAACTCGCCGCCGAGGAGGGTCCGGCCGCGGACGACTCCGAGCAACTGGAGTCCGCCCGCGGCCGCATGGGCCGCCTCACCGAGCGTGCCCGCGCCCAGACCGGCTGACCGGGCGGGCTCCGGGGAGGCGGCGCGTCGGCCCTACTGCGACAGTTCCCACATCGCGTACGCGATGGCGTCGCTGTTGCGGTTCAGGGCCGTGTCGTTGATGTTGGCGGTCGTGTCGCAGGACGAGTGGTAGCAGCGGTCGAACGGCTGGCCCGCGGTGCCGCCCCACTTGGCCGCCTGCGCGGACGTCTTCCGGTAGTCGGCGCCGCTGAAGAGGCCGCCGACGGGGACGCCCGCGTTCTTGAAGGGCGCATGGTCGGAGCGGCCGTCGCCCTCGGTCTCGATCTCCGTGGAGATGCCGAGGCCGGCGAAGTAGTCCTTGAAGGTCTGCTCGATGGTGGGATCGTCGTCGTAGACGAAGTAGCCGGGGTTGGGCGAGCCGATCATGTCGAAGTTCAGATAGCCGCTGATCTTCGCGCGGCCCGTGGAGCCGAGGCTGTTGACGTAGTAGCGGGAGCCGACCAGTCCCAGCTCCTCCGCGCCCCACCAGGCGAACCGCAGGTGCTTGGTGGGCTGGTGGCCGGACCGGGCGACGGCGAGCGCGGTCTCCAGGACGGCTGCCGAGCCGGAGGCGTTGTCGTTGATGCCGGGGCCGGAGGAGACGCTGTCCAGGTGTGACCCGGCCATGACAATCTGATTGGCGTCGCCGCCCGGCCAGTCGGCTATCAGGTTGTAGCCGGTGCGGCCGGAGGCGGTGAAGCGCTGGACGGTGGTGGTGAAACCGGCCGCGTCCAGCTTGGCCTTCACGTAGTTGAGCGAGGCCTGGTAGCCGGGGCGGCCGTGGGCGCGGTTGCCGCCGTTCGCCGTGGCGATCGACTGGAGTTGCGTGAGGTGGGCCTTGACGTTGGCTATCGGTATGTCGGGCGCGGCGACGGCCGCGGGTGCGGCGCCGGTCGCGGAGGCGGGGCCGGCCGCGGGTGCGGCGCCGGCCATCGATCCGCCGGTGATCAGTGTGGCGACCGCGACGGCACCGGCCGCCAGCGCACGCCCGGAACGGGGGAGCTTCATGTGGGGGGCTCCGGATTCCTAGGGAGGCCCTGGGGAGGGGACTCCGCAGTGAATGGGGTGCCTGGATGGTGTGGCCGGGGCTGACCGACCGTCAAGCCGCTATTCGGCCACGGTGTCGCGCATATCGGAAACCCCTGGAGAGCGCGCCCCGCTGGGCGTGGAAGGTGCGCCCTAGTGCACGCAGAACTCGTTGCCCTCCGGATCCGCCATCATCACCCACTCCCCGCCCTGCTCCTTCACCTGCCGCAGGACGCTCGCTCCCAGCGCCTCCAGCCGGGTGACCTCCGCCTCGCGGCGGCCCTCGCCCGGGTGCAGGTCGAGATGGAGCCGGTTCTTGCCGGTCTTGGCCTCCGGTACGCGCTGGAACAGCAGCCGCCGCCCCAGCCCGGTGCCGCTCTCCTCCTGGTAGGGGTCGTCGGGATGCCGTACGGCAGCCAGGTCCCGCCAGGCGCGGCGGCCATGGGACTCGACGGTCAGCTCGGCCGGTACGGCCCCGAAACCCAGCAGTTTCTCGATGAGTGCGCTGTTGTCCTCCACCTCGTAGTGGAGGGCGGCGGCCCAGAAGTCCGCCTGTGCGTGCGGGGCGGCGGCGTCGATGACGATCTTGAAGTGCAGGGGAGCCGGTCCGGAGGTCGATGTCATGTAACCCGTTATAGTGGTTACATGAGTGAGCGGGCAACGGAATCGCCGAAACCGCCTCTCGGTGCGTCCGGTGCGTCCGGTGCGTCCAGTCCACCTGCATCCAGTCCACCCGGACTGACGCTGCGGTCGCACGAGGGCAAGCCGTACCGCTTCGACCCCGGCGCGCTCTGCCTCGAATTGCTGACGACGGGCGGGCCGGGCGCCTACGCACGCTGGGAGGTGCTGCACGAGCCCGCCGACCTGGCCGCGTGGGCCGGCCGCAGCCGGCTGCCGGACGGGCTGGACCTGACCGTGGACCGGACTGATGTGGAGCGGGCCCGGACACTGCGCGACGCCCTCTTCCCGCTCACCGCGGACCGCGCGCACGGGCGTCCGCTCCAGCCCGCCCACCTGGACACCGTCAACGCCGCCGCGGCCGAACCCCCGCTCGTCGCGCGCATCGAGGCGGACGGCGCCCGCGGCTGGGCCCCGGGCGCCACGGGCGCCCGCCTGCTGTCGACGGTCGCGCGCGACGCGATCGAGCTGTTCACCGGCCCGTACGCCGACCGCGTCCGGGAGTGCGGCGCCCACGACTGCCGTCTGCTCTTCGTCGACACCTCACGCCCGGGCCGCCGCCGCTGGTGTGCCATGGAGCACTGCGGCAACCGGGAGAAGGCCCGGGCACACCGCGCGCGGCGGGCGCCCGGGAAGGGCTGACGAAGGACAGCGGCAGGGCGCTGACGAAAGGCGGCGGCGGGGTGGTCGGGCGGTTACGGCTTCCCTGTCGCCGTGTCGAGCTGTTCGGACCCGGCGGAATCAGGGGCCGGCACCCCCGAGGCCACGATCTCCGACTGCCGTGCGGTGCTCCCCTTGACCGGCGGCACACCGCCGCCCGCCCGGTCCAGCTGTGCCCTGAGCGTCCGGGCGGTTCGGTGGGCGGTGCGCAGGGCGTCCCAGGTGAGCAGCGCGAGCGCCAGCCACACCAGTCCGAAGCCGGCCCAGCGCTCGGGCGGCATGGCCTCGCCGAAGTACAGGACGCCGAGCACGAACTGGAAGACCGGGGCCAGGTACTGCAACAGCCCCAGGGTGGACAGCGGCACGCGGATCGCCGCCGCGCCGAAGCAGACCAGGGGGATGGCGGTGACCACGCCGGTCGCGGCGAGCAGGGCCGCGTGCCCCGCGCCCTCGGTGGTGAAGGTGGAGTCGCCCTGTGTGCCCAGCCACAGCAGGTAGCCGAGCGCGGGCAGGAACTGGATCGCCGTCTCGGCGGCCAGCGACTCGACGCCGCCGAGGTTGACCTTCTTCTTCACCAGTCCGTAGGTGGCGAAGGTGAAGGCGAGGCAGAGGGAGATCCACGGCGGCTGGCCGTAGCCGATGGTGAGGACGAGCACGGCCGCGAAGCCGGTCCCGACCGCCGCCCACTGCGCGGGCCGCAGCCGCTCCTTCAGCAGCAGCACGCCCATCGCGATGGTGACCAGCGGGTTGATGAAGTACCCGAGGGAGGCCTCGACGACATGGCCGCTGTTCACGGCCCAGATGTAGACGCCCCAGTTGACGGTGATGACCGCGGCGGCCACGGCGACCAGGGCGAGTCTGCGCGGCTGCCGCAGCAGCTCGCCGGCCCAGGCCCAGCGCCGTACGACGAGCAGGGCGACGGCGACGAAGACGAGGGACCACGCCATCCGGTGGGCGAGGATCTCCCCGGCCCCGGCGGGCTTGAGCAACGGCCAGAACAGTGGGACGAGCCCCCACATCCCGTACGCCGCGAAGCCGTTCAGCAGGCCTATTCGCTGCTCACTCCTGGACGACCCGGCCACGGGCACCTCCTTCTCGCACTCGGCATGCCGGGACGGATGCATGCCAGGACGAAGGTAGCGCCGCACCCGGCCGCCTGTCATGCCCGTATCGGCATACGGTCATGACAGGCGGGGTGGGTGTGGTGAAGACGGGCGGTCAGGGGCAGCTCCTGAGTGCGGCGGCGACGGCCTCGGCGAGCGGTGTGGTCGGGCGGCCGATCAGGCGGGACAGGTCGCCGGTGGAGACGACCAGCTCGCCCTTCTCGATGGCGGCGTCCACGCCCGCGAGGACGGCGGCCAGCGGCCCGGGCAGCCCGGCGCCGGTGAGGATGCCGGTGTAGGCCTCGGTGGAGACGGGGTGGTAGGCGATCTCCTTGCCGGTCTGCCGGCTCAGTTCGGCCGCGTACTCGGCGAAGCTCCAGGCCTCGTCGCCACCCAGCTCGTACGCCGTGTTCTCGTGGCCCTCGCCGGTCAGTACGGCGACGGCGGCGGCCGCGTAGTCGGCGCGGGAGGCGGAGGAGATCCGGCCCTCGCCGGCCGCCTGTACGACGGCACCGTGCTCCAGGACCGGGGCGAGCTGCTCGGTGTAGTTCTCGTGGTACCAGCCGTTGCCCAGCAGTACGTACGGCACGCCAGAACCGACCAGCACCTTCTCGGTGGCGCGGTGATCGTCGGCGAGTGCGGCCGTGAGGCTGCTGGGAGCGCTGGTGTAGGCGAGCAGGGCGACGCCGGCCTTCCTGGCCGCGTCGATCACGACCGTGTGCTGCTGGACCCGGCCCTTGTCGAACTCGTTGCCGGAGATCAGCAGCACCCGGTCGCCGGCCGCGAACAGGTTGTCGAAGCTCTCCGGGGTGTTGTAGTCGGCGACCGCGAGCCGTACGCCGCGGGCGGCGAGATCGGCGGCCCTGTCGCGGTCACGGACCACTGCGGTGACCTGGTCGGCCGGCACCTTCTCCAGCAGCTGCCGCACGACGTGGCGGCCGAGGTGTCCGGTGGCTCCGGTGACGACGATGCTCATGGCTTCAGTACTCCTTGTGAGGGGTGCGATGCCACTGACTCTAAAAGCTGCGCTAACTGAAGGAAAGTGCCCACTTTGAAGTTAGTCACTTACCTATGGGTAAGCAGCCGAGAGTCTGAGCCGGAACGGCAGACGAAGAGGCCCGGGCGTTTCCGCCCGGGCCTCCGCGAAGCCGTGAACCGCCGCCGGTGTCAGCCGACGACCGTCCAGGTGTCGTTGCCGGTGAGGAGTGCGGCGAGGTCGCCCTTGCCGTTCTGTTCGATGGCGGTGTCGAGCTGGTCGGACATGAGGGTGTCGTAGACCGGCCGGTCGACGGAGCGCAGGACACCGATGGGGGTGTGGTGCAGGGTGTCCGGGTCGGCGAGGCGGGACAGGGCGAAGGCGGTGGTCGGGGAGGCGGCGTGGGCGTCGTGGACGAGGATGTCCGCTTCGTTGTCCGGGGTGACGGTGACGACGCTCAGGTCGCCGGTCCGCCGGTCGCGTACGACGCCCTTGGAGCCGTCGGTGCCGAAGCGGATCGGCTGCCCGTGCTCCAGGCGGATGACCGCTTCCTCGGCCTGCTGCTTGTCCTTGAGGGCGTCGAAGGCGCCGTCGTTGAAGATGTTGCAGTTCTGGTAGATCTCGATCAGGGCCGTGCCGGGGTGCTCGGCGGCCTGGCGCAGGACCTCGGTGAGGTGCTTGCGGTCCGAGTCCACGGTCCGGGCGACGAAGGACGCCTCCGCGCCGATGGCCAGGGAGACCGGGTTGAAGGGCGCGTCCAGCGACCCCATCGGCGTCGACTTGGTGATCTTCCCGACCTCGGAGGTGGGGGAGTACTGCCCCTTCGTCAGCCCGTAGATCCGGTTGTTGAAGAGCAGGATCTTGAGGTTGACGTTGCGGCGCAGGGCGTGGACGAGGTGGTTGCCGCCGATGGAGAGGGCGTCGCCGTCGCCGGTGACGACCCAGACGGACAGGTCGCGGCGGGAGGCGGCCAGCCCGGTGGCGATGGCGGGGGCGCGGCCGTGGATGGAGTGCATCCCGTAGGTGTTCATGTAGTACGGGAAGCGGGAGGAGCAGCCGATGCCGGAGACGAAGACGATGTTCTCCTTCGCCAGGCCGAGCTGGGGCATGAAGCCCTGGACGGCGGCGAGGACGGCGTAGTCGCCGCAGCCGGGGCACCAGCGCACTTCCTGATCGGACTTGAAGTCCTTCATGGACTGCTTGCCCTCGGCCCTGGGGACCAGCTTCAGTGCCTCAGTCATCGATGGCCTCCTTCAGGACCGTGGCGAGCTGTTCCGCCTTGAACGGCATGCCGTTGACCTGGTTGTACGACTGCGCGTCGACCAGGTACTTCGCCCGGACCAGGGTGGCGAGCTGGCCGAGGTTCATCTCGGGGATCACCACCTTGTCGTAACGCTTCAGCACCGTGCCGAGGTTGGGCGGGAAGGGGTTGAGGTGGCGCAGGTGGGCCTGGGCGATCGCCTGGCCGGCGGTGCGCAGCCGTCGTACGGCCGCCGTGATCGGGCCGTACGTCGATCCCCAGCCGAGGACGAGGGTCTTGGCGCCGTGCGGGTCGTCGACCTCCAGGCCGGGGACCTCGACGCCGTCGACCTTGGCCTGGCGGGTGCGGACCATGAAGTCGTGGTTGGCCGGGTCGTAGGAGATGTTCCCGGTGCCGTCCTGCTTCTCGATGCCGCCGATCCGGTGTTCCAGGCCGGGGGTGCCGGGGACGGCCCAGGGGCGGGCGAGGGTGTGCGGGTCGCGTTTGTAGGGCCAGAACACCTCGGTGCCGTCGTCCAGGGTGTGGTTGGGGCCCTGGGTGAACTGCACCGTGAGGTCGGGCAGCTCGTCCGGTTCCGGGATCCGCCACGGCTCACTGCCGTTGGCCAGGTAGCCGTCGGAGAGGAGAAAGACGGGGGTGCGGTAGGCCAGCGCGATCCGGGCCGCTTCCAGGGCGGCGTCGAAGCAGTCGGCGGGGGTGCGGGGTGCGATGACGGGGACCGGAGCCTCGCCGTTGCGCCCGTACATGGCCTGCAGCAGGTCGGCCTGTTCCGTCTTGGTCGGCAGACCGGTGGAGGGTCCGCCACGCTGGATGTCCACGACCAGCAGCGGCAGTTCCAGGGAGACCGCGAGCCCGATCGTCTCGCTCTTGAGTGCCACGCCCGGGCCACTGGTCGTGGTCACGGCCAGCGAGCCGCCGAAGGCGGCCCCCAGTGCGGCGCCGATGCCGGCGATCTCGTCCTCGGCCTGGAAGGTGCGCACGCCGAAGTTCTTGTGCCGGCTCAGCTCGTGCAGGATGTCGGAGGCCGGGGTGATGGGGTAGGAGCCGAGGAAGAGCGGCAGGTCGGCCTGGCGGGAGGCGGCGATCAGGCCGTAGGACAGGGCCAGGTTCCCGGAGATGTTGCGGTACACGCCCGGCGGGAACGCCGTGGCCGCCGGAGCGACCTCGTAGGAGACCGCGAAGTCCTCGGTCGTCTCGCCGAAGTTCCAGCCCGCCCGGTAGGCGGCGATGTTCGCGGCGGCGATGTCGGGTTTCTTCGCGAACTTGGCCCGCAGGAACTTCTCCGTGCCCTCGGTGGGCCGGTGGTACATCCAGCTCAGCAGTCCGAGCGCGAACATGTTCTTGCTGCGCTCGGCCTCTTTGCGGGTGAGGTCGAACTCTTTGAGGGCCTCGACGGTCAGGGTGGTCAGCGGTACCGGGTGCAGGTGGTAACCGTCGAGGGACCCGTCGTCCAGGGGCGAGGTGTCGTAGCCGACCTTCTGCATGGCCCGCTTGGTGAACTCGTCGGTGTTGACGATGATCTCCGCGCCGCGTGGCACGTCGTCGATGTTGGCCTTCAGCGCGGCCGGGTTCATCGCGACGAGCACGTTGGGTGCGTCGCCGGGGGTGAGGATGTCGTGGTCGGCGAAGTGCAGCTGGAAGGACGAGACACCCGGGAGGGTGCCGGCGGGCGCCCGGATCTCGGCGGGGAAGTTCGGCAGCGTCGACAGGTCGTTGCCGAACGACGCGGTCTCCGAGGTGAAACGGTCACCGGTGAGCTGCATCCCGTCACCCGAGTCCCCCGCGAACCTGATGATCACCCGGTCCAGCCGGCGGACGTCCTTCGCCCCGACCGGTTTGCGCTGCTCTCCTACGACGGTTCCGTCGGCCTGCTCCGCTGGGCTGCTGACCTGACTGGTCACTGAACTGGACCTCCCTCGAGGCGGCTGTCCGGGGATCGGTCTCCCACCGACCGTCCCGGGATCAACCCTACGTCCGCAGGTGTTGACTTCCGGTGGACATTCGCATGATGGACACGACCTCGAAACGACCCGTGGCCCTTGAACTCCACGTTTTCCCGCCCCCCGGCGCTCGTGACGTTCGTGAAGACGCACCCCGCACGTGCGTCGGTTTCTCCTCGTTCGGATGAGCACCCAGGCAGCCGAGCCCGGCGGCCGTTTCCGCCGGGCGGACCGCTGATATCAGGAATTGAGATACGTCAGCACGGCGAGCACCCGCCGGTGATCACCGTCGCTCGGGGACAGCCCCAGCTTCATGAAGATGTTGCTGACGTGCTTCTCGACGGCCCCGTCGCTCACGACGAGCTGGCGGGCGATCGCCGAGTTCGTCCGGCCCTCGGCCATGAGTCCCAGGACCTCCCGCTCCCGCGGGGTGAGTCCCGCCAGCACGTCCTGCTTGCGGCTGCGCCCGAGCAACTGCGCGACGACCTCCGGGTCCAGCGCCGTACCGCCCTCCGCCACCCGCACCACCGCGTCCACGAACTCCCGTACCTCGGCCACCCGGTCCTTGAGCAGGTAACCGACGCCGCGGCTGGAACCGGCCAGCAGCTCCGTGGCGTACCGCTCCTCCACGTACTGGGACAGCACCAGTACGCCGAGGCCCGGGTGCGCCTTGCGCAACTGCACCGAGGCGCGCACGCCCTCGTCGGTGTGTGTCGGCGGCATCCGTACGTCCGCCACCACGACGTCCGGCAGCTCGCCCTGCGCGTCCAGCTCGGTGATGGTCTTGATCAGTGCCTCGCCGTCGCCGACACCGGCCACGACGTCGTGCCCGCGGTCGGTCAGCAACCGGGTCAGCCCTTCTCGGAGCAGCACTGAATCCTCGGCGATGACCACCCGCACCTTGTCCTCCACGATCTTCGGTCCCCCACAGCCCGTCCACCACCCCACGGCCCGCGCGGCCCACGCCGCGTCCACGAACCGTCCGTGCGACAGGTCCAGCATTCCAGCATCGGAGGCCGGATGCGTTCGGGCAACGGGAAGAGAGCGGGAAGAGAGGGGAGGGCGAGAGCGGGACGAGCGGGGCGGCAGTCCGGGGCTCGGCCGCTCGGGGGCCGGCTTTCGGCCGGTTCTCGATCACGCCGCCCGGCGGCTCGCGCGATGGCCCTCCCGGCGCCGCGAGAGACGCCGCGATGGCCGTCGCGGCGTCTCTCGCAGGGCCACCGCGGCAGCTCCCGCGATGGCCTCTCGGCCGTTACCTGGCCACCGGCTCGTTCCGCCACGGCAGCTCCGCCGTCACCCGGGTCGGCCCGCCGGCCGGTGAGTCCACCACGAGGATCCCGTCCACCGCGTCGAGCCGCTCCGCGAGCCCCGCGAGTCCCGACCCGGCCGACGCAGCCGCCCCGCCCACGCCGTTGTCCACGACCTGAAGCATCAGTCGGTTCTCCACCCGCCAGACCTCCACGGCGGCCGACGTGGCCCGCGCGTGCTTGCTGATGTTCTGCAGCAGCTCCGACACCGTGAAGTACGCGATTCCCTCGATCGCCGACGCCGGCCGCTCCGCGAGGTCGACCTCCACCCGCACCGGCACGGTGCAGCGCGAGGCGACCGCCGACAGCGCCGCGTCCAGGCCGCGGTCGGTCAGGACCGCGGGATGGATGCCCCGGGCCAGGTCCCGCAGCTCCTGGAGTGCCGTCTTCACCTCGCCGTGCGCCTCGTCCACCATGACCGCCGCCGCCCGCGGGTCCTCCCGCAGCTTCTCCTTGGCCAGGCCCAGGTCCATGGCCAGGTTGACCAGGCGGGCCTGTGCCCCGTCGTGCAGGTCGCGCTCGATGCGCCGCAGGTCCGCCGCGGCCGTGTCGACCACGACCCCCCGGTCCGACTCCAGCTCCACCACCCGGGTCGCCAGCCTCGACGGTCCGAGCAGCCCGTGCACCATCAGCCGGTCCACCGTCGTCAGCGCCCGGACGATCCACGGCGTCGCCAGCGTGAACAGCAGCCCGACCAGCGCGGTCACGGTGATCTCGAAGGGGTTGTCCAAGTAGATCCGGTGCGTCTCGTCGCCGTACAGCTGGAGCCCGTCCTGGCCGGCGTACATCGGGAACACCCAGAACCACAGCGGGTACGTCAGCATCGCCCAGCCGACCGCCCAGACGTTCAGGGCCACGACGAACGAGAACACCGACCACGGGAACTGCAGCACCGCGTACAGCAGGCTCCGCCAGGAGGTGCCGCTCTTGAGTACGGCGCCTATCCATCCCATCGCGCCCTGCTTCCTCAGCCGCAGCGGGGCCGGATCGGCCACCCGGAGCCCCAGCAGGGCACGGGCCCGCGCCCGTTCCATCGCGCCGAAGCCGCGGCACCCGGCGAGCGCCGCCGCCAGCACCGGGACGCCCAGGAACGTCACCAGCAGGCCCGCTCCCAGCGACGTCATCGTGACGGCGTACGTGAAGAGCAGGATGCCGATCGGCAGGCTGAGCAGCACATAGCCGAACTCGCGCCAGCTGCGTGCCTCGAACGGTGCCCGCAGCCCCGCCGGCAGCCGGTGACGTCGCGCACGGGTGTCTCCGGAGAAGCCGGGCCCGCTCCCCAACTCGTAACCCTGTCCGTATTCCGTGGCCATCGGTGCCGTCCTTCTCCTCGTCCTACGGCTGTGCTGTCGTAACTCCACCCTCCTCGACCGCACACCCACGGGCCATGGAGCTCGTCGGCGTCTCAAGAGGGGGGTTTTCCCCACCCCCTACCTCGGGCCCGAGGCACGGGAGGTGATGTTGGCGTCCTCGCGGTCGCGCCACGGCAGTTCGGCCGTCACCGTCGTCGGGCCGCCCTCCGGCGAGTCGACGACGAAGAGACCGTCGACGGCGGACAGCCGGTCGGCGAGGCCCTTCATCCCCGTACCACCGTCGAGGCGCGCGCCCCCGCGGCCGTCGTCCCCCACCTGTATGAGCAGTCGGTCGGACGACCGCCACACCTCCACGGAGGCGGACCTCGCCGCGCTGTGCTTGCTGACGTTCTGGAGCAGCTCCGAGACGGTGAAGTAGGCGATGCCCTCGATGGCCGCCGCGGGCCGTTCCGTCAGGTCCACGGTCACCTTGACCGGCACGGTGCAGCGGGAGGCGACCGAGGAGAGCGCCGCGTCCAGGCCGCGGTCGGTCAGCACGGCGGGATGGATGCCGCGCGCCAGGTCCCGCAGCTCCTGCAAGGCCAGCTTCACCTCGCCGTGCGCCTCGTCGACCATGGTCGCCGCAGCGTCGGGGTCCTCCAGGAGCTTCTCCTTGGCCAGGCCCAGGCCCATGGCCAGGTTGACCAGGCGGGCCTGTGCCCCGTCGTGCAGGTCGCGCTCGATGCGCCGCAGGTCTGCCGCGGCCGTGTCGACCACGACCCCCCGGTCCGACTCCAGCTCGGCGATCCGCCGCTCCAGTTCGTCGGACGGGGACAGCAGGCCGCGCACCATCGCCCGGTCCGCGTTGGCCAGGCCCCGCGCGATGAAGGGCAGCACCGGCCACAGTACGAACAACGACGTCAGCGTGATGACGAAGGTGAGGATGCCCCAGGGAAGCCGTATGAAGTCGTACAGGACCGTGCGCCAGCCCACCGGGTCCTTCAGCGCCATCCACAACTGGGTGAAGAACCCGTCCTTGCCCCGCAACGGCAGCCGGCTCGGCTCGTCCACCCGCACCCCGAGCAGTGCACGGGCCCGCGCCCGCTCCAGCTTGCCCAACTGCCGCGCGCCCAGCAGGCCGGCCGCCAGCAGTGGGGCCCCGATCACCGTGACCGTCAACCCGGCGCCCACGCCCAGCATCGTCACGACGTAGATGAATCCGAGCAGCGCCGCCGGGAGATTCGCCAGCAGGTGGGCGATCTCCTTCCAGGTGTGCCGGTCGTAGGCGAAACGGGCCGGCGGCAGGCGTTCGCCGGTCGCTGCGCCGCTGGTCCCGGCGGAAGTCGCTGTCGAGAGGCGTTCGGTCATACGAGTCAGCGTGCCGTGCGGCGCGGCGCCGCGCCATGAGGTGGACCGCCGGGATCCACTGAGGAAAACCCCACCCCCGTGTCCCAAGGTGTGACGGGCTGCTTACCGTCTCTTTATCAGGCCCTAGACTCCCGTACGCACAGATCGTCGAACAGCAGCGTCGGGACAGCGGCGCCAGGACAACAGCGTCGGGACAGCGGCGCCAGGACAGCAGCGTCAGGTCAGGGAGAGAGGGACGCACGTGCCGGAACCGACCGTCGGGCTCGCCGCGGACTATTTCCAGTCCTACTCGGTCGTCGGGCTGCTCGCAGTCGTGGGCGTGCTCTTCGTCGCCGTCGCATTCGGGGCCGGGCACCTGCTGCGGCCCGTGGTCCCGACCCCCGAGAAGCTGCTGACGTACGAGTGCGGGGTGGACCCCGTCGGCGACGGCTGGGCGCACACCCAGGTCCGCTACTACGTCTACGCGTTCCTCTACGTCATCTTCGCGGTCGACTCGATCTTCCTCTTCCCCTGGGCGACGGTCTTCGCCGACCCCGGGTACGGCGCGACGACCCTCGTGGAGATGTTCATCTTCCTCGGATTCCTCGCCGTGGGTCTGTTGTACGCATACAAGAAGGGCGTCCTGTCATGGACGTGAACCCCGCCGGACCCGTGCCGCTCCCGGAGCCCAAGCGGCTCGGCGCGCTCGCCCGTCTCGCCCCGGAACCGATGAAGGTCGTCCTGAACTGGGGCCGCCGGTACTCCCTGTGGGTCTTCAACTTCGGTCTCGCGTGCTGCGCGATCGAGTTCATCGCCGCGTCGATGGCGCGCCACGACTTCATCCGGCTCGGCGTCATCCCGTTCGCGCCGGGCCCTCGCCAGGCCGACCTGATGGTGGTCTCGGGCACGGTCACCGACAAGATGGCGCCGGCCGTCAAGCGCCTGTACGAGCAGATGCCCGAGCCGAAGTACGTCATCTCCTTCGGTGCCTGCTCCAACTGCGGTGGCCCCTACTGGGACTCCTACTCGGTGACGAAGGGCGTCGACCAGATCATCCCGGTCGACGTCTATGTCCCCGGTTGCCCGCCGCGCCCCGAGGCGCTGCTCCAGGGGATCCTGAAGCTTCAGGAGAAGATCGCGCGGGAGTCGCTGGGGGAGCGGTACGGCACCTCGCCCCGGGCGTCGGCGACCGCGCTGCAGAGCGGCCTGGTGCGGCCACCGTCCCCTGACGCTGCCCCGGCCCCGGGCTCCGCCGCGGACCGTCCCTCGGGACCGGGGGAGGCCCGATGACCGCGGTCGGCTGGCTGCCCGCCGATGCCGAGGAACTCTTCGGCGCCCAGGCCACGGCCGAGGAGTCGTACGACGTCCTGACCGTGGACGTGCCGCCGGTGTCCTGGATCTCCGCGCTGGAGACGGCGCGTGACCGGCTGGGCTGCACGTACTTCGACTGGCTGAGCGCGGTCGACGAACCGGGCACGGGTTTCCGCGTCGCGGCGCACGTCGTCGCCCTCGGCCCCGTACGCCG
Organism: Streptomyces sp. NPDC096048; assembly: GCF_044763415.1. Lineage (NCBI taxonomy): Bacteria > Bacillati > Actinomycetota > Actinomycetes > Kitasatosporales > Streptomycetaceae > Streptomyces > Streptomyces sp. NPDC096048. The sequence continues at coordinate 156,901 of NZ_JBIWGG010000001.1, forward strand.
GCTGCTGCTGCGTACGACCGTCCCGCACGACACCCCGGTCCTGCCCACCGCCGTCGCGGTGTACGCGGGCGCGGCCTGGCACGAGCGCGAGACGCACGAGATGTTCGGCGTCGCCTTCGAGGACCACCCGGCGCTGGACCACCTGCTCCTTCCGGAGGGCTTCGAGGGACACCCCCTGCGGAAGGACTTCGTCCTCGCCGCCCGCGTCGCCAAGGCCTGGCCCGGGGCCAAGGAGCCGGGCGAGTCCGACCACGGCGGCCCCCGGCGCCGTCAGATGCTGCCGCCGGGCGTCCCCGACCCCAACGAGTGGGGCCCGCTGAAGGGCCAGCTGCCTCCCGCTCCGGCCCGCCCGGCACGCGGGGCGGGGCGGGCGGCGGGGGAGCGCCCGGCCCGCGCGGCAGGTGACCGACCGGCCCGTCGGACCCGCACGGCCGGCGAGGGCTCCGCCAGCCAGACGGCGCCCGGCACCGACACCCCCGCCACCCCGCGCCGCTCCCGTACGGCGGCGGAGGGCTCCGCCAGCCAGACGCCCCCGGCGGCCCAACCCTCGACTACCGAGCCCTCGGCGGCCGAGTCCACGACTACCGAGCCCTCGACTACCGAGTCCTCGGTCGCCCCGCCGGCTCGACGGGCGCGCAGCGCCGGTGAGGGCTCGGCGTCGCAGCGGGCAGGAGCGGGCGGCACCGGGGGACCCCGGCGGGCCCGGAGCGCGTCCGAGGGGTCGGCGAGCATGCGCTCCCCCTCCGACTCCGACACCGGGACCCCGGACGAGACGCCCGCCGACCCCGTCAGCCCCGTCAGCCCCGCCGGCGACGACCCCGCCACGTCTCCACGCACGGAGGAACCGGCTCCGAAGACCGCCCCCTCCACACCGCGCAGCCCGGACGCCCCGTGGCACCACGCCCGCCCTGCCTTCGACGAGGTCGAGCCCGAGTCGCGTCACGGGACGGAGCCGGGGCAGAACAGGGCGGCTCCGGACGGCACGGCGGAAGAGAAGCCCGTGCAGGGGGAGACACGGGAGCCGGAACAGGGACTTGATCAGGCCCCCGGAGCCCACCAGACGTCCGACGAAGCCGACGCCCCCAGCGACACCGGCCTCCCTGACGACGGCACCGACGACTCCGGCACCCCGGACGACTCCGGCACCCCGGATGACATCGGCGCCCCGGACGACACCGAAGCCCCCGACGACTCCGGCACCCCCAAGAACCACAATCGCCCGAACCCCCCAGGAGGCCCGCAGTGAACGACGCGCTCGACGTCACCCTGCGCCTCCTCGTCGTCTTCGTCGTCTTCCTCACCTTCCCCCTGCTCGTCGGCCAGACCGAGCACAAGGTGATGGCCCACATGCAGGGCCGCCTCGGCCCGATGTACGCAGGCGGCTTCCACGGCTGGGCCCAGCTCGTCGCGGACGGCGTGAAGTTCGCGCAGAAGGAGGACGTGGTCCCCGCCGACGCGGACCGCCGTATCTTCCAGCTCGCTCCCGCCGTGGCCCTCCTGCCGTACCTCCTGGTTCTCCTGGTCATCCCCATCGGCCCAGGAGAGGGCGCGGTCGGCCAGGTCGTCGACGCGGGCCTCTTCTTCGTCCTCGCCGTCATGGGCGTGGGCGTCCTCGGTTCGCTCATGGCCGGCTGGGCCTCCGCCAACAAGTACTCCCTCCTCGGCGGCCTGCGGACCGCCGCCCAACTCCTCGCCTACGAACTTCCGATGCTGCTCACCGCGGCCTCGGTCGCGATGGCGGCCGGCACCGTCTCGCTCGTCGGCATCCTCGACGCCTTCGAGTGGTGGTGGCTGCCCTGGCAGATCGTCGGCGCGATCGTCTTCTTCGTCGCCGGGCTGGCCGAACTGCAACGACCCCCCTTCGACATGCCGGTCGCCGACTCGGAGATCATCTTCGGCGCCTACACCGAGTACACCGGCCTGCGCTTCGCCCTGTTCCTCCTCGCCGAGTACGCCGGGATCGTCGTCCTGTGCGGCCTGACCACCGTCCTCTTCCTGGGCGGCTGGCATGGCCCCTGGGGCGCCGACGGCCTCGGCTGGGTGTGGACCCTGCTGAAGACGGCCGTCCTCGCCTTCGTCGTGATCTGGCTGCGCGTGACCTACCCGCGCCTGCGCGAGGACCAGCTCCAGAAACTGTCCTGGACGCTCCTCGTCCCCCTGTCCCTCGCCCAGATCGCCCTCACCGGCATCGTCAAGGTGGTGATTCGGTAACCATGTCCCGCCTGTCGATCCCCGGCAGCGGCCTGGCCAAGGGTCTGGCCGTCACCCTGCGCACGATGACGAAGAAGACCGTCACCGAGCAGTACCCGGAAGTCCAGCCCGAGCTCCCGCCCCGCAGCCGCGGTGTGATCGGCCTGTTCGAGGAGAACTGCACGGTCTGCATGCTGTGCGCCCGCGAGTGCCCGGACTGGTGCATCTACATCGACTCCCACAAGGAGACGGTCCCGGCGGCGACCCCCGGCGGACGCGACCGCAGCCGCAACGTCCTCGACCGCTTCGCCATCGACTTCTCCCTGTGCATGTACTGCGGTATCTGCATCGAGGTCTGTCCTTTCGACGCCCTGTTCTGGTCCCCGGAGTTCGAGTACTCCGAGACCGACATCCGTGATCTCACGCACGAACGCGACAAGCTCCGCGAGTGGATGTGGACGGTTCCGGCCCCGCCCGCCCTCGACCCCGGCGCGGAGGAACCGAAGGAACTCGCCGCCGCCCGTAAGACCGCCGACAAGCTGGCCGCTCAGCGCGAGGCGGCACAGCGGGAGGCGGTCCAGCAGGAGACGGTCCAACAGGAAACGGCCCGGGCGACCGAACCGCACGCCGACGAGCAGGCCCGCGCCGCCGAGCAGCCCACCCGCCCGATGGGCGACTCCAAGCAGCAGACGGACCAGCCGAGGCCGACGTCGGAGCAGCCGGAACCCACTCCGGACCAGCCGGACCAGCCGGACCAGGAGGGCCGGGAATGACCCTCGCAACGACCGTCGGTCACCTCGCCGCGGATTCCACGGCCAAGGCCGCCGAATCCCACGGCTTCCTCTCCCCGACCGGCGTCGAGATCGCCTTCCTTCTCGTCGGCCTCGTCACCCTCGGCGCCGCCGTCGTCACCGTCACCACTCGGCAGCTCGTCCACGCCGCCCTGTGGCTGGTCGTGGCCCTCGGCGGCCTCGCCGTCGAGTACCTCTTGCTCACCGCCGAGTTCATCGCGTGGGTACAGGTCCTCATCTACGTCGGTGCCGTCGTCGTCCTCATTCTGTTCGGCCTGATGCTCACCAGGGCGCCCATCGGCCGGTCCCCGGACGCGGACTCCGGCAACCGCTGGGCCGCCCTCACCGTGGCCGTGGCCGCCGCGGCGGCCCTGGTGTGGGTCGTCGTCGACGCCTTCCGTACCACCTGGATCGACCTGGACGGCCCGGCCGCCGGCTCCACAGCCGTGACCGGAGCGAGCCTCTTCCAGAACTGGGTCCTCCCCTTCGAGGCACTCTCCGTCCTCCTCCTAGCCGCCCTGGTCGGCGCCATCGTCCTGTCCCGCAAGGCCAAGGCGGACCCCACGGCCGGCCGGGGCCGCACAGCCGACACCGGCTCCCCAGCTGCCACCGGCCCCGCAGCGGACACCGGCCCCGCAGCGGACACCGGCCCCGCAGCCGCCACCGGTCCCGCAGCCGCCACGGGCCGCACACCCGACACCGGCCGCACGACCGAGACCGACCCGCCTGCCGACCCGAACGGTGCCGACAAGGGTGGTGACCGCTGATGCACCTCGCCTATCCCGCCGTTCTCTCCGTCCTCCTGTTCTGCACGGGCCTGTACGGCGTCCTCGCCCGCCGCAACGCGATCCTGGTCCTGATGTCGGTCGAGCTGATGCTCAACGCCGTCAACCTCAACCTCGTCGCCTTCGACGTCTGGCTCAGCAAGGCCGCCGAGGAGACCCTGCACTCCGGCCAGGCCCTGACCCTGTTCACGATCGCCATCGCGGCCGCCGAGATCGGCATCGGCCTGGCGATCGTGCTCGCCGTCCACCGCAACCGCGGCACCTCGGACATCGACAAGCTCCGAGACACCGCCGAGGGCCACGAGCCGGACGGCTCCGACACCGATGCCCCCGCGACCGGGACGGCCGCCGAGAAGGCTGAGGCCACCGCGTGACCACGACCACCCTCGCCGTACTCGTCCCCCTCCTCCCCTTCCTGGGGGCAGCCGCCGGCCTTCTGCTGGGCCGCACCGCGCCCGGGTTCGTCCGCCCGCTCGCCGTCCTGCCGACGCTGGCGGGCCTCGTCCTCGCCGTAGTGGTCGCGGCCCGCCAGGGCGGCGGCCGGGCCGTCGACGCCGTCACGGAGCTGACGCCCACCGGTTCCGTCCCCATCGAGCTGGCCCTGCACATCGACGGCTTCGCCGCCCTCGTCGCCGTACTGGTCGGCACCGTCGCCACCTGTGTGCAGATCTACTCGACGGGCTACCTGCGCGACGACCCCCGCTACGCCTCGTACGCCGCTCTCGTCTCCCTGTTCACCTCCGCCATGTTCCTCGTCGTCTACTCCGGCGACCTGATGGTGCTGCTGGTCGGCTGGGAGATCATGGGCATCTGCTCGTACTTCCTGGTCGGCCACTACTGGGAGACCCCGGAGGCCCGTGCCGCCTCCCTCAAGGCCTTCCTGGTGACCAAGCTCGGTGACGTCCCCTTCCTGATCGGCCTGCTGGCGCTGGCCACCGAGGCCGGCTCCTTTCGCATCACCAAGATCCTCGGCGCGGTCGCGAACGGCTCGCTCGACCACCCGACGCTGATCGCCCTGCTGCTCCTGGCCGGTGTGGCGGGCAAGTCGGCGCAGTTCCCGCTGCACACCTGGCTCCCCGACGCGATGGCGGGCCCGACACCCGTCTCCGCGCTGATCCACGCGGCGACGATGGTCGCCGCGGGTGTCTACTTCGTCGCCCGGCTCCTCCCGCTCTTCGAGGCCTCACGGGCCGCGATGATCGTCCTCGCCGTCATGGCCGCGGTCACGATGGTCGGCTCGGCGCTCGCCGCGCTCGCCCAGGACGACATCAAGCGCGTCCTCGCCTACTCGACCATCGGGCAGCTCGGCTACATGACCGGCGCCCTCGCCGCCGGCGACCGCGGTGCCGCCGTCTTCCACCTCATCTCGCACGGCGCCTTCAAGGCGCTGCTGTTCCTCGCCGCCGGCGTGATCATCCACGCCGCCGGCACCAACTCGCTGGCCGCCATGTCCCGCATGCGCGGCCTGCGCGACCGCGTCCCGGACGCCTACTGGACGATGACCGTGGCGCTGCTGGCCCTTGCCGCGATCCCGCCTTTCAGCGGCTTCTTCTCCAAGGAGTCCGTCCTCGTCGCCGCCGAGCACGCCGCCACTGGCCACAACGAGCACGCACCCGGCGCCGCGGGCTGGACCGTCCTCGTCGCCGGCCTGTGCGCGGCCCTGCTCACCGCCGCGTACGCGGCGCGTCTGTGGCTGCTGGCCTTCCGCGGGCGGGGTGCCGAGGCCCCCGACCACGGCAGGCAGCCGATGGTCATGAACGCCGTGCTCTGGGTCCTGGCCATCCCCTCACTCGCCCTCGGCGGACTCGCCTTCCGTCTGCTGCCCGACTGGTTCGACGGACAGGACCTCACCCCCACCCTCACCACCTCCGTGCTCGGCACGGGTGTGGCCCTGGTCGGCGGCATCGTCACCTACGCGGCATGGCGCCACACCACGGTGCTCGCGGACCGGGCCCCGCTGGGCGCCGTCGCGGCCCACCCGGAGGGCGACGCCGCCCTGGTGGAGGCCGAGGCCATCGCCAGCCACAAGCCCGCCTACGGAGACATCGCCTACGCGCCCGACCCGTCGGACCCCGGACGGCTCCTGCTGGGGCCGCTGCACCGGCACGCGGCCGTCGGCTTCCACCTGGACGCGGTGTACACGACCCTCTTCGTGCGTCCGGTCCAGGCCGGCGCGAGTCTCGTCCGGTTCCTCGACCGCGAGGTCGTCGACACCTACGTGCGCGGGGCGGGCACCCTGCCCCGCTGGCTCGGGGCCGCCGTACGGCGTGCCCAGACCGGCAATGTGCAGACCTATGTGAGCGCGCTGCTCGCCGGCACCGTCGTCCTGGCGGTCGCCGCCGTCCTCGTCGCCACGGGAGCGTGAGCAGGCGTGATCGATATCAACGAGTCCGTGATGCAGGTCCTTCTGGCGTTGATCGTCGTCGGCCCGCTCCTCGGCGCCGCCGCCGCTCTCCTGCCGGCCCCGCCCGGACTGAAGGGGAAGTCGCCCGAGCAGGCGGTCCTCCGGCACGGCGTCACCGTCACCGGCGTCGTCCTCGTCGCCGTGATCGTCCTCGTGCTCGGCTTCGACCACGACCATCCGTCGAAGATGCAGGCCAGCACGGACATCAGCTGGATCCCCGCACTCGACGTGCGCATCCACCTCGGCATCGACGGCATCTCCCTCCCCTTGCTGGTCCTGACCGCGCTGCTGACCTTCCTCTGCGCGCTCTACACGTACTTCAAGCAGCGACACGAGCGGCTGACGCCGCGGGCCGCGGCCCCGAGCCCGAAGGCCTTCGTCGCGCTGCTGCTCGTCCTGGAGTCCGGCACCCTCGCGACCTTCGCCGTCCTCGATCTGATCCTGTTCTTCCTCGCCTTCGAGATGGTCCTCATCCCGATGTACTTCCTCATCGCCCGCTGGGGCGGCGAGGGACGGGCCGGGGCCGCCTGGAAGTTCATCCTCTACACGCTCCTCGGCTCCGTCGTCATGCTGCTCGGCCTGCTCCTGATCGGAATCACGGCGGGCACATTCGACATGGTGGCACTCGCCACTGACAACGGCCGGTCGCTGACCACATCCGTGCAGGTCATCGCCGTTCTGGCGATCGGTGTCGGGCTCGCCGTCAAGACCCCGATGTGGCCGCTGCACAGCTGGCTGCCCGACGCCCACACGGCCGCGCCGACCGTCGGTTCGGTCCTGCTGGCCGGTGTCCTGCTGAAGATGGGTACGTACGGGTTCGTCCGGATCCTGCTGCCGGTCGCACCGGACGGTTTCCACACCTTCGCGCCCTACCTCGCCGCGTTCGCCGTCGTCGGCATCATCTACGGCTCCCTGGCCTGCCTGGCCCTCGCCAAACGGGGAGCGAAGGGCGACCTCAAGCGCCTCATCGCCTACTCCTCCGTCGGCCACATGGGCTTCGTCCTGCTCGGCATCTCGACCATGACCCCGACCGGCGTGAACGGCGCCCTGTTCGCCAACATCGCCCACGGCCTCATCACCGGCCTGCTCTTCTTCGTGGTCGGCGCGCTCAAGGACCGCACCGGCACCACCGACCTCGACACCCTCGCCGAGGAGACCGGGGCCGCCCTGTACGGCAAGGCGCCGCGCCTCGGCGGTCTGCTCGCCTTCGCCGCGGTCGCCTCGCTCGGTCTGCCGGGCCTGGCCGGATTCTGGGGCGAGATGCTCGCCCTGTTCGGCGCCTTCGACCCCCACGACGACCTCAGTCGCCCCGCCTATCTCACCTTCATGGCCGTCGCCGCGTTCGGCACCCTGCTGACAGCCGCGTACATGCTGATCGTGGTCCGCCGCGTCTGCATGGGCGCCGTAGCGCGGGAAGCCCCGAAGCTCGCCGACGTACACACGTACGAGTTCGCCGCCTGGACGCCGCTCGTCGCCCTCACCCTCGTCGCCGGACTCTGGCCCAAGGTCCTTCTCGGGCTGACCGACCCGGCCGTGCAGCAGCTCCTCTCAGGAGGCACCCGATGAGCTCCCCGGCCCAGCTCGTGGCGGCGCCACTGGCCCAGAACCTCGTCCAGTCCGTCGACTGGCTCGCCATCGCGCCGCCCACCATCGCGGCCGTCGTCGGGCTCGTCGTCCTCGTCACCGATCTCTTCGTCAAGGACGCCCGCAAGTCGCTGCTCGGCTGGATGTCGGTCGCCGGGCTCGCCGCCGCCGCGCTCATGCTGCTGCCCCTGGTGAACGGCGACCGCTCGACGTTCTGCCTGACCGGCGACGCCGACGTCTGCAGCTACACCGCCGACACCTTCACCCTCGCCATCCAGTTCCTGGTCCTCGGCGGCGCCCTCGTGACCGCCCTGCTCTCGGTCACCGCCGTGAAGGACGCCGACCGCGGACTGCCCGAGGGCGAGTTCTGGTTCCTGCTGCTCTCCTCCGCGGCCGGCGCCGCGCTCCTGCCCGCCTCCCGCGACCTCGCGACCCTCGTCGTCGCCCTGGAGGTCGCCTCGCTGCCCGCCTTCGCCCTCGTGGGCCTGCGCCAGGGCGACCGCCGGTCCTCCGAAGCGGCGCTGAAGTTCTTCCTGTCGTCGGTCACCGCGACCGCGGTCAGCCTCATGGGCATCAGCTTCGTGTACGCCTCCACCGGGACCCTCTACCTCACCCAGGTGGCCGAACGCATCCAGGACGTCGACGGGCAGCTGACCACGCTCGTCCAGACCGGTGTCGTCCTCACCCTCGTCGGCTTCGCCTTCAAGGCGGCCGCAGTGCCCTTCCACTTCTGGGTGCCCGACACCTACGTGGGCGCGCCCCTGCCGATCGCGGCCTACCTGTCCGTGGTCGGCAAGGCGGTCGGCTTCTCCGGTCTGATCCTCGTCACGGTCATCGCCCTCCCGTCCTACGCCGACGTCTGGGGGCCGGCCCTCGCGGCGCTGGCCGCGCTCACCATGACCGTCGGCAACGTCGGAGCCCTCCGCCAGCAGGCCACGCGCGCGCACAGCGCGGTTCGCCTGCTCGCCTGGTCGTCCGTCGGCCAGGCCGGCTACCTGCTCGTCCCGATCGCCGCCGCCGCGTACTCCGACGCTCCCGAACGCTCGATCGGCTCCACCGTCGCCTACGCCCTCATGTACGCCGCGGTGAACCTCGGCGCCTTCGCGGTGGCCGCACTCGTCGGCCGCACCAGGTCCCTGAACCGCGTCGCCGACTACCGCGGCCTGTACACGTCCCACCCGCTCGCGGCCCTGCTCCTGGCGTTCTTCCTGCTCTGCCTCGCCGGACTGCCGCCCGGCATCATCGGTCTCTTCGCCAAGGTCACCGTCTTCTCCGCGGCCGTCGACGCCGGTCTCGGCTGGCTGGCCGTCGTCATGGCCGTCAACGTCGTCATCGCGCTGTTCTACTACCTCCAGTGGACGGCCCTGCTGTTCCGGGCGCCCGAGGGCGCGGCCGTGAAACACCGCGTCCCCGCCCCCCTCACGGCCGCGATCACCGTGACCGCGGTCCTCGCCGTCGCCCTCTCGGGAGCACCGCAGCTGATCCTGCGCTTCGCCGACACCGCACTCTTCTGAGCGGCAGCGGCAGCGGCAGCGGCAGCGGCAGCGGCACGGCAGCCGCAGCCGCAGCCGCGGCCGCGGCCGCTTCGCGCACACGCGCGTGCGCTGCCCGTCCTCCACGGGCGTGTGCCGCCCGCTGCGGCCGTCACCCGTTCGGACCAAGCGCGCTGCCGCGGGCGCCAGGGAACTGGCGGCCCTCGCCTGGCGTTGACCAGTACAGAAGGGTCCACTGGACGTGATGCCACGGCACCGGTGGTATCGGAGGCCAGGAAGCAACCAGAGCGAGCGACACCAGCAAGCAAAGGGTTCCCCTGCTGCACCACTTGGAGGGCGTACCGTGCACCGCCGGCACAACGGGCTCAGGACCGCAGTACTCCTCGGGGGACTGTCCGCGCTCATCATCGTCATCGGCAGCTTCTTCGGCCGAGCGGGGCTCGTCGTCGCCGTCCTCATCGCCCTGGGCACGAACGCGTACGCGTACTGGAACAGCGACAAGCTCGCGCTGCGCGCGATGCGGGCCCGCCCGGTCAGCGAGTTCGAGGCCCCGGCGCTGTACCGCATGGTCCGCGAGCTCTCCACCCAGGCCCGCCAGCCCATGCCCCGCCTGTACATCTCGCCGACGGAGGCACCGAACGCCTTCGCGACCGGCCGCAACCCGCGCAACGCGGCCGTGTGCTGCACCGAGGGCATCATGCGCCTGCTCGACGAGCGGGAACTGCGCGGCGTCATCGGACACGAGCTCAGCCATGTCTACAACCGCGACATCCTGATCTCGTCCGTAGCCGGCGCCCTGGCTTCCGTGATCATGTTCCTGGTCAACTTCGCCTGGCTGATCCCCATCGGACGCTCGAACGACGATGACGGACCCGGCCTGCTGGGCATGCTTCTCATCATGATCCTCGGTCCGCTCGCCGCCACCGTCATCCAACTGGCGATCAGCCGCTCCAGGGAGTACGAGGCCGACGCCTCCGGCGCCCAGCTCACCGGTGACCCCATCGCCCTCGCCGGCGCCCTGCGCAAGCTCGAGATGGGCACGAAGCAGCTCCCGCTGCCCCCGGAACCCCGGATCGAGACCGCCAGTCACATGATGATCGCGAACCCCTTCCGGCCGGGACAGGGGCTCTCGAAGATGTTCTCCACCCACCCGCCGATGGCGGAGCGAATCGCCCGACTCGAAAAGATGGCAGGTCGTCAGCAGTGAAGACCATCCTCAACGTCATTTGGCTCGTGCTCAGCGGCTTCTGGCTGTTCCTCGGCTACCTGGTCGCGGGCGCGCTGCTCTGCATCACGATCATCGGAATCCCGTTCGGCATCGCGGCCTTCCGTATCGGCGTCTACGCTCTGTGGCCCTTCGGGTACACGGCCGTGGAGCGCCGCGACGCGGGGGCGCCCTCCTGCGTCGGCAACGTGCTCTGGCTGATCCTCGCCGGCTGGTGGCTGGCCATCGGCCACATCGTCACCGGCATCGCGCTGTGCGTCACGATCATCGGCATCCCGCTCGGCATCGCCAACTTCAAGCTGATCCCGGTCTCGCTGCTCCCGATGGGACGCGAGATCGTACGGACGGACCAGCCGTTCACGGCCACCGGCCCCACGCGGGGGGCCGGCTGGTAGGAGCCCTGTTCTCCACAGCCCAGGAGTTGTCCACAGTCCGCTCGCCTGTCATGTCCGCCCGCCTGTCAGTAGCGGCCGCTCTCGGCGCCCCGGCATGCTCCCCGCGGCCGACCGCGCGCCGGTGATCAGCGCAACCACCGGGCGCAACCGGAACGTCTTCCTCACCAGCAGTACATGAACACGCGCGGAGGAACGAGCCCACAGCACTGGGACAGCGCGGGCACAGCGAGAAAGGGCAGGTTCACGGCATGACCGTTATCGGCTGGATCATCCTCGGGCTGTTGGCCGGAGCCATCGCCAAGTTCCTGCTGCCGGGCCGCGACCCGGGCGGGCTGGTCGGCACGACCCTCATCGGCATCGCGGGGGCGTTCATCGGTGGCTGGATATCGGCCCGCTGGCTGGACCACCCGGTCAGCAAGGACTTCTACGACGGTGCCACGTGGGCGGCGGCGATAGGCGGTTCCCTGGTGCTTCTGGTCGGCTACCGGCTCCTGTTCGGCAACTCGCGCGACTGAACGCGGTGGAAGAGCCGATCGAACGACGGACGATGAGGGCTGCGCGCTCTGCGGTGCCCACCCTCATCGTCCGCTCGGGTCGTCCAAAGCGTCGTCGGCTCGGTCGAGCCGTCGGCTCACTCGTGTCGTCGATTCAGCAGGTCACCGGTAGTTCACGAACTGCAGCGCGAAGTCGAAGTCCTGGCCCTTCAGCAGGGCGATCACGGTCTGCAGGTCGTCCCGGCTCTTGGAGGTGACCCGCAGCTCCTCGCCCTGCACCTGGGCCTTCACGCCCTTGGGGCCCTCGTCGCGGATGATCTTGGCCACCTTCTTCGCGTTCTCCTGGGAAATGCCCTCCTCGATCGACGCGAAGATCTTGTACTCCTTGCCGGAGAGCTGGGGCTCGCCCGCGTCCAGAGCCTTGAGCGAGATGCCGCGCTTGATCAGCTTGGACTGGAAGACGTCGAGGACAGCGGTCACCCGGTCCTCGGAGTTGGCCTCCATGAGGATCTTCTCGCCGGACCAGGAGATCGAGGCGCCCACGCCCTTGAAGTCGTAGCGCTGCGAGATCTCCTTGGCGGCCTGGTTGAGGGCGTTGTCGACCTCCTGCCGCTCGACCTTCGAGACGATGTCGAAACTGGAGTCGGCCATGTCCTGTGGCTCCTTGTATCTGGGTGCGTGTCGGGCCGCGTATCGGGTCCGTACCGGCGTACATCGGCGGCCGGGGGGCCCGGCAAGGGGCCTCGGCCGCATCCGGACCAGCCTAGCCACCCGCCGCCCCCCGAGCGGCGATCAATCGGGTGGCGAAGCACCCCTCCGCATCAGGTATTGTTTACGTCGTTGCCACGGAGCGCCGCCGAAAGGCGGTTCAACGGGCAGCGACCCCCGGCGGTGTGCCCGAGCGGCCAAAGGGAGCAGACTGTAAATCTGCCGGCTCAGCCTTCCCAGGTTCGAATCCTGGCGCCGCCACACGACCGAAAGGGTCTGTGACCAGCAGCAATGCTGATCACAGACCCTTTCGTCGTTGACGGGCTCGCCCTGATCGTTATGGGCGCTTTTTCCCAGTGTGTCTCACCCTGATTCGGGTGCTGACCAGTCCGTGTGGGGCAGGCGTGGGGCAGCTTCCGGCCGTCCTAGCTGCCGTTCTTCAGTGCCCGCTCGATGCGGGCGTTCGCCGTGGCGGCGCCGCCGTCCAGGCACTTCGCGTACACCCGGAACAGCACGGCCACGCTGTGGCCGGCGCGCGCGGCCACCTCTTGCGGCTCTACACCGGAACTGAGCCACGTGGACACGGCGGCGTGGCGAAGATCATATGGACGCTTGGCCAGCAGTGAGGCGCACTGAGCGGGCGTGAGCGCGCGGGTACGGGCCTCCGCCCATACTTCGCCATATCCGGTGTCCTGGACGAGTCCGCCACGCTGCGTCCGGAACAGCCGCCCGTCGGGGGCGACGCCGTACGCGGTGACGTGCCACCGGAGCAGGTTCACGAGATCGGGCGGGATCGGCACGGTGCGGATTGCCTTCCGGGGCCGGTGCTTTAGCCCTCGCCGGTCGTGCGCCTCCCCGCTGTCCGTCCAGGCCGACCCCGATCGCGGGCGGGTTTCCCGGAGTCGCAGAGTGCCCCACCCCCGGCGGGGCAGTTCGCAATCCTGGAGACGGAGGCCGATGACTTCCGCCGGCCGTGCCGCCGCGTAGTACATGCAGCCGAAGAACGCGACCAGGCGGCGCCCGCGAGGGCTCTGCGTGCGCACGGCATCGAGCAGAGCGAGAGCTTGCCGGGGGTCCGGTACGGAGGCGGGGTCCAGTTCCTCCGCTACTTGCTCGGGGGACTTCCACTGCACCTGCGGCAGGGGGTTGTCCGTCAGGCGTCCGGCGTCAACGGCGTAGCCGAGAGCGTTGTGAAAGATGGCCCGCTTTCGGCGGATGGTCGACGCTGCCGCCGTGGTGCCGTCCAGCTTCTTGGTCAATGCGTTCAGCGCAGCGCGTACTTGCATCCGGTCGGCCAGCGCGGACGTGGTCAGGGACTTCCGCTCGAACCATGCCAGCACGGCCGCCACGTCGTCCGGCGGTTCCTGGTCGCGGCGGCTCATGTTGAATGCCCAGCTATAGAGGGCCGTCCGTACCGTCTGGGCATCAGCCATGCCCTTGGTGTCCCTGACGAGAGCGGGCGTAACGGTGGCCATGGCTTCCGCGAGCGTCCGGCGCGTGGAGCCGGGGGAGTGCTGCCACTTCATCTCGATGTACTCGCGGGCGTGCTGGTACCAACTGACGTCGTTGCGCTGTCGCAACTCGGAGAGTGGCGCCCCGGTGGGCTCGTCGAACGGCTCGCCGGCGTGAGCCGCCCGCAGCAGTTCGGCGCGGCGGCCTTCTGCCAGTGTCTTGGTGCGGAACGTCTGAGAGTGCGGAGTGTCGCCTGTCTTCCAGCGCAATTCCGCAGAGGTCTGTCCACGGTCCTTCCGCTGTCGGACGGACCAGATTCGAACGTCGTACGTCTTCCCCATCGGGGGCCTTCCTACGAAAGGGGCCCCGCCATGGCGGGGCCCCGTCGTTGCGGTCAAGGGATCAGGCTGCGATTTCGTGCGTGGCCCACCACGCGTCAAGGTCGCTGCGGCGGCACCGGATATGCCCGTTCGGAAGTTTGATGAGCTTGGGGGCCTTGCCACGGGCGCGCATGCGGTAGAAGGCGGCGCGGCTCATCTCGATCTCTTCGAGGACTTCGGGGAGCTTGAGCATTTTGGGGCGGGCCATCGTTGCTACTCCTCGGTCTGGTGATCTCGGGGTGGTGGTGTGTCCGAGGTGCGGATTTCTGCGTCACTGCGTCAAACGCGTCATGCGGGCCTGTGACGTGCGGGTTTGTGTGACTCGGCGGTGTCGGGTGTCTGTCACGACCGGGTGCGTGTGTCACGGGGCTGTGACGCGGGTGACGTGGTGTGACGCGGGTTTCGGGTGTCTGTGTCACGCTCGTTCGCGCAGGTCAGTGGCCGTCGTGGTGGTGACGGGTGACGTGGTGACGCAGGGGTTCTCTCTTAGGACAAGAGAGGGGGTGGTTTCTGTTTGTGGTGCGGCTGAGGTGTTGAAGAAGGAGCCGCTTCGCGGCGCGTTCTTGGAGCGGCTGTCGCCGAACAGCAAGAGGAGCACCAGGGGCGCCGGGTGCTCCTCTTGCTTGTCGTGCAGCCGAGCGCGCTCTGTCAGTGCAGGGAGCCCTGTTGGTGCAGGGGCTCGGGTACGGGGCGGGTCATGGAGATGTAGCGGGCGGCGCGGGTGCGTCCCCAGTCGATGACGACGCCACGGGCGGCGAAGGTGGGCTGGAGACGCTTGAGCCGGTCGGAGAGGACTTTGCCGGTGGTGGGCCAGCCCTTGGGCAGGGGACGGCAGTCCTCGCCGCTGTGGAGGCGGCTGAGGCAGTCCAGCCACTCGGATGAGGTCATGCGCTGCTCTGCGCCCGGTTCGAGGTCGGCGGCGTGGTGCAGCACGGTCTGTGCCAACAGGTCGCCCTCGATCACGTCGTCGTTGAGTTCATCGAGGCTGGCCCGGTAGGCGGGCAGGGAGGCAAGGCCGGTGGCCGTGTCGAACTGCGCGCACAGGTGGGCGAAGTCGGCCATGCGCAGGTCGGTGGGGGTGGGGGCGGTGGCGGCGCGGACCTTGACGGTGAGGTCGAGGAGCGAGCCGAGGATGACGGGCAGGGCGCTGGTGAAGTCGGCCCACAGCTCCGCTTCGGTACGCCGCACCTGCGGGCGCTCCAGGCGAAGCGGCAGGAGGCGTTCGGCGAGGTCGGGCCGGATCACGCCGACGTCGATGCCGGTCAGCAGGAGGGGGCGGCGGTAGCGGGAGCGGTACACGTCGCCGTCGCTGAACAGGGCGCGCTTGATGGACTCGGCTCCGGTGACGATGCAGCACATGAGGTCGGACAGGTCCGGGGCCAGGTGGGAGAGGTTGTCCAGGGCGGTGATCCAGCCTGCCGCCACGGCGGTGATCAGGCTCTCTTCGTCCTTGGGTGCGCGGCGCAGGTCGCCGCTCATGCCCTCGATGATGCGCACCAGCATGCGGCCCGCGGTGGACTTGCCGGCGCCCTGCGGGCCGGTGAGGAACGGCGCGGGGACGGGAACGCCCGGTTCCAGGCAGCCGACGAGCCAGGCCAGCGCCAGGCATTCGGTGTCGGGGGTGGCGAAGTTGGTCAGCCTCAGCAGGGCGTCGATGCCCTGTCCGGCGGTGTCCTTGGCGGGCAGGGGCAGTTCGCCGGTGAGCTGGGTGCGCCTCCAGCAGACCTCTGCGGGGTCGGGGATGGCGATGGTCCAGCCGGTGGGGTGGATGCGCACGGACTGGCCGTCGTCGCGGCCGAGGTCGAGCCAGGTGGCCCCGTCCGCGCCGGGTGCCACGCGGATGTGGGTGGCCTGCACGTCCTGGGAGAGGGCGAGTGCTTCGATCAAGTCCAGTGCCTCCTTCAAGGCGGTGCCGTTGAATACGCCGATCCCGTCACGGAAGAGTCCGACCATGAGTTCCTGCCGGTGGCTTCCGGTGGTGCCCTGGGAGCGGATGGGGCGGGCCACGGGGTGGCCGTTGCGCTGGGCGTAGACGGTGCCGTCGACGGTGCGGAAGTAGCGGAAATGGGCCTGCGCGTAGTCGGTGATGACCTCGCGGCCCGGCGTCTTCTCGTCCTCGGACACGGTTCACATCCCCAAAGCGGTACGGGCGTTGGTCCACGCGTCCGTGCAGTGCCGGGCCGTCTCGCCCTTGGCCTGCGCGGCGGTGAACAGCCGGGTGACGTGGGCGTCGGTGAGGCAGCCGCACCGGCCGTGCCTCGACAGCACCGCGAGGAACGTCCGGTACACGGTCGCGTGGACCGCGCTGGGCGTCTCGGTGATGCGCTGCTCTGCCATGGCGACGCCCCGTTCCAGGAAGACGGGCGTGCGGTGGGGGCACTCTCCCTGGCCGCCCGACAGCGGCCCTGAGAGCGTCTGTGGCGCCCTGGGGGCCGGGGACGGCTCCTTTACTGCCAGGGCGCGCACAGCGTCCGGGAGAGCGGCCATGGTGCTGGTGCCGGGCCCGAGCCAACGGGCGTAGGCCATGGTCGACTTGATGTCGACGCCGGGGCGGACCGCATTCACGGAGCGCATGGCGCCCCGGTAGATCCAGTGCTCACCGCGCGTCGTCGGCACGGTACGCGTGGCGGGCAGGGCGGTGCGGGCCCATGCGATGGCGTCGGCGTCGTCCAGGTCGACGACGGTCAGACCGGCGCCGCCGGGGTGGTAGGCGACGCACACCGCCTGCCGCCATGCTGCTGCCCATGCCGGGGAGACGATGACGGCCGGGTCGGTGGTGGCGGCGGCCCACGCGTGGCAGACGCCGGGGCACCGGCACGGGCCGGGCACCTTCATGTTCGGCCGGCCACCGCACGCGTTGTCCGCGCACGCCGTGCAGTTGCCGAACGGGACCTTGCCCCGGCGCAGGGGCAGCACGGGCACGCCGGACGCGGCGAGACTCAGCGCCGTGTGCTGCGGGTAGGGCGTGGGTTGCGTCATGCTGGGGTATCTCCAGTTCCTTGGTTGGTTCTGGCGAGCAAGGGCGGCCCCGTGTTCTTGGCGGATCGGGGGCCGCCCTTGGCGTGGCTAGCTGTAGAACTTGTTCCGCTTGATCACGGCCTTGCGGATGTTCACGGTGGTGCCGCCCTGGTGGCGGCTCGCGCTGAGGACCTGTACGGCGATCCATCCGCCGAAGATCACGGCCGCGAGGGTGATCAGTTGGGTGATGAACGCGGTGAGTGCGGCGATGAACGAGGTGAGCAGGAGTAGCCCGCCGCACACCGCGAGGAATCCGGCGCCGCCGAGGGCGACGTTCACGGCCATGCGGGAGACGGCCGGTCTGGCGGCGACGGGTTCGGGCTGGGTGGGGTTGATGGCGTAGCCGGTGACGACGCGGCCGTCCGGCAGGACGATGCTCGCCACCGCCGGGACCGTGCCCGGCTGCACTGGGACGACCGGCGCCGGGGCGGGCACGGCGGGCGGGTATGGGGTGGGCTGGTGGACTTCCACGGCCCGCTGTACGGGCACGTGTGGGGTGTGCTCGGGGTACATGCGGAATCCCTTCCGGCCGTAGGCCAGGGAGGCAGAGACACCCCCTTCGGGGTGCCCTGCAGAGGGGTGTTCGGGGGGTGTGACCTGCGCTCCTCCCTGACTCCCTGAGCGATCATTCGCGCAGGTCAGAGCCAGGGAGGCGGGTCAGGGAGGCGGTCAGGGAGTTCTCCCTGACTCCCCGCCCCGCCGGTCGTTCGCTCCCTGCCGTCAGTCGGCGGAAGCGGAACCGTCTCCGTCGCGGTTGGCGAGGGCGCGGGCGACGCGGTCGCGGGAGACGACCATCACGCCGTCTGACTTGTACGGCCCGGCGTCGGCGTCGTCGAGGACGCGCTTGAGGTCGAGGAACGACCACTCGCCGTACGCGTCCGAGTTCCGCGCGGACAGCCGCGCCAGCACGTCCTTGGTCCGCACCCGCGGGGCGTCGCCGATGACGGCGGCGATGTCGGCGAGCGGGTCGTGCTCCGCGCTGCGGTCGATGGCGTGCAGGGTGGTGACGCCGTCGCGCAGTGCCTTGGCCCGGTCGGTGATCGCGGTGGCGGCGTCGTCGTCGATGTAGTGCGTGCGCACCGTGATGGACGACTGTCCCGCCGGGATGCTGATGCCGTCGGAGGCGACGACCAGGGTTCCCCGGTCCAGCCCCGGACGCAGCAGGTTCGGCGCGGCGCCCCCGTCGACCGCCTTGTCCCCGAGCGCCATGCGGGCCTGGGACTCGGTGCCGAGGGCGAGGGAGGCTCGGGTGTGGGCGCCCTCGCGCACGAGCTTGGGGAGGTTCTCGTTGGTCGGGTCCTGCGTGCCCTGCCACATCAGCACGTTGACCGCGCGGCCCTGGTTGTGAATCTTGCGGACGGCCATGAAGTAGCGGGAGTCTGCCTTGGCGCCGCCGTAGGGCCGCTTGTCCTTGCCGGTGCCCTTGGCGGGGCACATGAACGCGACCTGTGCTTCGTCGACCAGCACGATCAGCGGCGGGAACACCGTGCCGGGCGGCGCTTGGAGACGCCGGTTCATCTCGGTCACGGCGCCCTCGACCATCTCGGTCACCTGGATGACGTGCTCATCCGTCGGCCCCTGGATCAGCGTTGTGGCCAGGCCGTCGAACATGTTCCAGTCGCCGGCGCCCTTGAGGTCGCCCATGAGGAACTGCACGGACTTGTCCAGGGACAGCCACAGGGCCAGGGAGCGCAGGGCCACGGTCTTGCCCTGGTTCGACAGACCCGTGATCAACAGGTGGCGCTGGTAGAGGGACAGGGCGGCGGCGTCGCCGCGCAGGTCCTGGCCCCACGGGGCCTTGCCCTTGGTGTAGTCGGCGGTCATCGTGTCGTCGGTGACCAGCGGGGACGGGCCGATCGGCTCGTCCAGGGCGCCGGAGTCGGCGACCCACAGCCGCACCGTGCGGGCGGCCTGGGGGATGGTGATGAACACCTCGTGTTCGTGCCGGGTCAGGTTCTCCGCGAGCTTGCGCCGTTTGGCCTGCACCTCGTTCGTGGCCACCCCGGAGGGAAGGGTCACGTCGACCTCGACACCGCATCCGGCGATCCGGATCGGTCCGAGCATGCTCGCGCCGGCGTCGCCCATCTCCTTGATGGCCCGGGCCAGGGCCGGGACGCCGAGGTCGCGCAGGGCCTTGACCACGATGGACGGCGTGATCGGCTCCCCCTCGCCGTTGCGGACGTTGGCGGGCAGAGCCCAGGCGGGGGCGGCCTGCTGCTTGCGGCCGACCGACCACAGGGCGAGCAGGGCGAGGAACGGGCCGATCGACAGGGCCGGGCCCCACACGATCTGCACGATGCGGATGAGCAGGGCGATGAAGTCGACCGTGGCCGACAGCGGGGTGATGACGTCGCCGACGTGGCCGGTGCTGATGGCCATGACGACGCCGAGGGCGACCAGGACACCGATACTCATGCCGGCGCCGACGGCCATGCCCTTGGCGGCCTCGACCGGGGAGTGCAGGAGGTCCATGCGGCGGTGGTGGCGGGCGGCGCGGAAGCGCTGCAACCGCTCCTCCCACTCTTCCGCCGCTTCGAGGTTCCCGGCGGCTTCGGCCGCGCGGATCATCCGCTCGTACCGGGAGCCGGTGCGGCCGTCCCACGCGCGGCGGGCCACGATCCGCCCGCCGTTGAGGGTGTAGAGGCCGTGCCGGGCCGCCGCCCGGACCGTGGCCCGGGTCGACTCGTGAGTGACGCCGGACTTGATCGCACGGCCGGAGCGGACCCACAGCGGCACCGGCCGTGCGGGCGGTGCGTCGGGCACGACCGTGAGCACGGTCGGCGTGGTGTCGGCGGTCGGGGGGTCGGTGGCCTTGTGGAGGTGAACGACGTTCTCAGACATGCTGGAACTGCTCCTGACTGCCCCCAGCGGGGGCGGGAGTTAGGGAGAGCGCCGGGGTGGCCGTGTCCGTGGAAAGTCCCGGTCACCCCGGCGCGGGAAACGGGCTGGTCAGAACCAGCCGGACGACTTCTTGGAGGCCTTGTCGCGGGCGGCCTCGGTGAGGAGGCGCTGACGCTCGGCGTGCAGGGCGGTCAGCTCCGCGTTCAGCCGCATCTCGGCGCTGTTGCCGGTGGCGTCCATGCGCTGTTCCTCGCGGCCCGCGCTGCGGCCCCGGGCGACCTTGTAGCCGCCGGCGGCCAGCGAGCGGGCCATGGCGCGGCGCTCGCTGCCGTTCAGCGGCCACCACTCGCCCCGGCGGACCGCTTCCAGCTTCTTCTGTGTCACCTGGATCGCGCGGTCCAGGCGGCGTATGTCGGCGTTGCGCATGGTCGGCTACTCCTCGAAGGGTTCGGGATGGTCAGGCGGCCGTACGGGCGGGGAGGGCGGCGGGGGTGAGGAAGCGGAGTGCGGCTGTGGCCTGTTGCGGGACCACGCCGTTGCCCAGCGCTTTGAGCTGTGCGGAGCGGGACAGGCCGGGGACGTCGGTGACGTGCCCGGCGGGCAGGCCCATGAGCCATTCGACGAAGGCGGGGCTCAGCCGTCCCACAGCGTCAACTGGCCCGGGGGCGGGGCGCTGGAGGACCGCCTCCCACCGCGCGACCGCATCGCCGTACTCGCCCCACCCGGCGGCACCGTCGGGAACGCGCTCAGCGCCGTCTCGGGGAGATTCGCCCTGCCGGACCGCACCCGCCGGTCCGTCGCTTCTGTGCGTGAGACCGCGCCCTTCGCGCCGTCCGTGGCCCGCGGGGTCGGCAGGAGCGAGCCCATCTCGGCGGCCAGGCTCTTGCCATGCGTGCCCGCTTCCTGCGAGGGACTGCGTTTGGTCTGCCGGTTCTCGTTCTCCGACGCGCGCGGGGTCGGCAGCAGCGAGACGACGTGGCGCAGGTTCATCCCGCCCTGCGCCACGTGTCCGGCTCCGGTGTTCTCCGAGGTCGACGGGGTCGGCAGGAGCGAGCCGACGGCGGTCGGAAGCTGCCCGCGCTGCCCGCCGCCCCGCCAGTCCCGTGCTGCCGGAGTCGGCAGGCCAGGCGAGGACGAACAGGCGTTTGCGCTGGTGAGCCGCTCCCACGTCAGATGCGCGAAGAGTGCACCACCGCGCATCGAACCCGAGGGCGGCAAGGTCTCCAAGCACGGTGTCGAATCCGAGAGAAAGGTGCCCTGCGACGTTCTCAAACACCGCGAGACGGGGTCGTAGAACCCCAAGGGCACGGGCGATGTCGGGCCAGATGTGCCGCTCATCAGCGGTTCCCTTCCTCTTGCCGGCGGAACTGAACGGCTGGCAGGGATAGCCGCCCGTCACGACGTCGACCGGCTCCACCTCGTCCCAGCGGGCGGCGGTGATGTCGCCCAGGTTCGGCACCCGCGGGTGATGGTGGGCGAGGATGCGGCAGGCTCCGGCGTCGTTGTCCGCGACCCAGGCCAGCGAGCCGCCGAACACGGCCTGGACGGCCATGTCCAGGCCGCCGTAACCCGAGCAGAGCGAACCGATCCGCAGCCCGCTCACGCCGCCGCCCCGGCGCGCTCCGCCCGCAGGGTGTCCCGCAGCACCCGCGCGTTGACCGGAGACGTGCGCACCGCCCGCCGGATCCCCTCGGCGGTCACCTTCGCGTCCGGCCAGTCGGCCGTCGCGGCGCGTGCTTCGGCGAGCAACTGATCCGGCGTGCGCTTCGGCCGACTCGACTTCGCCACCGCCGGGACACGGCCCGTGGCACGGCGCGGCCGGGTCGACTCCGCAGCCACCGAACGCCGCTCGATCGGCGCGACCGGGGCCGGGGCGATCGAGGGAGACGGCTTAGCTGGCAGGGTCGACTTCAGGAAGCCAACGGCCACCGGACGGGGCAGAACGGTCACGTTCGGGGTGATCGGCTCGGGGGTCGATACCGGCAGGTCAGCCGTAGACCGTTTCATCTCGGTCTCGGTTGAATCCTCCGCACTCGTGCTCGCGGTCGGGATCGGGGTGGGGCGGTGGTGCAGGACCTTGGCTACGAGGTCGGAGCCGAAGTAGATCGACCCGACCGGCAGCGACGTGGCGAGCAGGACCAGGGCCCAGTTCGCCGGGTCCCAGTCCGCGAGTCGTCCCCAGTCGACCGTTCGCCCGTGCAGCTCCGGGACCAGACCATGCACGTAGTTGAGAACCAGCGAAGCGACCGTGTACGCCCCCAGCACCCGCAGAGCGAACGTGCGGTCGCGGTCGGCCAGAACCAGAGTGGCGATCAGGGCGAGCGCCATGAGGCCGTCGACCACGAACGGGTACAGCATCGCCGCCGTGTCGTCCGCGCCGACCGCGCCGGCGATGTCCCGCAGCGCGTTCCACGACACCCGGAACGCCATACCGACCACGGCGACCAGGGCGAGCACCAGGGCGGCGCGCCCCTTGCGGTGAAGGCTCATGACCGGCCCCCCAGCCATGCGAAGGGGCGGGTGTGGTGCGCTGCGCGGAAGACGCGCACGGCCACCCCGGCGGGGGCGTCCGGCTTGGCGACCGGGCGAGCGCCGGTGATCGAGGCCAGCATGCGGGCGGCGTGGTGCTCGCATCCGTCGGCGCCCGCGTTCTCCCTGTCGACGATGGTCACGACGACCGGGCCACCGCAGGGCGTCAGGTCCTCCGGGTGCGCGGCCGGGCACCGGACGACGTTCCCGCCGGGCGTCTCGTCGACCAGTTCGATCAGCCGCTCCACGGCGACTTCGAGGCGGCCGATCGTGCGGGCCATGGCGCTGCCGTCCAGCAGGTTGACGCTCTCCGCAGCCGCCAACGCATGGCGGGCGGCGGCGATGGTGCAGCGGTCGCGCTCGGTGAGTTCAAAGCGGGACATCAGGCGGCACCCCCCGGCACGGTCACGCCGGCCGCGCGGTTGACCAGCGCGACCCGGGCGGCCAGCGCGCGGCGGCGGGCCCGGCGGGTGCGGCGCTCGTCCAGCTCGGTCGGCGTGCGGTCGAGGGTGACGATGTGCGCGTCCAGCAGGTCGACGTCCGCGAGGATCACGGGCATCTCCTGCTCGATCGCGTTCAGCTCCGCGTCCGTCGGCTCCATGAAGTCGGCGAACGCGGTAACAGCGTCCTGAACAGTGACGATGTGGTTCATGGGTCGTGGTTCCCTTTCGCAGAGGAACGGCCCGAACGCGGCTCCCGGGTGGCACCCCGGGAGCCGCTTGCCGTTGGAGTCGGTTCCGGCTCCCCTCAGCGCTGCACGTACGAGACGTGCAGCGGAGGCAACCGGCCGCCGTGACCAGCACGGCGGAAAGGCTGGGGTTCGAAGCGCGGCAGATGCCGCGAAGGTTCTGCGGATCTCGGATCACGCAATGCCAGTCACCGCCAAAGGGCGGATCTGGGCAGGTCACCCGGCCCGACGTGGGCGGTCGGGATGGTGACCTGCACCCATCGACCGCACGAGTTCATGCGGCTGGGTCGGCACTCTGTTGAGTTCTCCGCAGCGCGTCCTCCGGGCCGTGCGTCCGGGCGCTGTCTTGCGCACCGTCATTCCAGGACCAGCCTGGAATCTGGTGCGCACCAGCAGAATGCATCTGGTGCGCACCAGTGTCAAGGCGGTTCGCTGAAGCGAGTGGCGGTCCGACCGCCTTGGTGCATCTCCAGAAGACCTCTGGAGGCAGGGGGTCCGGTAGTCAACAGGGCTTAACATCCGGCCTGTTAACCCCTGTTGACCTGCGGCAATGTGCGTCATGCTGGCAAGGTGGTGCGAGGGGAATCAACGCCGGGAGGTGGCCCGTGAGTACGGGACTTCGAAGCGCGCGGTCGGCGCGTGGGTGGTCGCAGGAACGCCTGATTCGCGAGATCGAGCAGTTCGCCCGACGGAACCTCACGGATGTTGCGTCGACCGCAAGTCTCCGGGTGTACGTGTCCGAGTGGGAGAACGGCAAGCGCACCATCTCTGATCGGTACGCACGGGTCCTGCGGCAGCTCCTCGGAGTAACGGACGGGGAGCTGAGGGACGCCGCGCCAGTGCCGGCGGCACCGTTTGCCGACGGCTACGACGACCTACTGAGCCGGATCGATTCGGCCAGCAGCGTCAGTGAGTCCATGGTGAAGACCTTCAACGACCAGACCGAGCTACTCCGCACCATGGACCGGCAGAGGGGCGCTGCGGCCCTGGTCGACCAGATGAGCGGTCACCTTGCTGCCTTGGAGGACGCGCTCAATTTCGCCGTACTACCCGCCACGCGCCGACCCGTCGCGCTCGCACTCGCCGGTGCGTCAACCCTCGCGGCGTGGCAGGCAATCGACTCGGGAGCCGTTGAACGGGCGTGGCGGCACTACGAACTCGCCAAGCGAGCAGCACGCGACGCTGAAGAACCCATGTACCTGGCACACGCGATGGGCGAGCAAGCCTACGTGCTCTGTGAGGCGGGGCGGCCGGCGCTTGCTGTCGACCTCGTGCGCGACGCTCAGCGCACCGTCGGGCAATCCGGTTCCGCCCGGTTGCGGGCATGGCTCTACGCCGCCGAAGCGGAGATGTGCGCCCATGCTGGGATGCCGGACGACTGCCGGAGCGCGCTGGATGCCGCCATGGCCGTGATCCCGCCGGGCCCCGAGGACCGAGACCCGGACATGCTGAGCATCTTCCTGAATGGCGCTCATCTCACCCGGTGGCAGGGCAACGTGCTGGCCCTCCTCGGTGAAGAGTCGGCGGTCACCAGCCTCTACAGCGCGTTGGAGGTGATGGACCCGACCTTCGTGCGCGCCCGGAGCGGCCTGCATGCCGACCTGGCCCAAGCGCACCTCACACGAGCTGAGTACGACGACGCCGGCAAGCACCTGCGGCAGGCGCGGCTGTTGGCGAGCCGGACCGGTTCGGTCCGGCAGCGCCGCCGCGTCGACCTGCTCACTGAGCGGTTGTGAGTCCCTGAGTGCGTCGAGCCGCCAGGATGTGGAGCAGGGCGACCAGGGTTCCTGAGCCCAGCAGCTCGCCGCGCGCCATGAGCCCGGGAATGTCCGCCAGCGGTACCCACTCGATGTGGCCGGCCTCTTCCAGGTCGGTCGGCTCGCCGACCTTCTCAGCACCGTGCCCTACGAAAATCTCGTGCGGTGAGTCGACCATGCCGACCATGGGCTGATAGCTCACGACGTGATCCAGCGACTTGGGGCGCCAACCAGTCTCTTCCACGGTTTCCCGCAGCGCCGTGTCAGCCGGGTCTTCCCCCTCGTCAACGATGCCGCCCGGGAGCTCCCAGCCGAACTGCTTCGGAACGAAGCGGTACCGCCACATCATCAGAACGCGGTCCTGATCATCAATGACGGCTGTGATTGCCACGTGGTGAAGCCTCACGACGTGGTGTTCGAACCGCTTCACGCCCGGCGGCTCCACGTCCCAGAGTTGAAGCCTGACCCATCGATTGTCGTACACGTCGCGCTCACCGTGGATGCGCCAGGGCTCCACTCCGTCGGGACGCTGGACGCTCACCACGCCCGGCACCCGGTACGAACTCCGCCCCCGAACCTCCAACATCCCCTCGGAGACGAGACGGGCGAGCACCTGCCGTAGCGCTGTCCGGCCGATGCCGAGTTCTTCCGCAAGTGTGCGTTCAGAGGGGAATTTGTCGCCGGGGGCGTACTCGCCTGCCGCGAGTCGCGCGCGAAGCGTCTCGTAGACCTTTGTCGTCTTCGGTCCCATCCGCGGAGCACTCTCCGTTCTGACGTGGTGCGTACCAGCGTAGCGGGCTTGGGCTCAACAGTCGCCAGCGGTGGTGGAGTCGAGTCTGGCGCTTCCTAGTGGCGCAACTTGATCGCTCCCCTTCACTGAATCCCTGCCAGCGCGGGCCCGGGGCCTTAACCTTTCCGGTAGCGTTGTTGTCAAGGGGGGAATTTTGATGTCGAAGAATAAACGTGATATCCCTGATCCAATCAAGCGCCAAATCCGCCAGCGGTGTGGGTTTGGGTGCGTGATTTGTGGACTTCCTCTGTATGAGTACGAACATATCGCCGAATGGTCGCGCGTAGGGTGCCATGATCCTGTAGATATGGCGTTGCTTTGTCCTACCCACCATGCTGAGAAAACACGTGGTCTGCTTCCTGCTGCGGACGTGAAGTCTGCTAACGAGAACCCGTATAATTTCCGGTTTGGGCGTTCTGAAGCATTCCCCTTGAGGTATTCGGGGAGCTCATGTCTGGTCAATGTGGGAGGGAGTAGATGGAGGCATTATTTCTCGACAGATGAAGTAGTCCCGCTGTTGGTCATCAAGGGGTGCCCGGTGATCGAGGTTAAAAGGCAGGATGGTCGCCTTCTTCTGTCTCTGCGAATCTATGACAAGCAGGAGAACCTGCTGCTTGAAATCGTAGAAAACGAATTGGTCTTCTCTGTTGAATCCTGGGATGTCGAGCTCGTCGGTCGGAAGCTGACGATTCGCGGGGGGTCACGTTTCATCTTGGCTCAGGTCGAGTTCTACACTCCGGACGCGATCATGATCACGCGGGGTGTATTTGCCTATGGAGGATCTCAGGTGCAGGTGGAGTCTAATTCGATCTTCCTGGAGAAGTATAATGTCCGCCTGCGCAATTATGGTGCACGTATGAACGGAGGTGCCGCACTCAGCTTCGACTAGCGCGCGACGATTTACGCATCCGGCGGAGGTCAGGCGGCCCGTCCAGAGGTCGGCGCCACACCCGAGGGGACTAGCTCCGCCGCGTGCCGTTTACCGGCACTGATTGCTTCTTCGGCTTCTTCGGTTTCCTAGGCTTGGGCCGGAGCGTTTCCGGGTTCTGCTTCTGTGGCTTTGGTGAGGACTTGTCCCCGATGCGTGTGCTGGTCTCCAGTACCTGATCGATGATCTGCTGCCGCACTGTTTGCGCATGCTCCACATCGAGGCCGCTGGTCAGCCTTTCGGCGGTTAGGTAGAAACTGTTCAGCACCGGCTGGTCGAAGTATCGGTTTAGTTGGCTGATCGACTCTCGGTATAGCAGCAGGTAGGTGCGAGAAAGGTAGGCCGAGAACACGGTGCTGAACAGGGCGAGGGCCCCGATGAACCATCGGATCTCCTCGATCGGCACATACACTCCGCCGACAGCTGCTGCCACGAGAAGGAGTAGGCCGACGTTCATGGCGGTGCGGGACGACTTGAAAGACTTGTCAGCTTGTTCGGTGACGATGTCGTGGTACGTCTTGATCTGTCCCTGGTTCAATCCCATGAGGGTGGCCAACTCGGTGGTTTTCTTCAGCTGTTCCATTGCTTGTTGATGGCGCTCGCGTTCGGCTTTTATCCGTTCCGCGAAGTGCTCGTTCTGGTTCTTCATGTACTTGCGTCGTGTAATAAACCAAGGAATCGAAAAAGACAAGGCGAGTGCGGAAAATAGACCGAAGACGACTGCGACTCCTACGAGGGCGTCGAGGTTGGCCGGATCACTGGCTTCTTTGCTGGTTCTCGATTCTGTGGTGAGGCCGACCGCGAGCGTGGCGATCACAGCTCCCGCTATGGCTGCGGAACCCGTGATCGTCGCCCTCCGCTGACTCCTCTTCGGGCCCTCGTAGATCACGTTCACGTAGTCCGAAGTGACGTGATAGGTGTTGGCGTCCTCGCCGTCGATCACCGTCATGGTGCCCCCCTTGCTCAGGGTCGGCAGCGTAGCGGCGGATTAGGCCTGCTGGCAGGCGTTCTATTCAGGTCCTGTACCCGGCCTCGTGGCGGCGTCCCTGACCGCCCGTGTTAGGGCGGGGGGGGGCGCCCCCCCCCCGGCGGGGGCAATGCCCCCCCACCCCCCCCGCGAGAACGCGGGGCGGGGGGGCCCCCCCCGCGCCCCCACCAGGGGGTGGG
>NZ_JBIWGG010000001.1:184529-687316 GCF_044763415.1 Streptomyces sp. NPDC096048
TCTCCCGGGGGGGGCCCGCGCCGGGGTTTTTGCGGCGGGGGGCCGGCTTTTTTTCCCCGCCCCGACCCGGCGCGGGGGGGGGCGCCCCCCCCCGCCCGTGTTAGGGCGGTCAGGGACGCCGCCACGAGGCCGGTCCAATTCCGCCCCAAGCCCTCCGCGAAGAAGGCTGCCGTGTCGGACCCTCGCGGACCACCTTCATGGGGTAGGCGTGGGGCCGTGTTCTTTGGTGTGGCTGTTTTTCAAGGTCACCCGCCCTTGTTTGCGCAGACTGTAAATCTGCCGGCTCAGCCTTCCCAGGTTCGAATCCTGGCGCCGCCACACGGGAACGAAAGACCCCGTGACCTGCCCAAACAGCAGGTCACGGGGTCTTCGTCATGTGTGGGCTCAAGAGAGGGCTCGTCCGGCGGGCAGACTGGTGACATGGTCTCGTCCTCCCGTCGCAGAACCTGCCCCGAATGCCGTCGCGAGATCGCCGTCGTCGCGGGCCGGTACGCGCGTCACGATCCGCCCGGGACGCGGGAGAGCGGCGAACTCGTCTCCTGCCCGGGGTCGCGTCGCACGGCGCAACTCGGCGGTGCGGTGCAGCCGTCCCTGGACGGGTACGTCGTCCCCGACTTTCCCGGGCAGTTGCCGCTGTTCTGACTGCGCGTGCCGGGGCGCGCCTCAGGCACCCCACGCGCCCCGTGCCCCGCCCTCAGTTCCCGGCCACCGACTTCACCGCCACCGACACGGGCGTGGAACCGCTGATCAGCTCCAGGGTCAGGCCGTTGGTGGCCGGGGTGTCGACCAGTTCCGCCAGTACGGCGGCCACGTCGTCGCGCGGGACCGGGCCCCGGCCGGTGTGTGCCTCCAGGCGGACGAGGCCGGTTCCGGCGTCGTCCGTCAGCGCGCCGGGGCGCAGGATCGTCCAGTCCAGCTCGTCCAGGGAGCGGACGTACGCGTCGGCCTCGCCCTTGGCGCGCTGGTAGACGTCGAAGATCTCGTCCCCCCGGTGGCTCGGGTCGGCGCCCATGGAGGACACGACGACGAAGCGCCGTACGCCCGCCCGGACCGCCGCGTCCGCGAAGAGGACCGCCGCCGCCTTGTCCACCGTGTCCTTGCGGGCCGCTCCGCTGCCGGGGCCCGCGCCCGCCGCGAAGACCGCCGCGTCCGCGCCCCGCAGCCGCTCCGCGACCTCCTCGACCGAGGCCGACTCCAGGTCCAGCACGACCGGTTCGGCGCCGGCCGCACGCAGATCGTCGGACTGCTCGGCCTTGCGGATGATGCCCGCCACCTCGTCACCACGCGCGGCGAGCAAGCGCTCCAGCCGCAGCGCGATCTGACCATGACCACCAGCGATGACAATGCGCATGTCTTCGACCGTACGCCCCGACGGCCGCCCGCGCCGCACGACTTCGGCCGCATCCCACCGGACGCGCGTCGCGCCCCCTCAGGAGGTCTCCCCGCGCCCCGCGGAACCCTCGCGCCCCTTCAGGAGGTCTCCCCACGCCCTGCGGAACCCCCGCGCCCCTGCCGAGGCAGCCCCAGGTCCGTCGCGGTCGTCGAGTCGCCGTACTCCCGTACCGCGCTGGTCCGTGACACAACGCGCCCCCGGTGCACCACGATCCGGCTGTACGCCAGTGACAGCGCCCCCGCCAGCCCGTCCCCGCGTACCGCGAGGAGTTCGGCAGGGAAGCCCGCCTCGACCCGTACCTCGGGCAGACCCAGGGCCGCCCGCGCCGCCGCGCTCACCGCGTCGTACGCGTCCTCGGGGCGCAGCCCGTGGCACGCGGCCAGCAGATAGGCCGCCTCCAGGGGGTCGCCGCGCCCGACCGGGTTGGACACGTCCCGCAGCGCGCCGCTCCCGGCGGCCACCCGCACCCCGGCCGCGCGCAACAGCCGTACCGGAGCGGTGCCGTCGCGGTGGTCGACGGCACCGCAGGCGCCCTGCGGCAGGCACACCACCGTCAGCCCGGCCGCCGCGAGCCGGTCGGCGGCCTGAGCGGCCGCGTCGGCGGGCAGCCGCCCCAGCCCGTCGCAGGGGCCGAGGGTCACTCCGGGACGCAGCCCGCCCGCCATCGCCGCCAGCCGGGCCAGCCGTGCCGGGTCGGCGGCGTCCGTGTGCAGGTCGACCGGGCAGCCGTGCTCGGCGGCGACCTCCAGGGCCGCCTCCACGTACCCGGCCGGATCGGGGTCCAGGTCCGGACACCCGCCCACCACGTCCGCGCCCATCTTGACCGCGTCCCGCAGCATCGCCAGCCCGTCGGCCCCGGCCACCCCGGTCAGCAGTCTCGGCATCGCCACCGCGGTCAGCTCCGTCAGCCCGCGCAGCGACCGCCGCGCCCGCAGCACGGCGGTCAGCGCGCCCAGCCCCGCGACGTCGCCCACGCGCACGTGAGCCCGCACCGCGGTCGCCCCGTGTCCCAGCTGGAGCAGGGCGGCCTCGGTGGCCCGGCGCTGGACGTCCTGGGGGTCGTAGGAGACGGGGCCGGGGGCGTCGGCGGTCAGCGCCGTGTCGCCGTGGACGTGGGGTTCGGCGGGGGCGGGGAGGAGCAGGTAGCCGGTGAGGTCCACACGGGCGCCGGGGCCGGGGGCGCGGGCCGCGGACAGGCTGCCGGCCGTGCCGACCGCCTCGATGCGCCCGCCGTGCAGCCGTACGTCCACGGTCCGGCCGTCGGTGAGCCGCGCCCCGGACAGCAGGAGCGAGCCGCGGTCGGCGGGGCCCGAGGGGGAGGGCGAGTGGGGCGGCTGCGGCTGGCTGTCGGGCATCGCGCTCCTCTGGGCTCGGGACTGCGCAGTGGGGGACGCAAGATCACGCAGAGTGAGTCGAGCCTAGGACGGTGATCAGTCCGTGGCGCGGAGGAGCGCAATAGTCGTACCGGCGCGGTCCGCCGTGCCGAGGGTCCGTCGGAGGGCCCGCTGGAGGCTCGTCGAAGGGCCTTGGAAGGCCCTTCGGAGGACCTCCGGGGCGTACGCGCGGGAAGGCCGACGGGCCCGGGGGCAGGACGGGGGACGGGCTGGGGCAGGGGCGGCGAAACGGATTTGGGCGAACGGCGGGCGACCGTGTAATGTCTTCATCGCTCGCCCCAATAGCTCAGTCGGCAGAGCGTCTCCATGGTAAGGAGAAGGTCTACGGTTCGATTCCGTATTGGGGCTCTGGTGTGAGAGGTTCCCGCCGCGAGGCGGGGCCCGATCGCATCACAGCGGTGTAGCTCAGTCGGTAGAGCAAGCGGCTCATAATCGCTGTGTCACCGGTTCAAGTCCGGTCACCGCTACACAAAAAGTAGCCGATTGCGGGGTCGGTCCTTCAGTCGGCTACTCTTGCTTGCGTTAATACCATCAATCCGTTCGTCAAGGAGTGCACTCACGTGGCTGCCACCGACGTCCGCCCGAAGATCACGCTGGCCTGCGTGGAGTGCAAGGAGCGGAACTACATCACCAAGAAGAACCGGCGTAACAACCCGGACCGACTGGAGATGAAGAAGCACTGCCCGCGTTGCAACGCGCACACCGCGCACCGCGAAACGCGATAGAAACAGGCTCGTACACGAGGCCGTCCCCGAGGTTTGGGGGCGGCCTCGTGTCGTTTTGTTCAGTGGCACCCGAGACGGCACCCACAGCAGCACAGAGCAGCAGGAGGTTGCGAGCCCATGGCGCTCGACCAGTCGTTCGTGGGGCGGACCTATCCGCCCACCGAGCCCTACGAGGTGGGCCGGGAGAAGATCCGCGAGTTCGCGGAGGCGGTGGGTGACGCCAGTCCGGCGTACACGGACACGGAGGCCGCGAAGGCGCTCGGCCATCCGGATGTGATCGCTCCGCCGACCTTCGTGTTCTCGATCACGTTCAAGGCGGCCGGTCAGGTCATCGAGGACCCGCAGCTCGGCCTGGACTACAGCCGGGTGGTGCACGGCGACCAGAAGTTCGCGTACGTCCGTCCGGTGCGGGCCGGTGACCGGCTCACGGTGACCTCCACCATCGAGGCGATCAAGTCGATGGCGGGCAACGACATCCTGGACATCCGCGGCGAGGTCCACGACGAGGCCGGCGAGCACGTCGTGACCGCCTGGACCAAGCTCGTGGCCCGCGCGGCCGAGGAGGCGTGAGCATCCCATGACGGCGAAGGTCGCTTACAGCGACGTCGAGGTCGGTACCGAACTGCCCGCGCGGAGTTTCCCTGTGGACCGCGCCACCCTCGTGCGGTACGCGGGTGCCTCCGGTGACTTCAACCCGATCCACTGGAACGAGAAGTTCGCCAAGGAGGTCGGTCTGCCGGACGTCATCGCGCACGGCATGTTCACCATGGCCGAGGTGATCCGCGTGGTCACCGACTGGATCGGCGACCCGGGCGCGGTCGTGGAGTACGGCGTCCGGTTCACCAGGCCCGTCGTGGTCCCGAACGACGACCGGGGTGCCGTGATCGAGGTCAGCGGCAAGGTCGCGGCCAAGCTCGACGACAACACCGTCCGCGTCGACCTGACGGCCACCAGCGCCGGCCAGAAGGTCCTGGGCATGTCCCGGGCGGTCGTGCGTCTCGCCTGAGGCCGGGTGGCCGGGCCTGATCTCCGGTCGGCTCTTCGGCTTACCGGGCTTGCCGGGCTTACCCGGATCGCCGGGCTCCCGGGGATTGCCGGGAGGTGACGGGGACGGGGGCGGGGACGGGGACGGCTGACTGTCGGCCGGTCCCGTCCGGCACCCGCTTCACGCGTGAGCGATGAGTCCGGGTGCCGGCTCGGGTCTGTCCTGTATGACCCGAATCATCGCTGACATCTCGATCTCCCTCGACGGGTTCGTCACCGGACCCGACCCCGGCCCGGACAACGGTCTGGGCACCGGCGGGGAGGCCCTGCACACCTGGGCGTTCTCCGACGACCCCGACGACCGCCGGATCCTGCGCGAGGCGACCGCGCGCTCGGGTGCCGTCGTCCTCGGCCGCCGGCTCTTCGACTTGGTCGACGGGCCGAACGGCTGGGACGACACGTCCGGCTACGGTGCCGGAGAGGTCGGCAAACCCGCGTTCGTCGTCGTGACGAGTTCGCCGCCGGAGTCGATGCGACTCACCGGCCTCGACTGGACGTTCGTCACCACCGGTCTCCCCGACGCCCTCACCGCCGCGCGGGAGCGCGCCGAGGCGGCGTCGTCGGACGGCGCCGAGGATCTCGACGTCGTCCTCATGGGCGGCGGTGCCACGATCGGCTCGGCGCTCGACGCCGGGCTGGTCGACGGACTGTCCCTGCACCTCGCGCCCGTCGTGCTGGGTGCCGGGACGCCGCTGTTCACCGGCGGAGCGCCGCGCACGCTGGCGCAGCGCGGTGTGACCCGGACGTCGACCGCGACCCACCTGACCTACGACCTCCTGTGACGTCCGGTGGCGACGGGGTGTGGGGGAGCCGGCCGCTCTTGACGCAGTGAGTGATTGACGTAGTTAGTGATTGAGTACTAACTTATTCGCATGGTCAGGATGAGCGCAGAGGAGCGGCGCGAGAGTGTCATCCGTGCGGCGACGAGCGAGTTCGCCCGGGGCGGCTACTACGGCACGTCCACGGACGCCATCGCCAAGCGAGTGGGAGTCTCCCAGCCGTATCTCTTCCGGCTCTTCCCGGGCAAGAAAGCGATCTTCCTCGCGGTGGCGGAACGCTGCCTGCAGGACACGCGCCGGGTCTTCGAGGTGGCGTCCGAGGGCCTGCACGGCGAAGAGGCACTGCAGGCCATGGCGGAGGCCTACACGCAACTGATCGACGAGCGGCCCGAGCGGCTCCAGATGCAGTTGCAGGTGTACGTCACGGTCGCGGCCGCGGAGGCGGCGGGAGACCATGAGTTCGGTGAGATGGTCCGCAAGCTCTGGCTGGACCTCTGGGACACCGTCGGCCTGCCCCTTGGCGGCGACGTCAACGAGACGACCACGTTCATGGCGTACGGGATGCTCATCAACATCCTGGCGGGCATGGGCTTCCCGCCTGAACACCGGATCTGGGACGGTCTCCACATCTCGGCGCAGGCCAGACGGAACAACGAGGAAGGCCCGTAGGGGCGCACAGGTGCGTACGGGTGCCGCGTAGGGTGCGCTCGGACTGCGCGCTTCCGTATGCCCCGAGTAGTTAGTCAGTAATCACTAACCGCATCGATCGCAATCAGTGGACACCCTGTGGGGGAGAGATGTCGCAGCAAGGCGCACGTAGTGGGGGAGCAGGCTGGGCCCTCGTCATCACCAGCGCCGCCGGTTTCATGGCGGCCCTGGACAATCTCGTCGTCACCACCGCCCTGCCCGCCATCCGGGAGGACCTGGGCGGAGCACTGCACGACCTGGAATGGACGGTGAGTGCCTACACGCTCACCTTCGCGGTGCTGCTGATGTTCGGCGCCGCCCTCGGTGACCGCTTCGGCCGCCGCAGGCTCTTCGTGGTCGGCCTCACCGTCTTCACCGGTGCCTCCGCCGCCGCGGCCCTGGCGCCCGGCATCGACTCGCTCATCGCCGCCCGCGCGGTCCAGGGCGTCGGCGCGGCGATCATGATGCCGCTGACGCTGACCCTGCTGACGGCCGCCGTGCCCGCCGAACGGCGTGGGATGGCGTACGGCGTCTGGGGCGCCGTCAACGGGCTCGCCGTGGCCTCCGGTCCGCTGGTCGGCGGCAGCCTCACCGAGCACATCTCCTGGCAGTGGATCTTCTGGCTGAACGTTCCGCTGGGGCTCGTCCTGCTGCCGCTCGCCCGCCTGCGGCTCGCCGAGTCCCACGGCACCGGCGCCCCGCTCGACCTCCGCGGCACTCTGCTCGCCAGCGGCGGGCTCTTCGGCATCGTCTACGGCCTGGTGCGCGGACCCGTGGACGGCTGGACCGCCCCGGTGGTGCTGACCGCCCTGTTCGCCGGCGCCGCGCTGCTGGTCGGCTTCGTCCATCACGGCATCAACAACAAGAACCCCATGCTCCCCATGAGGCTCTTCCGATCCCGCGCCTTCTCCGGCATCAGCGCGGCGAGCCTGCTGATGTTCCTGGGGATGTTCGGTTCGATCTTCCTGCTCAGCCAGTACATGCAGGGTGTCCTCGGCTACTCGCCCACCGAGGCGGGCCTGCGCATGCTGCCCTGGACCGGGATGCCGATGCTGGTCGCACCGATCGCCGGCATCCTCTCGGACCGGATCGGAGGGCGCCCGGTCGTCGCCGCCGGACTCTTCCTCCAGGCGGCCGGCCTCGGCTATCTCGCCTCCGTGATCACGGCAGACACCTCCTACGCCATCCAGCTGCCCGGTCTGATCATCAGCGGAATCGGCATGGCCCTGTTCTTCGCCCCCGCCTCCGCCCTGGTGATGTCCAGCGTCGGCCCGAAGGAGCAGGGCATCGCGTCGGGCGCCAACAACGCCCTGCGCGAGGTGGGCGGCGCGCTCGGCATCGCGATCATGGGCTCGATCTTCGCGGCGCAGGGCGGCTACGGGTCCGGGCAGTCCTTCGTCGACGGGCTGCGGCCCGCGGTCGCGGTGGGCGCCGGCGTGGTGGCCCTCGGAGGCTTCGCGGCCCTCTTGATCCCGGCCCGCCGCCGGGAGGACGACCACGCGTCCACCGACGGGCCCGGGGCCGGGCCGGCACCGACAGCCGAACCCGTGCTCGTCACGACCGGGGAAGCGGCCCCCCGCTGACCGCACACCGCGCGAGAAGCGACGCACGAGAACCACAAGCGACGAACGAGAACCACAAGAGACGCACGAGAACGAGAAGCAAGGCCCGCGAAACGAGACACGACACGCGCCAGAGCAACGAACGGAGTCCACCATGCCCACCCTCCCCTGGACCGTGCCGAACCGGCCGCCGCAGGCCACCGAGGTCCACGTCTTCGCCTCCCGCTTCGAGACCCGCACGCTGTGGGGAGCGCTGAAGTTCCTGGCGCGTACGCCGGGCGTGTGGCGCCAGGTCAGGGGCGCGCCCGGAGCGTACGGCGCCTCCCTGAAGGCGGAGCCCTTCAAGCGGACCTTCTGGACGGTGTCCGCCTGGGAGTCGCCCGCGGCCCTCAAGGCCTTCGCCCGCTCCGGCACCCACGCGCCGACCTCCCGCGGGCTGTCCGCGCAGATGCGGGACTCGAAGTTCGCCTCCTGGCCGGCACCGGGCGACGAGCTCCCGGTGAGCTGGGCGGAGGTACGGGAGCGCCTGCGGTGAGGGTCAGGCGCGGACCGACATGAGTACGGCAAACGCCCCGACCGGTCGGGGCGTTTGCCGCTGCTCGGGGTTGTCAGCGCAGTCTCGTAGTCTTGAGCGCGTGCAGGAACTCCACGACGCCCCCCTCGCCCCGCTGACCACCTTCCGGCTGGGAGGACCGGCCACCCGGCTGGTCACGGCCACGACCGACGCCGAGGTGATCGCCGCCGTCCGCGAGGCCGACGACACCGGCACGCCCCTGCTGCTCATCGGCGGCGGCTCCAACCTGGTCATCGGCGACAAGGGCTTCGACGGCACCGCCCTGCACATCGCCACGCGCGGTCTCTCCCTCGACGGCACGACGCTGGAGCTGGCGGCCGGCGAGATCTGGACCGACGCCGTCGCCCGCACCGTCGAGGCCGGACTCGCCGGCGTCGAGTGCCTGGCCGGCATCCCCGGCTCGGCGGGCGCCACCCCCATCCAGAACGTCGGCGCGTACGGCCAGGAGGTCTCCTCGACGATCACCGAGGTGACCGCGTATGACCGCAGGTCCGGCGAGACGGTCACCCTCATCAACAGCGACTGCGGCTTCTCCTACCGCCACAGCCGCTTCAAGGCCGAGCCCGAGCGGTACGTCGTCCTGCGCGTCCGCTTCGAGCTGGAGAACGCCGACGGGCTCTCCGCGCCCCTCCGCTACGCCGAGACGGCCCGCGCCCTCGGCGTGCAGCCCGGCGAGCGGGTCCCGCTGACCGAAGCCCGTGACACCGTGCTGAAGCTGCGCGCCGGCAAGGGCATGGTCCTGGACCCCGAGGACCACGACACCTGGTCGGCCGGGTCGTTCTTCACCAACCCCATCCTCACGGACGAGGAGTTCGCCGCGTTCCGCGCGCGCGTGGACGAGCGGCTCGGGACGGGCGCCGAGCCGCCCGCCTTCCCGGCCGGGGAGGGCCGCATCAAGACCTCCGCGGCCTGGCTGATCGACAAGGCCGGTTTCACCAAGGGCTACGGCACCGGGCCCGCCCGTATCTCCACCAAGCACACCCTCGCCCTCACCAACCGCGGCGGCGCGACCACGGAGGACCTGCTCGCCCTGGCCCGCGAGGTCGTCACCGGCGTCCGCGAGGCCTTCGGCGTCACCCTGGTCAACGAACCGGTGACGGTCGGCGTCAGCCTCTAGCCGAAGCCGAAGCCGAAGCCGAAGCCGAAGCCGAAGCCGAAGCCGAAGCCGAAGCCCAAGCCCAAGCCCAGGGCATCAGTAGGCCATGCCCACGCCCTGCTTCACGGTCCCCGCGTCCCCGCGTCCCCGCGTCCCCGGGCATCGTGAGCATCGCGTGGGCGACGTCGGCGCGCCCCGTGGAACGGCCTTCGGCCCTTGGACGGGAAGCCGCCGACCACCGTCCGGTAACGGCCGGACGACCGTCCAGTCGGTTGAGCTGCGCGCCAGCTCGGCCTCCATGGCGCGCGGATCGGCGTAGACGTCCTTGAAGATGGCGGAGACGACGCCCCGCACGCCCTCCGCCTCCATCGCGTCGAGTACCGTCCGGGTCAGCCTGGTCGCGACCCCGGCGTCGGCGCGATCCGCCGCTGCGCTGAACCGTCGCCCGGCGCGGGGGCGGGACGGGCTCCGACCACACCGTCATCGAACGCGACACGCCGACCCCTACTCGGTCAGCCAGTCGTCCACCCCCGCCAGCAGCCTTTCCTTCACATCCTCGGGGGCGGCCGAACCCCGCACCGACTGGCGTGCCAGTTCCGCCAGTTCCGCGTCCGTGAACCCGTGGTGGTCCCGTGCGATCTCGTACTGGGCGGCCAGCCGCGCCCCGAACAGCAGCGGATCGTCCGCGCCCAGCGCCATCGGTACCCCCGCCTCGAACAGGGTCCGCAGCGGTACGTCCTCCGGCTTCTCGTACACGCCCAGGGCGACATTCGACGCCGGACACACCTCGCACGTCACCTGCCGGTCCGCCAGCCGTTTCATCAGCCGGGGATCCTCCGCCGCCCGCACCCCGTGCCCGATCCGGTCGGCCTCCAGGTCGTCCAGGCAGTCCCGCACGGACAGCGGACCGGTCAGTTCGCCTCCGTGCGGCGCGGACAGCAGCCCCCCGTCCCGCGCGATCGCGAACGCCCGGTCGAAGTCCCGGGCCATGCCCCGCCGCTCGTCGTTGGAGAGCCCGAAGCCGACCACGCCCCGGTCCGCGTACCGCACCGCGAGCCGGGCCAGCGTCCTTGCGTCCAGCGGGTGCTTCATCCGGTTCGCGGCGACCAGTACCCGCATCCCGATCCCGGTGTCCCGCACGGTCGTCTCCACCGCGTCCAGGATGATCTCCAGCGCCGGAATCAGCCCGCCCAGCCGCGGCGCGTACGACGTCGGGTCCACCTGGATCTCCAGCCACCCCGACCCGTCCCGCAGGTCCTCCTGAGCGGCCTCGCGGACCAGCCGCTGGATGTCCTCCGGCTCCTGGAGGCACGACCGCGCCGCGTCGTACAGCCGCTGGAAGCGGAACCAGCCCCGCTCGTCCGTCGCCCGCAGCTTCGGGGACTCCCCGCGGCCCAGCGCCTCGGTCAGCGTCTCGGGCAGACGCACGCCGTGCTTGTCGGCCAGTTCCAGCAGGGTCGCGGGCCGCATCGACCCGGTGAAGTGCAGGTGGAGATGGGCCTTCGGCAGTTCAGAGACATCACGTACACGCTCCATTCCGTGATCCTGCCGTACGACACGCCCGGCCCGACAGCACTTTCCCCGTACGTGGTCTTGCTCGCACAAAGAAACAGGGCTCCCCGGAACGTTACGGGGAGCCCTGTCGCGGGAGCGCGGTCAGTTCCGCGCCTCCGCCAGCAGCTTCTGGATCCGGCTCACGCCCTCGACGAGGTCCTCGTCCCCGAGCGCGTACGACAGCCGCAGGTACCCGGGCGTGCCGAACGCCTCGCCGGGTACGACCGCGACCTCGGCCTCCTCCAGGATCAGCGCGGCCAGCTCGACCGTGTCCTGCGGACGCTTGCCGCGGATCTCCTTGCCGAGGAGCGCCTTCACCGACGGGTACGCGTAGAACGCGCCCTTGGGCTCCGGGCACAGCACGCCGTCGATCTCGTTGAGCATCCGCACGATGGTCTGGCGGCGCCGGTCGAAGGCCTCGCGCATCTTCGCCACGGCGTCCAGGTCGCCGGAGACCGCGGCGATCGCCGCCGCCTGGGCCACGTTGGACACGTTGGACGTGGCGTGCGACTGGAGGTTCGTCGCGGCCTTGACGACGTCCTTCGGGCCGATGACCCACCCGACCCGCCAGCCGGTCATCGCGTACGTCTTCGCGACGCCGTTGACCACGATGCACTTGTCGCGCAGCTCGGGCAGCAGCGCGGGCATGGAGACGGAGAAGGCGTCGCCGTAGACGAGGTGCTCGTAGATCTCGTCGGTCAGCACCCACAGACCGTGCTCGACGGCCCACTGGCCGATCGCCTCGGTCTCGGCCTCGCTGTACACGGCACCCGTCGGGTTCGACGGCGACACGAACAGGACGACCTTCGTCTTCTTGGTGCGCGCGGCCTCCAACTGCTCCACGCTCACCCGGTAGCCGGTCGTCTCGTCGGCGACGACCTCGACGGGGACACCGCCGGCCAGCCGGATCGACTCCGGGTACGTCGTCCAGTACGGCGCCGGGACGATGACCTCGTCGCCCGGGTCGAGAATCGCGGCGAACGCCTCGTAGATGGCCTGCTTGCCGCCGTTGGTGACCAGGATCTGCGACGGGTCGACCTCGTAGCCGGAGTCGCGCAGCGTCTTCGCGGCGATGGCGGCCTTCAGCTCGGGCAGCCCGCCGGCCGGCGTGTAGCGGTGGTACTTCGGGTTCTGGCAGGCCTCGACGGCGGCCTGGACGATGTAGTCCGGGGTCGGGAAGTCCGGCTCACCGGCGCCGAAGCCGATCACCGGACGCCCGGCGGCCTTGAGGGCCTTGGCCTTGGCGTCCACGGCGAGGGTGGCGGACTCGGAGATCGCGCCGACTCGGGCGGAGACCCGGCGCTCGGTGGGAGGGGTTGCAGCGCTCATGGCCCCATCGTTCCAGACCGGAAACTTCCCGGGCACACGGGTTTCACGGACTGAACAGCACACAACGGGACGGGACGGAGGCGAGGCAGCGGAGACAGAAGGGGAGACGGAGACCGGACGGCGGCGGGGACAGCGGTGAGACAGGACGGGACAAGCGCCTGAACAACAGTCCGGATCCGCCGCGGAAACGTCCCGGATCCGCCCCGCGGCCAGGGCGATCTTCGGCCAGGACGGCCCGGCGGAGCCTTTCGCGCGTCCTTTCTGTTCGACGCCCGGCTCCTGAGCACGTACACTCTCACCTCGTTGGCCTTCAGCGGTCCGCGCTCACTCGGTGCACACCAAGCATCCGGGCGGATGCGGTACGTTGGGGACACACAAAGGGTCGTAGCTCAATTGGTAGAGCACTGGTCTCCAAAACCAGCGGTTGGGGGTTCAAGTCCCTCCGGCCCTGCTACACACACCTTCGCCAGGATGTGTGCGCATGTACGTACAGCAATGCACCGCCGTGCGGCTCCAACCGGGCGCGGCACGGCCACGACCCGGAATCAGGTGAGGACGAGTGACGGACGCCGTGGGCTCCATCGACATGCCTGATGCCCAGGACGAGGCGCCGGACTCCAAGAAGAAGTCGCGCAAGGGCGGCAAGCGCGCCAAGAAGGGCCCGCTGAAGCGCCTCGCGCTCTTCTACCGCCAGATCGTCGCGGAGCTGCGCAAGGTTGTCTGGCCGACCCGCAATCAGCTGTCGACGTACACCACCGTCGTGATCATCTTCGTGGTCATCATGATCGGCCTGGTGACTCTGATTGACTATGGCTTCTCTCACGCCGCCAAGTACGTCTTCGGCTGAGTCGAGAGCGAAGGGCGCCGAGGTACCCGGCGCCCCTTTCGCGTGTTCCACCCCTATGTATCCAGGAAGAAGCAGCCACCGTGTCTGACCCGAACGTGAACGACGCCATCGAGCCGGTCGAGTCCGTCGAGGACGAGCCCGGCATCGTCGAGGGCGCCGACAACGAGGACACCGAGGCCTCCGCCGAGGCCGAGGCTGCCGACGACGCCGTCGTCGCGGACGTGGACGAGACCGCCGAGGCCCAGGACGAGACCGCCGAGGAGGCGGGCGAGGACGTGGAGGCCGAGGACGCCGACGCGGAGACCGCCGAGGCCGCGGAGCCCGAGCCCGAGATCGACCCGATCGAGAAGCTCCGCCAGGAGCTGCGCGTCCTGCCCGGCGAGTGGTACGTGATCCACACGTACGCCGGCTACGAGAACCGCGTGAAGACCAACCTCGAGCAGCGCGCCGTCTCGCTGAACGTCGAGGACTACATCTTCCAGGCCGAGGTGCCGCAGGAAGAGGTCGTCCAGATCAAGAACGGCGACCGCAAGACGATCCGGCAGAACAAGCTGCCCGGCTACGTCCTCGTCCGCATGGACCTGACCAACGAGTCCTGGGGTGTCGTCCGCAACACCCCCGGCGTCACCGGCTTCGTCGGCAACGCCTACGACCCGTACCCGCTGACGCTGGACGAGATCGTCAAGATGCTCGCCCCGGAGGCCGAGGAGAAGGCCGCCCGCGAGGCCGCCGAGGCCGAGGGCAAGCCGGCGCCGCAGCGCAAGGTCGAGGTCCAGGTGCTGGACTTCGAGGTCGGCGACTCGGTCACCGTCACCGACGGCCCGTTCGCGACGCTGCAGGCCACGATCAACGAGATCAACGCCGACTCGAAGAAGGTCAAGGGCCTCGTCGAGATCTTCGGCCGCGAGACCCCGGTCGAGCTGAGCTTCGACCAGATCCAGAAGAACTAGTACCCCTCACCGGTACTTCTCTGGACGTACTGCTTCCGAGCAGGTCAGGCAGGCGCGAGAGCGTGTGCCTGACCTGCTCGGTTTTGGCCGCACATCCATACCCGTTATCGTTGTGCGGTATGCCTGTGTCCGGGTCGCCCCCGGATGCGGGCAGGACCCGAATCGAAAGGACCCGGAGAGCTATGCCTCCCAAGAAGAAGAAGGTCACGGGGCTCATCAAGCTCCAGATCCAGGCCGGTGCCGCGAACCCGGCTCCGCCGGTCGGCCCCGCGCTGGGTCAGCACGGCGTCAACATCATGGAGTTCTGCAAGGCCTACAACGCCGCGACCGAGTCGCAGCGCGGTTGGGTCATCCCGGTGGAGATCACGGTCTACGAGGACCGCTCCTTCACCTTCATCACCAAGACGCCGCCGGCCGCCAAGATGATCCTCAAGGCCGCGGGCGTGGAGAAGGGCTCCGGCGAGCCGCACAAGACCAAGGTCGCGAAGATCACGCGCGAGCAGGTCCGCGAGATCGCCACCACCAAGATGCCCGACCTCAACGCCAACGACCTGGACCAGGCGGAGAAGATCATCGCCGGTACCGCGCGTTCCATGGGCGTCACGGTCGAGGGCTGACCTCCACCCCCGTAAGACAGCAGTAGTAGTGGCAGGGCCTGCTCGGCCCGCACCACGACTCCTCAGAAGCCAACAGGAGCAGTAGTGAGCAAGCGCAGCAAGTCTCTCCGCGCTGCGGACGCCAAGATCGACCGGGACAGGCTCTACGCCCCGCTCGAGGCCGTCCGTCTCGCCAAGGAGACCTCCACGACCAAGTTCGACGGCACCGTCGAGGTCGCCTTCCGCCTGGGTGTCGACCCGCGCAAGGCCGACCAGATGGTCCGTGGCACCGTGAACCTCCCGCACGGCACCGGTAAGACCGCCCGGGTCCTGGTCTTCGCGACCGGTGACCGTGCCGAGGCCGCGACCGCCGCTGGCGCCGACATCGTCGGCTCCGACGAACTGATCGACGAGGTGTCGAAGGGCCGTCTGGACTTCGACGCCGTCGTCGCCACCCCGGACCTCATGGGCAAGGTCGGCCGCCTCGGTCGCGTCCTCGGCCCGCGTGGTCTGATGCCGAACCCGAAGACCGGCACCGTGACCCCGGACGTGGCCAAGGCCGTGACCGAGATCAAGGGCGGCAAGATCGAGTTCCGCGTCGACAAGCACTCGAACCTGCACTTCATCATCGGCAAGTCGTCCTTCGACGACACCCAGCTGGTGGAGAACTACGCCGCGGCGCTGGAGGAGATCCTCCGTCTGAAGCCGTCCGCCGCCAAGGGTCGCTACATCAAGAAGGCCGCCATCAGCACCACGATGGGCCCCGGCATTCCGATCGACTCCAACCGCACCCGCAACCTCCTCGTCGAGGAGGACCCGGCGGCGGTCTGAGCCCACGGCTCGCCCAACCGGTTCACGGGCCCCGCACCTTCCGAGGTGCGGGGCCCGTTCCCTTTTCCCCGTACGGGTGCCCGATCGCTGGGCTAGCGTGCGGGCAGCGCGGGATCGCGCGCGGGGCACACGGGGACAAGGGGTGGGCGTATGACGGGCACGACGGCACGCCGTACGGTCGTCTCGATCGCGGTGACGGCCGCGCTGGCGTGCGTCACCGCGTGCACCTCCGCCGACGGGCCGACCGACTCCACCGACTCCACCGGCGCCCCCGACAGGTCGGAGCGGTCGCTGCGTGCCGTCGAGCGGGCCACCGGACGGGCGGGTTCGGCAAGGGTCGAGTCC
Source organism: Streptomyces sp. NPDC096048 (assembly GCF_044763415.1). Lineage (NCBI taxonomy): Bacteria > Bacillati > Actinomycetota > Actinomycetes > Kitasatosporales > Streptomycetaceae > Streptomyces > Streptomyces sp. NPDC096048. The sequence continues at coordinate 200,236 of NZ_JBIWGG010000001.1, forward strand.
ACGACCGTCATGGGCCGCGAGTTGTCCCTGTCCGCCGACGGAGCCCTCGGCTGGCGCGACGGCCTCACCGGCACCCTGACCATCACGTACACCGGCGGCACGACCGCCGAGACCATGCGCCGGCTCGGCACCACGGCCATGGAGGCCCGGTACCTGCCCGACGCCTACTACGCCAGGATGGGCGACGAGTTCGCCGACCGCGTGGGCGGCAGGCACTGGATCAAGTACGTCTACGCCGACCTGGAGGGCCTCGGCGCCACGGGCGCCGGGTTCGCGGAGCAGATGCGCGACACCACGCCCCACCAGGCGGTGAAGCAGCTGCTGGCCTCGGACGACGTACGCAGGGTCGGGGAGGAGACGACCCGCGGCCGGCGCACCACGCACTGGACCGGCACGGTCGGCGGCGCCACCGCGCAGACCGTCGACATCTGGGTCGACGACCGGGACCTGCTGGTCAAGAAGGTCGAGCGGGGGCGGTCGGAGACCGGGGAACTGAGCCAGACCGCGTACTACAGCGACTACGGCGTCGCCGTCTCCGCCGAGCGCCCTCCGGCCGCCGACACGGCGGACTTCAAGGAACTCCTGAAGGCGCAGGAGAGCGGCTGATCCACAGAAATCACAAGACCGTTCGAACCGTCCTGGGTACGCTCGCGTCCTGCTGAGTAAAGGCTGCTTCTTACTGTGTTCCGTGGGGGGACTCCATGAAGAATTCCGTGCGCGTGCCCGTGGGTGCCGGGCTGGCCGCGCTGCTGCTCGCCGCCGGCGCGGTGGGCTGCTCCAAGGGTGACGGGGCCGGGGAGTCCCCGAAGATGACGCCGGCGGCGGCCGTCGCCAAGGCGGCGAAGAACACGGAGGAGATCGATTCCCTTCGCTACCGCATGACCGGGCGGACCCCGGAGGAGGGCCGGATCAAGGCCGAGGCCGAGATGCGGATCAAGCCCACGCTCGCGATGAGCATGAAGATGACGGCACTCGACCAGGGCGCCGACGCCAAGGGGGAGATCCGGCTCGTCGACAAGGCCATGTACATCGGCGGTGGCGCCGAGGCGGCCAAGGAGCTGGACGGCAAGAGCTGGATCAAGTTCGATCTGGCCGCGCTGGGCGCCGACAAGGAGCTGAACCAGCTCGGCGGCGCCTCCCAGGCGGACAAGAACCCGGCGACCGAGTCCACCTTCCTCACCGGCGCCAAGGACGTGGAGAAGGTCGGCACCGAGACCGTCGACGGCGTGAAGACCACCCACTACAAGGGCACGGTCACCCTCGCCGACCTGGAGAAGTCCATCGGGGACGAGGACGCGGCCACCCGGGAGAAGCGCCGGAAGAGTCTCGAGCAGTACGAGAAGATGGGCCTCGACAAGCTCACGATGGACATGTGGGTCGACGGCGACGACCAGACCAAGCAGTTCCGCATGCGCGGCGACGCCGACAAGGGTCCGCTGGACATGACCATCACCTTCCTCGGCTTCAACGAGCCCGTGAAGGTCACCGCCCCGCCCGCCAAGGACACCGTCGACCTGGCCGAGATGATGCGGGAGTCCCAGCAGGGCTGAGTCGCCGTACGGGCGGATTTGCTTGACACTGCCCCGTTCACGTACGCTTCCCCAGAAGCCAAAGACCGCTGGTCGTTGCCGTGCTCTCGTGAGAGACACGGTGGCCGAAGGATCCGCTGAACTGCGGACGACCCGCGCAGGTGACTGTGGATGAGCTCCCGTCAGTCCGCGCCTCGTGCGTGTGATCAACGGTCGAGCCACGCCCCGTGCGCCTGCGCCGGGGCGTTTCGTATTCCCCAGTCCTCCTTCGGGTCCGCGCGGTCCGAATCACCCGGAAGGAGGCCGAGGCTCTATGGCGACGCCCGAAAAGGCTGCCGCGGTTGCCGAGCTGACGGACAAGTTCCGCAGCTCCAACGCCGCTGTGCTGACCGAGTACCGCGGTCTCACCGTGGCGCAGCTCAAGACGCTGCGCCGGTCGCTCGGTGAGAACGCCCAGTACGCCGTGGTGAAGAACACGCTGACCAAGATTGCGGCCAACGAGGCCGGGATCACGCTCGACGACCAGCTCTTCGCTGGTCCGACGGCCGTCGCCTTCGTCACCGGTGACCCGGTGGAGTCGGCGAAGGGTCTGCGCGACTTCGCCAAGGACAACCCGAATCTCGTCATCAAGGGCGGTGTCCTTGACGGCAAGGTGATGTCCGCCGACGAGATCAAGAAGCTTGCGGACCTCGAGTCCCGCGAGGTTCTGCTCTCCAAGCTGGCGGGTGCCTTCAAGGGCAAGCAGTCCCAGACTGCGCAGCTCTTCCAGGCGCTTCCCTCGAAGCTCGTCCGCACCGTGGACGCGCTCCGTGCCAAGCAGGACGAGCAGGGCGGTGCCGAGTAATTCGGCTCGCTTTCCGATCCTCGCCGCATGAACCGCATGAGGTGAGGGTCGACGCGGGCCCGACGTACGCCCGCCTCACCCCGTACATCCGGCACCTGCCGAATTAGTGGAAGGACCGCCATCATGGCGAAGCTCAGCCAGGACGACCTGCTCGCCCAGTTCGAGGAGATGACCCTCATCGAGCTCTCCGAGTTCGTGAAGGCCTTCGAGGAGAAGTTCGACGTCACCGCCGCCGCCGCGGTCGCCGCCGCCCCGGTCGGCCCGGCCGCCGTTGCCGACGCCCCGGAGGAGAAGGACGAGTTCGACGTCATCCTCACCGGTGCCGGCGACAAGAAGATCCAGGTCATCAAGGTCGTGCGCGAGCTGACCTCCCTGGGTCTCAAGGAGGCCAAGGACCTCGTGGACGGCGCCCCGAAGCCCGTCCTCGAGAAGGTCGCCAAGGACGCCGCCGAGAAGGCCGCCGAGTCCCTCAAGGGCGCCGGCGCCTCGGTCGAGGTCAAGTAAGACCGCGAAGGCTCCACGGATCCGTCAGGATCTGTAACGCCACAGCACCGAAGAGCGATCATCCATCCGGGTGGTCGCTCTTCGGCGTATCCGGGGGCCCGGCGGCGGCTGCCTTGCACGCGCGACGGCGAAGAGTATGGTGATCTTCGTCGTGCCGTCGCCGGGGCCCTGAGAGCCCCCAGGCGGCAGGCGGTTCGGGCAAGGGGGGCCTTGACGAACCGCACGCAGCGCGCGATTCTCAGGACGCGTCGTCACACGGATCCGAATCCGAGGCATGGATCCACGGCGAAGAGGGCAGTATCACGGTGCGTTGAGGGCGAGGCCTTGCCGCAGGTGGTGAGAACAACGAGGAGCGAACACGGTCATCGAGACCCGCACTGGACATCAGTGTGCCATGTGGCTACACTGACCCTTTGCGCTGCCTGTTAGTTGCCCCCTGCCCGTCACCAGGGGTCTGCCCTCGCCCGAGCACCGACGACCAGAGCCTGCCTGACCTGGCTTTATAGCCACATCAGGCGCCCCCTGTCTTCGTGCACGGAAGAGGGGCCGGTACGCGCGTAGTGAGTCCGAGCCCTCGGAAGGACCCCCTCTTGGCCGCCTCGCGCAATGCCTCGACCGCGAATACGAACAACGCTGCCAGCACCGCCCCGCTGCGCATCTCCTTTGCAAAGATCAAGGAGCCCCTCGAGGTTCCGAACCTTCTCGCGCTGCAAACCGAGAGCTTCGACTGGCTGCTCGGCAACGACGCGTGGAAGGCTCGCGTCGAGTCGGCTCTGGAGTCCGGTCAGGACGTCCCCACCAAGTCCGGTCTGGAAGAGATCTTCGAGGAGATCTCGCCGATCGAGGACTTCTCCGGGTCGATGTCGCTGACGTTCCGCGACCACCGTTTCGAGCCCCCCAAGAACAGCATCGACGAGTGCAAGGACCGCGACTTCACGTACGCGGCCCCGCTCTTCGTCACCGCCGAGTTCACCAACAACGAGACCGGCGAGATCAAATCCCAGACGGTCTTCATGGGCGACTTCCCGCTCATGACCAACAAGGGCACCTTCGTCATCAACGGCACCGAGCGTGTCGTGGTGTCGCAGCTGGTCCGTTCGCCGGGTGTCTACTTCGACTCCTCCATCGACAAGACGTCCGACAAGGACATCTTCTCCGCCAAGATCATCCCGTCCCGGGGTGCCTGGCTGGAGATGGAGATCGACAAGCGCGACATGGTCGGTGTGCGCATCGACCGCAAGCGCAAGCAGTCCGTGACCGTCCTCCTCAAGGCCCTCGGTTGGACCACCGAGCAGATCCTCGAGGAGTTCGGCGAGTACGAGTCCATGCGCGCCACCCTGGAGAAGGACCACACCCAGGGCCAGGACGACGCGCTGCTCGACATCTACCGCAAGCTGCGTCCGGGCGAGCCCCCCACGCGTGAGGCCGCGCAGACGCTGCTCGAGAACCTCTACTTCAACCCGAAGCGCTACGACCTCGCCAAGGTCGGCCGCTACAAGGTCAACAAGAAGCTCGGCGCGGACGAGCCGCTGGACGCCGGCGTGCTCACCACCGACGACGTCATCGCCACCATCAAGTACCTGGTGAAGCTGCACGCCGGTGAGACCGAGACGGTCGGCGAGTCGGGCCGGGAGATCGTCGTCGAGACCGACGACATCGACCACTTCGGCAACCGCCGCATCCGCAACGTCGGCGAGCTGATCCAGAACCAGGTCCGTACGGGTCTCGCCCGTATGGAGCGCGTCGTGCGCGAGCGCATGACGACCCAGGACGTCGAGGCGATCACGCCGCAGACGCTGATCAACATCCGGCCGGTCGTCGCCTCCATCAAGGAGTTCTTCGGCACCAGCCAGCTGTCCCAGTTCATGGACCAGAACAACCCGCTGTCGGGGCTGACGCACAAGCGTCGTCTGAACGCCCTCGGCCCGGGTGGTCTCTCCCGTGAGCGGGCCGGCTTCGAGGTCCGTGACGTCCACCCGTCGCACTACGGTCGCATGTGCCCGATCGAGACGCCGGAAGGCCCGAACATCGGCCTGATCGGCTCGCTCGCCTCGTACGGCCGGATCAACCCGTTCGGTTTCATCGAGACGCCTTACCGCAAGGTCGTCGAGGGCCAGGTCACGGACGACGTGGACTACCTGACCGCCGACGAGGAGGACCGCTTCGTCATCGCGCAGGCCAACGCCACGCTCAACGACGACATGCGCTTCTCCGAGGCCCGCGTCCTGGTCCGCCGCCGTGGCGGAGAGGTCGACTACGTCCCCGGTGACGACGTCGACTACATGGACGTCTCGCCGCGCCAGATGGTGTCGGTCGCGACCGCCATGATCCCGTTCCTCGAGCACGACGACGCCAACCGTGCCCTCATGGGCGCGAACATGATGCGTCAGGCGGTGCCGCTCATCAAGAGCGAGTCCCCGCTGGTCGGCACCGGCATGGAGTACCGCTCCGCCGCCGACGCCGGCGACGTGGTCAAGGCCGAGAAGGCGGGTGTGGTCCAGGAGGTCTCCGCGGACTACATCACCACCACCAACGACGACGGCACGTACATCACGTACCGCCTGGCCAAGTTCTCCCGGTCCAACCAGGGAACCTCGGTCAACCAGAAGGTCATCGTCGCCGAGGGCGACCGGATCATCGAGGGCCAGGTCCTGGCCGACGGTCCGGCCACCGAGAACGGCGAGATGGCGCTCGGCAAGAACCTGCTGGTCGCGTTCATGCCGTGGGAGGGTCACAACTACGAGGACGCGATCATCCTGTCGCAGCGCCTCGTGCAGGACGACGTCCTCTCCTCGATCCACATCGAGGAGCACGAGGTCGACGCCCGTGACACCAAGCTCGGCCCCGAGGAGATCACCCGGGACATCCCGAACGTCTCCGAGGAGGTCCTCGCCGACCTCGACGAGCGCGGCATCATCCGCATCGGTGCCGAGGTCGTCGCCGGCGACATCCTCGTCGGCAAGGTCACGCCCAAGGGTGAGACCGAGCTGACGCCGGAGGAGCGCCTGCTCCGCGCGATCTTCGGTGAGAAGGCCCGTGAGGTCCGTGACACCTCGCTGAAGGTGCCGCACGGCGAGATCGGCAAGGTCATCGGCGTCCGCGTCTTCGACCGCGAAGAGGGCGACGAGCTTCCCCCCGGTGTGAACCAGCTGGTGCGCGTGTACGTCGCGCAGAAGCGCAAGATCACCGACGGTGACAAGCTCGCCGGCCGTCACGGCAACAAGGGCGTCATCTCCAAGATCAACCCGATCGAGGACATGCCGTTCCTGGAGGACGGCACCCCGGTCGACATCATCCTCAACCCGCTGGGTGTCCCGTCCCGAATGAACCCGGGGCAGGTCCTGGAGATCCACCTCGGCTGGCTCGCCAGCCGCGGCTGGGACGTCTCCGGCCTCGCGGAGGAGTGGGCCCAGCGCCTCCAGGCCATCGGCGCCGACAAGGTCGAGCCCGGCACCAACGTCGCCACCCCGGTCTTCGACGGTGCGCGCGAGGACGAGCTGGCCGGTCTGCTCCAGCACACCATCCCGAACCGCGACGGCGAGCGCATGGTGCTCCCGACCGGTAAGGCGCGGCTGTTCGACGGCCGCAGCGGTGAGCCGTTCCCGGACCCGATCTCGGTCGGGTACATGTACATCCTCAAGCTCCACCACCTGGTCGACGACAAGCTGCACGCCCGGTCGACCGGTCCGTACTCGATGATCACCCAGCAGCCGCTGGGTGGTAAGGCCCAGTTCGGTGGCCAGCGCTTCGGTGAGATGGAGGTGTGGGCGCTGGAGGCTTACGGCGCCGCGTACGCCCTCCAGGAGCTGCTGACCATCAAGTCCGACGACGTGACCGGCCGCGTGAAGGTCTACGAGGCCATCGTCAAGGGCGAGAACATCCCTGAGCCCGGCATCCCCGAGTCCTTCAAGGTGCTCATCAAGGAGATGCAGTCCCTGTGCCTCAACGTGGAGGTGCTGTCCTCGGACGGCATGTCCATCGAGATGCGTGACACCGACGAGGACGTCTTCCGCGCAGCGGAGGAGCTCGGCATCGACCTGTCCCGGCGCGAGCCGAGCAGCGTCGAAGAGGTCTGACGGGAGTTTCGGCGGACCTTGAGCGATCAAGGTCCGCCGGCCCCAGGACCCCCGTTTCAGACCCCAAGACTTACAACCCTGAGAGGGATTGACGCATAGTGCTCGACGTCAACTTCTTCGACGAGCTCCGGATCGGTCTGGCCACCGCTGACGACATCCGTCAGTGGAGCCACGGCGAGGTCAAGAAGCCCGAGACGATCAACTACCGCACGCTCAAGCCCGAAAAGGACGGACTCTTCTGCGAGAAGATCTTCGGTCCGACCCGGGACTGGGAGTGCTACTGCGGCAAGTACAAGCGAGTCCGCTTCAAGGGCATCATCTGTGAGCGCTGTGGCGTCGAGGTCACGCGCGCCAAGGTGCGCCGTGAGCGGATGGGCCACATCGAGCTCGCCGCCCCCGTCACCCACATCTGGTACTTCAAGGGCGTTCCGTCGCGGTTGGGCTACCTGCTCGACCTCGCCCCGAAGGACCTGGAGAAGGTCATCTACTTCGCGGCGTACATGATCACGTACGTCGACGAGGAGCGCCGCACCCGCGACCTGCCCTCGCTGGAGGCCCACGTCTCCGTCGAGCGTCAGCAGGTCGAGCAGCGCCGTGACTCGGACCTGGAGGCCCGGGCCAAGAAGCTCGAGACCGACCTGGCCGAGCTCGAGGCCGAGGGCGCCAAGGCCGACGTGCGCCGCAAGGTGCGCGAGGGCGCGGAGCGTGAGATGAAGCAGCTGCGCGACCGTGCGCAGCGCGAGATCGACCGCCTCGACGAGGTGTGGAACCGGTTCAAGAACCTCAAGGTCCAGGACCTGGAGGGCGACGAGCTGCTCTACCGCGAGCTGCGTGACCGCTTCGGCACGTACTTCGACGGCTCGATGGGTGCCGCGGCGCTGCAGAAGCGCCTGGAGTCCTTCGACCTCGACGAGGAGGCCGAGCGCCTCCGCGAGATCATCCGCACCGGCAAGGGCCAGAAGAAGACCCGTGCGCTCAAGCGCCTCAAGGTCGTCTCCGCGTTCCTGCAGACCAGCAACAGCCCCAAGGGCATGGTGCTCGACTGCGTGCCGGTCATCCCGCCGGACCTGCGTCCGATGGTGCAGCTGGACGGTGGCCGCTTCGCGACCTCCGACCTGAACGACCTGTACCGCCGCGTGATCAACCGCAACAACCGCCTGAAGCGGCTTCTCGACCTCGGCGCGCCCGAGATCATCGTGAACAACGAGAAGCGCATGCTCCAGGAGGCCGTGGACGCCCTCTTCGACAACGGTCGTCGTGGCCGCCCGGTCACCGGTCCGGGCAACCGCCCGCTGAAGTCCCTGAGCGACATGCTCAAGGGCAAGCAGGGCCGTTTCCGTCAGAACCTGCTCGGTAAGCGTGTGGACTACTCCGCGCGTTCCGTCATCGTCGTCGGCCCGCAGCTGAAGCTGCACCAGTGCGGTCTGCCCAAGGCCATGGCGCTGGAGCTCTTCAAGCCGTTCGTGATGAAGCGCCTGGTCGACCTGAACCACGCGCAGAACATCAAGAGCGCCAAGCGCATGGTCGAGCGCGGCCGCACGGTCGTGTACGACGTGCTGGAAGAGGTCATCGCGGAGCACCCGGTTCTGCTGAACCGTGCGCCCACGCTGCACCGCCTCGGCATCCAGGCCTTCGAGCCGCAGCTGGTCGAGGGCAAGGCCATCCAGATCCACCCGCTCGTCTGCACCGCGTTCAACGCGGACTTCGACGGTGACCAGATGGCCGTGCACCTGCCGCTCTCCGCGGAGGCGCAGGCCGAGGCCCGCATCCTGATGCTGTCCTCGAACAACATCCTGAAGCCGGCCGACGGCCGTCCGGTGACGATGCCGACCCAGGACATGGTCCTCGGTCTGTTCTTCCTCACCACCGACGGCGAGGGCCGCGACCTCAAGGGTGAGGGCCGTGCCTTCGGGTCCGCCGCCGAGGCGATCATGGCGTTCGACGCGGGCGACCTGTCGCTCCAGTCGAAGGTCGACATCCGCTTCCCGGTGGGCACCATCCCGCCCCGCGGCTGGGAGCCCCCGGCCCGCGAGGAGGGTGAGCCGGAGTGGCAGCAGGGTGACACCTTCACGCTGCGCACCACGCTGGGCCGCGCGCTCTTCAACGAGCTGCTGCCCGAGGACTACCCGTTCGTCGACTACGAGGTCGGCAAGAAGCAGCTCTCCGAGATCGTCAACGACCTCGCCGAGCGGTACCCGAAGGTCATCGTGGCGGCGACGCTCGACAACCTGAAGGCCTCCGGCTTCTTCTGGGCGACCCGTTCCGGCGTCACCGTGGCCATCTCCGACGTCGTCGTTCCCGAGGCGAAGAAGGAGATCGTCAAGGGCTACGAGGCGCAGGACGAGAAGGTCCAGAAGCAGTACGAGCGCGGTCTGATCACCAAGGACGAGCGCACGCAGGAGCTCATCGCGATCTGGACCAAGGCGACCAACGAGGTCGCCGAGGCGATGAACGACAACTTCCCGAAGACCAACCCGATCTTCATGATGGTGAACTCGGGTGCACGAGGCAACATGATGCAGATGCGTCAGATCGCCGGTATGCGTGGTCTGGTGTCGAACGCGAAGAACGAGACGATCCCGCGTCCCATCAAGGCCTCCTTCCGTGAGGGCCTGTCCGTGCTGGAGTACTTCATCTCCACGCACGGTGCCCGTAAGGGTCTGGCGGACACCGCTCTGCGTACCGCCGACTCGGGTTACCTCACGCGTCGTCTGGTCGACGTCTCCCAGGACGTCATCATTCGCGAGGAGGACTGCGGCACCGAGCGCGGTCTCAAGCTGCCGATCGCCACGCGTGACGCGGACGGGACGCTGCGCAAGGCCGAGGACGTCGAGACCAGCGTGTACGCCCGCATGCTCGCCGAGGACGTCGTCATCGACGGCAAGGTGATCGCGCCGGCCAACGTCGACCTCGGTGACGTCCTGATCGACGCCCTGGTCGCCAACGGCGTCGAGGAGGTCAAGACCCGCTCGATCCTGACCTGTGAGTCCCAGGTCGGCACCTGCGCCATGTGCTACGGCCGCTCGCTGGCCACCGGCAAGCTGGTCGACATCGGTGAGGCGGTCGGCATCATCGCCGCCCAGTCCATCGGTGAGCCCGGTACCCAGCTGACGATGCGTACCTTCCACACCGGTGGTGTGGCCGGTGACGACATCACCCAGGGTCTGCCGCGTGTCGTCGAGCTCTTCGAGGCCCGTACCCCGAAGGGTGTCGCCCCGATCTCCGAGGCCTCCGGCCGCGTGCGGATCGAGGAGACCGAGAAGACCAAGAAGCTCGTCGTCACGCCCGACGACGGCAGCGACGAGACGGCGTTCCCGATCTCGAAGCGTGCCCGTCTGCTGGTCGGCGAGGGCGATCACGTCGAGGTGGGCCAGAAGCTCACCGTGGGTGCCACCAACCCGCACGACGTGCTGCGCATCCTGGGTCAGCGTGCCGTCCAGGTCCACCTGGTCGGCGAGGTCCAGAAGGTCTACAACTCGCAGGGCGTGTCGATCCACGACAAGCACATCGAGATCATCATCCGGCAGATGCTGCGCCGCGTGACGATCATCGAGTCGGGCGACGCGGAGCTGCTGCCCGGCGAGCTGGTCGAGCGTACGAAGTTCGAGACCGAGAACCGTCGTGTGGTCCAGGAGGGCGGTCACCCGGCCTCCGGTCGTCCGCAGCTGATGGGTATCACCAAGGCCTCGCTGGCGACGGAGTCCTGGCTGTCGGCCGCCTCCTTCCAGGAGACGACCCGAGTCCTGACGGATGCGGCGATCAACGCCAAGTCCGACAGCCTCATCGGCCTCAAGGAGAACGTCATCATCGGTAAGCTCATCCCGGCCGGTACGGGCCTGTCCCGCTACCGCAACATCCGGGTCGAGCCGACCGAGGAGGCCAAGGCCGCGATGTACTCGGCCGTCGGCTACGACGACATCGACTACTCGCCGTTCGGCACGGGCTCCGGCCAGGCCGTTCCGCTGGAGGACTACGACTACGGTCCGTACAACCAGTAGGCGAGCCGTCGCTTGATCGCATGAAGGGCGGTCACCCCCAGGGGGTGGCCGCCCTTCGGCGTGTGCGCGGGGAGGGGCTTACGGCACGCCCAGCTCGAAGATGACGTAGTGCGCGTACCAGCCGGAGGCGAGCGCGGCGGTGGAGAAGAAGACCACCAGGCTCGGGCGCTTCAGGCGGCTGAGGGCCGCGGCGGGGGCGAGGAGCAGGGGGAAGGCGGGCAGCAGGTAGCGCATCGTGTTGCCGAACATCTGCTGGGTGCCGAGGACCGTGATGATCGTCGCCAGGGTGTACGCGACGAGCACCAGCGGGGGCTTCTCGCGCAGCATCAGGGCGATCAGGAACGGCAGCGCCAGGACCAGCTGGAGGGAGAGCAGGTCCGGGGTGGAGAAGGCGAAGTGGTAGTCGCCCTTGCCCACCGCGAGGTTGCGCAGCACGTCCAGGGTGTAGGCGCCGTAGTCGAAGAAGTGCGCCCAGCCCTCGCGCTGGAGCGTGAAGTACGCCGTGGCCTCGCCCGTGCGGTAGCCGACCCAGGCGATGTAGGAGAGCAGGCCCAGGGGAGCGACGGCCATCGCGTACACGGGACCGCGTACGCCGTGCTCGCGTCTGGTCGCGGGGCGGGCGAGCGTCACCAGCGCGGCGAGTCCCACGGCGCCTATGAGCACGGCGGACGTGGGGCGGTTCAGGCCCGCGGTGAAGGCGAGGAGGCCGGCCGTCACCCAGCGGCCGGTCATCACGGCGTAGCAGGTCCAGGCGGCGATGGCGACGAACAGGGACTCGGAGTACACCGCCCACTCGACGCCCGCGCCCGGGGCCACGGCCCACAGCCCCGCGGCGACGGTGCCCGCGCGGGCACCGGCGACGAGCCGGACCACGGCGAAGATGCCCGCCGCCGCGACGAACGACGAGACGACGGAGACGAGGATGCCGGAGCCGTACAGGCCGAGGCCCGTGGTCTCCGAGACCATGCGGATCAGCGCGGGATAGAGCGGGAAGAAGGCGACGGAGTTCTGCTGGACGGTGAACAGGCCGTCGCCGCCGAGCCGCACCAGGGAGGGGCTGTAGCCGTGCTCGGCGACCTGGAGGTACCACCAGCCGTCCCAGGTGGCGAGGACGTCCCACCAGTGGGCGCCGCCGCCGAAGCGCGGGTTCTTCCCCTTGTAGTCCCCGGCGTACTCCAGCAGGGAGGCGAAGACCGTGAGGCCGACGAGCTTCGTGACGCCGTAGAGGGCGAGCGCGGGCAGGTAGGGGCGGGCGCCGTCCGGCAGCGTCGGACGCCAGGTCCGCCAGGCCCGCCAGGAGCGTTCCGGGCGGTCGTCGGGCTGCCCGTCCGGTGCGCCGCGCGGTCCGTCGGTCACCGTGCCGTCGGCAGCCGTGTCCATGGCTGTCATCCCCCTCAGTCCACCCTCAACCGTCAATTGCTGCCATAAGATCGCACAAGAGTCGCACATCTGTGCCCGGTGTTCGGGGGAGGGGAGGCGCGGTGCCCGAGGAACGGGACGAGGAACTGCACGAACCGATCGTGCTGTCGGTCGTCATTCCGATGTACAACGAGGAAGAGGTCCTGCCCGCGCTGGTCAGCAGGCTGCGGCCGGTCCTCACGGAGCTGGGCGTCCCCCACGAGGTCGTGGCGGTGGACGACGGCAGCGGCGACCGCACGGCGGAACTGCTCGCCGCCTTCCGGCTGGGATGGCCAGAGCTGCGCGTGGTCGCGCTGCGGCGCAATTCCGGCCACCAGGCCGCCCTCACCGCGGGCTTGGACCGGGCGTCCGGGGCCTACGTGGTGAGCCTGGACGCCGACCTCCAGGACCCGCCGGAGAAGATCCCCGACATGCTGGCGCTGGCCCGCGCCGAGGGGCTCGACATCGTGTACGGCGTCCGCGCCGACCGCAGCAGCGACACCGGGTTCAAGCGCTGGAGCGCGGGCCTCTACTACCGCCTCATGCGGCGCCTGGCGGGCCCGTCGGTCCTCGCGCAGGCCGGCGACTTCCGGCTGCTCAGCCGGGCCGCGGTGGACGCCCTGAAGGCCCTGCCGGACCAGCAGCGGGTCTACCGGCTCCTCGTGCCCTGGCTGGGCTTCCCGAGCGGGCGGGTGACGTACGAGCGCGCTCCGCGCACCGCGGGCCGCACCAAGTACCCGCTGGGCCGGATGATCCGCCTCGCGGTCGACAGCGTCACCGGCTTCTCCGCGGCCCCGCTGCGACTGGCCACCTGGCTGGGCGCCGGCGCCTTCGTGGTCTGCCTGGCGCTGCTCGTCTACACCCTCACCGCCTTCGCACTGGGCCGCACGGTGCCCGGCTGGACGTCGCTCTTCACCGGCATCGTCTTCATCGGCGCCGTGCAGCTGATCTGCGTCGGCCTGCTCGGTGAGTACGTAGGCCGCATATACACGGCCGTGCAGAACCGGCCGACGTACTTCGTCCGCGACGACACGGCGGCACCGGCGGCACGGGCGACGCCGACGACGCCGGCGGCTCCGGCCCGCGGTGACGCCGTCCCCGCCGGCGACGCCGTCCCGGACGGGCCTTCGGACCGACGGGCCGAGCCCGCCGCCGACGCCGCCGCGGATCCGGTCCGGGGCTCTGCCGGGTCGGGTGCCGTCGACGGTCACGGCGATCCGGGCGGACCCGCGTCCGGGGCGAGCGGTGCGTCCGAGGCGAGCTGTGCGTCCGAGGCGTCCGGCGCGTCCGGCGCGACCGTACGCGGTTCCTCTGGTCCGCCGGGGCCACGGGCGGCTGCCGAGCCCGCACCTGGCGGGGCGCGCGTTCCGGTGCCGCGGGTCTGAGGCGCCGGGCCCTGAGCACCTGAGGCACCGGGTCCCGCGGGCCTGAGACGTCGGGGCGGCGGTGAGTCGCCGGCGGTGCTCCCGGGGGCGTGGAGGCGCTGCGCGCGGGTCGGGAGGAATCGGGGCGAGGCGGGTGCCACTGCCGGTCCCGCGCATTTGTTTTGACCGCAGCGAATGCGATAGGTACGCTCAGACCTTGTGCCTGGGGTGTGCCCTGGCCCTCGTGCGTGCCTTCAACCGCAGTGAGGGTCGTGACCGGCCACCGCAATCCGCGCTTTCCTCTGCCTCGCGGCAAGGGTTCGCGGCTTCGACACACCCGACCGCGTGGGTCGGAGACGTTCCAGGTTAGCTTCACCATTCGGCACACAGAAACCGGAGAAGTAGTGCCTACGATCCAGCAGCTGGTCCGGAAGGGCCGGCAGGACAAGGTCGAGAAGAACAAGACGCCCGCACTCGAGGGTTCGCCCCAGCGTCGCGGCGTCTGCACGCGTGTGTTCACGACCACCCCGAAGAAGCCGAACTCGGCCCTGCGTAAGGTCGCGCGTGTGCGTCTGACCAGCGGGATCGAGGTCACCGCTTACATTCCGGGTGAGGGGCACAACCTGCAGGAGCACTCCATCGTGCTCGTGCGCGGCGGCCGTGTGAAGGACCTGCCGGGTGTTCGCTACAAGATCATCCGCGGTTCGCTTGACACCCAGGGTGTGAAGAACCGCAAGCAGGCCCGCAGCCGCTACGGCGCCAAGAAGGAGAAGTAAGAATGCCTCGTAAGGGCCCCGCCCCGAAGCGCCCGGTCATCATCGACCCGGTCTACGGTTCTCCTCTGGTGACCTCCCTGATCAACAAGGTGCTGCTGAACGGCAAGCGCTCCACCGCCGAGCGCATCGTCTACGGCGCCATGGAGGGCCTGCGCGAGAAGACCGGCAATGACCCGGTCATCACGCTGAAGCGCGCTCTCGAGAACATCAAGCCGACCCTCGAGGTCAAGTCCCGCCGTGTCGGTGGTGCGACGTACCAGGTGCCGATCGAGGTCAAGCCCGGTCGCGCCAACACCCTCGCGCTGCGCTGGCTGGTCGGTTACTCCCGCGCCCGTCGCGAGAAGACCATGACCGAGCGTCTGCTCAACGAGCTTCTCGACGCTTCGAACGGCCTCGGTGCGGCCGTCAAGAAGCGCGAGGACACGCACAAGATGGCCGAGTCCAACAAGGCCTTCGCGCACTACCGCTGGTAGTCGCTACCCACATCGAGACCGAGAGAAGACTGAAGCCTTATGGCTACCACTTCACTTGACCTGGCCAGGGTCCGCAACATCGGGATCATGGCCCACATCGACGCGGGCAAGACGACCACCACCGAGCGGATCCTGTTCTACACGGGTGTGTCGTACAAGATCGGTGAGGTCCACGACGGCGCCGCCACGATGGACTGGATGGAGCAGGAGCAGGAGCGTGGCATCACGATCACGTCTGCTGCGACCACCTGCCACTGGCCGCTCGAGGACAACGACTACACGATCAACATCATCGACACCCCGGGGCACGTCGACTTCACCGTCGAGGTGGAGCGTTCCCTGCGTGTGCTCGACGGTGCCGTGACCGTGTTCGACGGTGTCGCCGGTGTCGAGCCGCAGTCCGAGACGGTGTGGCGTCAGGCCGACCGTTACGGCGTGCCGCGCATCTGCTTCGTCAACAAGCTGGACCGTACCGGCGCCGAGTTCCACCGCTGCGTGGAGATGATCTCGGACCGCCTGGGCGCCCAGCCGCTCGTCATGCAGCTCCCGATCGGTGCCGAGGCCGACTTCAAGGGCGTCGTGGACCTGGTCCGCATGAAGGCGCTCGTGTGGTCCGCCGAGGCCGCCAAGGGCGAGATGTACGACACCGTCGACATCCCGGCCACGCACACCGAGGCAGCCGAGGAGTGGCGCGGCAAGCTGGTCGAGGGCGTCGCGGAGAACGACGAAGAGATCATGGAGCTGTTCCTGGAGGGCCAGGAGCCCACCGAGGAGCAGCTGTACGCCGCGATCCGTCGCATCACCATCGCCTCCGGCAAGTCCAGCGACACCACGGTCACCCCGGTGTTCTGCGGCACCGCGTTCAAGAACAAGGGCGTTCAGCCCCTGCTCGACGCGGTCGTGCGCTACCTGCCGACCCCGCTCGACGTCGAGGCCATCGAGGGCCACGACGTCAAGGACCCCGAGGTCGTCGTCAAGCGCAAGCCGTCCGAGGACGAGCCGCTGGCCGCGCTCGCCTTCAAGATCATGAGCGACCCGCACCTCGGCAAGCTCACCTTCGTCCGGGTCTACTCGGGCCGCCTGGTGTCCGGCACCGCGGTGCTGAACCCCGTCAAGGGCAAGAAGGAGCGCATCGGCAAGATCTACCGTATGCACGCCAACAAGCGTGAGGAGATCGAGTCGGTGGGCGCCGGTGACATCGTCGCCGTCATGGGCCTGAAGCAGACCACCACCGGTGAGACGCTGTCCGACGACAAGAACCCGGTCATCCTGGAGTCCATGGACTTCCCGGCGCCGGTCATCGAGGTCGCCATCGAGCCCAAGTCGAAGGGCGACCAGGAGAAGCTCGGCGTCGCGATCCAGCGCCTGGCCGAGGAGGACCCCTCCTTCCAGGTCCACTCCGACGAGGAGACCGGCCAGACCATCATCGGCGGCATGGGCGAGCTGCACCTCGAGGTGCTGGTCGACCGTATGCGCCGTGAGTTCAAGGTCGAGGCCAACGTCGGTAAGCCCCAGGTCGCGTACCGTGAGACGATCCGCAAGGCCGTCGAGCGCGTGGACTACACCCACAAGAAGCAGACCGGTGGTACCGGTCAGTTCGCCAAGGTGCAGATCGCGATCGAGCCGATCGAGGGTGGCGACACCTCGTACGAGTTCGTGAACAAGGTGACCGGTGGCCGCATCCCGAAGGAGTACATCCCTTCGGTGGACGCCGGTGCCCAGGAGGCCATGCAGTTCGGCATCCTGGCCGGCTACGAGATGACGGGCGTCCGCGTCACGCTCATCGACGGTGGCTACCACGAGGTCGACTCCTCCGAGCTGGCGTTCAAGATCGCCGGTTCGCAGGCGTTCAAGGAGGCCGCGCGCAAGGCCTCGCCCGTGCTCATGGAGCCGATGATGTCCGTCGAGGTCACCACCCCCGAGGACTACATGGGTGAGGTCATCGGCGACATCAACTCCCGCCGTGGCCAGATCCAGGCCATGGAGGAGCGGATGGGTGCTCGCGTCGTGAAGGGCCTCGTGCCCCTCTCGGAGATGTTCGGCTACGTCGGCGACCTCCGCAGCAAGACGTCGGGTCGCGCAAGCTACTCGATGCAGTTCGACTCCTACGCCGAGGTTCCCCGGAACGTCGCCGAGGAGATCATCGCGAAGGCCAAGGGCGAGTAACGGACTACTCCGTTTAACGGACCCCGTTCTCACGCTTTAGGCTTGACCCCGGAGCCTGCATGGGGCATTCCGTCGTGAACCCGGCGGAATGCCCCCGGCACCCGGGCTTTCCAGCAAAGATCACCTGGCGCCGATGAGTAAGGCGTACAGAACCACTCCACAGGAGGACCCCAGTGGCGAAGGCGAAGTTCGAGCGGACTAAGCCGCACGTCAACATCGGCACCATCGGTCACATCGACCACGGTAAGACGACCCTCACGGCCGCCATTACCAAGGTGCTGCACGACGCGTACCCCGAGCTGAACGAGGCCTCGGCCTTCGACCAGATCGACAAGGCTCCCGAGGAGCGCCAGCGCGGTATCACGATCTCGATCGCGCACGTCGAGTACCAGACCGAGACGCGTCACTACGCCCACGTCGACTGCCCCGGTCACGCGGACTACATCAAGAACATGATCACGGGTGCGGCGCAGATGGACGGCGCCATCCTCGTGGTCGCGGCCACCGACGGCCCGATGCCGCAGACCAAGGAGCACGTGCTCCTGGCCCGCCAGGTCGGCGTTCCGTACATCGTCGTCGCCCTGAACAAGGCCGACATGGTGGACGACGAGGAGATCCTGGAGCTCGTCGAGCTCGAGGTGCGCGAGCTCCTCTCCGAGTACGAGTTCCCGGGCGACGACCTGCCGGTCGTCAAGGTCTCCGCTCTGAAGGCCCTCGAGGGCGACAAGGAGTGGGGCAACTCGGTCCTCGAGCTCATGAAGGCCGTGGACGAGTCCATCCCGGAGCCCGAGCGCGACGTCGACAAGCCGTTCCTGATGCCGATCGAGGACGTCTTCACGATCACCGGTCGTGGCACCGTCGTCACCGGCCGCATCGAGCGTGGTGTCCTCAAGGTCAACGAGACCGTCGACATCATCGGCATCAAGACCGAGAAGACCACCACCACGGTCACCGGCATCGAGATGTTCCGCAAGCTGCTCGACGAGGGCCAGGCCGGTGAGAACGTCGGTCTGCTCCTCCGTGGCATCAAGCGCGAGGACGTCGAGCGCGGCCAGGTCATCATCAAGCCGGGTTCGGTCACGCCGCACACCGAGTTCGAGGCCCAGGCCTACATCCTGTCGAAGGACGAGGGTGGCCGTCACACCCCCTTCTTCAACAACTACCGTCCGCAGTTCTACTTCCGTACGACGGACGTGACCGGCGTCGTGACCCTCCCCGAGGGCACCGAGATGGTCATGCCGGGTGACAACACCGAGATGAAGGTGGAGCTCATCCAGCCCGTCGCCATGGAAGAGGGCCTGAAGTTCGCCATCCGCGAGGGTGGCCGGACCGTGGGCGCCGGCCAGGTCACCAAGATCAACAAGTAAGCTCCGCTTGCTTGTCGGTCGACTGACCTGACATGGGCTGATGCCTGAACAGAGGGGCCCGTACGACTTCGGTCGTACGGGCCCCTCTGCCATGCCTCTCCGCCGATGGCCGCCCACGGGAGATCGAGCGCGGGGGTGCACCGAGGGCGGGCCATACCCCCCGACAGGCCGTTGCGGCGGCACCGGGTGCGTCTCGTGGCCCCGGACGGCGCAGCAGTTCTGTCACAACTCCCCCACGGGGGTGCACTCCTGCTACACCCGAGGCCACCATTGATCTTCTGATCTTCGAAAGCCCAGCCCTGTGCCGCCACCGGGAAGTGAGTCCGTGAGTACTGTTCCGCCTTCCGGCCGCTCCGACGACGAGTCGGCCTCCTCCCTGTCCGACGAGCAACTGGAGGCGTTCCTGCGGGAGGCCGCCGAGGGCGGGGGCACCGCCACGCCCAAGGAGCCCTCCGCGCGGGCGCGGATGGTGGCCCGGCGGTTGCGGGAGGAGGACGAGGCGGCGCGGCGCGCCGGCGGCGGACGTGGTGGCCGAGGACCGGGCGGGAAGCGAAAGGCTCAGGGCCCGCCGCCCCCGCCGGGATGGCGCACGGGCCCCGTGGGCCAGGAGGGGAACGGCGGTTCCCGTCGGCGCCGGGTGGGCGCCGTCATCGGCGTGCTGGTCGTGGCGGCGCTCGCGGTCGTCGCCGTGCGCCCCTCGCTGGTGCTGCCCGGCGACGCCGGCGGCTCCGAGCAATCGCCGTTGGCGGCCGAGACCGCGCGGCCGACCGGTGCTCCCGGAAACCCCGCCGAGTCGGGGCGGGCCACGCGCGAGCACCCCTTCCGCGGCTCACCGGCCGAGCGGTGGGCCGAGGGCGCCGACGCCATCGAGATACCGGAGGCGAAGGCGCTCTCCGGCATGAGCGAGAAGGACGTGGCGTTCGCGCTGCGGCGTACCAAGGAGCTCCTGGTCGCCGCCAACCTCGACCCCGGCGTACTGCGCGGCGAGCGGCCGGACAAGGCGCTGGCCGTCCTCGACCCGAAGCAACCGGAGCTGCTGCCCAAGCTGCGCCGGTCGCTGCGCGCGCCGGACGAGGAGCACGACCCGCTCAAGCTCTTCACCCGCTTCGACCCGGACGAGACCCGCCTGGCCGGCGACGTGGTCAAGGTCAGGGGACGCATGACCCTGGCCGCGGGGGAGCCGGGCGTGGTGAAGGTCAACGCGGACTACACCTTCGTCTACCCGCTGGTCCGGGCGGACGGGGACGACGGCGAGGTGGCGCGCACGATCGTGCGGCGCGTGCTCACCCTGACGCTGAACGACCCCGAGAGGTGGAACGTGACCGAGGGCAAACTGCTGGTGGAGAAGTACTTCTCCGAGCACGGGAACACCGACTGCGGCATCGACGACGGTTATCTGCACCCCCGATTCAGCGGTGACGCGGTCGACGGTGACCCGGCGACCGGGCCCCGGACGGACCCGTACGACCGCAGCGAGCCCCTCACGGGGGCCGAGTCGGAGGAGTGCGGCAGGGTCACCCGCACCTGACCGTGGTCATGACCGTGACCGCGACCGGGCCCGGGTGCGCTCCCACCGCGCACCCGGGCCCGTCCCCGTCGTCCCCCGCCAGGGCGTCCCCCGTGGGATGGTCAGCCGCTCACACGCGCTGCCACAGCGCCGGTACGTTCGGCGGTTCCCAGCCCTGCTGGGCCTGGTGGCCCTGGAGGCAGCGGTAGGTGGCGCCGCCGTACGTCACGGTGGCACCCGGCTGGTAGACGGTGCCGGCCGCCCAGGTGCCGCCGGGCTCGCCCGGGTCCTCGCCGCCGTCACCCGTCGTCTTCAGGGTGAGGCCGTAGTTCTGCAGCAGCGGGTTGATCGGCTGGTAGAACGTCGTACCGCCGCTGCGGCAGTCGCCCGAGCCGCCCGAGGTGACGCCCTGCGCCTGGCTGCCCGAGATGTACGAGCCACCCGAGTCGCCGGGCTCGGCGCACACCGTGGTGCGGGTGACGCCGCTGATGGTGCCCTCGGGGTAGGTCACGCTGGTGTTGTGCTGCTGGATGGTGCCGCAGTGCCAGCCGGTGGTGGAGCCGGAACGGCACACGGACGCGCCGACCGGTGCCTGGGTGGACCCGGTGACCTGCACGTTCTGACCGCCGGCGCCGCTGACGTACGGAGTGGCGGTCCACTGGGAGTTGGTCGCCACCCACGCCATGTCACGGCCCGGGAAGATCGACCCCTGGAAGGTGCCCTGCGCCACCCGGTTGGCGCCGCTCGTGCTCGCCCCGGCCCGCCCGCAGTGGCCGGCGGTGGCGTAGCCCTGCTGCGTCCCCTTGGTCACCGGGAAGCCGATCGAGCAGCGTCCGCTGTTGTTGATGTAGTACGCCTCGCCGCCCCGCAGGTCGTAGAAGGGGCGGGGCTTCTCGGCCGACTTCTCGACCCGGGCGAGTCCGGTGCCGACGTCGGCCGCGTCGAGGAGCGCGCGGGCCGCGGACGGCCGTACCGCCTGCACGGTGACCGTGTTCGTGCGCACATCGACGTACCGGACGGCCGCGTCGGTGGCGTCCCCGTCCAGCCGGGCGGCGGCCCGGTCGAGGCGGGACTTGGCCGCGTCGAGGTCACCGAGCGAGTGCCGTACGACCTTCGCCACGGCGCCCTCGGCCTCGATCGTCGCGACGTCGCCCGCGTCCGTCGTCGCCACGGTCAGCGTGCCGGACTCGGTGCCCCGCACCCACGCGCCCGCGAAGTCGCCGCCGAGCGCGGCGCGGAGCCGGCCCGCCGTGGCGCCCGCGTCGGCCTCGTTGACGAGTCGGCGTTCGGCCTGCTCCCGGTTGAGGCCGAGGTCGCGCTGCATGGCCCGGAGCAGGGCGGGCGGAGCGGCGTCGGCACGCAGGTTCTCGGCGGCGGTGGGGACGGGGGCGGAGGGTGCCGTACCGGCGCTCGCGGAGCCGCTGAGCCCGGCCACGAGCAGGGCGGCCGTCGCGGCGACGGCGGCACCCACGGCTCTGGTGTCTCGGTGTCGGTGGGGCATGGGGGATCTCCTCGGTCTCGGTGGGGAGGTGCCGAAACCGTAGGGAGGGGCGACCGGCGGCCGTAAGACGTCGGTCGACCCTCTCCCCGGCGTTATGGAAGGCGTGCCGTTATGGAGTGCGTGCCGTTACGGAAGGGCGTGTCGCTACGGAGGGCGTGCGAGGGCGCCGGGCCCGGCATCACGGCACCCGGTGCGCCGCCATCCACTCCGTGTAGCTGTCGCTGCTCGCCGCCACGCCCGCGTGCGCCATGCGCGCCTGCGCGAGCACGGTCGCGGCGGTGTCCTGCCGCTGCGTCACCGCGTGCCAGCCGAGCAGGTGCCGCCAGGCCAGCGGCGTACCGGTGAGCGGCCGGGTGACGATGCCGGGCGTGGTCGGGAACGTCGCCCGGCACAGTCCGACCGCCCGCCCCACCTGCACCAGGTGCACCAGGGACGCGGTGTCCGTCTCGTACATGCGGCGCGGCGTGAACCCAGCGCGGGCGCACGACACGGAGAAGCAGTCGCCGAAGCAGCCGTCGCCGGGTACGCAGGCCCACTCCTCGCCCGCCAGCTCGGTCAGGTCCACCTCGGGCCGGTGGGCGAGCGGGTGACCGACGGGCATCATCACGAACACGGGGTCGACGGCGACCTCCCGCCACACCAGCCCCTCGGCACCGGGCGGGGCGGCCGGGCCACAGGTCCCGGCGAGCGCGAAGTCCAGCCGCCCCTCGGCGAGCTGTTCGGCCAGCTCCCGCTCGGACCAGGAGGTGCAGGTCGTCATCCGGGCGTCGGGCGCCACATCGGCCAGCCGGTCGACGAGCGCACCCAGCAGAGGCCCGTGCGTGCCGCCCAGCCGAAGCCGCTCGGCGGTGCGCGGCGCCCGCGCGAACCGGGCCGCCTCCTGCTGCAACTCGGTCACCGCCGGCAGCACGATCCGGCTGCGCTCCAGCACCAGTTCGCCCAGCGCGGTGGCCCGCACGCCATGCCGACCGCGCACGAACAGCGCGCCGCCCAGGGCCCGTTCGATCCGCTTGAGCTGTGCGCTCAGCGCGGGCTGCGCGAGACCGAGAGCCGTCGCCGCCCTGGTGAGGCTCCCGGCGTCGGCGATGGCCCGTACCGTCTTGAGATGCCGCAACTCCAGCTCCATGAGGGGAGCTTGCGACGAGCGAGGGGCGGGGGCAAGGGGTTGGTCCGGACCTGTGACGGTGAGGCCCCCTGCCAGGGCGCCCAGCTCGTTCTTTCCTTGGCAGGGCGCCGACGGCACCGGAACCTCAGAAGGTGGGTTCCGGTGGCGTGCAGCGCAGTTCGGCCCACACGGTCTTGCGCGGGAAGCGGCCCTCGGTCACTCCCCAGCGGTCCGCCAACGCCTCCACCAGCAGCAGGCCACGGCCCGATTCCGCGTCGGGGGCGGGTGTCCGGACGTCGGGGAGCCGCTCGGCCCGGGTGTCGGTGACCTCGATGCGGAGGGTGCCGCCTACGACGTAGAGCGTGAGCCGGAAATCGCGGCCGGGGACGCGTCCGTGGGCCGCCGCGTTGGAGGCCAGCTCGGCGATGAGCTGGCGTGCGGGGTCCAGGGGAAGGCCCCAGGCGCGGAGCTGCTCGGTCGCGAGCAGGCGGGCGAGGCGGGCGCCGCGTGGCGTGGGGGAGAGCTGCACGCTGAAGTTGCGGACGCGGGTCGGGAGTTCGGCGGCGGATTTCTGGTTCACGTCACTCAGCGTGGCGGTGCGTGCGTACCGTGAGAAGTGACTCAGCGGGTACGTACGGTGACTGTCCGGTTGTTGTCCGGCGGTGTCGGTGCTGTCGGGAGGGGCCGGCGGGTAGGGCGCTGGGGCAACGCTGCGAGTACGACGAAGGGGCGCGGGATGACGGTCGAGACGGAAGAGCCGGGGTGGGAGGTGGACCCCGACGACGAGTGGGGCGTCGCGGTCATCACCACGGTGGGACGGCAGTTGAAGCTCCGCCGCGAGGCGGTGGGGATGCGGGCTGCCGACTTCGGAGTGGCTGTCGGGTACGGGGAGGACCTCGTCTACAAGGTCGAGGGTGGGAAACGGATTCCCCGGCAGGAGTATCTGGACCGGGCCGACGAGGTGCTGGACGCGGGTGGGCTCATCGCGGCGGCCTGGGAGGACGTGAAGAAGGTCCGGTACCCGAAGAAGGTGCGGGAGCTGGGGAAGCTGGAGGCGAAGGCGGTTGAGATCGGGATCTACGAGTGCAACAGCGTCCACGGGTTGTTGCAGACACCGGAGCACGCTCGCGCCCTGATGGAAGCAGCCCAGCCGCCCTACTCGTCGGACGATGTGGAGCGCATGGTCGCCGCTCGCCTGGCTCGACAGGCCATCCTCGAACGTGACCCGGCCCCATCGATCCACTTCGTTCTGGAAGAGGCACCATTGCGTCGCCCGGTTGGCGGCACAATGGTGAAACGGCGCCAGCTCGAACGCCTGTTGGAGGCGGGGAGGTTGAACCACGTCACGCTGCAGGTCATGCCGACGAACACCGATGCCCATCCGGGAGTGGACGGCAAGATCGAGCTGCTGAAGTTCCCGGACGGTACGGCTGTGGGGCGCTCCGACGGTGCCTTCAACGGCCGACCTACCACGGAGCCCAAGGACCTGCGCATTCTTGAACTGCGGTATGGCACCATCCGGGCCCAGGCTCTCCCCCCGAGAGAGTCGCTCGCCTTCATCGAACAAGTGCTGGGAGAAACATGATCCGCAAGGCCTCCACCAGGGACGCCTCTGAACTGGTGTGGTTCAAGAGCAGCTATAGCAGCGGCACAGACGGCAACTCGTGCATCGAGATCGCGGCCACCCCCGGCACCATCCACGTCCGCGACTCCAAGCACGCACAAGGCGGCCCCCGCCTCGCCCTCACTCCGACCGCGTGGACGGACTTCCTCCCGTACGCCTCGGAGAGCTGACCACCTCCTGCGTCCCGACCACCGCCAGCAGATCCAGCAACCCCGCGCTGTCGGTCCCCACGGCCGGCGTGAACCAGAGCAGCCGCTGCCGCCCGTCCTCGCTGAAGAGGTTGAGGCAGTTGACCTCGATGACGCCGATCGTGGGATGGACGATCCGCTTCCGGTCGTCCCGCCGGAACGCCACGTCGTGGTCGGCCCACAGCGCGGCGAACTCCGGCGACACGTCGAGCAGCGTACGGATCATCGAGCCGGCCTCCGGGTCCTTCGCGTCCCTCCGCGCCGCAGCGGCCCGCAGGTCGGCGACGAAGGCGCGGGACTGGCTCTCGTGGTCGGCCTCGGGATGCAGGCGCCGGGTGTCGGGCTCGGTGAACCACCGGTGCACGAAGCTGGCGCGGGGCCCCCGCAGCCCGGAGTGGTCCCCGACCAGCGCCACGGCCAGCGGGTTCTGTACGAGGGTGACGTGCAGGTCGGTGATGACCTGCGCCGGGGTCGAGGTCATCCGCCCGAGCAGGTCGAGCATGCCGGGGTGCACATGCGAGGCGGCCCCGCCCTGCACGGGCACCGGCCGGTCCGCGAGCCGGTACAGATAGTCCCGTTCGTCGGCGGACAGCCGCAGTGCCCTGGCCAGCGCGGCGATCATCTGCTCGGAGGGCTGCGACCCGGCGCCGCGCTCCAGCTCGTTGTAGTAGTCCACCGACGCCCCGGCGAGATGGGCGACCTCCTCGCGCCGCAGCCCCGGCACCCGGCGCCGGGGCCCGGTCGGCAGCCCGACGTCGGCCGGGCGGATGCGTTCCCGCCGTGACCGCAGGAAGGCCCCCAGCTCGGCGTACTTCACAGCGCTCATGCCCTCCATTCTGCGCCGGGCCGGGCCGCTGACCCATGGGATGACATCCCCTGGTTGCGCGGGCGGAGGCGGCGCATCGTGGACGCATGACCACGAACACGAACACCAACCTGACCACAGCGGCGGACATCCGCGTCGCCGTCGTCACCGGCGGATCACGCGGCATCGGCCGCGCGGTCTCCGAGAAGCTCGCCCAGGACGGCCTGGCCGTCGTCGTGAACTACGCCCGCGACGAGGCCTCCGCCAAGGAGACGGTGGCGGCGATCACCGAGGCCGGCGGACGGGCGGTCGCCGTACCGGCGGACGTGGCGGAGGAGACGGAGGTCGCCGCGCTGTTCGACCGGGCGGAGGAGGAGTACGGCGGGATCGACGTGGTGGTGAACTCGGCGGGCCGAATGGCCCTGTCACCCATCGCCGACCTGGACCTGACCGCCCTGGACGCCATGCACCGCACCAACATCCGCGGCACCTTCGTGGTCGCCCGGGAAGCGGCCCGGCGGCTGCGCGGGGGAGGAAGCTTCGTGGGCTTCTCGACCTCCGTGGTCGGCACGCAGTTCCCGACCTACGGGGCGTACGCGGCGAGCAAGGGCGCCGTGGAGGCGATGACCCTGATCCTGGCGCGGGAGCTGCGCGGGCGGGACATCACCGTGAACACGGTCGCGCCCGGCCCCACGGCCACGGACCTGTTCCTCTCGGGCAAGACCCCCGAGCAGATCGACCAGCTCGCGAAGACGCCGCCCCTGGAGCGGCTGGGCACCCCGGCGGACATCGCCGCCGTGGTCGCCTTCCTGAGCAGCCCCGCCGGTCACTGGGTGAACGGCCAGATCCTGCGGGCCAACGGAGGGATGATCTGACATGCCCTTCGCCCACTTCAAGGTCCCCGAGGGCACCCTCACCCCGGAGGACAAGCGGAAGATCATCGAACGCACCACCGACCTCTACGTGGAGATCTACGGCGACCGGGCCCGCCCCACCACCGTCGTACTCGTCGACGAAGTCGCCGACGGCGGGTGGGGCGTCGCCGGGAACGTCCTCACGGCTGCGATGCTGAACGGCGACGCGTGACGCGTGACGCGTGCCGGGGGCAGGCCCGAGCCGTCCGGGTGACCTTCGTCTCGTACGTCACGAAAACCCCCGATATGCGGGAGCGCGGTCTCACATAGTGGTCGCGTGGGACGCCTGGTGCTGGCCAGGACGTTTACATGCGCGTAACACTGAAGTGTCCCGCGCGCGGCAACGGCGCCGAGCGCCCACCACCGGACCGACCGGACGACGACGCCCGTACTCCCGTACCCCCGTCCTCTCCCGGTCTCCGGTGTCAGCCGTGCCAGAAAGGGCCCCCGTGACGACGCGAAGCGAGACCAGGACCGCGCTCGACCACCTGCTCACCGAGATCGAACACCGTAACCCGGCCCAGCCCGAGTTCCACCAGGCCGCCCACGAGGTCCTGGAGACGCTGGCGCCGGTGCTCGCGGCCCGTCCCGAGTACGCCGAGCCGGGGCTGGTCGAGCGGCTGGTCGAGCCGGAGCGGCAGGTGATCTTCCGGGTGCCGTGGCAGGACGACAAGGGCCGGGTCCACGTCAACCGCGGCTTCCGCGTCGAGTTCAACAGCGCGCTGGGCCCGTACAAGGGCGGCCTGCGCTTCCACCCCTCCGTCAACCTGGGCGTCATCAAGTTCCTGGGCTTCGAGCAGATCTTCAAGAACGCGCTGACCGGCCTCGGCATCGGCGGCGGCAAGGGCGGCAGCGACTTCGACCCGCACGGGCGGAGCGACGCGGAGGTCATGCGCTTCTGCCAGTCGTTCATGACGGAGCTGTACCGGCACATCGGCGAGCACACCGACGTCCCGGCGGGGGACATCGGCGTCGGCGGCCGGGAGATCGGCTACCTCTTCGGCCAGTACCGCCGGATCACCAACCGCTGGGAGGCCGGCGTGCTCACCGGCAAGGGTGCGGGCTGGGGCGGCTCGCTGATCCGCCCGGAGGCGACGGGCTACGGCAACGTGCTCTTCGCGGCGGCGATGCTGCGCGAGCGCGGGGAGGACCTGGAGGGCCAGACGGCGGTCGTGTCCGGCTCCGGCAACGTCGCGATCTACACCATCGAGAAGCTCACCGCCCTCGGCGCGAACCCCGTCACCTGCTCGGACTCCTCCGGCTACGTCGTCGACGAGAAGGGCATCGACCTCGACCTGCTGAAGCAGATCAAGGAGGTCGAGCGCGGCCGGGTCGACACGTACGCCGAGCGGCGCGGCGCCTCGGCCCGCTTCGTCCCCGGCGGCAGCGTCTGGGAGGTCCCGGCCGACCTCGCGCTCCCGTCGGCCACGCAGAACGAGCTGGACGAGAACGCCGCCGCCACCCTCGTCCGCAACGGCGTGAAGGCCGTCTCCGAGGGCGCCAACATGCCGACGACGCCCGAGGCCGTCCACCTCCTCCAGAAGGCCGGCGTCGCCTTCGGCCCCGGCAAGGCCGCCAACGCGGGCGGCGTCGCGGTCAGCGCCCTGGAGATGGCGCAGAACCACGCCCGTACGTCCTGGACGGCGGCGCGGGTCGAGGAAGAACTGACCCACATCATGAACGGCATCCACACCACCTGCCACGAGACCGCCGAGCGCTACGGCGCTCCCGGCGACTACGTCACCGGCGCGAACATCGCGGGCTTCGAGCGGGTGGCGGACGCGATGCTGGCGCAGGGTGTCATCTGACGGACCCGACGTGCGGGCCCATCTCTGCGAAATGGGCACCCTTATATCTGCATCCGCGGGATGAGGGTTTCACGGAATGAGCGCACAGTTTCCCTGCCGCAGCGGACAGAGTGGAATTACTCAACACACACGGATCGCCGCAACGTGCTACTGTCGATATCAGTTGGTTGTGGTTCCCGAATTTAAAGCTCTTCCCGTTCGGCCGCTGTGCTGTCGGAAGTGCTCTTTGACACCGGTCTTTTCCGGGCGGGGTGATCATCGCCACGACATGGCGTCCGTAGAGTGCGGGCGCCGGTGGACTGCCCCGAAGGAGAACAAGACATGGCTACTGGCACCGTGAAGTGGTTCAACGCGGAAAAGGGTTTCGGCTTCATCGAGCAGGACGGTGGCGGCGCAGACGTGTTCGCCCACTACTCGAACATCGCCGCCCAGGGCTTCCGCGAGCTGCTCGAAGGCCAGAAGGTGAACTTCGACATCGCGCAGGGCCAGAAGGGCCCGACGGCCGAGAACATCGTCCTCGCCTGACGCCGGCGCGTCCTCGGACGCGCATTTCGTAGCTGGGGCCCGCATCCCTCGGGGTGCGGGCCCCAGCTGCGTCTACTTTCCGCAGCGAATCCCATCCGGGGAACGGCTGCGAGGAATCCGCAGATCCGCGAACACGGATTCCCGTTCATTCGGCCTGTTCTTGCAATTCTCGATGCGTCCCTGCTGCGGGAATTCCTTGATATGTGCCGCATCGAGGAAGGTTCCGCATGAACCGCACACGCACGAACGACCGCTTCGCCCGCACTCGGAACGGCGACGCCGCCCCGGGCAAGAACGGCAGCCGATTCGGTTTCCCGCCCCCGAGCCGCTCCGGCGGGCCGAGTCGTTCTCCCGGTCGCGGCCGCCGACCCGCCGCGGTGCAGGGCGAGTTCGCCCTCCCGAAGACGGTCACCCCGGCGCTGCCCGCCGCGGCGAGCTTCGCCGATCTCGCCATGCCAGCGGAGCTGCTGGCCGCGCTCGGTGCGCAGGGCGTGACCGTACCGTTCCCGATCCAGGGGGCGACCCTGCCGAACTCCCTCGCCGGCCGTGACGTCCTCGGCCGGGGGCGCACCGGTTCCGGCAAGACGCTCGCCTTCGGGCTGGCCCTGCTGGCCCGTACGGCCGGGCGGCGTGCCGAGCCCCGGCAGCCGCTGGGGCTGGTCCTGGTACCGACGCGTGAGCTGGCGCAGCAGGTCACCGACGCGCTCACGCCGTACGCCCGATCGATGAAGCTGCGACTGACCACGGTGGTGGGCGGGATGTCGATCGGCAGGCAGGCCGGCGCGCTGCGCGGTGGCGTCGAGGTCGTCGTCGCCACGCCCGGACGCCTCAAGGACCTCATCGAGCGCGGCGACTGCCGGCTGGACCAGGTCTCCGTCACCGTCCTCGACGAAGCCGACCAGATGGCCGACATGGGCTTCATGCCGCAGGTCACCGCGCTGCTCGACCAAGTGCGTCCCGACGGCCAGCGCATGCTGTTCTCCGCCACGCTCGACCGCAACGTCGATCTGCTCGTACGCCGCTACCTGAGCGACCCGGTCGTGCACTCCGTCGACCCGTCGGCCGGCGCGGTCACCACGATGGAGCACCACGTACTGCACGTCCACGGCGCCGACAAGCACGCGGCCACCACCGAGATCGCCGCACGCGAGGGCCGGGTGCTCATGTTCCTGGACACCAAGCACGCCGTCGACCGTCTCACCGAGCACCTCCTGAGCAGCGGAGTACGGGCTGCCGCCCTGCACGGCGGCAAGTCGCAGCCGCAGCGCACCCGTACGCTGACGCAGTTCAAGAACGGGCACGTCACCGTGCTGGTGGCGACCAACGTCGCGGCACGCGGGATCCACGTCGACAGCCTCGACCTCGTCGTCAACGTCGACCCCCCGACCGACCACAAGGACTACCTCCACCGCGGCGGCCGCACGGCCCGCGCCGGCGAGTCCGGCAGCGTCGTCACCCTGGTCACCCCGAGCCAGCGCCGCGCCATGACCCGCCTCATGGCAACGGCCGGCATCGTCCCGCAGACCACCCAGGTCCGCGCGGGCGCGGAGGCCCTGCACCGCATCACCGGCGCCCAGGCCCCCTCCGGCATCCCGGTCGTCATCACCGCTCCGGTCGCCGAACGGCCCAAGCGCGGCGCCACCTCACGCGGCCGACGCCGCCCGGCTGCGGCGACCCGGCGCGCGTCCGCCCGGCGGGCCGTCACCGACGCGGCAGCGTAGAACCGTCCTGATCGGAAAGCCGCCCCATCTCTGCAGGAGGCACTCTTGACGCTGCTCCAGACGCATCCCCGCCCGGCCCCGACGAACGCCGACGCCGTGCACAGGACGGCCGCCGACGCCATGGACGCCGCCGGGCCCCAGGTGTGGGACGACATGACCGTCGAGGTGGCGCTGTCCGTCATGGCCGCCGCCCGCACGGATCACCTCGTCGTCTGCGACGAGGACGGCCAGTACACCGCCCTGGTCACCCGGGCCCGGCTGGCCGCCGTGCGGAACGGTTCCGCATACACGGACCGGGTCCGCCTGCGCGACATCGCCGACGGCGACGGGTCCTTCGCCTCGCCGCTGACCACGGTGGCCGAAGCCGAACACGCGATGCGACACCGGCGGCTCGGGGCCCTGCCCGTGGTCGACGAGTACGGCAACGCCCTGGGCGTCCTCGCCCTCTCCCGCTGAACCGCCTCACCACGGTCGGCCCCCACTCCACCTCTTCCCGTTGTGAGGCATCATGCGCTGTGTCATCGCCCGCTTTCCCTTCGAGCTCTCCAAGGGCGGCGTGCTGGAAACGATGAAGGGCGTCAAGCCGGAGGCCGTCACCGGCGACTCCGTGATCATCGGGCGTCGCCACTATCCCGCCAAGCAGGTAGGCCAGGCCATCACCCGCCAGGACCGCCGCGACTTCAGCGACGGCGAAGTCCTCAGGGCCATGGCCCGGCTCGGCTTCACGTGCCGCACCGTCCCCAAGGCCGTGACCGCGAGGATCGTCGACCCGCTCCAGCGGGCCTCGGCGATGCTCGGCGCCCCCCTGCCCCGCTGACCGCCGTGCCGTTCTCGGCGCGGCGGTAGGGCAGGGGGCGAACGGGTCGGTGAGTCAGCGGGTCAGCGGGTCAGTGGGAGCAGCGGCTCAGCGGTCGGAGTAGCTGAAGTCCCCCACGGTCCAGGCACTGACGTCCTCGATCGCCACGCGGTACATCCCGCCCGTCTCCGGGATGCCCATGGTGCCCTGGAGGATCCGGGCGACATGGAAGTGCAGATGCGTGGGTGGTCCGTCCTTCTTCGCGGGGGTCTCGAAGACGGCGGAGAAGTCGCCCAGGTCGGCGGAGTCCGTCAGCACCTCCGACACCCTGCGCCTCCACACGGCTTCGGGGGCCAGGCGACCGGTGATGACGGCACCACCGGTGACCACGGTCAAGGACATCCGACTGCTCTGCCCCGACTCCACAAGGGCGGCGATGTCAACGATCAGCTCGTCAGGCTTCGGCATGAGACCGAATTTTATGCACTGGTCCGCCCGGGCGGACCTGGGAGGTGGCACTACCGGGCGGTACGTGTGCCCCCGGTCCTGCCGCCGGAGGCCGCGGCATCATCGCGTCGCAGTTCGTCGTTGATGCGCCGGGCCTCTTCGAGCTGGTCTTCCAGGATGATGATGCGGCAAGCCGCCTCGATGGCAGTGCCCTGGTCAACCATCTCGCGGGCGCGAGCGGCGATCCGCAGCTGGTAGCGGGAGTAGCGACGATGGCCGCCCTCGGAGCGCAGGGGTGTGATCAGCCGGGCTTCGCCGAGGGCCCGCAGGAAGGCGGGTGTGGTGCCGAGCAGCTCGGCCGCCCGCCCCATGGTGTACGCGGGGTAGTCGTCGTCGTCGATTCGGTCGAGCGGTGTGTCTGCGGTCATCTGCACCTCTGCTTGGGGAATGCGTCGAGGGGCCTTGGTGCCGTACGGCACCAAGGCCCCGAGGGATTTGTAACACCATCCGCCGGCTTACTGCACTGCCGGCCTTCTGTTTCCGCACCGGCCCCCGTCGGGGGGCGGGCAGTTAAGGGATCGCGGATGCGTGACCGTGGGACCACCTTCCGTTCCGGGGCCTGCGGTACCCGGTGAGAACGTTCTCGCCCGGGCGATCCTGATGGCGTCCTCCTCCTTCTCTCTCTGTCCTGCCTGTCGGTGATGCTGGTCCTGCGTACTGTCGGCAGCCCTCACAGGCCGCCCGGTCCGGCAGCCAGCGAGGGGACCCTGGGAACTCTGGCCCCGCCACTCCACTGCCGTACCGCAACCACTGTTCTGCATGCGGGCAGTTCGTCTCTGCCGCGCCTCACTGACTTCCTGGCTACAGCAAGAGCCTAACCCCACTGACGGTCGCATGTCTACATCAGCCACAACAGATATGGCTCCGAGCGGGTGAACGGTTATCTGCATCGAGGCCACTCATGCCGCGCCGGGCGGGCCGCACGCTGCCGGACGCCGCCCGCGCCCGGCGTCACTCGATCGGTGGGACGATGACGCGACAACTGGGACGATGGCGCACCAGCTGATCGAGCGACGAACGGGGAGGCCGGGTACGTCATGGCCCGTTACACGGAGACACTGACCGTCGAGCGCGGCGGGTTCCGGATCAAGGTCCCGGAAACCTGGTGGGAATTCGACGTACGCCCGGAGTCACGGGACGACTCGATCCGCCGCATGGTCGACGACCGGGTCCGCCGACACCCCGAGCTGGAGCCCTCCCGCGGCGCCTACGTCACCTTCCTCCAGAAGGCGGCCTCCGACGCGTGGAAGTCCGGCGCCCTGTACTGCGGTTGCATGGCGGAGAGCTTCGGCGGCGACACCCCGATCACCGGCTCGGTGACGGTCTCCCTGGTCGGCGGCCGCACGTCGTCCGGCGACCCGCTCCCCACCGACCCGGCCGCCATCGCGGGCCAGCTCGCCGTCAAGGAGGCGAAGAAGCCCGGCGACTCCTGGCGCGAGGTGACGACGGTCGACATACCCGGCGTGGGCCCCGCGGCCCGCACCCAGGGCATCGAGGACATCCCGGTCCCCGGTGACGCCCTGAACCGCACCGTCCGTGCCGTCCTGATGCAGACGTACATCCCGGTCCCCGGCCAGGAGGGCAAGGTCGCCCTGGTCGCGGGCAGCAGCCAGGTCCTCGACCTCGCGGACTCCTTCTTCGACATCTTCGACGCGGTCACGTCGACGTTCCGGTTCGCGGACTGAGGGCGCAGCCGAATGGCAGGACGAGCGGTTCGCGAGGGCGAGCCGGGAAGCGGGCACGCCCCTGTACCCCGTAGGCACGGCGGACGAGGGAGCCGGCTTCCTGGGCATGAGCGACGGCGGAGCGCTCCGCCGCCGGCGTTCTGGGACGTGGAGATCATCGAGGACCTCGCGGAGCAGGCGGACGTCGGTCTCTGCCCCGTCGGCATGCGGGGTGGAGCAGCTGACCAGGACGATTCGCCCTACGGGTGAGTGAGAGCAGGGAAGCGGCACGGTGGCGGAGTGGAACTGGGAGACCGGTGAACGACTGCTGGCTCTGGACGATCCCGAGGAGTGGGACGCCGTGTTCGAACGTGGTGGCGACCACCTCGGTACGGCGGTCATCGGTTTGGCGTTCCACTGTTCGCTGGAGGAGGTGTCGCCTCGGATCGTGCGGGCGATGCGGTTGCCGGACGTCGCTCAGAGAGGGTTCGCGTTCACCGCGGCGGGCACCGCGGCTCGGCTCAACGGCGCGTTGACGCCAGAGCTGTACGCCGCGCTGCGGGCGGCAGGCCCCGGCCGTGGGAGCATCGCCGTGAACGCCATCGACGACACCTTGACCTTTGTGCCGTTCCGGCAGCTGCCGCCGTGGCTCAAGTGGCGGATGGTCGTGTCCACGGTCCAGGGCAGACTGGAAACCTGGCGATCGGAGATCGGCTACGCGGTCCGTGACGCTGGGAAGTCTCTGCGTCGACGACGGCGCTGACCCGCGAGTGACTGGCTGTGACGCGCTGGCGGCGAGACCGCCGGTGGGCCGATCTCCGACGTGCCGCCCTGACATCGCGGTCGCCGGGGCAGTGGTTTGACGTTCGCCACACCCGGGGTATTGTCCTCGGCCCCGATTCGCCAGCCTCCCGCCCCGTATGGCAGACTAGCGGGGTTGCTCGGTCGAGTGCCGATGCTGCGCGCCTCCCGCCGGGAGGACCGGAAGCGAGTCCCACAGTACTCGTCGCTCCTGCTCAGGGGCGGACGTACGGGAATCTTCCGGGAAGTGTCAGCGGGGTGCAGGCCAGGCACCCGGTGGGCCTCTCGCCCCCGGCCTGCGGTTCCGGAAGGGCCCGCGACTCCCACTGCAGGGAAGTCCCGAAGAGGGACATCCGTTTCAGCGAGAGCGCGACACGCCCGACCGCGTGGGTCGGAGGGGGAGCGGAAGAAAAGGGACCACCGGGTCCAGAGCGTTTCGAGAGACAGGACTACTGAGTAGCCATGGCGGGACAGAAGATCCGCATCCGGCTCAAGGCCTACGACCACGAGGTCATCGACTCTTCGGCGAAGAAGATCGTCGAGACGGTGACTCGCACTGGTGCGTCGGTCGCGGGCCCGGTGCCGCTGCCCACTGAGAAGAACGTGTACTGCGTCATCAAGTCGCCGCACAAGTACAAGGACTCGCGCGAGCACTTCGAGATGCGCACGCACAAGCGCCTGATCGACATCCTCGACCCGACCCCCAAGACCGTTGACTCTCTGATGCGACTCGACCTCCCGGCCGGTGTCGACATCGAGATCAAGCTCTGAGGGCGGTGATCTGAAGATGACCAAGCAGATCAAGGGCATCCTGGGCGAGAAGCTCGGCATGACGCAGGTGTGGGACGAGAACAACCGTGTTGTTCCGGTCACCGTCGTCAAGGCCGGCCCCAACGTCGTCACCCAGGTCCGTACGAACGACGTCGACGGCTACGAGTCGGTCCAGATCGCCTTCGGCGAGATCGACCCGCGCAAGGTGAACAAGCCCCTCAAGGGTCACTTCGCCAAGGCCGACGTCACCCCCCGCCGTCACCTCGTCGAGATCCGTACCGCTGGTGCCAGCGAGTACACCCTCGGCCAGGAGATCACCGCTGAGGCCTTCGAGTCCGGCGTGAAGGTCGACGTCACCGCGAAGAGCAAGGGCAAGGGCTTCGCCGGCGTCATGAAGCGCCACAACTTCAAGGGTGGCAAGGCGTCGCACGGTGCCCACCGTGTGCACCGCATGCCCGGATCCATCGGTGGCTGTGCCACCCCCGGCCGTGTCTTCAAGGGCATGCGCATGGCGGGTCGCATGGGCAACGAGCGGGTCACCACCCAGAACCTGACCGTTCACGCCGTTGACGCGGAGAAGGGCCTGCTCCTCATCAAGGGCGCGGTTCCTGGTCCGAACGGCGGCCTCGTCCTGGTCCGCACTGCGGCCAAGGGGGCCTGAGGTAACCGATGAGCACTGTTGACATCCTTTCGCCTGCCGGCGAGAAGACCGGAAGCGTCGAGCTCCCCGCGGAGATCTTCGGCGTGGAGAAGATCAGCATCCCGCTGATCCACCAGGTCGTCGTCGCGCAGAACGCCGCTGCCCGCCAGGGCACGCACAAGACCAAGCGTCGCGGCGAGGTCCGTGGTGGCGGCAAGAAGCCGTACCGCCAGAAGGGCACCGGCCGCGCCCGCCAGGGCTCGACCCGTGCGCCGCAGTTCGCCGGCGGTGGCGTCGTCCACGGCCCGCAGCCGCGTGACTACTCGCAGCGGACCCCGAAGAAGATGAAGGCCGCGGCCCTGCGCCACGCCCTCACCGACCGGGCCCGCCACAACCGCATCCACGTCGTCTCCGGCGTCATCGAGGGCGACAGCCCGTCGACGAAGGCCGCCCGGACGCTGTTCGGCAAGATCTCGGAGCGCAAGAACCTGCTCCTGGTCGTCGACCGCGCCGACGAGGCCGCGTGGCTGTCCGCCCGCAACCTGCCCCAGATCCACATTCTGGAGCCGGGCCAGCTGAACACGTACGACGTTCTCGTCTCGGACGACGTGGTCTTCACCCAGGCCGCTTTCGAGTCCTTCGTGTCTGGCCCCAAGGCCGCTGACACCGAAGGGAGCGAAGCCTGATGGCTACGCGTCACCCGAGCATCGCCTCCAAGGCGGCCAAGGCCGCCAAGGCCGCGCGCGTCGCCAAGGCGCGTCGCCACGAGGCCGAGGGCAAGAACACTGTCGTCACCCCGGCCAGCAAGGCGTTCACGGACCCCCGTGACGTGCTGCTGAAGCCGGTCGTGTCCGAGAAGAGCTACGCGCTCCTCGACGAGAACAAGTACACGTTCATCGTCGCGCCGGGCTCCAACAAGACCCAGATCAAGGAGGCCGTCCAGGCGGTCTTCTCGGTCAAGGTCACCGGGGTCAACACGATCAACCGCCAGGGCAAGCGCAAGCGGACCCGCACCGGCTTCGGCAAGCGTGCCGACAGCAAGCGCGCGATCGTGACCCTTGCCGAGGGCGACCGTATCGACATCTTCGGCGGTCCGACCTCCTGACGGAGGTCCGGATCGTCCGGAATCGGACGAGGACTGAGAAATGGGAATCCGCAAGTACAAGCCGACTACGCCGGGCCGTCGTGGCTCCAGCGTCGCCGACTTCGTCGAGGTCACGCGGTCCACGCCGGAGAAGTCGCTGGTCCGCCCGCTGCACAGCAAGGGCGGCCGTAACAACGCCGGTCGTGTGACCGTTCGCCACCAGGGTGGCGGACACAAGCGCGCCTACCGCGTGATCGACTTCCGTCGTCACGACAAGGACGGCGTGCCGGCGAAGGTCGCGCACATCGAGTACGACCCCAACCGCACCGCGCGCATCGCGCTGCTGCACTACGCGGACGGCGAGAAGCGCTACATCCTCGCCCCGCGCAACCTGCAGCAGGGTGACCGCGTCGAGAACGGTCCCGGGGCCGACATCAAGCCGGGCAACAACCTGGCGCTCCGCAACATCCCGGTCGGTACCACGATCCACGCGATCGAGCTCCGTCCCGGTGGCGGTGCCAAGTTCGCCCGCTCCGCCGGTGCCTCCGTGCAGCTGCTCGCGAAGGAGGGCTCGATGGCCCACCTGCGCATGCCGTCCGGAGAGATCCGCCTGGTCGACCAGCGCTGCCGCGCCACGGTCGGCGAGGTGGGCAACGCCGAGCAGAGCAACATCAACTGGGGCAAGGCGGGCCGTAAGCGCTGGCTGGGCGTTCGCCCGACCGTGCGTGGTGTGGTCATGAACCCGGTGGACCACCCGCACGGTGGTGGCGAAGGCCGTACCTCGGGTGGTCGCCACCCGGTGTCCCCCTGGGGCAAGAAGGAAGGCCGTACTCGTTCGCCCAAGAAGGCGTCGAACAAGTACATCGTCCGCCGCCGCAAGACGAACAAGAAGCGCTAAGGACGGGTTGAGATGCCTCGTAGCTTGAAGAAGGGACCCTTCGTCGACGACCACCTGATCAAGAAGGTGGACACGCAGAACGAAGCCGGTACCAAGAACGTCATCAAGACCTGGTCCCGTCGCTCGATGATCGTCCCGGCGATGCTCGGCCACACGATCGCGGTGCACAACGGCAAGACCCACATCCCGGTGTTTGTCACCGAGTCCATGGTCGGCCACAAGCTCGGCGAGTTCTCGCCGACGCGCACCTTCCGGGGTCACGTCAAGGACGACCGGAAGTCGAAGCGCCGCTAGTAGCGGGGTGTGACAGATCATGACAAACACTGAAGGGACAACCATGGAAGCCAGGGCCCAGGCGCGGTACATCCGCGTCACGCCCATGAAGGCCCGCCGCGTGGTGGACCTCATCCGTGGCATGGATGCCACGGAGGCTCAGGCGGTCCTGCGTTTCGCCCCGCAGGCCGCGAGCGTGCCGGTCGGCAAGGTGCTGGACAGCGCCATCGCCAACGCCGCGCACAACTACGACCACACCGACGCCGACAGCCTCTTCATTTCCGAGGCCTACGTCGACGAGGGCCCGACCCTGAAGCGGTTCCGGCCGCGCGCCCAGGGCCGCGCCTACCGGATCCGCAAGCGGACCAGCCACATCACCGTGGTCGTCAGCAGCAAGGAAGGAACCCGGTAATGGGCCAGAAGGTAAACCCGCACGGGTTCCGGCTCGGTGTCACGACCGACTTCAAGTCGCGTTGGTACGCCGACAAGCTGTACAAGGACTACGTCAAGGAAGACGTCGCCATCCGTCGGATGATGACGTCCGGCATGGAGCGCGCCGGCATCTCGAAGGTGGAGATCGAGCGCACCCGTGACCGCGTGCGTGTGGACATCCACACCGCTCGCCCGGGCATCGTCATCGGCCGCCGCGGCGCCGAGGCCGACCGCATCCGCGGTGACCTGGAGAAGCTGACCGGCAAGCAGGTCCAGCTGAACATCCTCGAGGTCAAGAGCCCGGAGACGGACGCTCAGCTGGTGGCCCAGGCCGTCGCCGAGCAGCTCTCCTCCCGCGTCTCCTTCCGTCGTGCCATGCGCAAGAGCATGCAGGGCACGATGAAGGCCGGCGCCAAGGGCATCAAGATCCAGTGCGGTGGCCGCCTCGGTGGCGCCGAGATGTCCCGCTCGGAGTTCTACCGCGAGGGCCGTGTGCCCCTGCACACGCTCCGCGCGAACGTGGACTACGGCTTCTTCGAGGCCAAGACGACCTTCGGCCGCATCGGTGTGAAGGTCTGGATCTACAAGGGCGACGTCAAGAACATCGCCGAGGTCCGCGCC
The DNA here is from genome assembly GCF_044763415.1 of Streptomyces sp. NPDC096048. Lineage (NCBI taxonomy): Bacteria > Bacillati > Actinomycetota > Actinomycetes > Kitasatosporales > Streptomycetaceae > Streptomyces > Streptomyces sp. NPDC096048. The sequence continues at coordinate 238,916 of NZ_JBIWGG010000001.1, forward strand.
GAGAACGCCGCTGCCCGCGCCGGCAACCGCCCGGCCCGTGGTGGCAACGACCGCCCGGCCCGTGGTGGCCGCGGTGGCGAGCGTGGCGGTCGCGGTCGCAAGCCGCAGCAGCAGTCCGCGCCGGCTGCCGAGGCCCCCAAGGCCGACGCTCCCGCCGCCGCTGCCGCTCCGGCTGAGAGCACCGGAACGGAGGCCTGACCGAAATGCTGATCCCCCGTAGGGTCAAGCACCGCAAGCAGCACCACCCGAAGCGCCGTGGTCAGGCCAAGGGCGGTACGACGGTTGCGTTCGGCGAGTACGGCATTCAGGCCCTCACGCCGGCGTACGTGACCAACCGCCAGATCGAGGCGGCCCGTATCGCGATGACCCGCCACATCAAGCGTGGCGGCAAGGTCTGGATCAACATCTACCCGGACCGCCCGCTCACGAAGAAGCCGGCCGAGACCCGCATGGGTTCCGGTAAGGGTTCCCCCGAGTGGTGGATCGCGAACGTGCACCCGGGCCGGGTCATGTTCGAGCTGTCCTACCCCAACGAGAAGATCGCCCGTGAGGCGCTGACTCGTGCGGCCCACAAGCTGCCGATGAAGTGCCGGATCGTCAAGCGCGAGGCAGGTGAAGCGTGATGTCGGCCGGTACCAAGGCGTCCGAGCTGCGCGAACTGGGTGACGAGGAGCTTCTCGCGAAGCTCCGCGAAGCCAAGGAAGAGCTGTTCAACCTCCGCTTCCAGGCGGCGACGGGTCAGCTCGAGAACCACGGTCGGCTCAAGGCCGTCCGCAAGGACATCGCGCGGATCTACACCCTGATGCGTGAGCGCGAGCTGGGCATCGAGACGGTGGAGAGCGCCTGATGAGCGAGAGCAACGTGACTGAAGAGACGAAGGCCGGCCGCGGCTTCCGCAAGACCCGTCAGGGTCTGGTCGTCAGCGACAAGATGGACAAGACCGTCGTCGTCGCCGTCGAGGACCGCGTGACCCACGCGCTGTACGGCAAGGTCATCCGCCGTACCAACAAGCTCAAGGCTCACGACGAGCAGAACGCCGCGGGCGTCGGCGACCGTGTCCTCCTCATGGAGACCCGGCCGCTGTCCGCGACGAAGCGCTGGCGCGTCGTCGAGGTCCTCGAGAAGGCCAAGTAATTCCTGCGGTAAAACCCCGCAGGTCAGTTCCGCCAGGCTCGGCGAGAAGCGTGAAGCACTCACGCTTCTCGCCGGGAACCGGCAGACAAACAGGAGATAGACGTGATCCAGCAGGAGTCGCGGCTGCGTGTCGCCGACAACACGGGTGCGAAGGAAGTCCTCTGCATCCGTGTGCTCGGTGGCTCGGGCCGCCGCTACGCGGGTATCGGTGACGTCATCGTCGCCACCGTCAAGGACGCGATCCCCGGTGGCAACGTGAAGAAGGGTGACGTCGTCAAGGCGGTCATCGTTCGCACCGTCAAGGAGCGCCGCCGTCCCGACGGCTCGTACATCCGCTTCGACGAGAACGCCGCTGTCATTCTGAAGAACGACGGCGACCCTCGCGGCACCCGTATCTTCGGCCCGGTGGGCCGTGAGCTGCGCGAGAAGAAGTTCATGAAGATCATCTCCCTCGCGCCGGAGGTGCTGTGAGCATGAAGATCAAGAAGGGCGACCTGGTTCAGGTCATCACCGGTAAGGACAAGGGCAAGCAGGGCAAGGTCATCGCGGCCTTCCCCCGCGAGGACCGCGTCCTGGTCGAGGGTGTCAACCGGGTCAAGAAGCACACCAAGGCCGGGCCGACCGCTCGCGGTTCGCAGGCCGGCGGCATCGTGACCACCGAGGCCCCGATCCACGTCTCCAACGTCCAGCTGGTCGTGGAGAAGGACGGCAACAAGGTCGTCACGCGCGTCGGTTACCGCTTCGACGACGAGGGCAACAAGGTTCGCGTTGCCAAGCGGACGGGTGAGGACATCTGATGGCTACCACCACCACTCCGCGTCTGAAGACGAAGTACCGCGAGGAGATCGCGGGCAAGCTGCGTGAGGAGTTCTCGTACGAGAACGTCATGCAGATCCCCGGCCTCGTCAAGATCGTGGTCAACATGGGTGTGGGCGACGCCGCCCGCGACTCCAAGCTGATCGATGGTGCCATCAAGGACCTCACCACGATCACCGGTCAGAAGCCGGCCGTCACCAAGGCCCGCAAGTCCATCGCGCAGTTCAAGCTGCGCGAGGGCCAGCCGATCGGTGCCCACGTCACGCTCCGTGGCGACCGCATGTGGGAGTTCCTGGACCGCACCCTGTCGCTCGCGCTGCCGCGCATCCGCGACTTCCGCGGTCTGTCCCCCAAGCAGTTCGACGGCCGTGGCAACTACACCTTCGGTCTCACCGAGCAGGTCATGTTCCACGAGATCGACCAGGACAAGATCGACCGCACCCGGGGTATGGACATCACCGTGGTGACCACGGCGACCAACGACGCTGAGGGCCGCGCGCTCCTTCGTCACCTCGGCTTCCCCTTCAAGGAGGCGTGAGCGAGATGGCGAAGAAGGCTCTGATTGCCAAGGCTGCTCGCAAGCCCAAGTTCGGTGTTCGTGGCTACACGCGCTGCCAGCGCTGCGGCCGTCCGCACTCCGTGTACCGCAAGTTCGGCCTCTGCCGCGTGTGCCTTCGTGAGATGGCTCACCGTGGCGAGCTGCCGGGCGTGACCAAGAGCTCCTGGTAATCCGGTAATTCCGGGTTATTCAGGCTCTCGGTAAGCATCTGGGTCGGCAGGGGCCCGCCCTCGCATGCCTTAGGCTTGTGGGGTTGGGCGTCTGCCGCCCGTACGACTTACTACGCCGTAGGTCCACCGCGCCGCACCCGTCCCGTCTCGGATCGGGGAGAGGGATGGCGCACCAGGAAACCACGGCGAGAGAGGCCGAAGGCCAATTCATGACCATGACTGATCCGATCGCAGACATGCTTACGCGTCTGCGGAACGCGAACTCGGCGTACCACGACTCCGTGACGATGCCGGCGTCCAAGATCAAGTCTCACATCGCGGAGATCCTCCAGCAGGAGGGCTTCATCACGGGCTGGAAGACCGAGGACGCCGAGGTCGGCAAGAACCTCGTCCTCGAGCTGAAGTTCGGCCCGAACCGTGAGCGCTCCATCGCGGGCATCAAGCGGATCTCCAAGCCCGGTCTCCGGGTGTACGCGAAGTCCACCAACCTGCCCAAGGTGCTGGGTGGCCTCGGCGTGGCGATCATCTCCACGTCGCACGGGCTCCTCACCGACAAGCAGGCCGGCAAGAAGGGCGTAGGCGGAGAAGTTCTCGCCTACGTCTGGTAGCGGAAGGGAACGGAGGAAACAGCTATGTCGCGCATCGGCAAGCTCCCCATCGCGGTTCCCGCCGGCGTGGACGTCACCATCGACGGCCGTACGGTCTCGGTCAAGGGCCCGAAGGGCTCGCTGACTCACACCGTCGTGGCGCCGATCGACATCGCCAAGGGTGAGGACGGCGTTCTGAACGTCACCCGCCCCAACGACGAGCGTCAGAGCAAGGCCCTGCACGGCCTGTCCCGCACGCTGGTGGCGAACATGATCACCGGCGTGACCCAGGGTTACGTGAAGAAGCTCGAGATCAGCGGTGTCGGTTACCGCGTGCTCGCCAAGGGTTCGAACCTGGAGTTCTCCCTCGGCTACAGCCACCCGATCCTGGTCGAGGCCCCCGAGGGCATCACCTTCAAGGTGGAGAACCCGACCCACTTCTCGGTCGAGGGCATCGACAAGCAGAAGGTCGGCGAGGTTGCGGCCAACATCCGCAAGCTGCGCAAGCCCGACCCGTACAAGGCCAAGGGCGTCAAGTACGAGGGCGAAGTCATCCGCCGCAAGGTCGGAAAGGCGGGTAAGTAAGCCATGGCATACGGACAGAAGATCCTCAAGGGCGACGCGTACAAGCGCGCCGCGATCAAGCGCCGTCACATCCGGATTCGCAAGAATCTCTCGGGTACGGCGGAGCGTCCCCGTCTGGTCGTTACCCGCTCGAACCGCCACATCGTGGCCCAGGTGATCGACGACCTCAAGGGTCACACCCTTGCGTCGGCGTCCACCCTGGACACCTCGATCCGTGGCGGCGAGGCCGACAAGTCCGCTCAGGCCAAGCAGGTCGGCGCCCTGGTCGCCGAGCGCGCCAAGGCCGCGGGTGTCGAGGCCGTGGTCTTCGACCGCGGTGGCAACCAGTACGCCGGGCGCATCGCCGCCCTGGCGGACGCCGCCCGCGAAGCCGGTCTGAAGTTCTGACCCGGTTCCGTATCGCTAGCGGAAACAGAGAGAGGTAATTCCAATGGCTGGACCCCAGCGCCGCGGTGGCGGTGCCGGTGGCGGCGAGCGGCGGGACCGGAAGGGCCGTGACGGCGGCGCAGCTGCCGCCGAGAAGACCGCTTACGTTGAGCGCGTCGTCGCGATCAACCGCGTCGCCAAGGTTGTGAAGGGTGGTCGTCGCTTCAGCTTCACCGCGCTGGTCGTGGTGGGCGACGGTGACGGCACCGTGGGTGTCGGTTACGGCAAGGCCAAGGAGGTGCCGGCCGCCATCGCCAAGGGTGTTGAGGAGGCCAAGAAGCACTTCTTCAAGGTCCCCCGTATCCAGGGCACCATCCCGCACCCCATCCAGGGTGAGAAGGCTGCCGGCGTCGTGCTGCTCAAGCCCGCGTCCCCGGGTACCGGTGTTATCGCCGGTGGTCCGGTGCGCGCCGTGCTCGAGTGCGCCGGTATTCACGATGTGCTGTCGAAGTCTCTCGGCTCCGACAACCAGATCAACATCGTGCACGCGACCGTGGAGGCCCTCAAGGGTCTGCAGCGTCCCGAGGAGATCGCGGCCCGCCGTGGTCTGCCGCTCGAGGACGTCGCTCCCGCGGCTCTTCTCCGTGCACGTGCCGGGGCGGGTGCGTAATCATGGCGCAGCTCAAGATTACGCAGGTCAAGTCCTACATCGGCAGCAAGCAGAACCACCGTGACACCCTGCGTTCCCTTGGTCTCAAGGGGATCAACACGCAGGTCGTCAAGGAGGACCGCCCCGAGTTCCGCGGCATGGTGCACACCGTCCGCCACCTCGTGACGGTCGAGGAGGTCGACTGATCATGGGTGAGCAGAACCCGCTCAAGATCCACAACCTCCGTCCCGCCCCGGGCGCCAAGACCGCCAAGACCCGTGTGGGTCGTGGTGAGGCGTCGAAGGGTAAGACGGCCGGTCGTGGTACCAAGGGTACGAAGGCCCGTTACCAGGTGCCGGAGCGCTTCGAGGGTGGCCAGATGCCCCTCCACATGCGTCTTCCGAAGCTGAAGGGCTTCAAGAACCCGTTCAAGACCGAGTTCCAGGTCGTGAACCTCGACAAGCTGGCCGCGCTCTACCCCGAGGGTGGCGAGGTCACCGTCGAGGGTCTGGTGGCCAAGGGTGCCGTTCGCAAGAACAGCCTCGTCAAGGTCCTCGGCCAGGGCGAGATCTCCGTGGCGCTGCAGGTGACGGTCGACGCCGTCTCCGGCTCCGCCAAGGAGAAGATCACCGCCGCCGGCGGTACCGTCACCGAGCTCGTCTGAACCCTTCAGGCGTCTCGATGACTTGAGCGATCCCAACCGGGGATGCCCCACAAAAGGGGTATCCCCGGTTGGTCGTTCCAAGGAAAGTACTCCCGCCGGTAAGGTGGCCTGCGCTGCCCTCTTTCACGGGTGCGTCACATGGGGCACCCTGGGCGGCAGTTGACCGTTACTTACTTAGTCGTCAGTCGAATCCTCAAGACCGTCACCCTTGACGCAGTAGCGCGGGGGTCGCAGGAGGCACCGTGCTCACCGCGTTCGCCCGGGCGTTCAAGACGCCCGACCTGCGCAAGAAGCTGCTCTTCACGCTCGGCATCATCGTGGTCTACCGGCTCGGTACCCACATCCCCATCCCAGGCGTCGACTACAAGAACGTCCAGGAGTGTGTGGACCAGGCGTCCGGCAACCAGGGCATCTTCGGCCTGGTGAACATGTTCAGCGGCGGCGCCCTGTTGCAGATCACGGTCTTCGCGCTCGGCATCATGCCGTACATCACGGCGAGCATCATTCTGCAGCTGCTGACCGTGGTCATCCCGCGCCTGGAGGCCCTGAAGAAGGAGGGCCAGGCGGGCACGGCGAAGATCACGCAGTACACCCGCTACCTGACCATCGCGCTCGCCGTCCTCCAGGGCACCGGCCTGGTCGCCACCGCCCGCAGCGGCGCCCTGTTCTCCGGCTGCACCGTCGCCGGTCAGATCGTGCCCGACCAGGCGATCTTCACCACCATCGTCATGGTGGTCACCATGACCGCCGGTACGGCCACCGTCATGTGGCTCGGTGAGCTGATCACCGACCGCGGCATCGGCAACGGCATGTCGATCCTGATGTTCATCTCGATCGCCGCGACCTTCCCCTCCGCTCTGTGGGCCATCAAGCAGGAGGGCACGCTGGCGGGCGGCTGGATCGAGTTCGGCATCGTCATGCTCGTCGGCTTCGTCATGGTCGGCCTGGTCGTCTTCGTCGAACAGGCGCAGCGCCGCATCCCGGTGCAGTACGCGAAGCGGATGATCGGCCGCCGCTCCTACGGCGGTACGTCCACGTACATCCCGCTCAAGGTGAACCAGGCGGGCATCATCCCCGTCATCTTCGCCTCGTCGCTGCTCTACATTCCGGCTCTGATCGTCCAGTTCTCCGGCTCGCAGGCGGGCTGGGCCGTCTGGATCCAGAAGAACCTGGCCGACCCCGAGGCCGCGTCGCACGTCGCTCTGTACTTCCTCCTGATCGTGTTCTTCGCCTTCTTCTACGTGGCGATCTCGTTCAACCCCGAGGAAGTCGCGGACAACATGAAGAAGTATGGTGGGTTCATCCCGGGCATCCGGGCTGGCCGACCGACCGCTGAGTATCTGAGCTACGTACTCAACCGGATCACCTGGCCGGGTTCGCTGTATCTGGGCCTGATCTCTCTCGTACCGACAATGGCGTTGGCCGGTTTCGGGGCAAACCAGAACTTCCCGTTCGGCGGGACCAGCATCCTCATCATCGTGGGTGTGGGTCTCGAGACGGTGAAGCAGATCGAGAGCCAGCTCCAGCAGCGCAATTACGAAGGGTTCCTCCGCTGATGCGAATCGTCCTCGTCGGGCCGCCGGGTGCCGGTAAGGGAACGCAGGCCACCCGCCTTGCCGAGACGCTGCACATTCCGCACATCTCCACGGGTGACCTGTTCCGCGCGAACATCAGTCAGCAGACCGACCTGGGCAAGCTCGCCAAGTCGTACATGGACGCCGGCAACCTCGTACCGGACGAGGTGACCATCGCCATGGCGAAGGACCGCATGGAGCAGCCCGACGCCGAGGGCGGCTTCCTGCTGGACGGCTTCCCGCGCAACGTCTCCCAGGCCGAGGCGCTGGACGAGCTGCTCGAGACCGAGGACATGAAGCTCGACGCGGTGCTGGACCTGGAGGCACCGGAGGACGAGGTCGTCAAGCGGATCGCCGGCCGCCGCCTGTGCCGCAAGGAGCCGTCGCACGTCTTCCACGAGACGTACTCGCCGTCGAAGAAGGAAGGCGTCTGCGACGTCTGCGGCGGCGAGCTGTACCAGCGGGACGACGACTCCGAGGAGACGGTCCGCAAGCGGCTCGAGGTCTACCACACGAAGACTGAGCCGATCATCGACTACTACAAGGCGCAGGGCCTGGTCGTCACCATCGCCGCGACGGGACCGGTGGCCGAGGTCACCGGCCGTGCGCTGGAGGCGCTCAAGCGCGACCAGTAGTCCTCACAGTCAGGCTGCAGCCGCGGTCCCTCGCTCAGGGGCCGCGGCTGTGCTGTGGGGTGGGGCCGGTCCCCGCCCCGTATCGTTGGAAGCGTTCCCCTCGCTCTCCGGTCCAGAAAGGCCGCAGTCCCCATGGTGCAGATCAAGAGCCCCGAGCAGATCGCCAAGATGCGTGAGGCGGGGCTGGTCGTCGCCGCCATCCACGCGGCCACGCGCGAGGCCGCCGTGCCCGGCGCCACGACCAAGGACCTGGACCAGGTCGCCCGCAAGGTGCTCACGGAGCACAACGCCAAGCCGAACTTCCTCGGCTACGGCGGCTTCCCGGCGACCATCTGCACGTCCGTGAACGAGGTCGTCGTCCACGGCATCCCGTCCGACGACGTCGTCCTCAAGGACGGCGACGTCATCTCCATCGACTGCGGCGCGATCATCGACGGCTGGCACGGCGACGCCGCGTACACGGCCTTCGTCGGCTCCGGCCACTCCCCGGAGCTGGTCGAGCTCTCCCGGGTGACCGAGGAGTCGATGTGGGCGGGCATCGCGGCCATGAAGCAGGGCAACCGGCTCGTCGACGTGTCCCGGGCCATCGAGACGTACATCCGCCGCCAGCCGAAGCCCGGTGGCGGCAAGTACGGGATCATCGAGGAGTACGGCGGTCACGGCATCGGCACCGAGATGCACATGGACCCGCACCTGCTGAACTACGTCGACCGCCGGCGCGGCAAGGGCCCGAAGCTGGTCCCCGGCTTCTGCCTGGCCATCGAGCCGATGGTGTCCCTCGGCACCCCGCGCACGGAGGTCCTGGAGGACGACTGGACCGTCATCACGACGGACGGCACCTGGTCCTCCCACTGGGAGCACTCCGTGGCCCTCACGGAGGAGGGCCCCCTGGTCCTGACGGCTCCTGACGGCGGCAAGGCGAAGCTGGCGGAGCTGGGCGTGACGGCGGCGCCGGATCCGGCCGCGTGAGGGCTCTGTGCCCGGGGCGGTTGCCGTCGCATAACGATCACCCCGGTGGGGCAGGCTACCTCGTTTCGCCTTTCCGGGTGTGCTGACGTAGACTGACTCGTCGGCTCTCGTGCACCCGCATGCCTGCATGCACTCGTACGGTGCAGGGGAGTCGATCAAGGTAGTCGATTCGAAGGGCGAAGCGTGGCCAAGAAGCAAGGTGCCATCGAGATCGAGGGCACTGTCGTCGAGTCTCTTCCGAACGCCATGTTCAGGGTCGAGCTCCAGAACGGCCACCAGGTCCTGGCTCACATCAGCGGCAAGATGCGCATGCACTACATCCGCATCCTCCCTGACGACCGGGTCGTGGTGGAGCTGTCTCCGTACGACCTGACGCGTGGCCGGATCGTCTACCGGTACAAGTAGATCTTGCCCACGTCTCGCGCGGGTTCCGCGCGGGGCCGCCGGCAACTGACCCGGAGAACCTCACACCCATGAAGGTCAAGCCGAGCGTCAAGAAGATCTGCGACAAGTGCAGGGTGATCCGCCGTCACGGTCGGGTCATGGTCATCTGCGACAACCCGCGCCACAAGCAGCGCCAGGGCTGACGCACGACCGTTCCCTCCGCGATTCGCAAGACTTCGCGCGACGCGAGCTGAATTGTTCATACGCAGGACCCGGACGCCGAGGCGTCCGACACCCCCGGTTCGGAGGCCGGGGACCCGTGCCGTACCAAATCTTCGACTGTGGCGGTGCCACAGCGTGAAGAGGCCGGCGGCCGGAGACCGGTTCTGTGGAAGACCTCCGAAGATCAACTGGAGCCATTGAATGGCACGCGTTTCCGGTGTTGACATCCCGCGCGAAAAGCGCGTCGAGATCGCCCTCACCTACGTGTTCGGCATCGGCCGGACTCTCTCGCAGCAGACGCTGGCTGCCACCGAGGTGGACCCGAACACCCGTGTTCGTGACCTCACCGAGGAGCAGCTCGTCGCGATCCGCGAGTACGTCGACAACAACATCAAGACCGAGGGTGACCTCCGTCGCGAGGTCCAGGCCGACATCCGCCGCAAGGTCGAGATCGGCACCTACCAGGGTCTCCGCCACCGTCGCGGTCTGCCCGTCCGCGGTCAGCGCACCAGCACCAACGCGCGTACCCGCAAGGGCCCGCGTCGCGCCATCGCCGGCAAGAAGAAGCCGGGCAAGAAGTAGTCCGCAGCGGACTCGCCGTCCAGCGGTCTTCGCTGTAGGACCGACCACCTCCCGTAGGAGAAGACATGCCCCCCAAGGGACGTCAGGGCGCTGCCAAGAAGGTGCGCCGCAAGGAAAAGAAGAACGTCGCTCACGGCCACGCGCACATCAAGAGCACGTTCAACAACACGATCGTGTCCATCACGGACCCGACCGGCAACGTGATCTCCTGGGCCTCCGCCGGCCACGTCGGCTTCAAGGGCTCGCGGAAGTCCACGCCGTTCGCCGCGCAGATGGCCGCCGAGTCGGCTGCCCGTCGCGCGCAGGAGCACGGCATGCGCAAGGTCGACGTCTTCGTCAAGGGCCCGGGTTCCGGTCGTGAGACCGCCATCCGTTCGCTCCAGGCGACCGGCCTCGAGGTCGGCTCGATCCAGGACGTCACCCCGACGCCGCACAACGGCTGCCGTCCGCCGAAGCGTCGTCGCGTCTGATCCGCCGCGTCCCGCCGGACGCGTCTGATCTCGCTTCACCAGGGTTTTCCGGGCGGTACGGCTCTTTCGGGTCGTATCGCCCGTACCCTTGCAGTACTAGTCGGGCGTCAAATAGCGGGCGCCCCTGACTGAAGGATCACCACATGCTGATCGCTCAGCGTCCCTCGTTGACCGAAGAGGTCGTCGACGAGTTCCGCTCCCGGTTCGTCATCGAGCCGCTGGAGCCGGGCTTCGGTTACACCCTCGGCAACTCCCTGCGCCGTACGCTCCTCTCCTCGATCCCGGGTGCGGCGGTCACGTCCATCCGCATCGACGGTGTCCTGCACGAGTTCACCACCGTGCCGGGCGTCAAGGAGGACGTCACCGACCTGATCCTCAACATCAAGCAGCTGGTCGTGTCGTCCGAGCACGACGAGCCGGTTGTGATGTACCTGCGCAAGCAGGGCCCGGGTCTGGTCACCGCCGCCGACATCGCGCCCCCGGCCGGTGTCGAGGTGCACAACCCCGACCTCGTCCTCGCCACGCTCAACGGCAAGGGCAAGCTGGAGATGGAGCTGACCGTCGAGCGCGGTCGCGGCTACGTCTCCGCCGTGCAGAACAAGCAGGTCGGTCAGGAGATCGGGCGCATCCCGGTCGACTCGATCTACTCGCCGGTTCTCAAGGTCACGTACAAGGTCGAGGCCACGCGTGTCGAGCAGCGCACCGACTTCGACAAGCTGATCGTCGACGTCGAGACCAAGCAGGCCATGCGGCCGCGCGACGCCATGGCGTCGGCCGGTAAGACCCTCGTCGAGCTGTTCGGCCTCGCCCGCGAGCTGAACATCGACGCCGAGGGCATCGACATGGGTCCGTCCCCGACGGACGCCGCGCTGGCGGCCGACCTCGCGCTCCCGATCGAGGAGCTCGAGCTGACCGTCCGCTCGTACAACTGCCTCAAGCGTGAGGGCATCCACTCCGTGGGCGAGCTCGTCGCGCGTTCCGAGGCGGACCTGCTGGACATCCGCAACTTCGGTGCGAAGTCCATCGACGAGGTCAAGGCCAAGCTCGCGGGTATGGGTCTCGCGCTCAAGGACTCGCCTCCCGGGTTCGACCCGACCGCCGCCGCGGACGCCTTCGGCGCGGACGACGACGCGGACGCGGGCTTCGTCGAGACCGAGCAGTACTGAGCGCTCCGCGAGGAGGGCCGTACTGCGGCTGCCGGTCCGTAGGGGCCGGTCGCGCCCACGCGACGGAGTCGCATGCCGACACCGCCCCGCGCCCCTTCGGGGCGCGGACCCTCCGGGGCGCTTGAAAAGGTGCCTCGGATCTCCGACGGGCGACCGCCCGCTCGGATACTGACTTCGGTACCTGATACGGCCGGGGCAGACACCTAGGAGAAACACCATGCCGAAGCCCAGCAAGGGTGCCCGTATGGGCGGCAGCGCCGCGCACGAGAAGCTGCTCCTCGCGAACCTCGCGAAGTCGCTGTTCGAGCACGGCCGCATCACCACCACCGAGGCGAAGGCGCGCAAGCTGCGTCCGTACGCCGAGCGTCTGGTCACCAAGGCGAAGAAGGGCGACCTTCACAACCGCCGTCAGGTGCTCCAGGTGATCACGGACAAGAGCATCGTGCACACGCTCTTCACCGAGATCGGCCCGCGCTACGAGAACCGTCCCGGTGGCTACACCCGGATCACCAAGATCGGTAACCGCCGTGGCGACAACGCGCCCATGGCCGTCATCGAGCTGGTCGAGGCGCTGACCGTGGCGCAGGAGGCGACCGGCGAGGCCGAGGCCGCCACCAAGCGCGCCGCCAAGGACACCGAGGCCGCTCCGGCTGCCGAGGAGACCAAGGTCGACACGGCCAAGGCCGACGACGAGGCTGCGGCCGAGGAGTCGAAGGACGCGTAAGCGTTCCGCGTTCGCGTTCGCGGGTCCGTTCCTTTCGAGGGACGGGCCCGCTTTCGTTCTGCTGAGAGGATCTCTGGGTGAGTGACGAAGTGGAGCCCGGGTTCGTGCGGGTGCGGCTGGATCTGTCGTACGACGGGAGCGAGTTCTCCGGGTGGGCCAAGCAGGCCGGTGGGCGGCGGACCGTGCAGGGCGAGATCGAGGACGCGCTGCGGACGGTCACGCGGTCCCGTGAGACGTACGAGCTGACCGTGGCGGGGCGGACCGACGCCGGGGTGCACGCCCGGGGCCAGGTCGCCCATGTCGACCTGCCGCGCGAGGTGTGGGCCGAGCACCATGTGAAGCTGCTCAAGCGGCTCGCGGGGCGGCTGTCCAGGGACGTACGGGTGTGGGCCCTGCGCGAGGCACCCGACGGCTTCAACGCCCGGTTCTCCGCGATCTGGCGGCGCTACGCCTACCGGGTCACCGACAACCCCGGCGGCGTCGACCCGCTGCTGCGCGGCCACGTCCTGTGGCACGACTGGCCCCTCGACGTGGACGCCATGAACGAGGCCGCCCGCGGACTGCTGGGCGAGCACGACTTCGCCGCCTACTGCAAGAAGCGGGAGGGGGCCACGACCATCCGGACCCTCCAGGAGCTGAGCCTGGTGCGCGGCGACGACGGCATCGTCACCGCCACCGTCCGGGCGGACGCCTTCTGCCACAACATGGTGCGCTCCCTGATCGGCGCCCTGCTGTTCGTCGGCGACGGGCACCGGGGCGCCGACTGGCCGGGGAAGGTGCTCGCGGCCGGCGTACGGGACTCGGCCGTGCACGTCGTACGGCCGCACGGGCTGACGCTGGAGGAGGTCGGCTACCCGGCCGACGAGCTGCTGGCGGCCCGGAACAAGGAGGCGCGGAACCGGCGGTCCCTGCCGGCGGCCGGCTGCTGCTGAGCGGACGGGCGTCCGCGTCCCCCCCGTCGGTCGCCCGCCCACCGGTCAGTCGCCCGCCCAGGTGCTGAGCAGTCCGGCCACGGCGTCCGCGGCCTCGTCGGCGTCCCGGCCGTCGCCCCGGGCGCCGGGCGCCAGCTCCAGGTGGACGAAGGTCGCGTGCTGCCGCTGGGCCGCGCGGCCCTGGACGTTGGTCGCGCCCTCCAGCGGACAGCGCGCCGACCAGCCCCGGCAGACCCGCAGCCCCTCCGACTCCATCCGGTCGGCCAGGGCGGAGACCTCGCCGGGGGCGCTCTCGGCGGCGCCGGTGGACAGGACGGCGTCGTAGCGGTCCGTGGTGGACTCGGCGAAACCGTGCAGCTGGATGCCGGGCACACCGCGTTCCTGCAGCTCCAGGACGATGCCGTGGAAGGCGCTGTCCTCGCGGTGGGCGACGTCGGCGGCGTCCCCGCGTCCGGCCCGGCGGTGGGCGCCGGCCAGCACCAGCGCGCCGCCCGGGGTGTCCTCCAGCAGGCGCACGCCCAGCTCCTCGGTGTCCCGGTCGGAGACGGGGTGCGGCACCTGCGCGCTCCAGCGGACGCGGGAGTCGGCGTTCAGGTACAGCCGGCCCCACCGGGCGCTCTCGCCCGAGCCGGTGGCGGCGACCTCGTCGTAGCGCCGGCCGGACTCGGTGTCGGTGAGGCGGGTGACGCCGAGTCCGACCGGGGCGAGCAGCCGCTCGGCCTCGCGCGCGTCGCCCTCCAGCAGACTGCCGACGGCTCGGGCCAGCTGGGCGCGCTGCTCCTCGTCGGGCGGCGAGTAGGAGCCGTCGGGGTCCAGATCCTTCGTGTACGACAGGACGCGGCTGCGCAGGTCGACCAGCTCACGCGCCTTCGGCTCCGAGGCCTCCGTGGGGGAGTCGGAGGACGCCTGACACCCGGTCAGCACCAGGAGGACACCTATCAGACCGAAAACGAACACAAAGCGAGACTGTCTTGTAATGGTAGAGACAGGGTGCGTTATGAGGTCCATGTGAACATGTTTCGGTGACATTCCGTAAGTCTCTCCGTATGGGTCGTGCCGTGGCGATCCTGGCGGTTACCGCCACTCTGGCCGCCGCGTGCGCCTCCGGGTCCGTCGACGGGTCCGTGGAGCCGCAGGCGAAGCCGGGCGGACGCTCCTTCACCGTGGCCGCCGCGGGTGACGTACTGATCCACCCCGAGCTGGTGGAGCAGGCGGCCAAGGACGCGGAGGAGACCGGCGAGGGGGAGGCCGGGCTGGACTTCGGTCCGCTGCTCGCCGGGGTGAAGCCGGTCATCAGCGAGGCGGACCTGGCGATCTGTCACATGGAGACACCCGTCGGCAAGCCCAAGGGCCCCTTCCAGGGGTACCCGGAGTTCCTGGTGCCGCCGCAGATCCTGACGGCTCTGAAGGACGTGGGGTACGACACCTGCTCCACGGCCTCCAATCACACCTTCGATCACGGGATGACGGGCGTACGGAACACGCTCGACGCCATGGACAAGGCGGGGCTGGGTCACACGGGCTCGGCGCGTACGCCCGAGGAAGCAGAGCAGATCAACATCCGTGACGTCAACGGCGTCAAGGTCGTGCATCTCTCCTACTCCTGGGAGTCCTTCGTCCATCCCACGCCCAAGAGCAAGGACTGGGCGCTCAACAGCACGGACTGGGCGAGCATCAAGAAGGCCGAGCGCCGGGCCCGGGACAAGGGTGCCGAGGTGGTCATCCTGTCCGTCCACTGGGGCGCCGAGTACTACAACGAACCGAGCACCTCGCAGATCCGGCTGGCGCAGTGGATCAGTGAGGAGACGGGGATCGACCTCGTGATCGGACACCACTCCCACGTGGTGCAGCCGATCCAGAAGGTCGACGGGACCTGGGTCGCCTACAGCCTCGGCAACCAGGTGGCCCGGCACTCCACGCCCAGCGGGATCACCGAAGAGGGCGCCATCGGCTGGTTCGAGTTCCGGGAGACGACGGAGGGGTGGGACGTCACCGCCCGCTACCGCACCACGCTCGTGGAGATCCCGCCCGAGGTGCAGCCCGGGGAGGAACTGCCGGACGGGGCGGTGGAGGACCACCGGGTGAGGGATGTCCAGAGCGTGCTCGACGAGCCGGGTGACCTCTCCAGGGAGCGGCTCGCCCGTTACCGGCTCGCGGCCGACCGCACCAGCGGGTTCCTCTACAACCGCGGTGCTCCGGGTGGCGACGGCCTGAAGTCGCTGTCCCTGGGGGAGTGACGAGCCACACAGCTCACTCCGTGCCGAGAGCACAACCTTGTCAGCACTTATCAGTCTTTCGAGTGACGGCGTCGCACGACCGCGGCAGCGGAGCGTCCAGCGCGCGCTGGACATCCCGTAGCAACCAAGGAAGAAGACCGGTGACATCGAGTCCTGCCGCGAACTCCGGGCGGAGAGGGCGGCGACGCAGCCGCAGGCGCGCGGATATGCCGCTCCTCGGCGGCATCCGTCCCCCGATCGCGGTGCTGTGTCTGCTGATCCTCGCCCTGGCCGGTCTCACCGTGAAGGTCCTCGGCCCCGGAGAGGACGCGGTGGTGCCCAAGGCGGTGCTGACGTCGCAGCGGTACTTCGCGGAGGACGGCGCCATCGCGCTGCGCGCCTCGATCGACGAGCGGGTCACGGACCTGCAGCGCACAGCCGACGCGCTGAACGCGGGGCCGCGCGTCGAGCCGGAGCGCGTCCTGTCCGACCTCGGGAAGACCTATCAGAAGTGGACCGGCACCACTGTGCTGGACCTGGAGAGCGGGGACGTCCTCGCCGCACGCGGCGAAAGGATTCCGCTCGCCTGGCTCGACAAGGACGTCCTCACCGGCGAACACGCCCTCGCCCCGCGCATGGTGCGGCTGGAGACCGGCGACGTGCGCCTGATGACGATGGTGCTCCTCGACTGGAAGGACGGGGCGCAGCAACTGCTGATCGCGTCCAACAGCCTGTCCGTGCCCGCCATCAACATGGGCCCGTTCCGCACCATGTCGGTCGTGGCCCGCGACGGCGAAGTCCTCGCCACGGCCGGGTTCGAGGAGTCCGAGGCGCTCAACTCGGACAAGCAGCGCGAGGAACTCGCCTTCCTCCAGAAGCAGATGTCCCACCTCTCCGACCAGGCCGCCGAACGCACCGAGGAGCACCCCGTCACCGCACGGGAGCCCGGCTCCCGGGGCTACCCCGGCGTCAGCGGGACCCTGCTGGGTGACGACTACGCCGGCCGCGTCACCACCGCCGGGTACGCCTCCCTCGCCTCCTCCGACCCGGAGGAGAAGGACAGCGTCGCCGCGGGCCTCGGGCTCACCGTGGTGGCGATGCTGCCCGTGGTCCAGCAGGACGCCGGCGAGACGGGCCGGGAACTGTACGGGCTGGTCGCGGCCGGGGCGCTGGTCGTGCTCGGGCTGCTGGCGGCGGCCGTGCTGTGGGCGGCCGTGCAGCGCCCGCTGCTGCGGCTGTTCCTGGAGTCCCGCCGGCTCGCCCGCGGCGATCTGACCCGGCCCGTCGCGGTGCCCCGCTGGGGCGAGGCCGCCCGGATCGGCGCCGCGCTGGAACGCCTGCGGACCCAGCTCCACGGCGCCGGCGAAGGCCCCGGCCAAGGCCCCGGCGGCAAGAGCGGCAAGGTCCGCCTCGGCGTGCGCGTGCCCCTCGGGGTGACCGCCGTTCTGCTGCTGCTCTGGTGCGTGCCGGTCGGCCTGCTGCTGAACCGCACCGACGGCTCGGTCAGCGTGCCCGCCACCATCGTCAACGACCAGCGGGACCGCACCGACCTGATCGCCGACCGCGTCCGCCGGGCGCTCAACGAAGCCCAGGCGGACCTCGTCTCCACCTCCCGGCTGATCGACGCGGACGACCCCGGCGCCGCCGAGACCCTGTTGGCGGACGCCCTGGAGGAGCACACCCGCTACCAGGCCCTGTACGTCGTGGACGCCGACGGCGGGGTCGTCGCCCGTGCCGGGGGAGACCCGCACGACTGGAGCGACGACCAGGACCTGCCGTTGGTCCGCGTCTCCGGCAAGGGAGACCGGAAGCCGGTGATCCAGGCCGCCGCCCCCGTGCCGGAGCACAAGGGCACCACCCTGGTCGGCGAGGTACGGGTGGAGTTCCTCAACTCGCTGCTGAAGCGGCCCGGCCTCGGCGAGGTCCGCGTGGTGAACGCCGACGCGCGGACCGTCGCCGGCAGCGACGGCTTCCTGGCCTTCGAGAAGCTGCCCGGCGACGCCCTGACCGACCTGGTCCGCGCGGGCAACGTACGGGTCGGCGCCGGCCCCGTCGAGAACGGCCTGCTCATCCGGGACGGCGGCGACGTCACCGTGGCCGCCGCGGCCCCCTTCTCCGGCGGCGGCATCGCCTCCGACATCGGCTGGACGGTGGTCAGCAGCCAGGACGCCGACCACTTCGAGATCGCCGCGTACGAGCGCGAGGACCGCAGCGTGCTCGCCGGGATGCTCGGCCTCGCCGCGATCGTCGTCTGCCTGGGCTGGGTGTACCTGGTCGTGGCACGGCCGCTGCGGGCCCTGGCCGCCGGCGCCGAGAAGCTGGCCGACGGAGACCTCAAGACCGTGCACTACCCCCGCTACCAGGACGAGGTCGGGGCCGTCGTCCGCAGCCTCGAACTGCTCCGCCAGCAGTTGCAGGCCCGCCGACAGAACCAGGCCCGCCGGCCCGCCGAGCCCCGGCTCGGCGCCGGAGGAAGGTGATCCCGAGTGCTCTACCTGTACTTCGTCCTGCTGGCCGGCAGCCTGTTCCTGCTCGTCGCGGGCATCGTGGAGCAGCGCCGGCACTACGCCGCCCTGCACTCCATCCCCTCCCGCGTGCTCGTCAACGGCATCCGCGGCAAGTCCTCCATCACCCGGCTGTGCGCGGGCGCGCTGCGCGGCGGTGACCTGGTCACCGTGGCCAAGACGACCGGTACGGCCGCGCGCTTCATCCACCCCGACGCCACCGAGGAGCCGGTCTACCGCAAGTTCGGCATCGCCAACGTCGTCGAGCAGATCGGCATCGTCCGCCGGGCCGCCACCTACCGGCCCGACGCGCTGGTCATCGAGTGCATGGCGGTGATGCCGGCGCTCCAGGAGGTCAACCAGAGCAAACTGATCCGCTCCACGATCGGCGTGCTGTGCAACGTCCGCGAGGACCACCTCGCCGAGATGGGCCCGACCCTGGACGACGTGGCGCGCTCGCTGTGCCGCTCGATGCCCGAGAACGGCATCTGCGTCACCGCCGAGAAGGAGCGCTTCCACATCCTCCAGGAGGAGGCCGACGCCCGGAACTGCCGGCTGGTCTACGCGGACCCGGAGATGGTCAGCGACGAGGAGCTGCGCGGCTTCAGCTGGTTCACCTTCAAGGAGAACGTCGCGATCGCCCTGGTCGTCGCCGAGCTGGTCGGCGTGGAACGGCAGGTCGCCCTCCAGGGCATGTACGACGCGCCGCCGGACCCGGGCGTGCTCTCCGTGGAGCGCTACGTGGCCCCCGAGGGCAAGCGCCTCGCCTTCGCCAACGTCTTCGCGGCCAACGACCCCGAGTCGACGCTGATGAACATCAACCAGCTGCTCGATCTCGGCGCCATCCGCCGCCCGCTCAACGTGGTGATCAACTGCCGTCCGGACCGCGTGGAGCGCAACGGGCAGATGGGCGAGATCATCCCCGACCTCCGGCCCGACAACGTCTTCGTGATCGGACACCCGTCCAAGAGCGCCATCGACGCCATCCCCGCCCAGTGGCGGGACCGGGCGGTGGACCTGGGCGGCGAGCGACGGTCGGCCGACGAGTTCATGCCGGCGCTGCTCGGCCGCATGTCCGACGGCTCCTCCCTGGTCGCCATCGGCAACATCCACGGCCAGGGCGAGGAACTCCTGGAGTACCTGGCCGAGCTGCCGGCGGACGACAGCGACACCGGCGCCGCGGCGCCGAGCCCGGCCGCCGCGGCTCCGGCCCAGGCGCCGCGCCTGGACCCGTTCGCCTCGTACCCGACGGCGTACGAGGAGCGCTACCAGGCTTCGCAGACCCAGGAGATCCCGGTGGTCCGCGTCCCGGCCCAGCCGACGGGCCCGTACGGGCAGCAGCGGGAGTACGGACAGCAGCAGGAGTACGGACAGCAGCAGTACGGGCAGCACGCCCCCGCGCGGCAGAACTGGCCGCCCCACGACGAAGCGCACGACGACCCCTACGGCGGGACCCCCCGCCCACCTGCCCGGAGACCCCGTTGACCACCGCCGCACTCACCCCCGAGATGGCCGCCCTCGGCATCGCCATAGGCCTGTTCTTCTCGCTGCTGTGCTACCTCACCACCAATCTGTCGCCCGGTGGCATGATCACGCCGGGCTGGATCGCGCTGACCCTCATCGAGGACCTCCAGCGCGCGGCCATGATGGTGGGCGTCACCGCGCTGACCTACGCGGGCACCAAGATCATGCAGCGGCTGGTGATCCTCTACGGCAAGCGGCTGTTCGCCGCGGTGGTGCTGCTGGGCGTACTGCTCCAGGCCACGGTGATGATCGTGCTCTCGATCGAGTTCCCGCTCCTGTACGGCAACCAGACCCTCGGCTTCATCGTGCCCGGCCTCGTCGCCTACCAGATGGTGCGCCAGCCCAAGGGCGCCACCCTGCTGGCCACCGGCACGGTCTCCCTCATGGCGTACATCGTCGTCGCCGCCGGATTGCTGCTCGGCGTCATGCCCACCGTCTGAGAACGAGCCTGCGAACGAGTCGCTAACGAGGAGGAGCAAACCATGGCAGCGAAAGCCAAGAAGAAGTCACGTCCGGTCGTCTCGGGCCTCGTGGTGCTGGCGCTCGTCGGCACCTCCGGCTACCTCACCCTGGAGCTGCGCAAGCAGGAGGAGACGGGAGTCACGGAGGTCAGGAACGTCGGCGTCCTGGACGGCTCGCGCGGCTCCGGCGGTGGCGGGGCCTCGAAGGACGACGGCGAGGAGAGCTGGTCCCGGCTGGAGAACCCGGCGCGCTCCGTGCTGCGCGACGCGGACGGCCGGATCAAGGCTGTGCTCACCGACGGGGCGCGCACCGCCACCTTCGAGGAGCCCGCCTCGACCTCCTCCAAGGTCTCCTCCACGGACTGGGTCCGGCTCATGCCCGAGGCCTGGGAGAAGGGCGCCGAGAAGAAGAAGTGGTTCAAGGAGTGGTACGCCGAGTACAAGGACAGCAAGGAGGACGACCTGTTCGCCTTCGCCTTCCAGTACGTGGCGGGCGCCCCGCAGAAGAAGGACGAGCAGGGCATCGTCTACGCCGGTGACGCGGACTTCGGCCCGCTGAACACCACCGGCGCCGAGGGCGGCGACCTGCGCCTGGAGCAGTCCGACTTCTACGACTACCTCGGCGTCCCGTACCCGTTCCGCGACGGCTCGACCGGCACGCCGGAGGCCATGCGCGCCAAGGCGCTGGACTGCTCCGGCTTCATCCGCATGGTGCTCGGCTACCGCGCCCGCTACCCGCTGATGTCCTCCGACACCTCCGGCGACGGCCTGCCGCGCACCGCCAACGGGATGGCCCGCTCCGAGGAGGGCGTCGACGTGCTCCCGCTGGCCGGGGTGTCGCCGGACGACCGGCCGTCCGCCATCGACCAGCTCCAGCCCGGCGACCTCGTCTTCTTCAAGCTCGACACGCGCACCAAGGAGCGGCTGGACCACGTGGGCATGGTGCTCGGCTACGACACCGAGGGCCACCTGATCTTCGTCTCCAGCCGCGAGGAGGTCAACGGACCGACCATCGGCGACATGGGCGGCGTCTCCCGCCTGGACGGAAACGGCTACTACGCCAAGACGCTGCGCAGCGCCAAGCGGCTCTGACGGCGAGGGATCCGACCGTGAGGGCCCCGGCACGAGGGCCCCGACGCGAGGGCGCCCGGCAGCGGGCGGGCGTCAGCCCTCCGCCGCCGCCGAAGCCTGGGCCTCGCCGCGCCTGCGGATCTGCCGGAAGGCGAACTCGGCCAGGTCGTCGCCGGCCCGGAACACCTCCGTGGACTTCTCCGTGACGTTCTTGCCGTCCGTGAAGCCGGCGACGGTGAAGTAGGCGTAGCGGCCGTAGGCGTTGGTGGTGGAGCGGCAGACGGCGCCGGTGCAGAAGGACTTGACGCCGCCGCCGGACAGGGAGCGCACGATGCTCTTCTTGTCGGCCTGCTTCTTGGCCTTGGCGGCCTGCGCCTCGGTGTCGAAGACGGCCACGCCGACCGTCACGGCGGTGCCGCCCTTGGTGTAGGTGACGCGGAGCAGCCGGGTGCAGTCATTGGCGTCGAGGACCTTGGGCAGGGTGCCCTGGGCCGCGGAGCCGCAGGTGCGGGTGTCGGCCGTCGGGCCCTTCTTGTAGACCGTGTCACCCATGGTCAGCTGGGTGCCGGGGAAGAGCAGGTCGGGGCTGAGCGGGGCCTTGTCCTTCTTGGCGCTGGAGACGAAGTCCTTCGGGTCCAGCGGCGGCGGGGCGCTGGTCGGGGCGAAGGACGGCTCGGTGGCCGTCGAGCTGGGTATGTCCGCCGTCGCGGGGAGCTGCGAGGAGGGGCCGTCGGCCGCCTGGCCGGAACCGTTCGCCGAGACCACGGCCACGGCGACGGCACTGGCTATCGCCACGGTGGCCAGCGCGCCGCCACCGATGAAGAGCAGCCGGCGCCGCTTGGCGCGGGCCTCGGAGGCCTCGGCCAGAGCGGCCCAGTCCGGGGCGGCACCCCCGTCGCCACCGTTCCAGGGCTGCTGCTGCGGCTGCTGTTGCGATTGCGGTGTCCAGGGATCCCACTGCGACTGAGGTCCCCCCTGCCCAAAGCTCATGGGCCGCATCTTAGACGGGCCGGGTGGCGTGCTGGTGCGCGTCCAGAGGCCTCGCAGCGCCTAGCGTTCCGGTCATGCGGACGGGCAAAAGCGACATCTCCGGGTGGTTGGTGCGACCGGCGGGCGGGCCCGCGTGGGCGGTCCTCGTGGCGGTGCTGGCGGCGTCCGCGGTGCACGCGGGGCGTGTGACCTCGGACGGCGGGATGGACAACGCGATCGTCGTGCGGGCCGCCCGCACCTGGCTGGCCGGCGGCTCCCCGTACGACGATCCGCACTTCCTCTATTTCCCGAGCGCGGTGCTCGCCGCCGCCCCGCAGGCGCTGCTGCCTCCGGAGGTGCTGCGGATGCTGGTGCCGTGCGCGGTGACGGCCCTGCTGGCGCTGGGCTGGGCCTGTGCGCTGCGACTGCACCGCGTGCCGCTCGGCAGCCGGCTGGCGGTCCTCGGGCTGACCGGGCTCGCGGTGGGCTTCGCGCCGTTCGGGCACCTGGTGCGCCTCGGCAACTGGACCGTGACGGCGGCGGTGGCCCTGCCGCTGGCCCTGCTGCTGGCCGGCCGGGGGCGGTGGACGGCGGCGGGCGCGGTCATCGGCGCCGCCGTGGCGCTCAAGCCGCTGCTCGCACCCGTCCTCCTGCTCTTCCTGTTCGCCGGGCGGTGGCGGGCGCTGGCGGCGGCCGTCCTGGTGCCCGCGCTGGCCTGCGGGGCGGCGGCACTGCTGATGCCCGACCCGGCGGGCTTCTTCACCCGCACCCTGCCGTTCCTGCTGCACGGCGACGACGGGTTCGTACGGCTCTACGAGGCGTCCCCGGCGGCCGTACTGCCCCGGCTCGGGGTCCCGGGGGCGCTCGCCCAGGGGCTCGCGGTGGCGGCGGCCGGTGCCGGGGTGCTGTGCGCGTACGTCCGCTGGCGCCGCGCCGGCCCCGGGCCGCTGCGGCTCTCGGAGACCGGCGCGGGCCTGATGCTCTCGGCGTTCCTCGTCTCCCGGCCCTCCTACGACCACTACCTCCTGGTCGCCCTGCCGCTGCTGCTCGCCGGGCTGCCGTACGCCGGTTCGGTGGCCCGCGGGGTCTGGTTCTGGGTCGCCCTGGTGCCCCAGGTCCCGGGGCTGACCTGGCCCTGGCTGGAGTCGGAGCGGCGGCGGGCCTTCAAGGACGCGTTCACGCTGTGCGTGCTGGCGGTGACGGTCGCGCGGCGGTCCCGGGCCGGTACAGTGGCCGCCGACGATCACGCGCGCGCGAGGCCCGAGCCGGAGCCCGCCCCGGCACCGGTGGCTCCGTTTTGACCCGGCCAGGGGACCCCGGGTACTCTGCACAGTCGTATGTGTATTGGCTTGCTCATTCTCACGTGAGGGGCCCTTACACCGGTCCACCGGGACCGATGACCAGCGACCTGCACGCGGTATGCGTCACCGCGGTGCGGTCAAGGCTGTCGTGATCGTCTTCGGTGACCATGTCAGGACCACTCACTGAAGAAGCGAAGGCTACGAACCGTGCGTACGTACAGCCCCAAGCCCGGCGATGTGACGCGCCAGTGGCACGTCATCGACGCTCAGGACGTCGTCCTGGGTCGTCTGGCCACCACTGCGGCCTCCATCCTGCGCGGCAAGCACAAGCCGATCTACGCGCCCCACGTCGACACCGGTGACTTCGTCATCATCATCAACGCCGACAAGGTGCACCTCTCCGGCAACAAGCGGACCCAGAAGATGGCGTACCGCCACTCCGGCTACCCGGGCGGTCTCCGCTCGGTGCGCTACGACGAGCTGCTGGACAAGAACCCGGAGAAGGCCGTCGAGAAGGCCATCAAGGGCATGCTCCCCAAGAACTCCCTGGGCCGTCAGATGCTCTCGAAGCTGAAGGTCTACAAGGGTGACCAGCACCCGCACGGCGCGCAGCAGCCGCAGCCGTTCGAGATCACCCAGGTCGCGCAGTAGTTCCGGCCACCCTTTAAGACTGAAGAGAATCTGAGGAGCATCGTGGCCGAGACCACTGCCGAGCAGCCGCTCGAAGAGATCGACATCGACAGCTACACCACCGAGTCCGAGGTGCCCGTCGAGGGCGAGTACACCTCGGAGTCCATGGCGTCCGCCTTCGGTGAGCCCCAGCCGGCCGCCGGCCTGGGCCGCCGCAAGAACGCCATCGCCCGCGTCCGGATCGTCCCGGGCACCGGCAAGTGGAAGGTCAACGGGCGCACGCTCGAGGACTACTTCCCGAACAAGGTGCACCAGCAGGAAGTCAACGAGCCCTTCAAGGTGCTCGAGCTGGACAACCGCTACGACGTCATCGCCCGCATCTCGGGTGGCGGTGTCTCCGGTCAGGCCGGTGCGCTCCGTCTCGGTGTCGCCCGCGCCCTGAACGAGGCCGACGTCGACAACAACCGCGGTCCGCTCAAGAAGGCCGGTTACCTCAAGCGCGACGACCGTGCGGTCGAGCGCAAGAAGGCCGGTCTGAAGAAGGCCCGCAAGGCTCCGCAGTACAGCAAGCGCTAAGCTTCGCTGCCTGTACTCCGAACGCCCCGGCGGCACGCCACTGTGCTGCCGGGGCGTTCGTTTATCCCCGTCGTTGGGCGTATAACGGCACAAGACGTTCAGAAGCTCAAAGGCTTGTGTGATCGGATGGCCGGACGGTGCGTTGCGACGCGTGTCCGTGACCACGGGAGCCGACTGCGTGGGCCGCACCGGCAGCCGCTTCCGGAATTGACGTTTCCTCAGGAGGACAAGTGGGACGACTCTTCGGCACGGACGGCGTGCGCGGTGTCGCCAACGCGGATCTGACGGCCGAGCTGGCGCTCGGGCTCTCCGTCGCCGCGGCGCACGTACTGGCGGAGGCGGGCACCTTCGCCGGGCACCGGGCGACCGCGGTGGTCGGACGGGACCCGCGCGCCTCCGGGGAGTTCCTGGAGGCCGCCGTGGTCGCGGGCCTGGCCAGCGCCGGCGTGGACGTGCTGCGGGTCGGCGTGCTGCCGACGCCCGCCGTGGCCCACCTCACCGGCGCGCTCGGCGCCGACCTCGGCGTGATGCTCTCCGCGAGCCACAACGCCATGCCCGACAACGGCATCAAGTTCTTCGCCCGCGGCGGCCAGAAGCTCGCCGACGAGCTGGAGGACCGTATCGAGTCCGTCTACGCGGAGCACCGCACCGGCGCCCCCTGGGACCGCCCGACCGGCGCCGGCGTCGGCCGCGTCCGCGACTACGACGAGGGGCTCGACCAGTACGTCGCCCATCTCGTCGGCGTCCTCCCGAACCGCCTCGACGGACTGAAGATCGTCCTCGACGAGGCGCACGGCGCTGCCCACCGCGTCTCGCCCGAGGCGTTCGCGCGGGCCGGCGCCGAGCTGGTCACCATCGGCGCGGTGCCGGACGGCCTCAACATCAACGACGGCTGCGGCTCCACCCACCTCGACCTGCTCAAGGCCGCCGTCGTCGAGCACGGAGCCGACCTGGGCATCGCCCACGACGGCGACGCCGACCGCTGCCTGGCCGTGGACCACACCGGCGCGGAGGTGGACGGCGACCAGATCCTCGCCGTGCTGGCGCTGGCGATGCGGGAGCGCGACGCGCTGCGTTCGGACACCGTCGTGGCGACGGTCATGTCCAACCTGGGCTTCAAGCTCGCCATGGAGCGCGAGGGCATCCGGTTCGCGCAGACCGGGGTGGGCGACCGGTACGTCCTGGAGGAGATGAAGGAGCACGGCTACGCCCTCGGCGGCGAGCAGTCCGGCCACGTCATCATCCTCGACCACGCCACCACCGGCGACGGCACGCTGACCGGCCTGATGCTGGCGGCGCGGGTCGCGCAGACCGGCCGTACGCTCCGGGACCTCGCGTCCGTCATGGAGCGGCTGCCGCAGGTGCTGATCAATGTGCCGGACGTGGACAAGTCCCGGGTGACGAGCTCCGCCGAGCTGGCGACGGCGGTTTCCGAGGCCGAGCGGGAGCTGGGGAGCACCGGGCGGGTGCTGTTGCGTCCCTCCGGGACCGAGCCGCTCGTGCGGGTGATGGTGGAAGCGGCGGATATCGAGCAGGCTCGGGCTGTGGCCGGGCGGCTGGCGGATTCCGTCAAGTCGGCGCTGGGGTAGTTCTTCGGCGCCGGGTTCGGGGTGGGGGTCTGTGCCGTCGCGGGCCGCGGGTTCGTCGCGGCCTGTCGCGCCCACGCGGCGGAGCCGCACGTCGACGAAGCCCCGCGCCCCTAAGCGGGCTTGGTCAGCCGGCGTCGCTGGGTCGCCCACAGGCCTTTCTGGACGAGGAGCGTCAGCGTGCCGGCCAGGATGATGGCGAACAGGTTGAGCAGCAGCTGCTCGGTCGAGCGCCAGGCCTGGTGGGTGTCGTCGTAGACGAGGGCCACGGCCGCGTTCGCGGCGGCCGGCACGGTCGTCACCGAGATGGCCACGCCGACCAGGGCACCGGACTTGGCCGATGTCAGGGAGAGGGTGCCCGCGGTCCCGGCGAGGATCGCCACCACGAAGGAGAACCAGTCGGGGGCGTAGATGAACTCGGTGTTGGGCCGCTCCGCCTCCAACTGGGCCTCGCTGAAAAGGTCCACGGCGTCCATGAAGAGGCTGAAGCCCGCAGTGACGGACATCGCCGCCGCGAATCCCACCAGGAGTGCGATCGCCGAGCGCAGCGCCAACCGCGGGGCGCGCTGCACGATCGCCGTGCAGATGCCGGCCAGCGGACCGAACTCCGGTCCGACCGCCATCGCGCCCACGATCAGGATCGCGTTGTCGAGCACCACACCGCAGGCCGCGATCATCGTGGCGAGGGTGATGAAGGCGACGTAGGTGACGGAGAGGGTCGACTCCTCGTGTGTCGCCTCCTCCAGCTGCTCCCACAGCACCGCGTCGGCGGGCTCGCCCGGCGCGTCCCGCTCCGCCTTGTCGGCGCGCTCGGACAACGACAGGTCGAGGTTCCCGGCGATGATGGCGCCGCAGCTGTCGATGCCCAACGCCCGGAGCCGGCTGATGAGTTCGTCGCCGGCCTCGCGGGCCACGTCGCACATGACGATGTCGCCCTCGGGATCGCGGGCGCAGCCCGGAATGACGACCAGGTGGGCGGTGCCGACCGTCCGGTCGATCAGGTGGACCACCGCGTCGGTGCGGTCGGCCGGGGTGATCAGGCGCAGATGCGGCATCCGGTATTTCTACCGGCCACGGCGGGCGCCGTCACAGTTTGCGCAGGCTCAGCCGCTGCACCTTGTGGTCGGGTCCCTTGCGCAGGATGAGGGTGGCCCGGCCGCGGGTGGGGGCCACGTTCTCCACCAGATTGGGCTTGTTGATGGTGCGCCAGGTGGTGCGGGCGTAGTCGAGGGCCTCCTCCTCCGACACCTGGGTGTACTTGCGGAAGTACGAGGACGGGTTCTGGAAGGCGGTCTCGCGCAGCTTGCGGAAGCGGCTGAGGTACCAGTGCTCGATGTCCTCGGTGCGGGCGTCGACGTACACGCTGAAGTCGAAGTAGTCGGCGAGACCGACCCTGGTGCGGCCGTCCTTGCCGGGCAGTGCGGGCTGGAGCACGTTGAGGCCCTCGACGATCAGGATGTCGGGGCGGCGGACGACGAGCTTCTGGTCCGGGACGATGTCGTAGATGAGGTGGGAGTAGACCGGGGCGGTCACCTCGCCCTTGCCCGCCTTGATGTCGGCGACGAAGCGGGTGAGGGCCCGGCGGTCGTACGACTCCGGGAAGCCCTTCCGGGACATCAGGCCGCGGGCCTCCAGCTCCTTCGTGGGCAGCAGGAAGCCGTCGGTCGTGACCAGTTCGACGCGCGGGTGCTCGGGCCAGCGCGAGAGCAGCGCCTGGAGCAGGCGGGCGACGGTGGACTTGCCGACCGCGACGGAGCCGGCGACCCCTATGACGAAGGGGGTGCCGGACTGCGAGCCCTGTTCACCGAGGAAGGTGTTCAGCGCGCCGCGCAGGCCGTCGGTGGCGCCGACGTAGAGGTTGAGGAGCCGGGACAGCGGCAGGTAGATGTCCCGCACCTCGTCGAGGTCGATGACGTCGCCGAGGCCGCGCAGCTCTTCGACCTCCTCGGCGGTGAGGGACAGCGGCGTCTTGTCGCGCAGCGCGCTCCACTCGGGGCGGGTGAGGTCGACGTAGGGAGTCGCCTCCGGCCGCTGCCGGTGGGCGCTCCGGGGCATCGAGGAGACCGGATAGATCACAGTCCATTGTTAACGGAGTTCGAACGGGGCGGCAGGTGGGGTGCGTCACGCCGCTCCGGCCTTCCGGAGGGGCAGATCACGTCGGTGTCACGGTCGGGTACCGGGTGGCGCATCGTTGATCATCTGTCAGTCGGCTGTGCATACAGTTCCTCGCACATACGTGCGGAACCTCCGCCGTCTGGAAGAGAGAGTCCATCGTGAGACTGACCGCCGTCCGCCGTACCGCCCTCGCGGCCTCCGCCGCGGCCCTGGCCCTCCTCGTCACCGCCTGCGGCGGCTCCTCCGGCGACGATGGCGCGAAGACCGGCGACGACAAGGCCAAGGGCGGTGCGAACGCCTCGGCGGACCCCGCGGCCGCCAAGGCGCTCACCGCCGCCGAGCTGGAGAAGGCCGCCCTGGCGCAGGCGGACGTCGACAACGGCAAGGTCACCAAGACGTCCGCGACGGACGACGTGACGAAGGACAAGGTGAAGGGCGGCGACGCGGCGTGCGAGCCGCTCGCCTTCGCCGAGACCGGCGTCCCGCTGGGCGAGCCGGCGGCGACCGCGAAGCGGACCTGGACGGAGGGCCCGAAGAAGCCGTCCGGCGACGAGACCACCGAGGAGGCCATCGGTGCCGCGTTCGACCTGGACAAGGCCCTGGTGACGCTGGCCAGCTACGACGACGGCGGCGCCGAGGCCGTCCTGAAGGACGTGAAGGAGGCCGCCGGCAAGTGCGCCGGGGGCTTCACCTTCACCGCGGTCGGTGAAACGGCCAAGATCGCCAAGGTGGCGGAGGACAAGGCGCCCGGCGGTGCCGACGAGGCCGTCGCGATGACGATGACGATGGTCGGCGATGAGGGGGACGAGTTCCCGGTCAAGGTGGTCGTCACCCGCAAGGGCTCCACCGTCGCCTCCTTCACCGTGCTGAACCTCGCCTCCGCCGGCACCGGCAAGGACTTCCCGTTCCCCACGCAGATCAGCGACGCCCAGCTCGCCAAGCTCGGCTAGTCCGGCGGCGGGGATCCGCTGAAGTTCCCACCGGGGTGTGCGTACCCCGGTGGGAATTTCCGATTTCGGGCACGGGAAGGCAGGTTCGTGACCGGATCTGATCGTAGGCTGCCCGTCATGTGCGGAATCGTGGGATACGTGGGTTCTCAGTCGGCGCTCGATGTCGTGATGGCCGGACTGAAGCGGCTCGAATACCGGGGGTACGACTCGGCGGGCGTCGCCGTGCTCGCGGACGGCGGCCTCGCCACCGCCAAGCGCGCCGGCAAGCTCGTCAACCTGGACAAGGAACTGTCCGAACGACCACTGCCGACCGCCGCCACCGGCATCGGCCACACCCGCTGGGCCACACACGGCGGCCCGACCGACGCCAATGCCCATCCGCATCTCGACAACGCGGGCCGGGTGGCCGTGGTCCACAACGGCATCATCGAGAACTTCGCGCCGCTGCGGGCCGAGTTGGCGGAGCGCGGCCACGAACTGGCCTCCGAGACCGACACCGAGGTCGTCGCCCACCTGCTCGCCGAGGAGTTCTCCGCCTGCGCCGACCTCGCCGAGGCGATGCGGCAGGTGTGCCGGCGTCTGGAGGGCGCCTTCACGCTGGTCGCGGTGCACGCGGACGCGCCGGACGTGGTCGTGGGCGCGCGCCGCAACTCGCCGCTCGTGGTGGGTGTGGGGGAGGGCGAGTCGTTCCTGGCCTCGGACGTGGCGGCCTTCATCGCGTACACCCGGGACGCCATCGAACTGGGCCAGGACCAGGTCGTCGAGCTGCGCCGCGACGGAGTGACGGTCACCGGCTTCGACGGTACTCCGGCCGACGTCCGCTCCTACCACGTCGACTGGGACGCCTCGGCCGCCGAGAAGGGCGGCTACGACTACTTCATGCTCAAGGAGATCGCCGAGCAGCCGAAGGCGGTCGCCGACACCCTGCTGGGTCGCATCGACGGCTCCGGCACGCTGAGCCTGGACGAGGTGCGCATCCCTCCGGGGGTGCTGCGCGAGGTCGACAAGGTCGTCGTCGTCGCGTGCGGTACGGCCTTCCACGCCGGGCTGATCGCCAAGTACGCCATCGAGCACTGGACGCGGATCCCCTGCGAGGTGGAGCTGGCCAGCGAGTTCCGCTACCGCGACCCGATCCTCGACCAGCAGACCCTGGTCGTCGCGATCTCCCAGTCCGGCGAGACCATGGACACCCTCATGGCCCTGCGCCACGCCCGCGAGCAGGGTGCCAAGGTGCTCGCCATCTGCAACACCAACGGCTCCACCATCCCGCGCGAGTCCGACGCGGTGCTCTACACGCACGCCGGCCCCGAGGTCGCCGTCGCCTCCACCAAGGCGTTCCTCACCCAGCTGGTGGCCTGCTACCTGGTCGCCCTCTACCTCGGGCAGGTGCGCGGCACGAAGTACGGGGACGAGATCCGCGACGTCGTCCGCGACCTCGCACGGATCTCCGGCGCGGTCGAACAGGTCCTGGAGACGATGGAGCCCGTACGGGAACTGGCGCGCTCCCTCGCCCACAAGAACACGGTGCTGTTCCTGGGCCGGCACGTCGGCCACCCGGTCGCCCTCGAAGGCGCCCTCAAGCTCAAGGAGCTGGCGTACATGCACGCCGAGGGCTTCGCGGCGGGCGAGCTGAAGCACGGTCCGATCGCGCTGATCGAGGAGGACCTGCCGGTCGTCGTGGTCGTGCCGTCCCCGCGCGGGCGCTCCGTGCTCCACGACAAGATCGTGTCCAACATCCAGGAGATCCGGGCACGCGGCGCCCGCACCATCGTCATCGCCGAGGAGGGCGACGAGGCGGTCGTCCCCTACGCCGACCATCTCGTCCGCATCCCGGCGACCCCGACGCTGCTCCAACCGCTGGTGGCGACGGTGCCGTTGCAGGTCTTCGCGTGCGAGCTGGCGACGGCCCGGGGCAACGAGGTGGATCAGCCTCGGAACCTGGCGAAGTCGGTGACGGTGGAGTAGGGCCTCAGCCGTCGGCGGGGCGGAGTGCGGTGACGGGGCGGAAGCGTTCCGGGGTCACACTAGGGGCGCAACGGCGGCATCCCGCTACGGCGGGCGACCCGGACCCGTCCCTCGTCCCGGCGCCGGGCGCCCCGCCGCTACACCGGTGCCGGGCGCCCCGCGCCACCGGCCCACCGCGCACCTGGGCCCGCGGAGCCCTCGGAACGCCGCCCGCACAAGGCCTGGCTCACGCGCGCCCGCACGACCCCTGCTCACGCGCGCCCGCCCCCCCCGGCACACGCGCGCCCGCGCGCCCCGCCCCGCTCAAACCCCCCGCACATCCCGCCACGCCCCCGGAATCGCCCCGGCGACATCGTGCGCCCCCGCCGGCGCCCCGTCCGCCGCGAAGCGGCCCGCCAGTCCGTGGACGTAGGCCCCCACACTCCCCGCGTCCACCGTCGAGAGCCCCGCCGCCAGCAGCGACCCGGTCAGCCCGGAGAGCACGTCGCCGCTCCCCGCGGTGGCGAGCCACGAAGTCCCCGTCGCGTTGACCCGCACCGGCCCTCCCTCCACGCCGGCCACCACCGTCGTCGACCCCTTCAGCAGCACCGTCGCCCCGTACCGCTCCGCCAGTTCCCGCGCCGAGGCCAGGCGTGCCCCCTCGACCTCCTCGCGGCCCACCCCGAGCAGCGCGGCCGCCTCTCCGGCGTGCGGCGTCATCAGCGTCGGCGCCGTACGCCCGCGCACCGCCCCGGCATCCGCCAACCGCAGCCCGTCCGCGTCGATCAGTACCGGCACCTCCGCGGCCAGCACCTCGGCCACGGTCCCGGCGTCGTCACCGGCCCCCGGTCCGACGACCCACGCCTGCACCCGCCCCGCCCGCTTCGGCCCCTGGTCGGACACGAGCGTCTCCGGGTAGCGGGCGATCACCGCGTCCCCGGCCGGACCGACGTACCGCACCGCACCGGCCCCGCCCCGCAGCGCCCCGGCGACGGCGAGCACGGCCGCGCCCGGATAGCGCGCCGACCCGGCGGCGATGCCCACGACACCCCGCCGGTACTTGTCGCTCTCCGCCCCCGGCACCGGCAGCAGCCGCGCCACGTCCGCGTGCTGCAACGCCTCCAGTTCGGCCGCCTCGGCCGGCAGCGGCAGACCGATGTCCACCAGCCGCACCGACCCCGCATACTCCCGCGCCGGATCGATGAGCAGCCCCGGCTTGTGCGCACCGAACGTCACCGTCAGGTCGGCCCGCACGGCCGCCCCGCGCACCTGGCCGGTGTCCGCGTCCACGCCGCTCGGCAGGTCGACGGCGACGACGGCGGCCCGCGACCGGGCGGCCGCGTCGGCGAGCGGCACCGCCTCCTCGCGCAGCCCGCCCCGGCCGCCGATCCCGACGATGCCGTCGACGACCAGGTCCGCCCGCGCGATCAACTCCCCGGCGGAGCCGCTCCCCGCGACCTGCCCGCCGGCCCGGCGCAGTGCCGCCAGCCCCGCGCCGTGCGCGCGCTCCGGCGTGAGCGGCACCGCCGTCACCCCCGCCCCCCGCCCGGCGAGTCGCGCCCCGGCGTACAGGGCGTCGCCGCCGTTGTCCCCGCTCCCGACCAGCAGCACCACCCGGCCGCCGTAGACCCGGCCGGCCACCCGCCGGAGCACCTCCGCGCAGGCGGCGGCGAGCCCGGCGGCGGCCCGTTGCATCAACGCCCCCTCCGGGAGCCGTGCCATCAGCTCCCGTTCGGCCGTCCTGACCATCTCCACGCTGTACGCAGTCCGCATGCCGTCGAGTCTTCCCCGTCCGCCGGGAACACGCCCGACTCCGCCCTCCGCGTCGTGAGGGACAGTTGTCCCATGGACGACGACGAGACGGCGCAGGTGATGACGTCACTCGGGGCACGCCTGCGCGCCATCCGGCAGGCCCGCGGTCTCACGCTGGCCCAGCTCGGCGCCGCCACCGGCATCTCCGTCAGCACGCTGTCCCGGCTGGAGTCGGGACAGCGTGAACCGGGGTTGCGGCACCTGCTGCCGCTGGCCAGGGCGCACCGCCTGCCCCTGGACGAACTGGTCGGCTCCCGGACCGGTGACCCCCGCGTCCACCCGCGCCCCTTCACCCGGCACGGCCAGACCTGGATCCCCCTCACCCGCAACCCCAACGACGGGCTGCACGCCTACAAGCAGATCCTCCCCGCCCCGCCGGTCGCGCGGACCGGAACGGCCCCGCGCCCCGACCAGGGCTCCCACGAGGGCCACGAGTGGATCTACGTCCTCTCCGGACGCCTGCTCCTCGCCCTGGGCGAGCACCACCTCGTGCTGACGGCCGGTGAGACGGCGGAGTTCGACACCCGCGTCCCGCACGGCATCGCCAACGCCGGGGACCGGCCCGTCGAGTGGATCGCCCTGTACGGCGCGCAGGGCGAGCGGATGCACATCCGGGTTCAGCCGACGGGCGACTGACCCCCGCCGCCCGAACGGGCGACGCGGAACCCCACGTCGTCGACCCGGAACGTCGGGTGGCTGCGGCGCCGTACGGAGGCCCGGCAGCTCCAGTGCTCGTCGAACCAGCCGCCGCCGCGCAGCACCCGGTAGGCGCCGTAGACCTCGGCGTCGTAGAGGTCCCAGCACCACTCCCAGACGTTGCCGAGCATGTCGTACAGGCCCCAGGCGTTCGGCCGCCTGCCGCCCACCTCGTGGACGCGCTCGCCCGAGTTGCCCCGGTACCAGGCGATGTCGTCCAGGGTGCCGTAGCGCGGCCCCTCCGTCCCGGCGCGGCAGGCGTGTTCCCATTCGGCCTCGGTCGGCAGCCGGTACCCGTCGGCGGAGGTGTCCCAGGCGACACCGTCGGCGGTGACGCGGTAGGCCGGGGGGAGCCCCTCGTGCAGCGACAGCGAGTTGCAGAAGCCGACCGCGTCCGCCCAGGAGACCTCCGCGACGGGCAGCCGCTCGTCCCGCGCGGCGGGCCGCCGCCCGGTGACCCGCGCGTACTCGGCCCGCGTGACCGGGAACGCCGCCAGCCGACAGGACGCGACCTCCACCGGCCAGCTGCGCCGCGTCCGCCGGTCCGACAGGGTCACCCGTCCGGGCGGAACGGAGACCATCCGGGTGTCCGCACGTACGCCGCCGGTTCCCGCACTCAGATCCATGGACAGACGATCGTACCGGCCCCCGCCACGCCCCGGGACGAGGCGACCCGCCTCGCGCTGGCGCGGGGAAGCGCGGCGGAAGCACGCCCTACCCCTCCGCGATCACCACCGCCGACGCCACCCCCGCGTCATGGCTCAGCGACACGTGCCACGACGTCACACCCAGTTCCGCCGCCCGCGCCGCGACCGTCCCCGCCACCCGCAGCCGCGGCTGCCCGGTGTCCTCGACGTACACCTCGGCGTCCGTCCAGTGCAGCCCCGCGGGCGCGCCGAGCGCCTTGGCCAGGGCCTCCTTCGCCGCGAACCGGGCGGCGAGCGAGGCGGTGCCCCGGCGCTCCCCGCTAGGCAGCAGCAACTCGCTCTCCAGGAAGAGCCGTCGTGCCAGGGCCGGCGTGCGTTCCAGCGACTGCCCGAACCGTTCGATCTCGGCCACGTCGATCCCGACCCCGATGATGCTCATGCGAGGAACCCTAACGACCGGTGGGCGCACGGGAACGACCGGCGGGCGCGCGCGGACCCGGGCGTGCTGCGGCGGAAGCGGGGCGCGGGTGCTCTGAGACACTGGGGGCACGATGAGTGAGACAGCTGCTCGGCGGGCCGCGGTGACGCGGGCCCGTGCCGAGATCGACCTGGCCGCCCTGCGGGCCAACGTCCGCGCACTGCGCGAACGGGCTCCCGGGGCGGCTCTCATGGCCGTGGTCAAGGCCGACGGCTACGGCCACGGCGCGCTCCCGTGCGCCCGCGCGGCCGTCGCGGCGGGCGCGACCTGGCTGGGCACCGCCACCCCGCAGGAGGCCCTCGCGCTGCGCGCGGAGGCGGGACTGCCGGACGACGTGCGGATCATGTGCTGGCTGTGGACGCCGGGCGGCCCCTGGCAGGAGGCCGTCGAGGCGGATCTCGACGTGTCCGTCAGCGGGATGTGGGCCCTGGACGAGGTCACCGAGGCGGCACGGCGGGCCGGGGTCCCCGCACGAGTGCAGCTCAAGGCCGACACCGGCCTCGGCCGGAACGGCTGCCAGCCGGGCGAGGACTGGGCGGAGCTGGTCCGGGAGGCCCTGCGGGCCGAGGGCGAGGGGCTGCTCCGCGTCACCGGACTCTGGTCGCACTTCGCCTGCGCCGACGAGCCCGGCCACCCCTCCATCGCCGCCCAGCTCACCCGCTTCCGGGAGATGACGGCCTACGCCGAGCAGCAGGGCGTGCGCCCCGACGTGCGGCACATCGCCAACTCGCCGGCCACGCTCACCCTCCCCGAGGCCCACTTCGACCTCGTACGGCCGGGCATCGCGATGTACGGCGTCTCGCCCAGCCCCGAGATCGGCACCCCCGCCGACTTCGGGCTGCGCCCCGTGATGACGCTGGCCGCCTCGCTCGCCCTGGTCAAGCAGGTCCCCGGCGGCCACGGCGTCAGCTACGGGCACCACTACACCACCCCCGGCGAGACGACCCTCGGCCTCGTCCCCCTCGGCTACGCGGACGGCGTCCCCCGCCACGCCTCCTCCACCGGCCCCGTCCTGGTGGACGGCAAGTGGCGCACGGTGGCGGGGCGGATCGCGATGGACCAGTTCGTCGTCGACCTGGGCGGGGACCGGCCGGCGCCGGGCACCGAGGCGGTGCTGTTCGGGCCCGGCGACCGCGGCGAGCCCACGGCCGAGGACTGGGCCCAGGCGGCGGGCACCATCGCGTACGAGATCGTCACCCGGATCGGATCCCGCGTGCCGCGCGTCTATGTGAACGAGTGACGCGCCCGCACACGGCGTGACGCGCACCCGGCGTGCCGCGCGTGCAGGTGAATCGGCAACCAGCGGGTATCCGCACAGCGGCCCGGCGAAGAGGAGCGGTGTACGTGAGCGAGAGCAACGCGGAGGCCGTCGTGTCGGCCGTCGCCTCCGCCACGGAAGCGGCCACCGAGGTCGCCGCCGGCGGCTGGCGCCGGGCGACCGGCATCGCCGGTGTCGCGATAGGCGTGGTCGCGGCGGGCGCCGCGGCCGGCGTGGCGATAGAACGGCTCACCGTCGGCCGCGGGATGCGCCAGAAGGCACGGCTCGCCCTCGACTCGACGGGCCCCTACGGCGGGCTGCGCGGCACCCCCGGCAAGGCGTACGCCGACGACGGCACGGAGCTGTACTACGAGGTCGACGACGTCGATCCGGAGACGGAGTCCGCGCTCACGCGGCGGCGTCGGCGGCTGTTCGGCCGTAAGGCGCCCGCCCCCGTGACCGTCGTCTTCAGCCACGGCTACTGCCTCAACCAGGACTCCTGGCACTTCCAGCGGGCGGCCCTCAGGGGCGTCGTCCGCACCGTGCACTGGGACCAGCGCAGCCACGGCCGTTCCGGGCGGGGCGTGTCCCAGGTGCGGGACGACGGGCCGGTCACCATCGACGAGCTGGGCCGCGACCTGAAGGCCGTCATCGACGCGGCCGTGCCCGACGGCCCGATCGTGCTGGTCGGCCACTCCATGGGCGGCATGACCCTGATGGCGCTGGCCGACGCGTTCCCCGAACTGATCCGCGACCGGGTCGTCGGCGTCGCCCTCGTCGGCACCTCCTCCGGCCGCCTCGGCGAGGTCAACTTCGGGCTGCCCGTGGCCGGGGTCAACGCGGTCCGGCGGGTGCTGCCCGGTGTGCTCAAGGCGCTGGGGCAGCGGGCCGACCTGGTGGAGAAGGGGCGGCGGGCGACGGCGGACCTGTTCGCCGGGATCATCAAGCGGTACTCGTTCGCGACCCGGGACGTCGACCCGGCCGTGGCCCGGTTCGCCGAGCGGATGATCGAGTCGACGCCGATCGACGTGGTCGCCGAGTACTACCCGGCCTTCAACGACCACGACAAGACCGCGGCCCTCGCCCACTTCGCCGGCCTGCCGGTCCTGGTGCTGGCCGGGGTGCGGGACCTGGTCACGCCCAGCGAGCACAGCGAGGCGATCGCCGACCTGCTGCCGGACGCGGAACTGGTGCTGGTCCCCGACGCCGGGCACCTGGTGATGCTGGAGCACCCGGAGCTGGTCACCGACCGCCTCGCCGACCTGCTCGCCCGCGCGGGCGCGGTGCCGGCAGCCGCTACCGTTGATGGCTATGGAAGCACCAGCAGCACCGCAGGGCCCGGCTGAGCCCGCCGAGCCCGCGCCCGACGTCGAGATCACCGTCACCTCTCCCGAGCAGATGCGGGAACTGGGCCGCAGGCTCGCCAAAGTGCTGCGCGCCGGGGACCTGCTGATGCTCAGCGGGGAGCTGGGCGCGGGCAAGACGACGCTGACCCGGGGGCTCGGCGAGGGCATGGGCGTCCGCGGCGCCGTCACCTCCCCGACCTTCGTGATCGCGCGCGTGCACCCCTCCCTCGGCGACGGTCCGCCGCTCGTCCACGTCGACGCCTACCGGCTGTCCGGCGGACTGGACGAGATGGAGGACCTCGACCTCGACGTCTCCCTGTCCGACTCGGTGATCGTCGTCGAGTGGGGGGAGGGCAAGGTCGAGGAGCTGACCGACGAACGGTTGCTGCTCCGGATCCACCGTGCCGTGGGCGACACCACCGACGAGGTGCGGCACGTGACGCTGACGGGCATCGGCGAGCGGTGGGCAGCGGCCGACCTGAGCGTGCTCGCGGTCTGAGCCGACGCGCCTCGCGCGAGCCGGCGCCTTTTCCCGAACGGCGCCTTTTCCCGAACGGCGCCTTTTCCCGAACGGCGCCCGTGTCCGAGCCGACGCCCCCGGCCCGAGCCGACGCTCCTCGTCCGGGGGACGTTCCGACAAGACGTCGGGAAGATGTTGCTTTCGGGGTCCGGCGCGTGGTCACATGGTATCCAGCTCGTAGTTAGGCATGCCTAACTACGCCCGCCCCCGACCTTCAGGAGGCGTCCATGCCGGAGACCGAGCCGCAGCAGCCGCGGCAGCAGGCCGCGCGGCGGCCGCAGTCGCCCGCGCTCACCGGGGTGTCCATGCACGACCTGCTCGCGTCCTGCGCCGCCGCGGCGGCGGTCTCGACGCCGCCGCGCGCGCCCGAGCCGGCGACGTGCCACCCCGTCCGTGAGCACCGCGAGGCCGCCTGACCGCACGGCCGCGGCACTCCGTCAGGGAACGACGACGACCCGCTGCCCGATCGTCGCGAACCGCCACATCGCGTCGCCGTCCGCGCGCGTCTCCCGGATGCCGCCGGTGCGCTCGCCCGCGTCGGGCTTCGCCATCGAGCCGTCCACCGCCGCGCTGAACCCGATGACCACGCCCTCGACGCTGGTGAAGCGCACGACGTGCTCGACCGGGATGCCGTCGGACCCGGTGACCCGGTTCGAGCGGGACGTGACCACGTAGGTGCCCGGCGCCGGGTCGACGGTGCTGGGCGTGACCTTGAACGTGCGCCCGACCTTGTTGCCCGCGTCGACCAGCCACACCCGGTCGTCGTCCACCGAGTACACCACCCGTTCACCCCTTCCGGAGCCCGCGGGAAGCGCGTTCGGATGCCGCCGGTCGCGGGGGGCCTTGGAGGCGCCGGGGGCGGGCGGGCCGCTCGCGTGGGTGCGGCCGAGATCGGCCGGGACACTGACCGACGCCTGGTGGCCGAGGAAGCCGATGGCGGCGAGGGCCGCCGCGGTGAGGCCGGTGACGAGACCGGCACTGCTGCTTGCCACTGGCGACCACCTCGTCGTCGTACGTCGTGCGTCCTTTCCCGGCGACCGTAGCAGTCCGTGACCGTATGGATGCGGTGCGCGACACGGAGTGACCTCGGGCCCGCCGACCGGGCGTCCGACACGGGCCCCGCGGCGCCGTAGGCTGTTTGCGTGCTCTTGCTCGCTCTGGATACCGCCACGCCCGCCGTGACCGTCGCGCTGCACGACGGTACGGACGTCATCGCCTCGTCGAGCCAGGTGGACGCACGCCGGCACGGTGAGCTGCTGCTGCCCGCCGTCGACCGGGTGCTCGCCGAGGCCGGCCTGGGCCTCGACGCCGTCACCGGCATCGTCGCCGGGATCGGCCCCGGCCCGTACACGGGGCTGCGCGTCGGCCTGATGACCGCGGAGACCTTCGGACTCGCGCTCGATGTGCCCGTGCACGGCGTGTGCACGCTGGACGGCCTCGCCTGGGCCGCCGGCCTGGAGGGTCCCTTCGTGGTGGCGACCGACGCCCGCCGCAAGGAGGTCTACTGGGCCCGGTACGCCGACTCCCGCACCCGTCTCACCGACCCGGCGGTGGACCGTCCCGCCGATATCGCCGAGCGGGTCGAGGGCCTGCCCGCGGTCGGCGCGGGCGCGCTGCTGTACCCGGACACCTTCCCGAAGGCGCACGAGCCCGAGCACGTGTCCGCCTCCGCCCTCGCGTGCCTGGCCGCCGAGAAGCTCGCGGCGGGCGAGGAACTGCCCGCGCCCCGGCCCCTGTACCTGCGCAGGCCCGACGCCCAGGTCCC
This sequence comes from Streptomyces sp. NPDC096048, assembly GCF_044763415.1. Lineage (NCBI taxonomy): Bacteria > Bacillati > Actinomycetota > Actinomycetes > Kitasatosporales > Streptomycetaceae > Streptomyces > Streptomyces sp. NPDC096048. Next base: position 278,473 of record NZ_JBIWGG010000001.1, read on the forward strand.
CAAGAACTACAAGGTGGTCACCCCGAAGTGACCGAAGCGACCGAGCCCGTGACCTCGCCCGTCCACGCCGAACTGCGCGAGATGCGCTGGTGGGACATCGACCCCGTGCTCCGGATGGAACGGGAGCTGTTCCCGGAGGACGCCTGGTCGCGGGGGATGTTCTGGTCCGAGCTGGCCCACGCGCGCGGCCCCGGGGCGACCCGGCGGTACCTGGTCGCCGAGAAGGACGGCCGGGTCGTCGGCTACGCGGGCCTCGTCACCTCCGGGGAACAGGCCGACGTGCAGACCATCGCCGTCGCCCGCGACCACTGGGGCACCGGTCTCGGCGGTCGACTGCTGACCGAACTGCTGCGGGCGGCGACCGCCTTCGAGTGCGCCGAGGTGCTGCTGGAGTGCCGGGTGGACAACACCCGCGCCCAACGGCTGTACGAGCGCTTCGGCTTCGAGCCCATCGGCTTCAGACGCGGCTACTACCAGCCGGGGAACGTGGACGCCCTGGTGATGCGCCTGACCGACCCCTCCACCTCCGTACCGGGAACCGAACGAGGAACCGACAACCATGCCTGACGAACCGCTGGTCCTGGGGATCGAGACATCCTGCGACGAGACCGGTGTCGGTGTCGTCCGGGGCACCACCCTGCTGGCCGACGCCGTCGCGTCCAGCGTCGACGAGCACGCCCGCTTCGGCGGCGTCGTGCCGGAGGTGGCGAGCCGCGCCCACCTGGAGGCGATGGTCCCCACCATCGACCGCGCCCTGAAGGAGGCGGGGGTGAGCGCCCGCGACCTCGACGGCATCGCCGTCACCGCGGGCCCCGGCCTCGCCGGCGCCCTGCTGGTCGGCGTCTCGGCGGCGAAGGCGTACGCCTACGCCCTCGGCAAGCCCCTGTACGGCGTCAACCACCTCGCCTCGCACATCTGCGTCGACCAACTGGAGCACGGCGCGCTGCCCGAGCCGACGATGGCGCTGCTGGTCTCCGGCGGACACTCCTCGCTGCTGCTGTCGACGGACATCACCTCAGACGTCCGGCCGATGGGCGCCACCATCGACGACGCGGCCGGCGAGGCCTTCGACAAGATCGCGCGTGTGCTGAACCTGGGCTTCCCCGGCGGCCCGGTCATCGACCGCTACGCGCGCGAGGGCGACCCGAACGCGATCGCCTTCCCGCGCGGACTGACCGGCCCGCGCGACCCGGCGTACGACTTCTCCTTCTCCGGGCTGAAGACGGCCGTGGCCCGCTGGATCGAGGCCAAGCGGGCGGCGGGGGAGGAGGTGCCGGTGCGCGACGTGTCGGCGTCCTTCCAGGAGGCGGTCGTGGACGTGCTGACCCGCAAGGCGGTGCGGGCCTGCAAGGACCAGGGCGTGGATCACCTGATGATCGGTGGCGGCGTGGCCGCCAACTCCCGGCTGCGGGTCCTGGCCCAGGAGCGCTGCGAGGCGGCCGGCATCCGGCTGCGCGTGCCGCGGCCCAAGCTGTGCACGGACAACGGGGCGATGGTCGCGGCGCTCGGCGCGGAGATGGTCGCCCGGGGCCGGGCCGCCTCCGACTGGGACCTGTCGGCCGACTCCTCCCTGCCGGTGACGGAACCGCACGTGCCGGGAGAGGGACACGCGCACGCTCACGACCACGACCACGTCCACGAGGTCAGCAAGGAGAACCTGTACTCGTGACCGTCGCGCTGATGTGGGAGGCGCGGGCCGTGCCCGGCCGGGGCGGGGAGCTGCTGGCCTGGGCACGGGCACAGCCGCTCGACGGCACCCCGCTGCGCAGGGAGGTCCTGCGTGCCCCGCGGGACCGGGTCCTCGTCATCACGTGGTGGGACGCCGGCTACGACGCCGAACTGCCGGAACTCCCCGAGCCGGACGGGGACCTGGTCACGCGGGCGGTCCACCGGTGGCGTTTCGAGTCGGTGGCCGTTCACTGACCGGGGAGGTCGCGAGTCCCACGTTCCCCGTCGTGGACGTCCGCCACAGCAGCAGGCCCGTCCGACGCTCCCAGACGGCGATGACCACGGCCCGCAGACCCCAGTCGACCACCCACGCCAGGGGCAGTACGGCGAACCACGGCTCCCACACCAACGCCGGCACCAGCGAGGACAGGGCGAGCACCGGGAAGAGCCCCGGCAGGAACAGGCGCCGGCGCAGGGGCACGCCCGGCGGCGGCTCCACGTCGTCCGCGAGCGGGGCGGCCCCGCGGAACCGCCGTACCTTCAGAAACAGCTCTCCGACCGCCCACAGCGCCAGGAAGCCGAGCAGCGCCCAGAGGAACCTCCGGGTGTCCCAGCCGGGAAGCGGCGGGATCCCGTGCACGGCACCCGTCACCACCACGCAGACGGCCGCGGCGGCCAGCGCCGTTCCGGTGGATCTGGTCTCGTGGTACAGCTTTCGGTCCACCGCGCCCCCGTACGTCCGCGCCCCCGCGCCCCCGTCGCGGCGGCCCCGGGCCACCGACGTCACCGGCAAACCGTAGTTCCGGGGCGCGGGGGGCGACCCCCAGGCCGTCTGAACGCCCGGTGAACGCCTGGAAGAAGATCGCCTACGGCAGCCGAGGCCGAATGTTTCGGCGATCGACGCGAACGATCCGAGAGCCCGCAGCTCACCGAGGACTGCGTCAAGAAGGCCCACAGGGATACGATCGCCGCCATGACAACCCCGCAGCCCGCTGAAACCCGGACGCAAAGGCGGTCCGCGCAGACCGCGACCCTCGCCGAGATCGCGCGTGAGGCCGGTGTGTCGGCGCCGACTGTTTCGAAGGTCCTCAACGGCCGCGCCGACGTCGCCCCCGCGACCCGGGCCCGTGTGGAGGAGCTGCTGCGCACCCACGGCTACCGGCGGCGGCGGGCCGAGGCGAGCCGCTCCCCTCTCATCGACCTGGTCTTCCACGAGCTGGAAAGCGCCTGGGCGATGGAGGTCATCCGGGGCGTGGAGAACGTGGCGCGGGACGCGGGGCTCAGCGTCGTCCTCTCCGAGAGCGCGGGGCGCCTCACGCCCGGCCGGACCTGGGCCGACCAGGTCGCCGCCCGCCGTCCGCACGGCGTGATCCTCGTCCTGTCCGGCCTCGACGAGTCCCAGCGGGCCCTGCTCACCAGCCGCTCCATCCCGTTCGTGGTGATGGACCCGGCCGGTGACCCGGGCGCCGACGTGCCGTCCATCGGCGCCACCAACTGGCAGGGCGGGCTCGCCGCCACCCGGCACCTGGTCGACCTCGGCCACACCCGCATCGGCGCGATCAGCGGACCCACCCGGATGATGTGCAGCCGCGCCCGCGTCGACGGCTACCGGGCCGCCCTGGAGACGGCCGGGCTGCCCGTCGACCCCGATCTCGTCGTGACCGGCGACTTCCACCACGAGGCCGGCTACCGGCAGGGCCTGGAACTGCTGCGCCGCCCCGACCGGCCGACCGCCGTCTTCGCCGGCAACGACCTCCAGGCGCTCGGGCTGTACGAGGCCGCGCGCGAGCTGGGGCTGCGCATCCCGCAGGACCTGAGCGTGGTCGGGTTCGACGACCTGCCGGTGGCCCGTTGGGTGGGGCCGCCGCTGACGACCGTACGGCAGCCGCTCATGGAGATGGCCGAGGCGGCGGCCCGGCTGGTCCTGGACCTGGGGCGGGACGACGGGTCCGCGGCGGCGACCCGGGTGGAGCTGGCCACGAGCCTGGAGGTGCGCAGCAGTACGGGGGCGCCGCCGGCCGTCTGACCTCCGTCACTCGCCGCCTCCCGCGAAACGTTCGACGGTCATCCGAAGTCTGAGAATTTCCGCAGAATCACGGCCCGCACGGTCCGCTCCCGATAATTCGGACTTATGTTCCTTCTGATGGGGCACTCGGGTGGGGACGCGAACGGGACCGGCACGGGCGGGGGCGGACGCATGGCTGCGCGGGGTGGGCGGGTCGGGCGCGCGAAGGGGCTGAGGGCGGCAGGCTTCGCCCTGGTCGGCGCCCTGTTGCTCGGGGTCGCCGCGGCGGGCTGGGCCTACTGGCACCTGAACGGCAACATCAAGAGCGTCGACATCAACGGCGCGCTCGGCGACGACCGCCCCGCGAAGCCGGTCACGGCCCCCTCCGCCGGGCCGTCGGCGTCGCCCGTGCCCACCGGATCCCTGAACGTCCTGGTCCTCGGCTCGGACTCGCGCAGCGGCGAGGAGAACCAGGAGCTAGGCGGCGGCGACAGCGAGGGCGCCCGTTCGGACACCGCGATGGTCGTCCACCTCGACGCGGGCCGGACCGCCGCCACCGTCGTGAGCATCCCGCGTGACACGCTCGTCACCCGCCCGTCCTGCCCGCTGCCGTCCGGCGGTGAGTCCCGGGAAGCGAGCGGCGCGATGTTCAACACCGCCTACGCCCTGGGCGGTCCGGTCTGCGCGGTCAAGACCGTCGAGTCGATGACCGGCGTCCGCATGGACCACTACATCGAGATCGACTTCTCCGGCTTCGCCAAGCTGGTCGACGCGCTCGGCGGCGTGACCGTCACCACCGACGTCGACATCGACGACGACAAGAGCCACCTGCACCTGGACGCCGGCACCCACCACCTCGACGGCACCGAGGCCCTCGGTCTGGCCCGCACCCGGTACGGACTCCAGGGTGGCAGCGACCTCGCCCGCATAGAGCTCCAGCAGAAGCTGGTGAAGGCCCTGCTGGAGCAGATCTCCGCCACCGCACTGCTCACCGACCCCCCGCGCCTCTACCAGGTCGCCGACGCGGTCACCGGCAGCCTCACCACCGACACCGGCCTGGACTCGCTGGGCGAGCTGATGAGCCTCGGCCGCAGCCTCGGGGGCCTGTCGGCGGACGACGTACGCACGGTGACGATGCCCGTCGTACCGGCGCCCTGGGACACCAACCGGGTGGTGGCCGAGGAGCCGGACGCCGGTGACCTGTGGGAATCGCTGCGCTGAGGCGGCGCCGAAAAAAGTACCGGGAAATCCCGGGAGGCGTGTCGATCCGCCCCCCGCCCGTTCGACGCACGGGGTGAGAGGCCGGGAAGGACCCGGCCCCGACCACCCCGAGGAGTCACCATGCCCCGCTACCTCTCGCTGATCCGGATCGAGGAGAACGACGCCCTCTCCGGCGGTCCCAGCCCCGAGCTGGTCCAGCGCATGGAGCAGCTGATGGAGGAGATGACGAAGGCCGGCGTCCTGCTCGACACCGCCGGGCTCGCCCCGACGGCCCAGGGCACCCGCGTCCACTACGAGGGCGGGCAGCTGTCCGTCACCGACGGGCCCTTCACCGAGTCCAAGGAGGTCGTCGGCGGCTACTCGCTCCTCCAGGCCAAGGACAAGGCCGAGGCGATCGAGTGGACCAAGCGGTTCCTGAAGGCGCACGAGGAGTACTGGACGGTCACCTGCGAGGTGCGGGAACTCATGGAGGGCTGACCGGAGTTTCGCCCCGCGGGCCCGAGGGTGTTGCATGGTGGGCTGTGGAACCACAGCCCACCGAAGCCCTGGAGACCGTCTTCCGCCTGGAGTCGCCCCGGGTCATCGCCGGCGTCGCCCGCCTGGTCCGGGACGTCGGCATCGCCGAGGAACTCACGCAGGACGCCCTGGTCGCGGCCCTGGAACAGTGGCCCCGGGACGGCGTGCCCGACAATCCGGGCGCCTGGCTCATGGCCACCGCCCGGCACCGCGCCGTCGACCTGATCCGGCGTCGTGAGAACTACGCCCGCAAGCTGGCGGAGGTCGGCCGCGACCTGCCCGCGGCGGCCCCGCCGCCCGAGGAGCCCGCCGACCCGGAGGACATCGACGACGACCTGTTGCGGCTGGTCTTCACCGCCTGTCACCCGGTGCTGTCCGCCGAGGCCCGTATCGCCCTCACCCTGCGCCTGTTGGGTGGCCTCACCACCCCGGAGATCGCCCGCGCCTTCCTCGTCCCGGAACCGACGGTCGCACAGCGCATCGTGCGCGCCAAACGCACCCTGGCCACGAAGAACGTCGCCTTCGAGGTGCCCTACGGCCCGGACCGCGCCGCCCGCCTCGGCTCGGTCCTGGAGGTCATCTACCTGATCTTCAACGAGGGGTACGCGGCCACCGCGGGCGACGACTGGCTCCGCCCGGCCCTGTGCGAGGACGCCCTGCGCCTGGCCCGTGTGCTCTGCGCCCTGATGCCGAAGGAACCGGAGGTCCACGGCCTGACCGCCCTGCTGGAGCTCCAGGCGTCCCGCACCGCCGCCCGTACCGGCCCCGACGGCGCGCCGGTGCTCCTCAAGGACCAGAACCGCCGCCGCTGGAACCGCATGCTCATCACCCGCGGCATCACCGCCCTCGACCGCGCCCGCACCACCAGCTCCGGCGCGCCGGGCCCGTACGTTCTCCAGGCCGCGATCGCCGCCTGCCACGCGACGGCGTACACGTACGAGGAGACCGACTGGCCGCGCATCGCCACGCTCTACGGCCTGCTCGCGGCCCGCGCCCCGTCCCCGGTCGTCGAACTCAACCGCGCGGTCGCCGTGTCGATGGCCGAGGGCCCCGCCCCGGCACTCACCCTCGTCGACGCCCTCGCCGCCGAACCCGCCCTGCGCGACTACCACCTGCTCCCCAGCGTCCGCGGCGACCTCCTGCTCCGCCTGGGCCGCGCGGCGGAGGCGCGGGCGGAGTTCGAACGCGCGGCGTCCCTGGCCCGCAACGAACGCGAACGCGAGCTGCTGAAGCGCCGGGCGCGGGAGACGGACACCGCTTAGCGGACGGGGTGCCCGATCAGCATCGTCGGCGCCCCGGCGACCCGGGTCATGAACACCGTCGCCGCGTTCGGCCCCTGCGGCTTGACCTTCCTGCGCAGCTCCTCCGGCTCGACCGCCGAGCCCCGCTTCTTCACCGTCAGCGTGCCGACCTCGCGCTCCCGCAGCAGCGCCTTCAGCTTCTTGACGTTGAAGGGCATCCGGTCGGTGATCTCGTACGCCGTGGCGTACGGCGTCGGCGCCAGCTCGTCCGCGGTGACGTACGCGATGGTCGCGTCGAGCAGCCCCCCGCCGACCCGTTCGGCGACCTCGGCGACCAGATGGGCGCGGATGACGGCGCCGTCCGGCTCGTACAGGTACCGGCCGGGCGTGCGGACCTCCGGGTCGGGCAGGCCGGTGCCGAGCAGGGTGCGGGGCCCCGGCAGCAGGGTGGCCCGCACCGCGCCCGGCGCGCCGCCGAACCACAGCACCGCCTCCTTCACGTCGCCGCCGTCGGAGATCCACTCCGCCTCGGCGTCGTCCGGCACCGCCTCGTGCGGGATGCCGGGCGCCACCTTCAGCGCGGCGGCGCGGGGGGCCGTACGGGCCGCCTCGACGGCCCAGGACAGCGGCGGTGAGTACGCCTCCGGATCGAAGATCCGGCCGCGTCCGCCCCGCCGCGCGGGATCGACGAACACGGCGTCGTACCCCCCGGTGTCGACCTCCGTGACATCCGCCTCGCGCACCTCGATCAGCTCACCCAGCCCCAGCGCCCCGGCGTTGGCACGGGCGGCGGCGGCCGTCGCCGGGTCCCGGTCCACGGCCAGCACCCGGATGCCCGCGCGGGCCAGTGCCACCGCGTCGCCCCCGATCCCGCAGCACAGGTCGGCGACCGAGGTCACGCCGAGGCCCTTGAGACGCTCCGCCCGGTACGCGGCCACGCTGGCCCGCGTCGACTGCTCGACCCCGTTGGACGTGAAGAACATCCGCCCCGCGTCCTCGGCCCCGAACTTCGCCACCGCCCGCTGCCGCAGCCGCGCCTGCCCGAGCGCGGCCGACACCAGCTCGGCGGGATGCGTGCGCCGCAGCCGGGTCGCGACCGCCAACTCCCGCGCGGGGTCGGTGTCGCGCACCTCGTCGAGGAGGGCGCGGCCCTCGGGGGTGAGCAGGGCGAGGAGGGCGTCGAGGTCGTTCACCGGAACATTGTGGGCCAGTCGGTGGATGGTCTGCCTCCGGCGCGGTGTCGGGCCGGGTTCGGCGGCCGGGGACTGCGAGGATCCGGCACCATGCGAGCAGTCGTACAAAATGACAAAAGTCGGGTGTCCCGGGTGTTCCGGGCGTCCTCCTCAGGGCTCCGGACACGCGGCGGTGTCGCCGCGCTCGCCGTCGCCGCCCTCGCCTCCGGCTGTGCGCAGGACGCCTCCGAGGTGCGGGGCGCCGCCGGCCGGCAGCCCCTCCAGGCGCCCCCGGCCCGGGCCCTGGACGCCTACGCGTCCAAGCTGCGCGCGGCCCAGGCCGCCCGGGTCGCCGCCGCCGAGCGCTGGAACCTGAGGAAGGTCCCGCTGACGGCCCCGCCGCCCCCCGCGAAGAAGCCGGAGATCAAGGCACGCAAGGGCTTCGAGGTGAGGGGCCAGAAGAACCTCCCGCCGGTCTTCACCTCGATCCCGACCAAGGAGAAGATCGTCTTCCTCACCATCGACGACGGCGCCGAGAAGGACCCGGCGTTCCTGCGGATGATGAGCGAGCTGAAGATCCCGTACACCGCCTTCCTCAGCGACTACCTGGCGAAGGAGGACTACGGCTACTTCAAGAAGATGCAGGACCGGGGCGTCACCCTCAACAACCACACCCTCCACCACCCCTACCTGCCCGGCCTGTCCTACGCCGAGCAGAAGCGCGAGATCTGCGGCATGCAGGACGTGATCGAGAAGCGCTACGGAAAGCGCCCGATCCTGTTCCGTCCGCCCTACGGCAACTACAACCGCGACACCCTGCGGGCGGCCAAGGCCTGCGGCATCGAGTACGCCCCGATCTGGAACGAGGAGGTCTTCGCCGACCACTGGGACTACCGCGAGTGGGACCGGGAGATCCACCCCGGCGACATCGTCCTCACCCACTTCCGGGGCGAGGACGACTGGGGCGGCACCATGCGCGACATGGTCCGCGAGTTCCTCGACAAGGTCACCGCCGAGGGATACGCCGTGGCCCGGCTGGAGGACTACCTGTGAGGCGCGGGCGGTTCCGGCCGGCCGGGGCCGCCCTGGCAGCCGTACTGCTCACCGGCTGCGCCCAGTTCGCCGGCCCCGCGCAGCAGCCGGCGGCCGGAGAGCCCGCCCAGGGCAGCGACCGCGGGCAGAACCTGCCGCCCGTCGTGGACCACGTCCGCACCACGGACCGGGTCGTCTTCCTCACCTTCGACGACAGCGCCGAGCGGGACCCGGGCTTCGCCGGCCTGGTCCGCGAGCGGCGGCTCCCCGTCACCCTGTTCCTCACCGACACCGTCGCCGGACCCGCCTACGGCCACTTCGCCCGGCTCCGCTCGGTCGGCGCGAGCCTGCAGAACCACACTCTCGACCACCGCTCCCTGCGCGGTCTGCCCTACGCGGGCCAGCGCGCCGAGATCTGCGGCCAGCAGACCAAGCTCAGGTCCCGCTTCGGCGTCCGCCCCCACCTCTTCCGCCCGCCCTACGGCACGTACGACACCACGACCCTGCGCGCCGCAGCCGACTGCGGTATCGCGGCGGTCGTCCTGTGGCGGGCGGCCCTGAACGCCGACGGCGACCTGACCTACACCCGCGGCGAGCACCGTCTCCACCCCGGCGACGTCGTGTCCGTCGCCCCGGACCACCCGACGGGCCCGGGCCTGAGCGCCCGCACGGAACGTTTGCTGGCGGAGATCGAGGAGCAGGGGCTGAGGGTGGGGCGCCTGGGGGACTACCTCTGAGAGTGGGGCGCCCGGGGGACTACCTCTGACTTCCTGGCGCCCGGGGCGGCCTGCCCCGGGCCCCCGCTTTCGCCGAAATATCCCCGACGCGCCGTCGGCATTGGCACTCCGCTTGACCGAGTGCTAATCGCGGTCATAGTCTCGGACCTGGCACTCCCCACTGGAGAGTGCCAACTACGCGACGGGCAGGTCCGGCACCCGCGACGACGGATCCACCTGGTCGCCACCTCAGACAGTTAACCCCGTGAGATCTCCGAAGGGGGAGGTCGGATCGTGACGACCACCAGCTCCAAGGTTGCCATCAAGCCGCTCGAGGACCGCATTGTGGTCCAGCCGCTCGACGCCGAGCAGACCACGGCTTCGGGCCTGGTCATTCCGGACACCGCCAAGGAGAAGCCCCAGGAGGGCGTCGTCCTGGCCGTGGGCCCGGGCCGCTTCGAGGACGGCAACCGTCTTCCGCTCGACGTCAGCGTCGGCGACGTCGTGCTCTACAGCAAGTACGGCGGCACCGAGGTGAAGTACAACGGCGAGGAGTACCTCGTCCTCTCGGCCCGCGACGTGCTCGCGATCGTCGAGAAGTAGTTCACCGAAGCACCTTGCTTTCCAGCTGCGCCCCTGGCTCCCGCGTCCATAAAAAGCCGGGCGTCGGGGGCGCAGTGCCGTATAACCCCAAAATTTCCGGAAGAGGGCTCACGCTCCCATGGCGAAGATCCTGAAGTTCGACGAGGACGCCCGTCGCGCCCTCGAGCGCGGCGTCAACAAGCTCGCCGACACCGTGAAGGTGACGATCGGCCCCAAGGGCCGCAACGTCGTCATCGACAAGAAGTTCGGCGCCCCGACCATCACCAACGACGGTGTCACGATCGCCCGCGAGGTCGAGATCGAGGACCCGTACGAGAACCTCGGCGCCCAGCTGGTGAAGGAGGTGGCGACCAAGACCAACGACATCGCGGGTGACGGTACGACCACCGCCACCGTGCTGGCCCAGGCGCTGGTCCGCGAGGGCCTGCGCAACGTGGCCGCCGGTGCCTCCCCGGCGCTGCTGAAGAAGGGCATCGACGCGGCCGTCGCCGCCGTGTCCGAGGACCTCCTCGCCACCGCCCGCCCGATCGACGAGAAGTCCGACATCGCCGCCGTGGCCGCGCTGTCCGCCCAGGACCAGCAGGTCGGCGAGCTGATCGCCGAGGCGATGGACAAGGTCGGCAAGGACGGTGTCATCACCGTCGAGGAGTCCAACACCTTCGGTCTGGAGCTGGACTTCACCGAGGGCATGGCCTTCGACAAGGGCTACCTGTCGCCGTACTTCGTGACGGACCAGGAGCGCATGGAGGCCGTCCTCGAGGACCCGTACATCCTCATCAACCAGGGCAAGATCTCCTCCATCGCGGACCTGCTGCCGCTGCTGGAGAAGGTCATCCAGGCGGGCGCCTCGAAGCCGCTGCTGATCATCGCCGAGGACCTGGAGGGCGAGGCGCTCTCCACCCTCGTCGTCAACAAGATCCGCGGCACCTTCAACGCGGTGGCCGTCAAGGCCCCCGGCTTCGGCGACCGCCGCAAGGCGATGCTGCAGGACATGGCGGTCCTCACCGGCGCCACGGTCATCTCCGAGGAGGTCGGCCTCAAGCTCGACCAGGTCGGCCTCGAGGTGCTCGGCACCGCCCGCCGCATCACCGTCACCAAGGACGACACCACGATCGTCGACGGTGCCGGCAAGCGCGACGAGGTCCAGGGCCGCATCGCCCAGATCAAGGCCGAGATCGAGAACACGGACTCCGACTGGGACCGCGAGAAGCTCCAGGAGCGCCTCGCGAAGCTGGCCGGCGGCGTGTGCGTGATCAAGGTCGGCGCCGCCACCGAGGTGGAGCTGAAGGAGCGCAAGCACCGTCTGGAGGACGCCATCTCCGCGACCCGCGCCGCGGTCGAGGAGGGCATCGTCTCCGGTGGTGGCTCCGCGCTGGTCCACGCCGTCAAGGTCCTCGAGGGCAACCTCGGCAAGACCGGCGACGAGGCCACCGGTGTCGCGGTCGTCCGCCGCGCCGCCGTCGAGCCGCTGCGCTGGATCGCCGAGAACGCCGGCCTGGAGGGCTACGTCATCACCTCCAAGGTCGCCGAGCTCGACAAGGGCCAGGGCTTCAACGCCGCCACCGGCGAGTACGGCGACCTGGTCAAGGCCGGCGTCATCGACCCGGTGAAGGTCACCCGCTCCGCCCTGGAGAACGCCGCCTCCATCGCCTCCCTCCTCCTGACGACCGAGACCCTGGTCGTCGAGAAGAAGGAAGAGGAAGAGCCGGCCGCCGCGGGCCACGGCCACGGGCACGCCCACTAGGCGTTGCTGAGCTGAGCTGAACGGTGCCCGGTCCCCTGCGGGGGCTGGGCACCGTTTCTCGTTGCCGGGTGCGCGTCTGCCCGTCGGTCCGGTGCCGGGCGCGGCGCCGTGGGGCTGGTCGCGCAGTTCCCCGCGCCCCTTCGGGGCGCGCTCTCACCGCGGCCCGTACTTCCGCCCCGTCCGGGAGGTGAGTCCGCCCAGCATCCCCCTCGGTACCAGCTTCGCCGCGCCCATCAGGGTCTTGTAGCGGGGGTCGGGGATGGAGAGGGTCTTGCCGCGGGAGAGGTCGGTCAGGGCCGCTGCGGCGACCTTGTCCGCGTCCAGCCACATCCAGCCCGGGATGTTGTCCGTGCCCATGCCGGCGCGCTCGTGGAACTCCGTGCGCACGAAGCCGGGGCACAGGGCCATCAGGCGTACGCCGCTGCCGGCCAGGTCCTTCGCCACGCCCTGGGTGAACTGCACGACCCACGCCTTGGAGGCGCCGTAGGTGCCGCGCGGGACGAAGGCCGCTACCGAGGCCACGTTGACCACGCCGCCGCGGCCCCGGTCCCGCATCGACTCCGTCGCCGCCGAGGTCAGCCGGAGCACCGCCTCGCAGTGCACCTTGAGCATCGTCAGCTCGTCGGCCATGGAGACGTCGAGGAAGCGGCCCTTGTTGCCGAAGCCGGCGTTGTTGATCAGCAGGTCGACGGGGCTCCGGCGCTCACCGAGCCGGGCGGCCACCGCCTCGATGCCGGCGTCCGCGGACAGGTCGGCCGTCAGGACCTCCGCCTCGATTCCGTGCCGGTCGTGCAGTTCGGTCGCCTGCTCGCGCAGCCGCTTGGTGTCGCGGGCCACCAGCACCAGGTTGTGTCCGTCGGCCGCCAGCCGCCGCGCGAACGCGGCGCCGATGCCCGCCGTCGATCCCGTAATCAATGCCGTTGTCATGGCGCAAGGTTATGGGCCCGGACCGAGCAGGTCCGTCCGGCTCAGGCGCCGTACGTCTCCGCGTATTTCCGTGCGGCCGCCAGCGACTCGGGGTGCAGCGCCTCGCCCGCCGCGAGCAGCCGGGGCAGCAGCTCCCGCTCCCTCGTCACCGCCCGGAACTGCAACGCCACCGTCACCTCGTGGGCGGGCCGGTGCACGATCTCGACGGCGTCGCCCGCCCGTGCCCCACCGGGCTCGATCACCCGCAGGTACGCGCCCGGCGCGCCCTTCTCCGTGAAGCGCCGCACCCACCGCTTCTCACCCAGATGGCCCTGGAAGGTGCGGCACGGGATACGGCCGCTGGTGACCTCCAGCACCAGATCGGGACCGATCCGCCAGCGCTCGCCGATCAGGGCGCCGGAGACGTCCAGGCCCGTCGTCGTGAGGTTCTCGCCGAAGGAGCCGTTCGGCAGCGGGCGGCCCAGCTCGCGCTCCCAGTCGTCCATGTCCTCGCGCGCCATCGCGTACACGGCCTGGTCGTCGCCGCCGTGGTGCCGCATGTCGCAGACCGTGTCGCCGGCCAGTCCGCTCGCCCCGACGCCCTTCGGTCCGGGCGCGGCCACGCGTACAGTCCCGTCGGCCGGTCGCTTGTCGATGCCGGTGACGCCCTGGGGGTGGTCCGTGTACGGCGCGGCCGTCGCGCGGCCCAGGTTGACAGACAGAAGCTTCATGGCGGAACGGTAGGACAGGCCTCGTCAAAGCGTCGACGCGTTATTCGGCGGCCGGTCAAAGGGGCGCTTATCGTCGCCTATCCTCGGGAGGGTGATCGAGGCTCGTCATCTCCGCGTGCTGCGCGCCGTGGCATCGACCGGTTCCTTCTCCGCCGCGGGGCGCGAGCTGGGCTGTACCCAGCCCGCCGTCAGTCAGCAGATGAAGGCCCTGGAGGCCTCCGTCGGCACGCCCCTGCTCGTGCGCACCGGACGCGAGATGCGGCTGACCCAGGCCGGTGAGGCGCTGGTGCGGCACGCCGCCGGGATCATCGCCGGACTGACCGCGGCCGAGGAAGAGGTCGCCGCCATCGCCGGACTGCGCGCCGGACGCGTCCGCCTGGTCTCCTTCCCCAGCGGCAGCTCCACCCTCGTACCGACGGCCCTGGCCGCGCTGCGCGCCGCGCACCCCGGTACCCGGGTCTTCCTGGAGGAGGCCGAGCCGCCCGCCTCCGTCGAGCTGCTGCGCGAGGGCGACTGCGACGTGGCGCTCGCCTTCCGCTATGAGGGCGCGGCCGGCGCGGAGGAGTGGGACGACCTCGTCGTACGGCCGCTGCTGACCGACCGCCTCGTGGCACTGGTACCCGAACGGCACCGGCTCGCGCGCACGGAACCCGGCGGGTCGGTGGCCATCGGGGAGCTGGCCCGGGACCCGTGGATCGCGGGCTGCCCACGGTGCCGCGGGCAGTTGGTCGAGGTCTGCGAAGGGGCCGGCTTCACGCCCCGCATCGACTTCGCCACCGACGACTATCCGGCGGTCGCCGGTCTGGTGGGGGCCGGCCTGGGTGTGGCCGTCCTGCCCCAGCTCGCCGTCGAGTCCGTACGGCCACGGGGCGTGCGCACGGTGGCGCTCGAGCCGGCGGTGCGGCGGGAGATCGTCGCGCTCACCCTGCCCGACCTGGCGCAGGTCCCGGCGGTGAAGGCGACGCTGGACGAGCTGGCCCGGGCGGGGGCGCGCCAGTCGGCGACGCGCTGAGGTACGGGCGCACCTGCGCGCCCGTGGTACAGAGAAACGTTCCTTCAGTGGGGTGCGGTTTCAGTGAGGTGCGGCCGCCTCCCCGCCGGCCGATGCCGTCGCCGCCACCAGGCGGTTGCGGGCGCGTCCCATGAGCTCCTCGCGCTCGTCCTCGGTCAGCCCGCCCCACACGCCGTACGGCTCGCGCACCGCCAGCGCGTGCGCCGCGCACTCGGCGCGGACCGGGCACCTCATGCAGACCTCCTTGGCCGAGTTCTCGCGAGCACTCCGCGCCGCACCGCGTTCGCCCTCCGGATGGAAGAAGAGCGAGCTGTCCACCCCGCGGCACGCGGCCAGGAGCTGCCAGTCCCACAGATCCGCGTTCGGACCGGGAAGGCGGGAGAAATCTGCCATTGCGTGACCCCTTGTAGCCGATATGGGTAGATGCCGGTGACTCAGCGTCCACGACCGTACAACTACGATCTAAGGAGATGAAAATATGACTCATTGCGAATCTAGCCGCAGACACCAGCGAAGCGGAAGAAAAGCGGCTAAATGGGGCACCGGTTGTGATGAAACGGGGCGGGTCCGTCGCGCATGTCTGCTGCGTGGCGGTCCCCTCACGTAGAGTGCCGAAGACGACACACAGCCCCGTAACTCTTTCGAGTGACCGTCGTTGAGAGTGCGGAGGCGGTTGAAGGAACAAGTGCTCGGGCGGGCGTCCGGGACGGTCGACCGCACAGGTGACGATTTCGTACCAGCCTGGAGGCTCAACGTGACGCGCATCAGCTGCGGAGGACGGCCATGACTTCCGTCCTCGTCTGCGACGACTCCCCGCTTGCCCGAGAGGCGCTCCGCCGCGCGGTCGCGACCGTGCCCGGCGTCGAGCGTGTGACGACGGCGGCCAACGGCGAGGAAGTCCTCCGCCGCTGGGGTGCCGACCGCTCGGACCTGATTCTGATGGACGTGCGCATGCCCGGCCTCGGCGGCGTCGAGACCGTCCGGCGGCTGCTCTCCGCCGACCCCGGCGCGCGCATCATCATGCTCACCGTCGCCGAGGACCTGGACGGCGTGGCCCTCGCGGTCGCCGCCGGGGCCCGCGGCTACCTGCACAAGGACGCCTCGCGCGCCGAACTGCGCGCCACGGTCACGCAGGCCCTCGCCGACCCGACCTGGCGGCTCGCCCCGCGCCGGCTGCGCTCGGCCGAGATGGGTGCCGCGCCCACGCTCACCGCGCGTGAGATCCAGGTCCTGGAGGGCATGAGCCACGGCCGCTCCAACGCGGAGATCGGCCGCGAGCTGTTCCTCTCCGAGGACACCGTCAAGACGCACGCCCGGCGGCTCTTCAAGAAGCTCGGCGCCTCGGACCGGGCACACGCGGTGGCGCTCGGTTTCCGGTGGGGCCTGGTCCGCTAGGAGCACCCCGTGCGGTGGAGTCCGAGAGGGCCCGTCGGGGAGGCGGCGATCCCCGCTTATCGCGAGGTGGGCGGGGGTGACAAGACGACCCGCCGGGTGCCCGCTGCTCGTTTCGGCGCGGATGACGCATCCTTGAGGTGTGGAGTTCCTCGGGGACGAGTCGGTCGAGCGGGAGGGGAGGGCGCAGGGGATGAGTTCCGGCGCACCTACTCATAACGCTTCGGTGCACAACAACGGGCGCGGAGCCACGGATCGGACGGCCGCAAGGCACCATGGACCGATGCGTGACGACGAGGCGGCCCCTGATCAAGGGACGGTCGGTGGGCTCGTCCACCGCGCCGTCGACGGGGACGAGCAGGCCACGCACGACCTGCTCGCCCATGTCCACCCCTTGGCGCTGCGCTACTGCCGCACGCGTCTGTCCCGCCTGCCCGGCGACGCCCGGCACTTCGTCGAGGACCTCGCCCAGGAGGTCTGCGTCGCGGTGCTGCTCGCGCTGCCCCGCTACAAGGACACCGGGCGCCCCTTCGAGGCGTTCGTCTTCGCCATCGCCGCCCACAAGGTCGCCGACCTCCAGCGCGCGGCGATGCGGCACCCCGGCTCGACGGCCGTGCCGTCCGACGAGATGCCCGAGCGACCGGACGACTCCCTGGGCCCGGAGGAGCGCGCGCTGCTCAACAGCGACGCCGCCTGGGCCAAGAAACTGCTGGCCAACCTGCCCGAGAACCAGCGCGAGCTGCTCCTGCTGCGGATCGCGGTGGGCCTCACGGCGGAGGAGACCGGGCAGATGTTGGGAATGTCACCCGGTGCCGTGCGGGTCGCCCAGCACCGTGCGCTGAGCCGGCTGCGGGCCCTGGCGGAGCAGTAGCGCGGGGCGTGAACGGACGGTGACGGGTGTCCGTACGAAACTACGAAGGTCACGGGCGTCCTTGATCGTGGAATGAGCCACGTCCACTTCCCGTTAGCATGGACATCCGCACCGATCAAGGCCATTTGGGGAAGGTGTCATGACTGCCAACGTCGACGGAGTGCCCGAGAAATTCGCGACGCTCGGGCTGACCTACGACGACGTGCTGCTGCTGCCGGGTGCATCCGAGGTGCTCCCCAACGTGGTCGACACCTCGTCCCGCATCTCGCGCAACGTCCGGGTGAACATCCCGCTGCTCTCGGCGGCGATGGACAAGGTGACCGAGTCCCGCATGGCCATCGCCATGGCCCGCCAGGGCGGTGTCGGTGTGCTGCACCGCAACCTCTCCGTCGAGGACCAGGTCAATCAGGTGGACCTCGTCAAGAGGTCCGAGTCCGGCATGGTCACCGACCCGATCACGGTGCACCCCGAGGCCACGCTGACCGAGGCCGACGCCCTGTGCGCCAAGTTCCGCATCAGCGGCGTCCCGGTCACCGACCCGGCCGGCAAGCTGCTCGGCATCGTCACCAACCGTGACATGGCCTTCGAGTCGGACCGCTCGCGCCAGGTGCGCGAGGTCATGACGCCGATGCCGCTGGTCACCGGCAAGGTCGGCATCTCCGGCGTGGACGCCATGGAGCTGCTGCGCCGCCACAAGATCGAGAAGCTGCCGCTGGTCGACGACAACGGCGTCCTCAAGGGCCTGATCACGGTCAAGGACTTCGTCAAGGCCGAGCAGTACCCCCACGCCGCCAAGGACTCCGAGGGCCGGCTGCTGGTCGGCGCCGCCGTCGGCGCCAGCCCCGAGGCGCTGGAGCGCGCCCAGGCCCTGGCCGCCGCGGGCGTGGACTTCCTGGTCGTCGACACCTCGCACGGCCACAACAGCAACGCCCTGAGCTGGATGGCGAAGATCAAGTCCAGCGTCGGCGTGGATGTGATCGGCGGCAACGTCGCCACCCGTGACGGCGCCCAGGCCCTGATCGACGCGGGCGTCGACGGCATCAAGGTCGGCGTCGGCCCCGGCTCCATCTGCACGACCCGCGTCGTCGCCGGCATCGGCGTCCCGCAGGTCACCGCGATCTACGAGGCGTCCCTGGCCGCTCGCGCCGCCGGCGTCCCCCTCATCGGCGACGGCGGACTCCAGTACTCCGGCGACATCGGCAAGGCCCTGGCCGCCGGTGCCGACACGGTGATGCTGGGCAGCCTGCTCGCGGGCTGCGAGGAGTCGCCGGGCGAGCTGCAGTTCATCAACGGCAAGCAGTTCAAGTCGTACCGCGGCATGGGCTCGCTGGGCGCCATGCAGTCCCGCGGCCAGGGCAGGTCCTTCTCGAAGGACCGCTACTTCCAGGCCGAGGTGGCGTCCGACGACAAGCTCGTGCCCGAGGGCATCGAGGGCCAGGTGCCCTACCGCGGCCCGCTGGCCAACGTGCTGCACCAGCTCGTCGGCGGCCTGCGCCAGACCATGGGGTACGTGGGGGCCGCGACGATCGGGGAGATGGAGTCGAAGGGCCGCTTCGTGCGGATCACCTCGGCGGGTCTCAAGGAGAGCCACCCGCACGACATCCAGATGACGGTCGAGGCACCGAACTACAGCCGCAGCAAGTAGGCAGCAGCCTCTCCGAGGGCGGCCCCGGACCATCCGGGGCCGCCCTCTGCGGTGCCCCGCCGTGCCCGTCGGGGATACTGGAAGGCGCTGCAACGCATCAGGGAAAGGCCACAGACGTGACTGAGATCGAGATCGGGCGCGGCAAGCGCGGCCGCCGGGCGTACGCCTTCGACGACATCGCCGTCGTCCCCAGCCGCCGTACGCGGGACCCGAAGGAGGTCTCGATCGCCTGGCAGATCGACGCCTACCGCTTCGAGCTGCCGTTCCTGGCCGCTCCCATGGACTCGGTCGTCTCCCCGGCCACCGCCATCCGCATCGGCGAGCTGGGCGGCCTCGGCGTGCTGAACCTGGAAGGGCTCTGGACGCGGCACGAGGACCCGCAGCCGCTGCTCGACGAGATCGCCGGGCTGGACACGGACAACGCGACCCGCCGCCTCCAGGAGATCTACGCGGCTCCCATCAAGGAGGAGCTGATCGGGCAGCGCATCAAGGAGGTGCGCGACTCGGGCGTGGTCACGGCCGCCGCGCTCTCCCCGCAGCGCACCGCCCAGTTCTCCAAGGCGGTCGTGGACGCGGGCGTCGACATCTTCGTCATCCGCGGCACCACGGTCTCGGCGGAGCACGTCTCCGGTTCGCACGAGCCGCTGAACCTGAAGCAGTTCATCTACGAACTGGACGTCCCGGTGATCGTCGGCGGCTGCGCCACCTACACCGCCGCCCTGCACCTGATGCGCACCGGCGCGGCGGGTGTCCTCGTCGGCTTCGGCGGCGGCGCGGCCCACACCACGCGCAACGTGCTCGGCATCCAGGTGCCCATGGCGACGGCGGTCGCGGACGTGGCGGCGGCCCGCCGTGACTACATGGACGAGTCCGGCGGCCGGTACGTGCACGTCATCGCCGACGGTGGTGTCGGCTGGTCCGGCGACCTGCCCAAGGCGATCGCCTGCGGCGCCGACTCCGTGATGATGGGCTCGCCGCTGGCCCGCGCCACCGACGCGCCGGGCAAGGGCAACCACTGGGGCATGGAGGCCGTCAACGAGGAGCTGCCCCGCGGCAAGAAGGTCGACCTCGGCACGGTCGGCACCATCGAGGAGATCCTCACCGGCCCGTCCCGCAACCCCGACGGCTCGATGAACTTCTTCGGCGCGCTGCGCCGGGCGATGTCGACGACCGGGTACAGCGAGCTGAAGGAGTTCCAGCGCGTCGAGGTGACGGTGGCGGACTCGCAGCACCGGCGGTAGTCACCCGCACGCCACACCGAGGGGCCCGGAGCAGACGCTCCGGGCCCCTCGCGTGTCCGCGCGGCGCGGGTCAGAGCCGGTGCGCCGCCCCCGTGGGCGTAGCCCCCCGTGTGTCCAGGAGCAGCTGGGCCTTCACGGACAGACCCTGGAGGTCGTACGTGCGGTGCTGCTGGAGGAGGATCGTCAGGTCGGCGTCGGCGGCGGCCTCGTAGAGGGAGTCGGCGCGGGGGACGGGGCGGTCGGCGACGTTCCAGGACGGGATGTGCGGATCGTGGTAGCTGACGGCGGCGCCCATCGAGATCAGGCGCGTCGCGATCTCCTCGGCCGGGGTGGCCTGCTGGTCGGCGAGGTCGGCCTTGTAGGTGACGCCGAGGAGGAGGACGCGGGCGGCGCGCGCGGACTTGCCGTGCTCGTTGAGGAGGGCGGCGGCGCGCTGGACGACGTAGCGCGGCATCTGGGAGTTGACCTGCTGGGCCAGCTCCACCATGCGCAGACTGTGCGGGGCCTGGCCGGTCAGGTCCTGGGGGACGGAGTGGCCGCCGACGCCCGGCCCCGGGCGGAAGGCCTGGAAGCCGAACGGTTTGCTCTCCGCGCAGCGCAGGACGTCCCAGAGGTCGACGCCGAGGTCGTCGCAGAGCACGGCCATCTCGTTGACCAGGGCGATGTTGACGTGCCGGAAGTTGGTCTCCAGGAGCTGGACCGTCTCGGCCTCGCGGGTGCCGCGCGCGCGGACCACCTTGTCGGTGAGCCGGCCGTAGAAGGTGGCGGCCGACTCGGTGCAGGCGGGGGTGAGGCCGCCGATGACCTTCGGCGTGGTGGCCGGGGTGAAGTCGCGGTTGCCGGGGTCGACGCGGCTGGGGGAGTAGGCGAGGTGGAAGTCGCGGCCGGCGCGCAGACCGGAGCCCTGCTCCAGGATCGGGCGCAGGAAATCCTCCGTCGTACCGGGCCGCACGGGTGACTCCAGGATGACCGTGGTGTGCGGCCGCATGTGGGCGGCGAGGGTGTGGGCGGCCGCCTCCACCTGGGTGAGGTCCAGGCCGCCGTCCGCGCCGGGCGGGGTCGGGGCGCAGATGACGGCGGTGCGGACGCGGCCCAGCTCGGCCGGCCCGGCGGGGGTGCGGAAGCCCGTCGCGAGCATCCGGCGCACCTCGGCGGGGGTGAGCGGGTCGGCCTCGGGGCCGGTGCGGTAGCCGAGGGTGGGGATGCCTGCGGCGACGGCGGCCTGGGCCAGGGGCAGGCCGTAGGGGCCGAGTCCGATGACGGCGAGATCTGCGGGCATGGCGTTGGCCGTCCTTCCCAGTAGCCGAAGCGGGACAGGTGCGCAAGCCCGGTGGACAGGATGGGCGAGCACAACGTCAGACTAGGAGTAAATATGACCGATTTGCGGGATTGGTCGGCCGAGTTTCGGTGGTGTCGACGTGGCCCGGGGTGACGCGCCGGATTCACGGGAAGAGTTGTCCACAGGCTGGGGGCGTGCGGCGGCCGATGTCGGGCGGGCCGGTCAGAATCTGGGCATGGTGGGTACCAGGAACCGGGCTTCGCCCCCGACGGGTGCGGCCGACGCGACCGACAGCGGGAGGCAGCAGTGAGGACAGCGACCCTGGGGCCGGCGCAGCGCGCCGAGTCGCTCGCGGCCATGGCCGAGCGCGAGCTTGACGTACTGGTGGTGGGCGCCGGGGTGGTCGGTGCGGGCACCGCGCTCGACGCCGTGACGCGCGGCCTGTCCACCGGCCTGGTCGAGGCCCGGGACTGGGCGTCGGGCACCTCCAGCAGGTCCAGCAAGCTGATCCACGGCGGCCTGCGCTATCTGGAGATGCTCGACTTCGCCCTCGTCCGGGAGGCGCTGAAGGAGCGCGGGCTGTTGCTGGAACGGCTCGCACCGCACCTCGTGAAGCCCGTGCCGTTCCTGTACCCCTTGCGGCACAAGGGCTGGGAGCGGCTGTACGCCGGGTCGGGCGTCGCGCTGTACGACGCCATGTCGATGGCCCGCGGCCACGGCCGGGGCCTGCCGATGCACCGGCATCTGAGCCGCGGTCACGCCCTGCGGGTGGCGCCCGCCTTGAAGAAGGACGCGCTGGTCGGCGCGCTCCAGTACTACGACGCCCAGATGGACGACGCCCGGTTCGTGACGACGCTGGTGCGCACGGCGGCGGCGTACGGCGCCCCGGTCGCCAACCGCGCGCGAGTCACCTCCTTCCTCCGTGAGGGCGAGCGCGTGGTCGGCGCGCGCGTGCAGGACGTCGAGGCGGGCGGGGAGTACGAGATCCACGCCAAGCAGGTCGTGAACGCGACCGGCGTGTGGACGGACGACACCCAGTCGATGGTGGGCGAGCGCGGCCAGTTCCACGTGCGCGCCTCCAAGGGCATCCACCTGGTCGTGCCGAAGGACCGCATCCACTCCAGCACCGGTCTGATCCTGCGCACCGAGAAGTCCGTCCTGTTCGTCATCCCCTGGGGCCGGCACTGGATCATCGGCACCACGGACACCGGCTGGGACCTGGACAAGGCGCACCCGGCCGCGTCCAGCGCGGACATCGACTACCTGCTGGAGCACGTCAACGCCGTGCTGTCCGTGCCGCTCACCCGCGACGACGTCGAGGGCGTGTACGCCGGTCTGCGCCCGCTGCTGGCCGGCGAGTCGGACGCCACCAGCAAGCTGTCGCGCGAGCACACCGTCGCGCACCCGGTGCCCGGTCTCGTCGTCGTGGCGGGCGGCAAGTACACGACGTACCGGGTGATGGCCAAGGACGCCGTGGACGAGGCGGTGCACGGGCTCGACCTGCGGGTCGCGGACTGCGTCACCGAGGACACGCCGCTGCTCGGCGCCGAGGGCTACCGGGCGCTGTGGAACGCGCGGGCGCGGGTCGCCGCGCGCACCGGCCTGCACGTCGTACGCGTGGAGCACCTGCTGAACCGGTACGGCGCCATGGCCGAGGAGGTGCTGGAGCTCATCGCGGCCGACCCCTCCCTCGGCGAACCGCTGCACGCCGCCGACGACTACCTGCGCGCCGAGGTCGTCTACGCCGCCTCCCACGAGGGCGCGCGCCACCTGGACGACGTACTCACCCGGCGCACCCGCATCTCCATCGAGACCTTCGACCGGGGCACGCGCAGCGCCCGCGAGGCCGCCGAACTGATGGCGCCGGTGCTCGGCTGGGACAAGGACCAGGTCGAACGCGAGGTCCAGCACTACGAGAAGCGGGTCGAGGCCGAGCGGGAGTCGCAGCGTCAGCCGGACGACCTGACGGCGGACGCGGCCCGGCTGGGAGCGCCGGACATCGTGCCGCGATAGGGCAGCCGGCCGGGGCTGCCGGGGCGGGTGTGACGCAGGGTCACCCCGCCACGCTCCTTGCCCGCTCGCCCGGTTGGCGCCTGGGGCACCCTGGGCGTCGAGCACTTGTCGGGTGAGGGACAATGAAGGCTCTGTCAGGGCGGGTTGCATGAGGGGACGCATGTCGGAGGCGGAGCGGGCGGGGACATCCCGTACGGACAAGAGCGCACGTCTCCTCGCCGGGCGGTACCGGCTGGGAGACGTGCTCGGCCGCGGCGGCATGGGGACGGTGTGGCGGGCCGAGGACGAGACCCTGGGACGCACGGTCGCCGTCAAGGAGCTGCGGTTCCCGGGGAACATCGACGAGGAGGAGAAGCGGCGCCTGATCACGCGCACGCTGCGCGAGGCCAAGGCCATCGCGCGGATCCGCAACAACAGCGCCGTGACGGTCTACGACGTGGTCGAGGAGGACGACCGGCCGTGGATCGTGATGGAACTCGTCGAGGGCAAGTCGCTCGCCGAGGCCATCCGTGAGGACGGCCTGCTGGAGCCGAAGCGCGCGGCGGAGGTCGGCCTCGCCGTCCTCGACGTCCTGCGCTCCGCGCACCGCGAGGGCATCCTGCACCGCGACGTGAAGCCGTCCAACGTACTGATCGCCGAGGACGGCCGGGTCGTGCTCACCGACTTCGGCATCGCCCAGGTCGAGGGCGAC
The DNA here is from genome assembly GCF_044763415.1 of Streptomyces sp. NPDC096048. Lineage (NCBI taxonomy): Bacteria > Bacillati > Actinomycetota > Actinomycetes > Kitasatosporales > Streptomycetaceae > Streptomyces > Streptomyces sp. NPDC096048. The sequence goes on from NZ_JBIWGG010000001.1 coordinate 302,172, forward strand.
CCGTCGATCACCTCCACCGGCATGCTCGTCGGCGCCCCCTCCTACATCTCCCCGGAGCGGGCCCGCGGCCACAAGCCCGGACCGGCCGCCGACCTGTGGTCGCTCGGCGGACTGCTGTACGCGGCGGTGGAGGGCGCCCCGCCCTACGACAAGGGCTCCGCGATCGCGACGCTGACCGCGGTGATGACGGAGAACCTGGAGGAGCCGAAGAACGCCGGCCCGCTGCGGGACGTCATCTACGGACTGCTCAACAAGGACCCCGCCCACCGCCTCGACGACGCGGGCGCCCGCGCACTGCTCAACAAGGTCATCCACGCCCCGGACAGGGCGGCCGAGACCGAACCGGTCGACGCCACCAAGGTGGTGCCCCTGCCGCCGCAGCCGGACGGGCGGACCCGCCGGGGCGGTTCGGCGGGCGCCGGGGGCAAGCGGGGCGAGGAGGCCGGGGAACGGCTGCGCGGGGCGCTGCGTTCCGTGCGCCAGGCCGCCGTGGGGGGCGGCGCGGCCGGTGCCGCGGCCGCCTCCCGCACCAAGCCGGGCAGGGCCGACCGGACCGCCTCGGGCGACGCGGGAGCCTCCGCGGCCTCGGGTTCCGCCGGGAACGCTGCCGCCGCCGGGTCGCGTGGGCCGGGGGCCGCCGCGCCGGTGACGGGACCGGGTGCGGGTGCCGGTGCCGGAGCGGGCTCGGGGCACGGCGGGGCGAACGCGCCCGCGGGTACCCGGAGTTCCGGCTGGCCCGTCGTGCCGCCGCCGGACCTGCCGCCCCGGTCCGTGCCCCGGGCGCCGCTCACCGACGTGGTGCCGCGCAAGACGCTGGTGATCATCGCGGTGATCGTGGCGCTCGCCGTGCTCGGCACCGTGCTCGCCCTCACGCTCGGTGGCGGGGACGAGAACGGCGCCAAGGGCGGCAGCGGCGACAAGACCGCCCCCTCCGCCGGCGCGACCGGCGACACCAAGCAGGACGAGGAGAGCGGGACCGGTACCGACGGCTCCGCCTCGGACCCCGCGACGGACGGGGCCGCGGGCGGCGCCCCGGACTCCGGAGCGAGCGAGTCCGGCGACGCCGGAACCGGGTCGGACGACGCCGGGGAGTCGGACGACGGCGGGAAGTCGGACGACGGCGAGGGCGCGGCCGCCACCCACCAGGGCAAACAGGGCTACGGCATCGGACTGCCCGAGGGCTGGAAATACCGGTCCACGGACTCCGCGGGGGACCGGTTCACCGGACCGAACGGGCAGAGGCTGCTCGTCGCCTGGACGTCCACGCCCAAGGGCGACCCGGTCGCCGACTGGAAGAACCAGGAGCGGTACATGAAGCGCTCCCAGTACAAGAAGATCCGCATAGAGAAGGTGGGCTACCGGGGCTGGAACACGGCCGACTGGGAGTTCACCTACACGGACGGCGGCACCAAGTACCGGACCGTGGACCGGGGGTTCGTCGTCAACGACCACCAGGGCTACGCGCTCATGTACACCGCCAAAGCCGCCGACTGGGACAGTGACCTGCGCCGGGACACCTGGCGGACCCTGACGAAGACCTTCGAACCCAAGTCCTGAGCCGACGGCGTCCGGGTTTGAGCGGTCGGATATCTGGCATCCCCTCTTTGCGGGTTGCCTCCGGCACGTATCGTGAGTGCTTGCGGACCGTACGCAGCCGGAACGGCCCGCCGGGCGAACGGAATTGACCGACGGGCTGCCGGGGGTGTCGACGTGGACGACTACGCGGGACGGGTACTCGCCGACCGCTACCGCCTGCCCCTGCCGCCGTCCGACGAGTACGAACTCACCGAGACCCGGGCCTTCGACACCTACAGCGGCCAGGAAGTGCTGGTCCGGCAGGTGCCGTTGCCGGAGGTCGTCGAGGCGGAGGTGCTCGACGCGGACGGCCTGCCCGACGGCTTCACGGCCCGGGACGGCACCGGGCGGCCCCCCGGCAGGCGGTCGTCGGCCGCGCACGGCGGACAGCGGAGGCCCGCCGATCCGGTGGTACGCCGTGCCGTCGAGGCGGCGCAGGCCGCGGCCGCCGTCCCCGACCATCCGCGCCTGGACCAGGTCTTCGACGTGTTCGCCGAGGGCGGTTCGCTGTGGGTCGTCAGCGAGCTGGTGGCCGCCAGGCCGCTGGCCGCTCTCCTCGCCGAGCAGTCGCTGACGCCGTACCGGGCGGCCGAGGTGGCCTCCGACATCCTCCTGGCGCTGCGGGTGCTGCACACCTACGGCTGGGTGCACCGCAACATCACCGCGCGCACGGTGCTCGTCTGCGACGACGGGCGCGTGATGCTGACCGGCCTGGCGGTCGGGGCGGCTGAGGAGGCGCTGTGCGGATACGACCCGGTGCCCGCCCCCGAGGACGAGGAGGGCCCCGGCTCCGCGGTCGCCCCTGACGGGACCTTCGGCCGGGGTGGTGGCGCGGCGACCGCAGCCCTCGGGCCTGGTGGAGCCGAGGGTGGGGCCGGGCTCCCCGGTCCTGGTGGTGCCGGGGTCGCGGCCGCTGGTCCCGGTGGTGTCGGCTCCGGGCTCCCCGGCCCTGGTGGTGCCGGGATCGCGGCCACCGGTCCCGGTGGTGCCGGGTTCGGTGCCGGAGACTCAGGGATGGTGCAGACCGGGATGCTCGGACCCGGCGGTGCCGATCCCGAGGCCGCCCGGCGGGCCGCCATCGAGGCGCGGACCGTCGGCGGGCTGCCGGTGCCCGGGGCGCAGGGCCCGGGTGGAGCCTCCGCCGGGCTCGCCCCTGCGCCGCCCGACAGCGGCGGCGACGCCCGTGCCGCGCGCGCCGGAGCGATCGCCGCATACCGCGCCGGTGCCCGGGCCGCGGCCCGCGTCCAGGAGGCGCAGAACGGCCGCGCGGCCCTGCCCGGCGCCCGCCCCGCCCCCGACAACGGCACCGGCCGGCCCTCCGGCGCCCCCGGCACCGGACCCGTCGGGGCACGGCCTTCCTACGCGGCCGGCCCCGAGCAGGTGCCGCACGCCCTCGGCCCCGGCGCGGAGCCCGGCCCTCCGCACGCCGCCGGCCCGGGCAGCCCCTCCGCGGCCGCGCGCTCCGCCTACTCCGCCGGCCCCGGCGCCTCGCCCGGCGCCGCCCCGTCCGGGCAGATCGCCGACCCCTACGGCGTCCGCACGACCTCCTGGCACGGCGCCACGCCCCGCCCCGCCGGCCACCCGGCCCCCGCCGCGCCCCCCGCTTCCGCTGCCGGACGGGCTCTGCCCGCCGCCCCCCACGAGGAGGCCACCACCGCGCCCACCGGGCACTGGGACGACTTGGCCGCCCGCCCTCCCGCGCCGCGCGGCCCCGCCACCGCACTCGCCGCCGAGCGGGCACGGCAGACGCGGATGGCCGTGGTCGGGCCGGTGACCGAGCGCTGGGCGCCGGAACAGGCCGGGCCGGTGCACGAGAACTGGCAGCTGGCCGCGCCCATCGGCCCCGCCACCGACCTGTGGGCGCTGGGCGCGCTGCTCTACCGTGCCGTACAGGGGCATGCGCCCTACCCGGAGGAGTCGACCGCCGAGCTGGTGCAGATCGTGTGCGCGGAGCCGCCGGCGTTCGCCGAGGAGTGCGGGCCGCTGCGGCCGGTCGTGGAGTCGCTGCTGCGTCAGGACCCCACCGAGCGGATCGACTTCGAGGAACTGCGCGGCTGGCTGCGTTCACTGGTGCGGTCGGCACCCGAGCCGGAGGCCGGCCTGCACGTCGTCTCGGCCCCGCCCGTCGAGACCAGCCGGCTGCCCATCGTGCGCCGCCGCGGCGAGCTGGTGCGCAGGCGGCGTGCCGGACTGCCCGCGCACCACGGACGGCACAAACGGGGCAAGCGGGAGACGGCCCGTTCCCCGCGCAGCCTCGGCCGGACGCTGCTCCTGCTGATACTGCTCGCCCTGGCCGGGGCGATCGCCTACGCCATGTTCCTCATGCCGAAGAGCGACACGAACGGCGACGGGACCACCGACCGTACGGGCGCCGTCGGCGAGGCGAGCCAGGCGCCGCCCGAGCGGTCACCGGACGCCGGCAGCGAGCCCCGGCCGGAAGAGACGTCCCCGGAGCCGGACCCCGGCGCCTCGGAGACGGCCGGTGGTTCCACCGAGACGCAGACCAACGACCCCGACGTCGCCGACGGTTTCGCCCTCCGCAAGGACCCCGAGGGCTTCCACGTCGCCGTCGCCGAGGGCTGGAACCGCACGCCCCGCAACGGCAGCGGCCAGGTCGTCTACGCGAAGGGCGACTTCGAGCTCGTCGTCGTCCCGGGCCGGGACAGGGCGTCCGAGTTCGGCGACGACCCGATGGTCTACCAGCGCGACAGCGAGCCCGAGTTGGCGCCGTACCGCGCCTCCAGTTGGGCCACCTCCAGCGGGCTGAAGACCATCGAGGTCGGCGGACGAACCATGGCGGAGGGGCAGTTCACCTGGACCGGCGCCGGTGGCGGTGAGCTGTTCGTGCGCAACGCCGCGATCCTGATCGACGGGCGCTACCACGTGGTGCAGGTCCGTGGCCCGGAGGCGGAACGGGACGAGGTGAGCCGGCTGTTCGAACAGGCGTCGGCGACCTATCAGTACACCCGGTGACGGCAGTTCGGTCCTATGGTTGCGTCCTGTCACGGAAAGCGACAACCGTCACAGAGCGGTTTCCGTGCCACCCCACCCGTTCCCCGGACGGGAGCCGGTCCCTAGTCTGGCCCTGACAAGACCATTGCGGGGCAACGTGAATCAGATGCAGGGCCGGCTCGTCGCGGGCCGATACCGGCTCGGGGACGCCATCGGCAGCGGCGGCATGGGCCGGGTGTGGCGCGCACACGACGAGGTGCTCCACCGGACCGTCGCCATCAAGGAGTTGACCGCCGCGCTCTACGTCTCCGAGAGCGACCAGGCGATACTGCTGGCGCGCACCCGGGGCGAGGCGCGCGCGGCGGCACGGATCAACCACTCGGCCGTCGTCACCGTTCACGACGTACTCGAACACGACGGCCGGCCCTGGATCGTGATGGAGCTGGTCGAGGGCCGCTCGCTGGCCGACGCGGTCAAGGACGAGGAGCGGGTCGAGCCGCGGGAGGCGGCCCGGGTCGGCCTGTGGGTGCTGCGCGCCCTGCGCGCCGCGCACACCGCCGGTGTCCTGCACCGCGACGTCAAGCCCGGCAACGTGCTGCTCGCCGACGACGGACGGGTGCTGCTCACCGACTTCGGCATCGCGCAGATCGAGGGCGACTCCACCATCACGCGGACCGGAGAGGTCGTCGGCTCCGTCGACTATCTGGCGCCGGAGCGCGTCCGCGGCCACGATCCCGGCCCCGCCTCCGACCTGTGGGCGCTCGGCGCGACGCTGTACACGGCGGTGGAGGGCAGGTCGCCGTTCCGCCGTACCTCACCGCTCACCACCATGCAGGCGGTCGTCGAGGAGGAGGCCACCGAACCCCGGCACGCCGGGCCCCTCGCGCCCGTCATCAGCGCCCTGCTGCGCAAGGACCCGGCCTCGCGGCCCGGCGTGACCGAGACGGAACGCATGCTCGCGGAGGCCGCGGAGGGACGGCGGCCGAACGAGGCCCAGGCGTATGTGCCGACGCGGTACGCGGGCCCGCGGGGGCAGAGCGACACGGCCCATCCGGGAACACCAGGGCAGGGGCAGGGGCCGACGGGCGGGACGGCCGCCACGCCGTACCGGCCGATGACCGGTCCGACGGCGGTCGGTCCCACGGCGATGGATCACGCGGCGGCCGGGCCCGGGCCGACGGGCTCCACGGCGGCGGGGTACGCGCCGACCGGCCCCACGGGCGGCGCTCCCGTACGGTCCCGGCGCCGCCGCCTGCGCACCCTCGCCCTGGTCGTCGCCGCCGCCGCCCTCATCGGCGCGGGCACCGCCGTGGTGCTGCAACAACGGGGCGGGAGCGGCTCGACGGCCGGGCCGGACCCCACCCGGTCGCCGTCCCCCTCCGCCTCCGCCACGACCGGCAAGGGCCCCGGCGGATCCGTCCCGGCCGGCTGGGTCCGCCGGGACGACCCGGTGGGTTTCAGCCTCTACCTGCCCGAGAACTGGCAGCGGAAGGTGTACGACGACCAGGGCGAGCTCCGGCAGATCGACTACACCCCCGACGGAGGCGAGCACTTCGTCCGCATCGCCGTCGACACCGCCCCCGACTACAACGACCCGTACGCCCATCAGCTCGACCTGGAGCTCCAGTTGCAGCGGCTCGTCGACTACCGGCGCGTCACCCTGGAGCGGACCACCTACCGCGACCACAAGAGCGCCCGGTGGGAGTACACCTGGACCGCGCTGGCCAAGGACACCCCCTTCCCCGGTCCGCGCCGCGCCGTCGAGGAGACGTACATGTCCCGCGACGGCGTCGAGTACGTCATCTACATGTCGGCGCCCGCCGAGGACTGGGAGACCGCGCGGCAGCAGTTCCGGACGGTGCTGCAGAGCTGGCAGGAGAAGACCGCCTGACCAGTGCCGTGTGATGGCCGGAAGCCGTCGCGACGCGGCCCGCGCGTCCGTCGGTTGTCGGCCACCCGGGTTACGGCGGCCCGGAGCAGGTCCGTCCGGTGGGGCATGATGGGCGCATGGTGACCGAGGGGGCGGGCGGGCGTGTCATCGCGGGCCGTTACCGGCTCCATGAGCGGCTCGGCCGCGGCGGCATGGGCATCGTGTGGCGGGCGACCGACCAACTGCTCGCCCGCGAAGTGGCCGTGAAGGCGCTACCCCTCGGCGACACCCTCTCCGCCGCCGAGGCCCGGCGGCGCCGTGAGCGGACCCTGCGCGAGGCCCGCGCGGTCGCACAGCTGAGCCACCCTCACGTCATCGTCGTGCACGACGTCGTCGAGGACGACGAACGTGCCTACATGGTCATGGAGCTGGTCGAGGGCGGCTCGCTCGCCGACCGCGTGCTCGCCCACGGCCCGGTCGACGCCACCGAGGCCGCCCGGATCGGCGTCGCCCTGCTCGACGCGCTGCGCACCGCGCACGCGGCCGGGACCCTGCACCGGGACGTGAAGCCGTCCAACGTGCTGGTGGCCGAGGACGGCCGGGTCGTCCTCACCGACTTCGGCGTGGCCCAGGTCGCGGGCGCCACCACGCTCACCGAGACCGGCTCCTTCGTCGGCTCCCCCGAGTACACCGCCCCCGAGCGGATGTCCGGCGCCGGGACCGGACCGGAGTCCGACCTGTGGTCGCTGGGCGTGCTGCTGTGCGCGGTGCTCAGCGGCACCTCGCCCTTCCACCGCGACTCGCTGGGCGGCGTCCTGCACGCGGTGGTCACCGAGGAGATCCGTCCGCCGGCTCAGGCCGGGCCCATCCTTCCGGTCGTACAGGGCCTGCTCGAACGCGACCCGGAACGGCGGCTGGACGCGTTGGAGGCCGAGCGGATGCTGCGCGCCTTCCTGGCCACGGGCCGCACTCCCGCACCGCCCCGGACCGGTGAACCGCGGCGCGTGACGCGGGGCGTGCTCATGGCGGTGGTGCTGGCGGTACGCCGACGAGGCCGGCGTCCGTGACGCCGTCTTCGCAACACGCCTAAACAGGAGATAAGCGGCAGCGTGCGTCACGGGTCTGTGACCACGGGGCACGGGCGGTGGATGCGGACACGCCGCGCACGATATGGATGGACTCATGAGCAGCAACGGGGGACCCCGCAACGGGTCGGACGAGCCGACGAGTTTTGCCCTGCGACCACCGAACCAGCCCCTCGCCGTGCCGCATCCCGGCAACCCGTACGCGGCACCCACCCAAGTCGTGCCGTCGCCGTCGCCGTCTCCGTCGCGGCCCGGTCTCCCGGAGCCGTCCGCGCGGGACGCGGGCGCCGGGCGGCTCATCGCCGGCCGCTACCGGCTGATCGCCAAGCTCGGGCACGGCGGCATGGGCACGGTGTGGCGGGCGAAGGACGAGACCGTGGACCGCGAGGTGGCCGTCAAGGAGCCGCGCGTCCCCGACCATCTCCCCGAACGCGAACGGGGCAACGCCTTCGAACGGATGCGCCGTGAGGCGCGCGCCGCGGCCCGGCTGGACCACCCCGCGGTGGTCGACGTGCACGACGTGGCGGTGGTGGACGACCAGCCGTGGATCGTGATGGAGCTGGTGCGGGGCCGTTCGCTGGGAGACGCCTTGCAGGAGGGCACGCTGGGCGCGCGGGAGGCGGCCCGCATCGGCCTGGAGGTGCTCGGCGCGCTGGAGGCCGCGCACGCGGCCGGCATCCTGCACCGGGACGTGAAGCCGGACAACGTACTGCTCGGCCGGTACGACCGGGTCGTCCTCACCGACTTCGGCATCGCCCAGATCGAGGGCGAGACCAATCTGACCGACACCGGCGGCTTCGTCGGCTCGCCCGAGTACATCGCCCCGGAGCGGGTGCTGGGCCAGCGTCCCGGCCCGGCGAGCGACCTGTGGTCGCTGGGCGTGGTGCTGTACGCGGCGACGGAGGGTGTCTCGCCGTTCCGCCGCAGCAACACCCCCGCCACGCTCCAGTCCGTGCTCAACGCCGCGCCCGCGCCGCCCGCCTCCGCGCAGGGGCCGCTGGCCGAGGTCATCACGGGCCTGCTGGACAAGGACCCGGCGCGCCGTCCGGACGCCGCCCGGGTCCGCGCCCTGCTGAGCGCCGCCGCCAACCCGCCGGAGCCGGCACCCACCCAGGTCGTCCACGTCGGCGGGGCGGACGGGCCGCCCCGGCCGGTGTCCAAGTGGAGTGTGCGGCTGGGCCGCAACGCGTGGATCACCCTCGGTGCGGCGGTCGTCGCGGCGGCGGTGGCGTCGTACCTGGTGATCGCGGAACCCTTCGCGGGGCCCCTGCCGGAGGGGTGGAAGAAGCACGACCTCGGTGCGAAGCCCGGCATGAGCGTCGGTGTGCCGGCGGAGTTCGTGAAGCTGAAGCACCCCGACAAATGGGACGGCACCACCGAGTCGTTCGCCGACCCGAGCGGCGCGATCACCGTCCACGTGGACCGTGACATCAAGGACGACGACGAGAACGACGACCTCCCGGACACCGCGGGGGCCAACGCCTGGGCGGACTGGGAGATGCTCAAGGACGGCGAGTACTCGTGGAACTTCGCCGACAAGCCCGCTCCCAGGGGTGAACCGAGCGAGACCGAGTACAAGGGCAAGAAGGCCGCCGAGAACACCATCGCCTATACGACGGCCGACACGCAGGATCCCCGCGAGCGCGAGTACCACATCCTCTACTACCGGGCGGACAACGGCGACATGTACAAGGTCTCGATCGACTACCCCCGCAAGGGGTACTTCGCGGACGAGGGACGGGAGATCGCCCGGACCGTCGTCGCCAACTGGGAGGTCGACCAGCTCTGATGACAGCCCAGCGGCACCTGGTCGGCGAGCGGTACCGGTTGCTGAGGCGCGTCGCTTCCGGCGCCTCGGGAACCGTCTGGCAGGCCTTCGACGAACGCGCGGCACACGACGTCGCCGTCAAGCAGCCGCGGCTGCCCGGTGACCCGGCGGACGAGACGTACCGCCGGGCCGCCCACCGCCTCTACCGCGAGGCACGCGCCGCCGCCCGTGTCGACCATCCCGCGGCCGTCCGCATCCATGACGTGGTCGTGGAGGAGGCCCAACTCGACGGCCTGCCCTGGATCGTCATGGAGTGGGTCCCCGGCGAGTCCCTGCAAGAGGTGCTCCGGCGCGGTCCGGTGCCGGTGCCCGAAGCCGCCCGCATAGGGCTCGCGGTGCTCGGCGCGCTGCGGGCGGCGCACGCCGTCGGCATCGTGCACCGCGCGGTCAGGCCCGCCAAGGTGCTGCTCGGCCCGCACGGACGCGTCGTGCTCACCGACTTCGGCACGGCCCGCGCACCGGGCGAGGACTCCCCCCGGGGCGCCGGCCCCGCGGCGGACCTGCGCTCGCTGGGCGTCCTCCTGCACACCGCCGTCGAGAACCGGTCGTCCTCCGGGCCGCTCGATCCGCTGATCGCAAGGCTGCGGGCCGAGGACGCCGTCCGACCGGATGCCGAGGAGGTCGCGCGGCACCTGGAGGCGGTGGCCGGCCCCGCCCGGTCCGCTCCGGACCCAAAAGAAGCGATCAGGTCCATCCCCACCGGGTAACCTCCTGATCAGCGCATTTGTTGCCAGCGATCACTGGCATTGTGTGAGTACTCGGTGAATCCCGATTACCGACGGGTACACAAAGCCCTCGCGGCGTCATACCCTGCGGCTCATGACGGATGCGCAGGCCCCGATACTCACCGGCACGAACCCCCTCGCCCCCACCCCGGAGGGCGCCCGCACCGCTGCCGACGTGGTCACACCCGAGTTGGTCGCCCAGCTCACCAAGGGCGTGGCCGGCTCCGGCCGCACCGCCAACCACACGCCGTTCACCGGCGAGAAGCTGGCCGACCTGCCCGAGTCGACGCCCGAGGACGTGGCCGGCGCCTTCGAGCGGGCCCGCGCCGCCCAGGCCGTGTGGGCGCGCGTCCCGGTACGGCAGCGCGCCGCGGTCCTGCTGCGCTTCCACGACCTGGTCCTCGAACGCCAGGCCGAGGTGCTCGACCTCATCCAGCTGGAGACCGGCAAGGCCCGTCTGCACGCCCACGAGGAGGTCCAGGCCGTCGCCGTCGCCGCCCGGCACTACGGCCGCAAGGCGCCCGCGTATCTGCGGCCCAGGCGGCACACCGGCGCCGTACCGACCCTGACGAAGGTCACCGAGCTGCGCCACCCGCGCGGCGTCGTCGGCCAGATCGTTCCGTGGAACTACCCCTTCGAACTGTCCGTCGGAGACGCGCTGCCCGCCCTCGTGGTCGGAAACGCCGTCGTGATGAAGCCCGACACCGAGTCCTGCCTGACCGCGCTGTGGGCTCGTGACCTGCTGGTCGAGGCCGGGCTGCCCGCCGACGTCCTCCAGGCCGTCATCGGCGTCGGCCCCGTCATCGGCCCCGAGGTCGTCAAGCACGGTGACTACGTCTCCTTCACCGGCTCCACCCGCACCGGCCGCGAGGTCGCCACCGTCGCCGCCGACCGCCTGGTCGGCGTCTCGCTGGAACTCGGCGGCAAGAACGCCATGCTGGTGCTGGAGGACGCCGACATCGAGAAGGCCGCGGCGGGCGCCGTCCGCGCGTGCTTCTCCTCCGCCGGCCAGTTGTGCGTGTCCATCGAGCGGCTGTACGTCCACGAGTCGGTCGCCGACGTCTTCCTGGACCGCTTCGCCGCCCGCACCCGCGCGATGCGCCTGGGCCGTGCGCTGGCCTACGGCGCCGACATGGGTTCGCTGGTCAGCGGGCAGCAGCTGGAGACCGTCAAGCGGCACGTGGAGGAGGCCGTCGACAAGGGCGCGCGGATCGTCGCGGGCGGCGTCGCCCGCCCGGACATCGGCCCGTACTTCTACGAGCCGACCATCCTCGACGGCGTCACGGACGCCATGACCCTGTGCCGCGAGGAGACCTTCGGCCCGGTCGTGTCCGTCTACCGTTTCAAGACCGAGGACGAGGCGGTCGAGCACGCCAACTCCACTCCGTACGGACTGAACTCCTCGGTCTGGACGAAGGACGCCCGGCGCGGCCGCGACGTCGCCGCCCGGCTGCGCACCGGCACGGTCAACATCAACGAGGGGTACGCGTCCGCCTACGGCAGCGTCCAGTCCCCGATGGGCGGCATGAAGGAGTCCGGCCTCGGCCGCCGGCACGGCTCCGAGGGCATCCTCAAGTACACCGAGGCCCAGACGGTCGCCCACCAGCGGCTTCTGCCGATGGCGCCGTCGCTCGGGATGGACGACGAGGAGTACGCCCAGTTCATGAGCCGGAGCCTGCGGCTGATGAAGGCGTTCCGCTTCCGCTAGGTCCCGGTCCACACCCCAGTCCACCCCGTTCTCGACGAGGAGAGCACGTGTCACAGGAGAAGTCCGTCCAGACCCGGGACGAGAACGGGTACGACTACGACGTCCTGATAGTCGGCTCCGGCTTCGGCGGTTCGGTCTCCGCGCTGCGCCTCACCGAGAAGGGCTACCGCGTCGGCGTCCTGGAGGCCGGCCGGCGCTTCACCGGCGAGTCGCTGCCGAAGAACTCCTGGGACCTGAAGAACTACCTGTGGGCCCCCAAGCTCGGCATGTTCGGCATCCAGCGCATCCACCTGCTCGGGAATGTCATGGTCCTGGCAGGCGCCGGGGTCGGCGGTGGTTCCCTGAACTACGCCAACACCCTCTACGTGCCGCCGAAACCCTTCTTCGACGATCCCCAGTGGCGTGACATCACCGACTGGCACGACGAACTGGCGCCGTACTACGACCAGGCCAAGCGCATGCTCGGGGTCCGGCTGAACCCGAGCATGACCCCGTCCGACGTGCACCTGAAGGCCGCCGCCGAGCGGATGGGCGTGGGCGACACCTTCCACATGGCGCCGGTCGGCGTCTTCTTCGGCGACGGCGAGGACGCCGACGGCACGACGAAGGCGAAGCCGGGCGAGCGGGTGCCCGACCCCTACTTCGGCGGCGCGGGCCCCGACCGCAAGGCCTGCAACGAGTGCGGCGAGTGCATGACCGGCTGCCGGCACGGCGCGAAGAACACCCTCAACGAGAACTACCTGTACCTCGCGGAGAAGGCGGGTGCCGTCGTGCACCCGATGACGACGGTCGTCTCCCTCACCGACGACTCGCGCGGCGGGTTCGCGGTCGCCACCCTCCCCACCGACCGGCGGAAGAAGGGCGCGGGCCGCACCTACACGGCCCGCCGGGTCGTCGTCGCCGCCGGCACCTACGGCACCCAGACCCTGCTGCACCGCATGAAGGCCAACGGCCAGCTCCCCCATCTCTCCGACAAGCTCGGCGAACTGACCCGCACCAACTCCGAGGCCCTGGTCGGCGCCCAGACCGACGACCGGCGCTACCGCAAGGCCACCGGCGAGTCACGGGCCGACTTCACGCGCGGCGTCGCCATCACGTCCTCGATCCACCCCGACGCCAACACCCACATAGAGCCGGTCCGTTACGGCAAGGGCTCCAACTCGATGGGCGGCCTGTCGATCCTCCAGGTCCCGTACGCCGGGCACACCGCCTCGGGCGCGTCCCGCGTCCTGGGCTTCCTGGGCCACGCGGCCAGGCACCCGATGCTGGTCCTGCGCTCCCTGTCCAACCGCCGCTGGTCGGAGCGGACCATCATCGGCCTGGTGATGCAGTCTCTGGACAACTCCCTGACCACGCACCTGAAACCGACGGGCGTCGGCAAGGGCCTGCTCACCGCACGGCAGGGCCACGGCTCGCCCAACCCCAAGCAGATCAAGGCGGCTACGGAGGGCGCCTCCGCGCTCGCCGCCGAGATCAACGGCTTCGCCGGCTCCAACGTCGGCGAGCTGATGGGCACCCCGCTCACCGCCCACTTCCTCGGCGGCTGCCCGATCGGCGCCTCCCGCGAGACCGGCGTCATAGACCCGTACCACCGGCTCTACGGCCACCCCGGCATCTCGGTCGTCGACGGCGCCGCGGTCTCCGCCAACCTGGGCGTCAACCCGTCCCTGACCATCACGGCGCAGGCCGAGCGGGCGATGTCGTACTGGCCGAACAAGGGCGAGAGCGACCCGCGCCCGGCGCAGGGAACGGCCTACGAGCGCCTGGCCCCCGTCGAGCCCAAGTTCCCGGCGGTCCCGGCGGAGGCCTTCGGCTCGCTGCGGCTGCCGTTCCTCGGAATACCGGCGGTGCCGCCGAAGAAGTAGCGGGAAAGGCGAAAGGGACCTGCGCCCCCCTCCGAGCGCAGGTCCCTCTCACCCAGCCTGTGTCACGCCGGTTCGTGCCGTGTCACGCGTCCGCGCCGGTCTTGCGCCGCCGCACCACGAACACCGCGCCGCCACCGACGACGACGGCGAGCCCGCCGACGAGGCCGATCATCGGCAGCGCGGAGCTGGAACCGGTCTCGGCGAGGCTGCCGGTGACCTCGGGCGTGCTCGCGGCCGGCTTCTCGTCGGCGACGGGAGCCTTGCCGCCTTCCTGCGGCTCGGTGCCCTCGGTGTCCGTACCGGCGGACACGATCTGGAACTTGTAGGCGATGTCACCGAAGCCGGTGCACTCGCCGTCCGCGTCGCCGTAGATGGTCGCGCCGAGCGTGAAGCCGGCGCCGACCGGGGCGTCGGGCCTCACGTTGATCCGCATCGGGATGTCGACCTCGTAGTCGGGCGCCAGCTCGTCGGTGTAACCGATGTAGCCGACCGCGTACCCGAACTCGTTGAGGTCCTCCCAGAGCTTGTCCTCGGGGTTCCAGGCCTGGAGGCTGACCTTCTTGCTCTCGAACAGCTCCTCGCCGTTCCGGTCGGCGGAGGCGCCGGCCAGGTACTCGAGGTTCTGGAGCGTGGAGCCGGAGTTGTTGGCCACGGTCAGCGAGAACTCGTGCCAGCCGCTGCCCACCGCGATCTCACCGGGCAGACCCGTGATGTCGACGTCGACCTTGGTGTCCTCGCACACCGACGGCTCGGGGTCCGGGGTCCCGGTCTCCTCGGGCGCGGAGGTGCTCGGCGACGGCGAGGCCGGCGCGGAGGTGCTGGGCGACGGGGACGCGGGGGCGGAGGTGCTCGGCGAACTGCTCGCGGAGTTGCTCGGCGGGGCGGCCGTCTCGCTCGTGGACTGGCTCGGGGACGGGTCCGCCGGGGGTGTGCTCTCCGGTGCGGACTCGCTGGCGCTGGCCGGCGGCGGAGACGTCGGCGTGTCATCGGTCGCGTAGGCGGCCGGCGCGGCGAGCAGCGCCACCGGGGCGATCACTGCCGTGGCGGCCGCAGCTGCCATGGCGCGACGAAGCTTCATGAAGACCTCGGATGGTCCGGCGTACCGCGTGAGGCGGTACGGGGGGTCAGGGAGGCCTCCGCGTGTGGGGCGCGGGTGTGGCCCTTGGTTCGGTCCGTACGCCTGTTTGATCTGTGAAAGCTGTGAATGGTTGCCCTCGAACTCACAGAACTTTTATGTGGCGTGCGTCACTCACGGGGCCGGTGAGGGAGGCGGCGGGTATGGCCGGTCACGGCCGTTCACGGCCCGGGCATGGCGAAGGGCCCCGCGGGATGTGCGTCGCGGGGCCCTTCCTCGGCCAGCACCGGCGTCAGGGCAGCGCCGGTGCCTCGGAAGCGGCGCCGGGGGGTTGCGCCGCTTGCTTCGAATGGCATGTGGTTCCGAACGGCCGTGCAGTCGAGTGGGCCGGGGGACTCGGCCGCCCCGTCGGCCGGCCCCGGGCGTCCCCGGAGCCGGCCGTTCTCTTGGGTGACCGGGCTGCTGTCCCCTGCCGTCCGGTCACTTTCCTGGAGCGAGGTCCCACGACGTCCGGCACGATCCGTACGTCTCATCGCTCCAGCGAGCCACGCGTGGTTCTTTCGGGCCCGCCCCTGGCTGACACGGACACCGGGACCAACGAAGCCGCTCGCGTGCAGGTCACGCGCCGTACGGGTGAGAAGGCGCCCGAACTCAGATGCGACGCCCGGCCCCGACGCTCAGACGCGCCCGCGGCACAGTTCCAGCATCGTCATCGCCAGCGCCGTACCCGGCTTGCCCAGCGCGTGCCGGTAGTGGTCGAGGACCTCCATCTCGCGGGAGAGGTTCACGCGCCGGCCGCCGGAGGTGATCCTCGCCTCCTGGATGACCGCGGAGACGGCCATCCGTTCCTGGATCAGCCCGATGATCCGGTCGTCCAGCGCGTCGATGCGCTCCCGGGCGCCCGTGATCACGTCGGCCGCCTCGGTGGTGCGGGCGCCGGTCTTGTCTGCTGCGGTGACGGTCATGTCGGTGTCTCCTCGCCGAAGGGGGCGGTGCCCCGGGCCGACGGGATCCGCAAACGCCAGGCGCCCCGGACCTTGTCGGCCCGGGGCGCCTGGGAAGTCGCTTGTCAGTTGCTCAAGCAGCACGACCATGGCAGCCGGTGGGCCGGTTGCCATAGGTAAACAGGAAGACCTGGTGCGTGAGCATGGGGCCAGTATGCCCCGGGGACGGACGGTGGCCAAGCCGGTTCGTATGGTGAGACTCGGTGGAAGGGGGCGACCGCGCCTGGGCGGGCGGGACGGGGCCACCCGCCCACCTCGGTAGAATCGGCGGTACAGACCCCCGCCCGACCGCCGGAAGGCACCCCGTGTCATCAGCGACTCCCGCTGCCGCCGCCCCCGACACCGTCCTGGTCGTCGACTTCGGCGCGCAGTACGCCCAGCTCATCGCCCGTCGTGTCCGCGAGGCGCGGGTCTACAGCGAGATCGTGCCGAGCTCCATGCCGGTCGCGGAGATGCTCGCCAAGAACCCGGCGGCCATCATCCTCTCCGGCGGCCCCTCGTCGGTGTACGAGCCGGGTGCCCCCACCCTCGACCGCGCCCTGTTCGAGGCCGGCGTCCCCGTCTTCGGCATGTGCTACGGCTTCCAGCTGATGGCGCAGACCCTCGGCGGCACCGTCGACAACTCCGGCGCCCGTGAGTACGGCCGCACCGACCTGTCGGTCTCCAAGCCGTCCTCCACCCTCTTCGAGGGCACCCCGGCCGAGCAGGCCGTGTGGATGTCGCACGGCGACGCCTGCTCCGCCGCCCCCGAGGGCTTCACCGTCACCGGCTCCACCTCCGTCGTCCCGGTCGCCGCCTTCGAGAACGACGAGAAGAAGCTCTACGGCGTCCAGTACCACCCCGAGGTGATGCACTCCACGCACGGCCAGCAGGTGCTGGAGCACTTCCTGTACCGGGGCGCGGGTCTGCGCCCGGACTGGACGACCGGCAACGTGATCGAGGAGCAGGTCGCGGCGATCCGCGAGCAGGTCGGCGACAAGCGCGCCATCTGCGGCCTGTCCGGTGGCGTGGACTCCGCCGTCGCCGCCGCCCTCGTCCAGAAGGCCATCGGCTCCCAGCTGACCTGCGTCTACGTCGACCACGGCCTGATGCGCAAGGGCGAGACCGAGCAGGTCGAGAAGGACTTCGTCGCCGCGACCGGCGTCCAGCTGAAGGTCGTGGACGCCGAGGAGCGGTTCCTCAAGGCGCTGGCCGGGGTCTCCGACCCCGAGGAGAAGCGGAAGATCATCGGCCGCGAGTTCATCCGGGTCTTCGAGCAGGCGCAGCTGGAGATCATGCGGGAGGACGGCCCCGAGGTCGCCTTCCTCGTGCAGGGCACGCTCTACCCGGACGTCGTCGAGTCCGGCGGCGGCACCGGCACCGCCAACATCAAGTCCCACCACAACGTGGGCGGCCTCCCCGACGACATCGAGTTCGAGCTGGTCGAGCCGCTGCGCCAGCTGTTCAAGGACGAGGTCCGGATGGTCGGCCAGGAGCTGGGCCTGCCGGACGAGATCGTCCAGCGCCAGCCCTTCCCCGGTCCGGGCCTCGGTATCCGGATCGTCGGCGAGGTCACCAAGGAGCGGCTCGACCTGCTCCGCGAGGCCGACGCGATCGCCCGCGAGGAGCTGACCGCGGCCGGCCTCGACCGCGACATCTGGCAGTGCCCCGTGGTGCTGCTCGCGGACGTCCGCTCCGTCGGCGTCCAGGGCGACGGCCGTACCTACGGCCACCCGATCGTGCTGCGGCCCGTCTCCTCCGAGGACGCGATGACGGCCGACTGGTCCCGGCTGCCGTACGACGTGCTCTCCAAGATCTCGACCCGCATCACCAACGAGGTCAAGGACGTCAACCGGGTCGTCCTCGACGTGACGTCGAAGCCGCCGGGGACGATCGAGTGGGAGTGACCCCCGGCCCTACGCGCGCCTGACCGTGCGCAAGGGCTTCCCGGGCTGCCAGATCTGGACGACCAGATTCTCGCCCTCGACGCAGGTCCGCACGACCTCCGTCAGCTCGGTACGGAAGAGGTGGAACGGCTCCGGCGGTTTCACCTCTTCCACGTATCCGGCCCGCGCCTCGGCGTCCTCGACCTCCACCGCCCGGCCGCCGATCCGCACGTCCCCACCGCCCATGCCGGTGCCGTCCCCCGGGTTCGCCTGCAACGCGAACCGCGCGTCGCGGCGCAGGTCGAGCGCCTTCAGCGAGCCCGGCATCATGCCGAGCCACAGCTCGCCGCTCAGGAAACGCACCTCCAGGCCGGTGGTGCGAGGCGAGCCGTCCTTGCGCAGGGTGGCGAGGGTGTGGTGCGTGTACGCGCCGAAACGGGCCTCGACGGTGGCGGCCAGTGCGGGTTCGGCGGTGACGAAGTCGGACCAGTCGGCGGGGGCGCTCGTGGCGGCGGTTCGTGGTGTCATACACCGACTCTCCACCCGAAACCCGACACCTTCTGTCGGTATTGCGCCTGTCAGGGCCGTGTTCGCAGTGGTCGTGTTCAGAAGCCCCGGAGCACCGCCGCCTTCGTCATGGCGAACTCCGCGTCCGTGAGGACGCCGCCGCGGTGCAGCTCACCCAGCTCGCGCAGCCGTCGCAGCAGGACGTCGTGATGGTCGGACGGCGGCGTCGTCGGCGGCGGCGCCGGCACGGCACCGGGGGACCGGGGCCTCGGCCCGCTCCCGACCGACTCCTCCGGAGCGGCGCCGTCCGCGTCACCCGTACGGGCCGACGGATGCGGCAGCCGGGCCGTGACCGCCGTGGCGACCAGCGCGGTGAGCAGGTCGCGGCGGGCGCTGCCCCACAGGTCCAGGGCGTACGGGTCCTTCTTGGGCGGCGGCTTGGAGAACACCGTCTCCCGCGTCACGAACCGCAGGTAACCCTCCTCGGCCCCGGAGTTGGGCAGCCAGTCGACCCGCACCAGGTCCCCGACGTCGATGATCCGCGGACCGGTCGCGCGTTTGACCCGGTCGGAGGTGTCGGCCCAGTCGATCCGCACCTGGGTGCCGTCGAAGGAGACCGTGCCGTCCGAGGAACGCACCGAGACCGGCACCGGCGGCCCGGGCAGCAGATAGCCCTCGGTGGGCTCCTTGGGGATCTGGTCGAGGAGCAGCGCTCGGCGGATCTCCTCGGCGACGTACTCGGCGACCCCGCCGCGGTCGACCCCCACCGTCAGCCGGTACGGGTCCGCCGTGTCGGGCAGCCGGCCGCCGGTTGCCTGGAGAAGGGGGTCGGCGCCCTCGCGCAGCCTCAGACGCAGCCGCCCGCGTCTGCGTTCCGGCTCGAAGCCGACGCCCGCGACGGCCTCCAGCGGCACCGAGACCTCTCCGTACGTCTGCCGGAACAGCGGCACCGAGCGGTGCAGACCCGGCGTGATCCGGACCGTACTGCCGTCGAACGCCCAGGTCCCGTCCCGCTGGATGATCTCGGCCATAAGGGAATTCTCGCAGCCGGGTCAACACGGTGGTCCGCGTGTCACCCGCGCTGAGCAGAGCGGACCGGGGGCGCCGGGCGCGCGGGGGGTGGTGTACGGCACAATTCGCTGTCGTCCCAAGGGACTTACGGGTTCATCGCGGGCGGCGCGGCAGCTGCCGTCGTGGACGTTGTCGCAGATGTTGTCACTGGGTTTCAGCAGGAGTTCGGGAAGGCGGGCGTCGGGCGTGGCGGTGCAGGAGGCGAGACGCGGGAGCGGCTCGGACAGGGGCGCGTACGAGGCGGCGCACGGCGGTGGCTGCACCTGCGGGGACTGCCCGCACGGCGCCCGCGAGGGGCACCGCCGCGCGGTCGCCGCGTTCCTGCTGCGGCGGGACGAGTTCGCGGCCGGACAGGGCCTGCCGGCCGCGGTGGCCCACTCGGCCTCCGCCTCCCGGCAGTGGGTCTCGGAGGAGTTGGCCCAGTCCGCGGAAGTCGTCGCCGAACGCGGTCGCGCCGAGGGCGCGGCATGGCTCGCGGTACTCGGGCGCCGCACCGCGACCGTCGTGTGGGCCGGGGTCGTCCTGCTGCTGCTCGGGCAGTCGCTCACCGCGATCGGGGCCGGCTGGAGCGCGGCACGCACGGCCGGGCTCGCGGCGGCGCTGGTCGTGGCCGGGGCGCTGACGGCGGCGTCGTGGTTCCACCGGGCGCGGGGCGGGGCGCTGGCCCCGGTCATCGGCGAGGACAACCGCCTGTCCACGTCCCGGGCCGTGGCGGCGGCCTGGGTGCTCTTCGTCGCCTACGCGGTACTCGTTCTGGCCGGTCAACTGGCGGTGGCCTCGGGCCCCGGCCACCGGGACGACCTGATCTCCGGGCTCGAACTCGCCCGCGGCGCCGGCGCGGTGACCGTGCTCGCGGTGGTGTGCGGCATCGCGGTCCTGGTGCGGCGGGTGGTCGGACTGCGGGTGCTGGGGCAGCGGCTGCAGAAGGTCCGGGCGGACCGGCCGCGCGCGGCCGACCTGCTGACGGACGACGCGGGCCGCGGGGCCTTCGCCGACATCCAGTACGTGGTGATCAGCACCGTCGCCCTGGTGTTCGCGGCCGTACGGCTGGCCCGGCGCCCGGAACAACTGCCCGACCTGCCGTGGGGGCTGGCGGTCGTGGTGCTGGTGTCGGCGGCGACCTACGTGGCCGGGAAGTACGCGGAGGGCGGGCGCCCCGTGATCCTCTCCGTGGTCCGGGCACGGGAGGCCGGTGACCTGGACGCCCCGATCCGCACCGGCGACGACATCGAGATCCGGGGCGCCGGCTTCGTACCGCCGGGCGCGCAGCGCGCGGACCGACTGTCCCGGATGGTCGTCCGCATCGGCGCGGTCAACGTCCACGTCCCTCTGGTCCCGGTGGCCGGCGGCTTCAGCAACCCCACGGACGACCTGCTGACGGTCCCGGTCCCGGCTGACGTGGAACCGGGCCGGGTGGACGTCCAGGTGGTCACGAGCGCGGGCGTGGAAACCAACCGGTACGCGATCGACGTGACGGATTGACGCCCACCGGCCCCGCTACCTGTCGAAACCGATAGGAAGAAACCGGTCGCAGAGGGATTGAGAGGGGCCCCCACGTCGTACGTATGGTCTGGCGGGGGCTCGGCATGCGCGGGCGAGAGGCGGCTGGCAGTGATGACTCACGGTATGCGGACGGATGCGTACACCTCGCATCCGGGCGGCGGCGGAGACTGGCGTGATCACGCCACCCGGTACGCGCTCCTGCCGCTACGGATCTTTCTGGGCGTCACCTTCATCTACGCGGGCCTGGACAAACTCACGGACAGTGCCTTCATGAAGGACGCGGGCGCCGGTTCCGTCGGCGACATGATGCGTACCGTCCGCGACTCCTCGGCCCTCCCCTCCCTGGTCGACCTGGCGCTGAAGAACCCCGCCGGTTTCGGCTACGCCATCGCCCTGGGCGAGCTGGCGGTCGGCATCGGCACCCTGCTCGGACTGCTGACCCGACTGGCGGCGCTCGGCGGCGCACTGATCTCGCTCAGCCTGTGGCTGACCGTCAGCTGGGCCTCCGACCCGTACTACTACGGCAACGACCTCGCCTACCTCATGGCCTGGACCCCCCTCGTCCTGGCGGGTGCCCCGCTGCTGTCCCTGGACGCCGCCCTGCGTTCCCGGCGACGACAGCGGACAGGCGGCGGCCATCGGTAAGCGGCCCTCGGGTTCCGCGAGGACCTTCCAGCCGTGAACCCGCCCGCCGCCACCCCGAGCCCCGTCAGCCGGGGAGGTCCGCCCGGGGCGCGTCCCCTTTCGCCGCGCGGAGGGCTCCGCGGCGTCGGTGTACGGCCTGGGCCAGGACCCCGACCGCTCCCGCGGTGCAGAGGCCGCCCACGACGAGCGGGATCACCACGAACCACGGCGTCTCCCAGGCACCGCCCGCGTCGCCGAAGTAGATGACACCCGCGAGAGTCAGGAACAAGCCGGCGACCAGCCGTCCGGGCTGGAACCTATGACGCAGCACGGGCCACCTCCGCCTGTCCGACGCCGACCTGGAGGTCGAGGTCCAGCGTGCCGGAGTTCGCGCCGCCCGTGGTGGGGGCCAGGGTGACCTCCTTGTGCTTGCCCGGTGCCACGTCCACGTCCTTCTTGTCGTCGCCGGGCAGCTGGATGTCACCCACGCCCACCTCGACGCTCAGCCGCACGGTCACGTCCTGCGGCACGACGACCCGTATGCGGCCCACGCCCACGTCGGCCCGGGTGGTCAGTGTCTGTCCTTCGGCCAGATCGAGCCGTGACAGGTCGAGGGTGCCGCTGCCGGTACCTATGTCGTACTGCTCGCGTACGCCGGCCACCGTCGTGGGCTCCCAGGTGGTCCGGACCCATTCGGTGCCGACGTCCGCGGGGATGGCCGCCGACCCGGCGAGCAGGCCCGCCGTCATGATCGCCAGGAAGACGGAGCCGGCCCCCGTGCGCCCCAGGAAGGCGCTGACCGCGATGCCGACGCCGAAGACGGCGAGGGCGCAGGCCAGGCCGGTCTGCAGACTGGTGCCGAGCGGGCGTTCGTCCCAGGTCAGCCGGGTGCCGAGAAACGCCGCGACCATGGCGAGGAGGAACACCGAGCCGCCGATCCCGCGGGGACCGCGCGGTTGCGGGGACCGCGAGTGCCGGTCGCTCGCGGGGGAGCGACGGCCCTGGCCCCGGCCGATGTCGACGGCCGCCGCGATGTCGCGGTCCTCGGAATCCGGTGGGCCCCACAGATAGCCCGTCCCGCCGACGTGGGTGCCGTCCTTGACTATGGGGTCGCGCCACCAGGAGGGCCAAGTGATCATGTCCGGGGGTGCCTGGGCCTCCGGGGGAGCGTCGGCCGCGGCCTGGGCGGAGAGCGGATCGGGGGCCGGAGCCTTCCGCTGCCGGGACCAGTACCCGGCGCCCGCGAGGACGAGGGAGAGGACGACGGCGAAGGTCAGCACCCCGCCGTTGTTCAGCATGGTCAGGAAGACCCCGCAGCCGACCAGGGCGAACAGCACGGCCGCCAGCGCCTGGCCGTCGACCCGGCCGGTCAGCAGCTTGCGCACCTCGTTCTCGTCCTCGTCGTCGTAAGGGACGAAGAGCCAGGCGAAGCCGTAGAAGATGAGGCCGATACCGCCGGTCGCGGAGAGCACGGCGAGGGTGATCCGGTAGATCACCGGATCCATGTCGCACTGCCGCCCGAGGCCCGCGCACACCCCGGCGAGCGTCTGGTGCCGCCGGTCGCGCCGCAACCTGTGGGGCGGCCCGGGGACATCGGTGCCGGCGGGGGCGCCCGCGTCGGCTGCGGCACCGCCCGCGGCATCCTCGGCATCCGCGGCGGGCGCGGCGCCCCGCGGCCCGGCGCCCGGGCGAGGGCGCGGGCCGGAGCCGGGTCCCGGACCCGTCGCGGCGTGCTCGTGATCTGTCATGAGTCCATGGTGACGGGCGCGGCTCCGTGACGGCAGCCGGTTCGACCCTGGTCCGACCCTGATATCGGCCCTGACACGACGCCGGGGGAGAGTTCGAGGATCGCCGGGACCGAAGATCAGGGGAGTCTCGGGGACCGACCCTGATGCCTCGGCTCCCGCGGCCGTGTGACCATCTGTGTCATGCCGGAAGCCGCAGCAGCGCCAGTCGTCGAACCGCGGCCGCCGCGCAAGCTCTACCGCAGCAGCGACGGACGCTGGCTCGGTGGCGTGGCGCGGGGGCTCGCCGGACACCTCGGGCTGCCCGTCATCTGGGTACGGTTCGCCTTCGTCGGCCTGTTCATGGCCGACGGCCTGGGCGCCCTGCTGTACGCGGCCTTCTGGTTCTTCGTACCGCTGGGCGTCGGCGGGGTCGACGCCCAGCGGCCGCCGTCCCTCGTCACCTCCGAGACCTCGCCGGACGGCCGCCGCAGACTCGTCGCCCGCAAGCCCGACAAGGGCCAGATCGTCGCCCTGCTCCTCATGGTCGTCGTGGCCCTGGTCTTCGTGGGCAACGTCGACCTCGGCGGCGGAGCCAAGGCCTACCTCTGGCCGACCGTGCTCGTGGGCGCCGGCGTGGCCCTCGTCTGGCGCCAGGCGGACAACGCCCGCCGGGCCCGCTGGGCCGAGGTCGGACGCCACCGGCGCACCGTCACCCTGCTGCGCTCCGTGGCCGGCGTCCTGCTGGTGACGGCCGGTGTCACCGGCATCTTCGTCCTCCAGGGGTCCGCCGCCCACCTCGGCTCCGTTCTCCAGGCGGCCCTCGCCGTCCTCGTCGGTATCACGCTCCTGGCCGGCCCCTACCTGGTGCGTATGACGCAGGACCTCTCCGAGGAGCGGCTGATGCGCATCCGGGCCCAGGAGCGTGCCGAGGTCGCCGCCCACGTCCACGACTCGGTGCTGCACACCCTGACCCTGATCCAGCGCAACGCGGAGAACCCGGGCGAGGTGCGCCGCCTGGCCCGCGCCCAGGAGCGCGACCTGCGCGCCTGGCTCTACAAGCCGGAGGGCAACGGCAAGGACGAGGACGACGAACCCACCACCCTCGCCGAGGCCGTGAAGCGCAATGCCGCCGAGGTCGAGGACAAGCACGGCGTGCCCATCGAGGTCGTGGTCGTCGGCGACTGCCCGCTCGACGAGAGAATCAGCGCACAGATGCAGGCCGGACGCGAGGCGATGGTGAACGCCGCCAAGTACGGTGGCGAGGGCGGCGCCGTACAGGTCTTCGCCGAAGTCGAGGGCAGGACGGTCTTCGTGTCCGTCCGGGACCGCGGGCCCGGCTTCGACCTCGACTCGATACCCGCCGACCGCATGGGCGTCAGAGAATCGATCATCGGCCGCATGGAGCGCAACGGCGGCACGGCGCGGCTGCGCGCGGTGCCGGACGGCGGCACGGAGGTCGAGCTGGAGATGGAGAGGGCGGAGAACACGTCATGAGCGACCCGACCGAGGCGAACGGAACGGCGGGAGCGGGCGAGGCGGCCGAGCCCGCACAGCCGGCGAACGGCGGCGCGGGGGAGCGTCACGTGCGCGTGGTGCTCGTCGACGACCACCGCATGTTCCGAACCGGCGTCCAGGCCGAGATCGGCCAGACCGCGCAGACCGGGGTCGAGGTCGTCGGCGAGGCCGCCGACGTCGACCAGGCCGTCACGGTCATCACCGCGACCCGGCCGGAGGTGGTCCTGCTCGACGTGCACCTCCCGGGCGGCGGCGGTGTCGAAGTCCTGCGCCGCTGCGCCCCTCTGATGAGCGACGCCGATCGGCCCGTCCGCTTCCTCGCCCTGTCCGTCTCGGACGCGGCCGAGGACGTGATCGGCGTGATCCGCGGCGGCGCCCGGGGCTACGTGACCAAGACGATCACCGGCACCGACCTGGTCAACTCCGTCTTCCGCGTCCAGGAGGGCGACGCCGTCTTCTCCCCGCGTCTGGCCGGCTTCGTCCTCGACGCCTTCGCCTCCACCGACGCCCCGCCGGTCGACGAGGACCTCGACCGCCTCACCCAGCGCGAGCGCGAGGTGCTGCGGCTGATCGCCCGCGGCTACGCGTACAAGGAGATCGCCAAGCAGCTGTACATCTCGGTGAAGACGGTCGAGTCCCACGTCTCGGCGGTGCTCCGCAAGCTCCAGCTGTCCAACCGGCACGAGCTGACGCGCTGGGCCACGGCCCGACGGCTGGTGTGACCGGGCGGACGCGGGTGCACCCGTACCGGCCGCTACACCACCCGCGCGGCCCCCGCGAACGGCATCTCGTCGATCGGGGCCACGCGGACCGGGGCCGACGGGTTCGGGGCGTGGATCATCCGGCCGTTGCCGATGTAGATGCCGACGTGACTGATACCCGAGTAGAAGAACACCAGGTCCCCGGGACGCAGTTCGGACCGTGAGACGCGGCGGCCCGCGTCGATCTGGGCGTAGGTCGTGCGAGGGAGGGAGACACCGGCGGCGCGGTAGGCGGCCTGGACGAGGCCCGAGCAGTCGAAGGAGTCGGGGCCGGTCGCCCCCCACACGTAGGGGCTGCCGAGCTTCTGCCGGGCGTAGGCGACGGCCGCCGCGGCGCGGGAGTCGGTGGCCTGGGCGGAAGGGGCGGGCAGGGCGTCCCGGGACCCCGCCGACGAGCGCGAGGCGCGGTCGCCCGTGCCGTGGCCGAGGCGGGCGCGCTCCTCGGCGGTCAGCCGGGACAGCAGGCGGCGGGCCGTGTCCAGTTTGCCGGTGATGGTCTCGCGGTGACGTTTCAGCTCGGCCCGGCGTGACGTGAGCGAGGTGACCTCGACGCGGGCGGCTCCGCGCAACCGCTCGATGTCCCGTAGCTCCTTGCGTGCCCGGCCCACGGCGGCCGTCTGCCGGCTGCCCGCCCGCTCGATGAAGGCGGCGCCGTCGAGATACCGGTCGGGGTCGGCGGAGAGCGCGAGTTGCAGGGCCGGGTCGAGGCCGCCGCTGCGGTACTGGGCCGTCGCGACCGACCCCAGTCGCTCCCGGGTGGAGTTGAGCCGGTCCGTCTTGCGGGCCACCTCGTCCCGCAGTTCCTCCAGGCGCCGCTCGGCGGCGTCGGCCTTCTCCTTCGCGCCGTTGTACTTCTCGGTGGCGGCCTCCGCCTCCTGGTAGAGCTTGTCCACCTTGGCCTCGACCTGCGCGGGTGTCGGTTTCGGAGCGGCGTGCCCGGTGCCCGCGCCCAGCCCGGTCGCCGTCGCCGCGCCCGCCAGGGTGATCGTTGCCGCCGTACGGGCCCTCCCGCCGCCCGTCGCGCGCTGTCGCGGTCTGCGGTGCGTTCCCACCTGCGCTCCACGTCCTTCCGTACGACTCGACTCCGGTTGCCGGTGGCCGGTGGCCGGTTGCCTGGGGGAGGACGCTAGGCGCGACGGTAACGGCCGGGTGACGGGATGCGCGGAAGTGGCGGCACCGGATCGGACGGTGACCTTATGTGATCAGGGGCCCACCCGACGGGTGTCGTCTTCACGCAGGGTGATGACCGAGGTGCCGGATCAGGGGCGGATGAGGGACGTGAGGTGTTATGGGGCGCGTAGGTGCGCCGGGATGCCGCCGCCCTCGCCGGGCCGGTGTCCGAGGGGGTGAGGACCCCTGATTAGGCTCCGGCCTCATGGACGTACTCATCCACATCTTCGTCGGTCTGCACATCATCGGCATCGCGTCGCTCCTCGGGGGCTTCCTGACCCAGATGAAGGCGATGGGCCAGGGCACCGCCCGCTTCGTCCCCGCGATGCTGCACGGCGCGCTGACCATGCTGGTCACCGGCGTCATCCTGATCGGCCTCAACCAGGCCGACGACCAGTCCGTCGACAACGTCAAGATGGGCGTGAAGCTCGCCCTGCTGATCGTGATCCTCGGCCTGGTCTACGTGAAGCGCGACGACGAGAAGGTGGAGAAGCCACTGTTCGGTCTGGTGGGCCTGCTGACCGTGGCGAACATCTTCATCGCGGTGCTGTGGACCTGACCTCCCCGGCGACCGTGCCCGCGGACCGCAGCCCGGCCCTGGCCTGGAGGACCGCCCCCGCCGCGACCGCCAGCCACGCGGCCACCGCCGCCCACAGCAGCGCCTGACCGGGCGCGTCCAGCCACGGGACGTCGAGGACGGCGGCGACGGACAGCGTCGCCGCCGCCGTCATGCCGAGGGGGAAGACGGTCGACCAGCGGCGCACGTCGTAGTGGATCCGGGGCCACGCGATCTCGGCGGCGAGCAGTACGGCGTACCAGGCGAGGTCGAGGGCGAGCAGGAAGACGGTCACGTCGTGCAGGACGGCGTAGTCGTCGTTGTTCCACAGGTACATGCCCGTCCCGGCCGCCGCGAGCAGCTTGGCGCCGGCGAGGGCCGAGATGGCGAGCGCGCCGCCCGCCACCCAGTGGTCCCCGGACCCCCGGGCCACCTGCCGCAGATCGAAGCGGAACAACGCGATCAGGTAGAGCACGATCCCCAGCCAGAACGGCACCAGGGACGCGTGCGCGAGCCAGGCCGTCGAGGTGGCGGCGGCCAGCGTGGCGCCCAGCACGGCCAGCCCCTCCGTGGCCACACAGCCCAGGAACACCGCCCCGGGCATCCGGCGCCCCCAGTGCGTGACGACCAGGTAGAGCAGCCCCGGCCACAGCAGTGCCGCCAGCGCCAGCAGCGCGGCCGCCAGGGGCGACCAGCCGAACAGGGAGATGCGGGTGCCGAGCACGGTCGTCGCGGCGACGGCGGTGAGCGCGCCCGGCGTCTCCGCCCGCGTCATCCACCGTGCGCGTTCGACCAGCAGCAGGTAGACGAAGTTCGCCGCCAGCGTCAGCCAGGCGGCGCAGGCCAGGACCAGGGCGATCCGGGACAGGATCTCGTGGCCCGTCAGGTGCAGGGCGACCGACAGGATGCCGGTCGCCATGACCGCCGCCCCGGCCGCCGGCGGACGCTGCGCCCACCAGGCGCGCAGGGGGGAGGGGGAGGTGGGGGAGGTGCCGGATGACATGCGCCCGATGCTAAGGACCGGCGCGGCTCAGGCGGGGCGCACCACGCTGTGGATCGACGACTCGCCGTCGTAGAAGATCGACTCCTCACGGACGTACGCGCCCGGCTTCGGCGCGTGGATCATCATGCCGTTGCCGATGTAGAGGCCGACGTGGCCGAGGTCGTCGTAGAAGAAGACCAGGTCGCCGGGTTGTGCCTGGGAGACCGGGACGGTCGTGCCTGCGTCGACCTGGTCGTAGGTGGTGCGCGGCAGGGTCACCCCCGCGTCCTTCCAGGCGGCCTGGGTCAGGCCCGAGCAGTCGTAGGAGTCGGGGCCGGTGGCACCCCAGACGTACGGCTTGCCGATCTGGGCGCGGGTGAAGGCGAGCGCCTTCTCGGCCTTGGTGCCGTAGGAGGGGTCCGGCGTGGAGGGCCCGGTTTCCGTACCGGTGCCGCCGGAGCCGGTTGATCCGGAGGAGCCCGAGGAGGCGCCGCTCTCCTGCCGGTCGGCCTGCTCCTGCCGCTTGCGCTCCTCGGCCTGCCGCTTCGCGAGTTCCGCCGCCCTGCGGTCGGCCTCCTCCTGCTTCTTCCTCTCGATCGCCGCGAGCCTGGCCTTCTCCTCGGCGGTCAGCTCGGAGAGCAGCTCACGCGCGGTGGCGAGCTTCTTCTGGACGGTGGCCTTGGCCGTCTTGAGGTCGCTCTGCGACTCGGTGAGCGTCTGGAGGCTCTCGGTCGCCTCCCGGCGCTTCTCCATCGTGTCGGACTGCTGCGTGACGTAGTCGTCGACCGCGTCCTTCTGGCGGCCGGTGAGCCGGTCCATCAGGTGGGTCCGGTCGACGTAGTCCTGCGGCGAGTCCGCGAGCAGGAAGGTCGCGGTCTCCGGGACCGTGGAGCCCGTGCGGTACTGGGCGGAGGCGAAGGAACCCAGCTCCTCGCGCGCCTCGTTGAGCTTCTGGGTGCGCTTGGCGACGTCGTCGAGGAGGGTGTCGACGCGCTTGCGCTGCTTGGAGGTCTTCTCCCTGGCCGCGTTGTACTTCTCCGTCGCCGACCCCGCCTGGCGGTACAGGTCGTCGACCTTCTTCTCGACCTCTTCGAGGCTCGGCCTGTCGTCGTCCGACGGTGCGGCGGTGGCCGTCTGGGACAGCAGGGCGACGGAGGTGAGGGCCGCCGTGGCGAGGGCGGGGGTCCGTACGCCTGCGACGCGCGTGCCCGTGGGACGCGACTTGCGGTGCGACGCCAAGGAGGCGACTCCTTCCAAAGCTCCGCCTACCGGGTTGGCGGTGGGGGTACCCCCAGGCCTTTCGGGCCCTGGGGGAGGGTTCGGGCGGGTGTGACGCGGAAGGGTTGCCCTACGGCGGATCCGCCCCCGTGGAGGGCGCGGTGAGGCCGATTCACCCCAGGGTTCTCGGTCGGGTCCCCGGCTCCGGGCGCCGTGCGGGCACGCCGGACTCGGCGGGGGCCGCGCGGCCCGGCGACGTTCGCCGGAGGGGGTCGTGCGGCCTGCCCGCACCGTAGCCAACTCGTGTGGCGGCTGTGAAGGTTGGTGGGTGATATGCCCGATACATTTTCGTGACCTTCGGCGTGCGGCCCCGCTTCGGTCACTCTTCGTCGCGCGCTCTGTCGCAGGGCGTGCCCGGTGGCCGGATACCGGCGATTTCTCGGGGTGGCACCGGGTTGTCGGTGGGGCGCCCTAGACTCGGAGAGCGATGAGCAGCCTCTTTGACGACAGCTTCCTGGCGAGCCTCCAGACCCCCCGGGGTCACGAGGAGGGACCTCCGCCGCCGCCCGAGGACGATCACGGACCGGAGCCGGTCCCGCACGATCTGTTCGCCGGGAAGTTCGACGCGCCGCCGGACCGGGACACCCACTATCGGGACGGCGCCCCGCGCCCCGCCCTGGACGCGGCCGCGCTCCTGGAGGGGCTGAACGAGAACCAGCGCGCCGCCGTCGTCCACTCCGGCTCCCCGCTGCTGATCGTGGCCGGTGCCGGCTCGGGCAAGACCCGCGTGCTCACCCACCGCATCGCCCACCTGCTGGCCGAGCGGAGCGTCCATCCCGGCCAGATCCTCGCGATCACCTTCACCAACAAGGCCGCGGGCGAGATGAAGGAGCGCGTCGAGCAGCTCGTCGGCCCGCGCGCGAACGCGATGTGGGTGATGACCTTCCACAGCGCGTGCGTCCGCATCCTGCGCCGCGAGTCGAAGAAGCTCGGATTCACGTCGTCCTTCTCGATCTACGACGCGGCCGACTCCAAGCGGCTCATGGCGCTGGTCTGCCGCGACCTGGACCTGGACCCCAAGCGCTTCCCGCCCAAGTCCTTCAGTGCCAAGATCAGCAACCTGAAGAACGAGCTGATCGACGAGGAGGACTTCGCCGCCCAGGCGGCCGACGGTTTCGAGAAGACCGTCGCGCAGGCGTACGCCCTCTACCAGTCGCGACTGCGCGAGGCCAACGCCCTCGACTTCGACGACCTGATCATGACGACGGTCAACCTGCTCCGCGCCTTCCCGGACGTCGCCGAGCACTACCGCCGCCGCTTCCGGCACGTCCTGGTAGACGAGTACCAGGACACCAACCACGCCCAGTACTCCCTGGTCCGGGAGCTGGTCGGCACCACCGAGCACCCCGTCGACGTGCCGCCCGAGGCCGAGGTCCCGCCCGCCGAGCTGTGCGTGGTGGGCGACGCCGACCAGTCGATCTACGCTTTCCGCGGCGCCACCATCCGCAACATCCTCCAGTTCGAGGAGGACTACCCGGACGCGACGACGATCCTCCTGGAGCAGAACTACCGCTCCACCCAGACGATCCTCACCGCCGCCAACGCGGTCATCGAGCGCAACGAGTCCCGCCGCCCCAAGAACCTGTGGACCAACCAGGGCGCCGGCTCGCAGATCACCGGGTACGTCGCCGACACCGAGCACGACGAGGCGCAGTTCGTCGCCGACGAGATAGACCGCCTCACCGACGCGGGCGAGGCGAAGGCCGGCGACGTCGCCGTCTTCTACCGCACCAACGCGCAGTCCCGTGTCTTCGAAGAGGTCTTCATCCGCGTCGGCCTGCCCTACAAGGTCGTCGGCGGCGTCCGCTTCTACGAGCGCAAGGAGGTCCGGGACGTCCTGGCCTACCTGCGGGTGCTGGCCAACCCCGAGGATTCGGTGCCGCTGCGCCGCATCCTCAACGTCCCCAAGCGCGGCATCGGCGACCGCGCCGAGGCCATGATCGACGCGCTCTCCCAGCGCGAGAAGATCAGCTTCCCGCAGGCCCTCAAGCGGGTCGACGAGGCGTACGGCATGGCCGCGCGCTCCGCCAACGCCGTCAAGCGGTTCAACACCCTCATGGAGGACCTCCGGACGATCGTCGAGTCCGGCGCCGGACCGGCGACCGTCCTGGAGGCGATCCTCGAACGCACCGGGTACCTCGCCGAGCTGCAGGCCTCCACCGACCCGCAGGACGAGACCCGCATCGAGAACCTCCAGGAACTCGCGGCGGTCGCCCTGGAGTTCGAGCAGGAGCGGGCCGAGAGCGAGGAGGCCGGGACGCTGGCCGACTTCCTGGAGAAGGTCGCGCTGGTCGCCGACTCCGACCAGATCCCGGACGAGGAGGACGGCGACGGCGTCGTCACCCTGATGACCCTGCACACCGCCAAGGGTCTGGAGTTCCCGGTCGTCTTCCTTACCGGCATGGAGGACGGCGTCTTCCCGCACATGCGCGCCCTCGGCCAGGCCAAGGAGCTGGAGGAGGAGCGGCGCCTCGCGTACGTCGGCATCACGCGCGCCCGTGAGCGGCTGTACCTGACCCGGTCGACGCTGCGCAGCGCCTGGGGGCAGCCGTCGTACAACCCGCCCTCGCGCTTCCTGGAGGAGATCCCGGCTCCGCACCTGGAGTGGAAGCGGACCGGCGCGAACGGACCCGCGCCTTCCGCACCGGTCTCGGGCGTGGCGGCCTCACTGTCGTCGTCCCGTTCCCGTTCCTCGGCGTCGGGCGCGTCCGGCTTCGCCACGCGCCGGTCCGCCGAGCAGCCGACGGTCGCGCTGTCGGTCGGTGA
This sequence comes from Streptomyces sp. NPDC096048, assembly GCF_044763415.1. Lineage (NCBI taxonomy): Bacteria > Bacillati > Actinomycetota > Actinomycetes > Kitasatosporales > Streptomycetaceae > Streptomyces > Streptomyces sp. NPDC096048. The sequence continues at coordinate 334,184 of NZ_JBIWGG010000001.1, forward strand.
CCGCGTCACGCACGACCAGTTCGGGCTCGGGACGGTGGTCGGGGTCAAGGGCACCGGTTCGAACGCCGAGGCGACGATCGATTTCGGGGACACCAAGCCGAAGCGGCTGCTGCTGCGGTACGCGCCGGTGGAGAAGCTCTGAGGGTGCGTGACTCGCGGGCGCGTGCGGGCGGCTTGAGCGGCCCGTACGTCGCCCGGGTCCTGCTGAGACGTTACGGCGTCACGACGGGTTGAGGCCGTGGCTGCGCAGCCACGAGAGCGGGTCGATCGCCGAGCCGCCCGAGGGGCGGACCTCGAAGTGCAGGTGCGGGCCGGTCGAGTTGCCCGAGTTGCCGGAGAACGCGATCGCGTCGCCGGCCTTCACCGTCGTACCGGAGGGGACCTGGTAGCTGGAGAGGTGGCAGTACCACGTCTCCGTGCCGTCCTTCGCGGTCACGATCATCATGTTCCCGTACGCGCTGTTGTACTGCGTGCGGACCGTGCCGTCGGTCGCGGCCATCACCGTCGTGCCGTACGACACGGGGAAGTCGATGCCGCTGTGGACGGACATCCAGTTGATGCCGGCCTGGCCGTAGTACGCGCTGAGGCCGTGCTGGGCGACCGGGAGCGCGAACTTGGGGCGCAGCCGCTCCTTGCGGGCCGCCTCCTCCGCCGCCCGCCTCTTCTCGGCGGCCTGCTGGGCCTTGAGGTCGATGCGTTCCTGCGTGCGGCTGGCCCGGTCGGCGAAGTCGTCGGCTCCGGCGGCGAGGCTCGTGAGCTGGGTGTCCAGCTTGTTGTTGGCGGTGGACGGCTGCACCGGCGCGGCTTCCGCGCCGCCGCCCGCGTCCGCCGCGGAGGCCGTGGTGTCCGTGCCGTCGTCACCGGTCAGGCCACCGACGGAGGCGGCGGCGATGCCGGCGACGCTCATCACGCAGGCCGACGGTACGGCGATGGTCATCAGTGCCGAGCGCTTGGCGGGCTGGCGGCGGCGGGAACGCGACCCGCCGTGGGAAGCGGCGCGTGCGGCCGGGATGCGGGCGGCTGGGGCGGCCTCTTCCTGCCCTTCCAGGAGAACGCCCACGGTGGGGAGTTCGCCGGTGGCGGCCAACCCGTCGTCGTGCGGGCCGGGTTCATCGGCGGCGTGCGGGGCGTCCGGCGCGGTGTTCTCCGGTGCCTGTGGCGCCTCCGGTGCCTGCGCCGTGGTGCCGTCCGAGTTCCACTGCGTGGCGTCGTAGGCGCCGGTGTCGAACGTGCCGGTCGCGAAGGTACCGGTCCCGTAGGCACCGCCTTCGACGGCGTCGGTCGCGAAGGCGTCGGCCGGGAAGGTGCCGGTCGTGAAAGTACCGGTCGTGAAGGTGCCGGTTTCGAAGGTCTGCGTGCCCCAGTCCCACTGCTGGGTCGGGTCGGCCGGATCGCCCGACTGGTCCGGCTGGGCCCAGGCGCCGGTGTCCCATTGCCCGGTGGCCTCGACGCACGTGGCCTGCGGTGGCACCGATGCGGGCTGCTGGGCGTCCGCCGTCCACGTGGTCGTGTCGTAGGCGCCGGTGTCGTAGGCGGCGTGGTGCTGGGCCGCGTACGCGTCGTGGTTCAGGGCCTGTCCGCTGCCGGTGGACCACTGGGTGGTGTCGTAGGAACCCGTGGTGTCGTAGGAACCCGTGGCGTCGTAGCCGCCGGTGTCCTGTCCCGGGAGGCAGCCGAAGAGAGGGTCGGCGTCGAAGGTCGCCGTGGCGGCGGCGCCGGTGGAAAAACCGGTGGTGTCGTAGCCGCCGTACGTGGTGAGGTCGCCGTACTGGGCCTCCCCTGTGCCGTACGACGCGTACTGCGCCGGATCGGCGTCGGAAGCCGAGGCCGGGGTGGTCATGGTCCCCGACGGGTGACGGTCGTTCACCAACTTCTCTTTCGCCTCGACAACAGGGGCTGCCAGAGCAGTGCGGCGACTGTACCCGGCGGTATACGGGCACGACAATCTTCGTCAGGTTTCACGCGCGAAGGAAACGGGCAATCGGCCTTGTTTTGGGGGACGGCGGGCACGAGCTTGGCTTTGTGTTCGACGTTTGTTCGAAGCTGAACGGGTTGTGGCGGGCAAGTTCCGCGGTCTTCGCGCCGTCTTCGGGGCCTCAGGCGACCGTCAGGCCGCCGTCCCGCTTGCCGGTCTCCGGGCCCGCCTCCGGCGCGTCGGTGTCGAGCGCCTGGCGGATCCCGGTGGCCACGGCGGGGTGCACGGGCAGGGCGAGGTGGCCGATGCCGCTCACCCGTACGTTCTGCACGGTCAGGTCGGGGTGGTCGAGGCAGGCCGTCTCCAGCGGGTCCATCACGCGGTCCAGGTCGCTCCAGAAGCTGACGAACTGCGTACGGCAGCCGGGCGAGGGGCGGGTCAGCTCCTCGAGTACCGCCGAGCCGGGGCGCATCTGGCGCACGATCGGGTGTGCGTTCGCCAGCGGGACCACCCGGGTGCCGGCGTGCGGGGTACCGAGCGTCACGAGTGTCCGGACGCGGAGGTCTCCGGCGAGTCGCTGCACGTAGTACCGCGCGATCAGCCCGCCGAGGCTGTGTCCCACGATGTCGACCCGCTCGCTGCCCGTCCGCTCACAGATCTCTTCCACGTGCCGGCCGAGCAACTCGGCGGCGGTGCGGATGTCGCAGGTCAGCGGCGAGTAGTTCAGTGACTCGATCTGGTGTCTGCCGTGCTGGGCCAGGCTCCGGCGCAGGAGGAGGAAGACCGAGCGGTTGTCGATGAAGCCGTGCAGCAGGACGACCGGGGGGCTGGTGCGGGCCGGGAGGCGGGGCGGGGGCGGAGAGGGCTGCGGGTCCTGGGGCTCCGCCTTGGGAAGGCTGCACACCGGGCGGCGCTCCTGGGTGATCCCCGAGGGGTAGAGGAGAAGGTGCCCGGCGAGGATCGCGACCTCCAGGGCGCTTGCCTTCAGGAGGGTCAGGGAAAGCCCGGTCAGCCGGCCCGGGAGGGCCGTCAGCTCCGGTATTCCCGGCAGTCCCGGTATCCCCGGCAGTCCTGGCAGTCCCGGTAGCCCTGGCAGTAGACGCTGGCAGAGCGGGAGAAGGGGCAGTGCTGCCGTGGTGACCTTCATGGGCCGACCTCCTGTCGGCACGCGCAGGGACGCCTCTGTCCCCCGTGTGCCCTCGTGGAGAGTCGTGACACCAGTGATTGGCGATGTTTGCGAGGTTTGCCCGTACGGGTGTGCCGAATCGGCGCGTCAGCGCTCTGTGAGCCCTGTGTGGCCCGTGTGCCCTGTGGTGTCGGTGATACGGCGGACGAGGCCCCGCTGCCGCCCTGTCCTGCCCTCGCTGCGGCTCTCCGTGCGCGTGTTGCCGCCGCGCCCCGTAACTGCTCGCGGCGAACGTGTCCCACCGTGTGATTTCCCCCTCTGTATCCACCGTGAAACTGCCGGTTGCGGGATGCTGGCGATAACGTTCGTTCACTTCCCCGGACGATGTGGTGCGGGGCGTCTGTGCCCGTGCTGCTGTGTACGGCGTCGGCGAAGTGTGCGGTACTTGTCGGTACGGATGGATGTAGTCGCTTCATGGAGGCAGTGATGGGTGTGGCAGCCGGTCCGATCCGCGTGGTGGTGGCCAAGCCGGGGCTCGACGGCCACGATCGCGGGGCCAAGGTGATCGCGCGGGCACTGCGCGACGCCGGTATGGAGGTCATCTACACCGGGCTCCACCAGACCCCCGAGCAGATCGTGGACACCGCGATCCAGGAGGACGCCGACGCGATCGGGCTGTCCATCCTCTCCGGTGCGCACAACACGCTCTTCGCCGCCGTGATCGAGCTGCTCAGGGAGCGGGACGCGGCGGACATCCTGGTCTTCGGCGGCGGGATCATCCCCGAGGCGGACATCGCCCCGCTGAAGGAGAAGGGCGTCGCCGAGATCTTCACGCCCGGCGCGACGACGGCGTCGATCGTGGACTGGGTACGGGCGAACGTGCGGGAGCCCGCGGAGGCGTAGCCACCCGGTCTCCGCCGGCGCGGGCCGCGCGCGCGTCGGCCGGTGCCGAGAGTCGGCAGCCTTCGCGCGGTGCCGTCAGGCCGCGGGGCCGGCAGCCCACGTGCGGTGCCCGCAGCACATGCGCGGTGCGACAGTGCAGGTGCGGTGCCCGCAGTGCACGTGCGGTGCCCGCAGCACACCTGCGGTGCCGGCAGTCCACGTGCGGTGCTGGGCCGCGGGCGTCACCCCGGGGTGCCGGATGGCGGTGCGGTCCGGTCTCGCCCCCACGCCGCGCACCTCCTACTCCGGCTCCAATTCCTCGGCCATAGCGGCACGCAGCCGCAACGTGCTCACGAGCCGTTGGAAAGCCTCCGCCCAATACCCTCCGGCGCCCGGCGACGCGTCCTCCGGTTCGTCCGGTATCGCCAGCAGGCCGTCGAGGCGGCCCGCCTCCGAGGGGGCGAGGCAGCGCTCGGCCAGCCCCATGACTCCGCTGAAGCTCCACGGGTAGCTTCCGGCGTCACGGGCGATGTTGAGGGCGTCGACCACGGCCCGTCCGAGCGGCGGGGCCCATGGCACCCCGCACATCCCGAGCAGCTGGAACGCTTCGGACAGACCGTGCGTCGCTATGAACCCGGCGACCCACTCGGCCCGTTCCCCGGCGTCGAGGGTGCCGAGCAGTTTGGCCCGCTCGGCCAGGGAGACCGCGCCCGGGCCCCCTGCCTCGGGTGCCGTGGGCGCCCCCAGCAGGGCTCTCGCCCACGCGCCGTTCCGCTGCCGTACCGCGGCCCGGCACCAGGCGGCGTGCAGGTCGCTCCGCCAGCCGTCGGTCACCGGCAGGGCGGCGATCTCCTCGGGGGTACGTCCACCGAACCGTGCCGACCAGGTCCCGAGCGGGGCCGCCTCCACCAACTGGCCGAACCACCACGACCGTTCCCCCCGCCCCGAGGGCGGCTTGGCCACGACGCCGTCACGTTCCATTCCCGCGTCGCACTCGTGGGGCGCCTCGACGGCGATCGCCGGTGGGTGCAGCGCGCGGTCGAGGGACACGCACGTCACGGCCCGCGCCGCCATCCGCGCGGCGAGCGCCGAATCCGGCAGCGCCGACAGCAACTCGGCGGCCGTCGCCCGTACGTTGCGGCTGCGGTCGGTCAGGGCCTGCTCCAGGAACGGCTCGTCCGCCGGTTCCAGCCCCGTCCGCAGCGAGTCGAGGAACATCAGCCGGTCCTCGGCCCGCTCGGTGGCCCAGGTCGAGGCCAGCAGCTCGCGCGCGGCGGCGGGATCGCGGGCGCGCAGGGACGCCAGCAGGGCGACCCGCTCGGCGAACAGGCCCTCCTCCCAGAGCCCACGCACCCGCTCCGTGGCCTCGGGGCCGGGCAGTGCGGTGCCTCCGCCCGGCGTCGCGCGCAGCGCGAACCGCCAGTCCGGATTCAGCCGGGCCAGCCACAGGGCGCGGGGCCCCGCGAACGTCAGCGCCGCCGGACGCAGGTCCGTACGCCCTCGGGCCGCGTCCAGCAGGGCCGGGACAGCAGGGGGCGGTGCCGCGTAACCGCGGGCGTTCGCCGTCGCCAGCCACTGGGGCAGCAGCTCCATCAGGTCGGGCGCGGTGCCTCTGCGGCCGCCGCCCGCCGTCCCGGGGCGATCGGTGAGCAGCATCGTGAGCCGGCGGGCGGCCGCGGCCGGCAACGGCGGGCGGGGATCCTCCGGAGCCGGTTCCGGGCGCCGGGCCGCGCGGGCCGGGCACAGTCCGGCGCGCCGGCGAACGGTCTCCGCCGCCGCCGCGTCCAGCAGCGCCGCCGCTGCGCGCGGGCCGGGCTCGCAGCCCGGGGGAGTGCGCCGGTCCGTGCCGAGCAGCGCCGAGGTGACGAGTTCCTCCCAGACGCCCGGCACGGGCGCGTCCGCGGGAGCGGGCGTCCTGGTCATGCGGTTCCCTTCCGCTCGCGTTCCGGTTTCACTGCGTGGGGCGGGTCAGCACAGCGGCACCGCCTGGCCCGGTCCGGCCGGCCATGCCGTCAGCGGGGTGAAGCCCCGGTGGCCGCACTCACCGAAGACCTTGACGGGCGCGCCGCCCGACAGGGCGACCAGGCGCCACAGGCCCGCACGGTTCCCGGCCGCCGGGGCGAGCGGCAGTGCCGTGTCCCCGTCGGCGTCCGCCAGTTGCCAGTGGTCGCCGTCCGGTACCGGGACGACCTGGTCCAGTGTCACCGGCACCGACTCCAGCCACGGATCGTCGCGGAGGGCCTCGCCGTAACGACCGGCCGCCTGGGACGTCGTCATCCCCTTCGGACGTAGCTCCGTGGGTGTGGGCGGCTCGAACTGTCTGCCCAGGGCGGCTCGCTGCTGCCCGGCGCCCGGATACGCCGACACCTCCGCATCGAGGGCCAGCCCCACCGGCAGCGCCGGTTCCGGGGCCCGGCCCGCGGCGCCGTAGGAGAGGAGCAGCACGGCGCGGTCCGTCTCCGCGCCGTACAGCCAGCTGCGACGGGTCGTCAGCCGGGTGTCCGCGGTGTCGTACTGGGCGAGGACCAGCCAGCGGTCCCGCACCGCGGGGCCGTCCGCGGACGCCGACAGGCCGACGCGTGCACGGACCGTCGCAGCCAGGCCGTCCGGCAACTGCTCGCGGCGCAGCCAGCCCTGGTCGAGAAGGTGGAGAAGAGAGCACTCCTCCAGCAGCCGGACCGGCCATCCGGGGCCGGACGACGGTATGGCGCCCAGCTCCCGCACCCGCGAGGCCAGCCCCGACGCCTGGGCGTCGACCATGCGGGCCGCCGTCTCCTCCCACAGCTCATAGCCCGTCTGCTCCGCGCCGGCCAGGCCGCCGCGCAGCAGGTCCGTCAGCCGCTGCTCCAGCTCCGTCGCGCCCGCGGTGATCCGACCGGCCCGCTGCTCCGCCCGGCGCCGCGCCGCCTCCGGGTCGGCGGTCCCGGCCGCGGAGCCGGGCGACCCCGCCGTCCTCTTCTCCGCCGCCCGTTCGCGCCGTCCGGCGATCCACCGCTCCGCCCACTCCGGCGCCGTCGCCCCCGGCACCACACCGTCGCCGCCCGCCCAGAGCAGCAGCAGCCCGAGCGCGTGCTTGCACGGGAACTTGAGGCTCGGGCAGCCGCACTTGTACGCGGGCCCGGACATGTCCGCGATGTCGACGACCGTTCGATACGGCTCGCTGCCGCTGCCCTTGCACAGCCCCCACACCGCCCCCTCGTCGGAACTCCCCGCCTCGGACCACGGCCCTGCCGTGCCGAGTTTGCCGCCCGCTCTGCGTGACGCGGCGTCAGGCGCCAGTGCCAGCACCTGGTCCACGGTCCAGCGCACCCCCTGCTGAGTCATGCCATCGAAGGTAGGTCCCGCCACTGACAATCGGTCGATCGAAAGTGTTTTTGCAGGTCAGCGCGATTGTCAGTGGCGTGGTGCACCGTGGATGACAGATCGAACCGGCCGAGCTGGAGGGGGAATCAGCCATGCCTGTGTCCGTAGAACCGACGCCCGCGGGACCGACGCCCGTGGAACAGTCCTCGGTTGAACCGGCGTCCGTCGACCCGGGCCGGAGCGGGTCGGCCCCCGGGGCGGAGGCGTTGCGGCCGCACGCCGAGCACGCCTTCGCGGCCGAACTCACCGCGTTGGCCGCGCAGGACGACCGCCCGCGTCCGGCCCGCTGGAGGCTGTCGCCGTGGGCCGTCGCCACCTACCTGCTCGGCGGCACCCTGCCCGACGGCACGGTGATCACTCCGAAGTACGTGGGCCCGCGCCGCATCGTCGAGGTAGCCGTCACCACGCTCGCCACCGACCGCGCCCTGCTCCTGCTCGGCGTGCCCGGCACCGCGAAGACCTGGGTGTCGGAACACCTCGCGGCGGCCGTCAGCGGCGACTCGACCCTGCTGGTGCAGGGCACGGCCGGCACGCCCGAAGAGGCGATCCGCTACGGCTGGAACTACGCGCAGCTCCTCGCCCACGGCCCCAGCCGCGCCGCGCTCGTGCCCAGCCCGGTCATGCGGGCCATGGCGGACGGCATGACCGCCCGGGTGGAGGAACTGACCCGTATCCCGGCCGACGTGCAGGACACGCTCATCACGATCCTGTCGGAGAAGACCCTGCCGATACCGGAACTGGGCCAGGAGGTGCAGGCGGTCCGCGGATTCAACCTGATCGCCACCGCCAACGACCGCGACCGCGGGGTCAACGAGCTGTCGAGCGCCCTGCGCCGCCGCTTCAACACCGTGGTCCTGCCGCTGCCGGAGACCGCCGAGGCCGAGGTCGAGATCGTCTCCCGCCGCGTCGACGAGATCGGCCGCTCCCTCGACCTGCCGTCGGCGCCCGACGGCATCGACGAGATCCGCCGTGTCGTCACCGTCTTCCGCGAGCTGCGCGACGGACTGACGAGCGACGGGCGTACGAAGGTGAAGTCGCCCAGCGGCACGCTGTCGACGGCCGAAGCCATCTCCGTCGTCACGGGCGGCCTCGCGCTGGCCGCGCACTTCGGCGACGGGGTACTGCGGTCCGGCGACGTCGCCGCGGGCATCCTCGGCGCCGTCGTCCGCGACCCGGCCGCCGACCGCGTCATCTGGCAGGAGTACCTGGAGACGGTCGTCCGCGAGCGCGACGGCTGGAAGGACTTCTACCGGGCTTGCCGGGAGGTGAGCGCGTGAACGGCACGCGGATGCGGGCGCTGCTCCGGACGGGGACCCCCGTGGCCGGCGCGACGGGGGACGACGAGGACTCGACCTGGACCCGTAGGCGAGGGGGACGGTGTGACGGGCACTGACAGGGCCGGGAGCGGTGGGCCCGGCACGCCGGGTGGGGCCGGTGGCTCCGGTGGTGGGCCGCTGCTGCTGGGCGTACGCCACCACGGTCCGGGGTCGGCACGGGCGGTCCGCGCCGCGCTGGAGGCGGCCCGGCCGGGGGTCGTGCTGATCGAGGGGCCGCCGGAGGCCGACGCCCTGATCCCGCTGGCCGCCGACGAGGACATGCGACCGCCGGTCGCGCTCCTTGCCCACGCCGTGGACGAGCCCGGCTGCTCGGCCTTCTGGCCGCTGGCCGAGTTCTCCCCGGAGTGGGTGGCCGTCCGCTGGGCCCTGGAACACGACGTCCCGGCCCGGTTCATCGACCTCCCGGCCACGCACACGCTGGCATGGCGGGCAGCGGAGCGTGCCGGGGACGAGGGGAGAGAAGGGGAGGAGCCGGAGCCGGAGAAGCCAGGCTCCGTCGGGGAGGGGGACGAGCCCGGTGCGGACTTCCCCGGCGTACGGGCGGATCCGCTCGCCGCCCTCGCCGGCGCCGCCGGTCACGACGACCCCGAACGCTGGTGGGAGGACGTCGTCGAGCACCGGGGCACGGGAGACGGGGACGCGCTCGCCCCGTTCACGGCACTGGAGGAGGCCATGGGGGCGCTGCGGGAGACGGAGGCGGGCGGCGGGCGCGACCGGGACCTCGTGCGGGAGGCGTACATGCGCCTCCAGGTACGTGCGGCGCGGCGCGAGTTCGCCCAGGAGGTCGCCGTGGTCTGCGGGGCCTGGCACGTGCCCGCGCTCCGCCGCAAGGTCACCGTCGCCGCCGACCGGGCGCTGCTGAAGGGGCTGCCCAGGACCAAGGTGGACATGACCTGGGTGCCCTGGACGCACCGCCGGCTGTCCCGGGCCAGTGGGTACGGGGCGGGTATCGAGTCGCCGGGCTGGTACGGGCACCTGTTCGGCGCGGCGGACCGGCCCGTCGAGCGGTGGCTGACCAAGGTGGCCGGGCTGCTGCGGGAGGAGGACCGGATCGTCTCCTCGGCGCACGTCATCGAGGCGGTGCGGCTGGCCGAGACCCTCGCGGTGATGCGCGGCCGTCCGCTGCCCGGGCTGAGCGAGACGACGGACGCGGTGCGCGCGGTGATGTGCGAGGGCTCGGACGTGCCGCTGGCGCTGGTGCACGACCGGCTGGTCGTGGGCGACGTGCTGGGGGAGGTGCCCGCCGGGGCGCCGGCGGTGCCCTTGCAGCGGGATCTCGCCCGGACCCAGCGGCGACTGCGGCTCAAACCGGAGGCGTTGGAGCGGGAGCTGGAGCTGGACCTGCGCAGGGAGACCGACGCGGGCCGCAGCAGACTGCTGCACCGGTTGCGGCTGCTCGGCGTCGGCTGGGGCGAGCCGGCCGCCTCGCGGGGCAGCACGGGTACGTTCCGGGAGACGTGGCGGCTGCGGTGGGAGCCGGAGCTGTCCGTGCGGGTCGCCGAGGCCGGGGTGTGGGGCACGACCGTGCTCGCCGCCGCGACCGCCCGAGCCGAGGCGGACGCCGTCACCGCGCGGGGCCTCGCCGACGTCACCGCGCTCGCCGAGCGCTGCCTGCTGGCCGAACTGCCGGACGCGCTCCCCCCGGTGATGCGGATACTCGCCGACCGCGCGGCGCTCGACACGGACGTCGGCCACCTCGCCCAGGCCCTGCCGGCCCTGGTCCGCTCCCTGCGCTACGGCGATGTGCGCGGCACCGACACCGGCGCACTGGCCGAGGTCGCCGCGGGCCTCGCCGAGCGGGTCTTCGTCGGCCTGCCCCCGGCCTGCGCCGCGCTGGATGCCGACGCTGCCGAGGAGATGCGCCGGCACGTGGACGCCGTGCACGGTGCTGTGGGCCTGCTGGGTGACGCCCCCGCGCCGGGCCACGGCGATCTCCGGTCCCGTTGGCAGGCCGTGCTGCGCATCCTCTCCGCGCGGGACACCGTGCCCGGCACCGTCCGCGGGCGCGCCGTACGGCTCCTGCTGGACGACGGCGAGTTGGCGCCGGACGAGGCGGCACGGCTCATGGGCCTGGTGCTGTCCCCGGGGACGCCACCGGCGGACGCGGCGGCCTGGATCGAGGGTTTCGTGGGCGGCGGCTCGGGCGGCGGCATGCTGCTCCTCCACGACGAGCGGCTGCTGACACTGGTCGACGCCTGGCTGACCGGCGTACCGGCGGAGGCGTTCACGGACGTGCTGCCGCTGCTGCGGCGCACCTTCTCGGCCTACGAGCCGGGAGTGCGCCGCAGCCTCGGCGAGCTGGTCCGGCGTGGACCGCAGTGGCGGGGGAGGGCGACGACGGCCGGTTCCGGCATACCCGGCTTCGCGGCCGAGCTGGACACCGGACGCGCCGACGCCGTGCTGCCGGTGATCCGGCTGCTGCTGGGCGTGGACGCATCGGGCGCGGTGGGCGCGGCGAACGCGACAGGGCCGGTGAGCGAGGTGGGCGCGACAGGGGCGGTGGACGCGGTGGGCGCGGCGAGCGTGTCAGGGGCGGCGGGCGCGGCGGGCGCGGCGAGCGTGGCGGGCACGGCGGGCGATGCCGACGCGACGGACAGTGGTGCTGCCGGGCCCGGCACCGGTGGCCGGCGGTCGGGTGCCGAAGACAACGACCTCGTGGGGGTGGACGCATGACGACCGAGCCGGTGGACACCGACACGGCACAGGAACGACTGCGGCGGTGGCGGCTCGTGCTCGGCGGTGACCCGGCCGACGGCACCCGCCGCACGCTCTCCGGACAGGACGCCGCGATGGACGGGGCGCTCACCGCGCTCTACGAAAAGGGACGGGCGGGGCGGGACCGTTCGGCGGGGCTCGGGGCCTCCGCACCGGCCGTGGCGCGCTGGCTGGGGGACATCCGGACCTACTTCCCCTCCTCCGTCGTGCAGGTCATGCAGCGGGACGCGATCGACCGGCTCGGTCTCGCCGCGCTCCTGCTGGAGCCGGAGATGCTCGAGGCCGTGGAGGCCGACGTGCACCTCGTGGGCACCCTCCTGTCCCTCAACAAGGCGATGCCGGAGACGACGAGGGAAACGGCGCGGGCGGTCGTGCGCAAGGTCGTCGAGGACCTGGAGAAGCGGCTCGCCACCCGCACCCGGGCCACCCTCACCGGAGCCCTCGACCGCAGCGCCCGCATCAGCCGGCCGCGCCACCACGACATCGACTGGAACCGCACGATCGCGGCCAACCTCAAGCACTACCTGCCCGAGTACCGGACGATCGTGCCGGAGCGGCTCATCGGTTACGGGCGGGCGTCCCGGTCCGTGAAGAAGGAGGTCGTCCTCTGCGTCGACCAATCGGGGTCGATGGCGGCGTCCGTCGTGTACGCGTCCGTGTTCGGCGCGGTGCTGGCGTCCATGCGGTCGATCGACACCCGGCTCATCGTCTTCGACACGGCGGTCGTCGACCTCACCGACCAGCTCGACGACCCGGTCGACGTGCTCTTCGGCACCCAACTCGGCGGTGGCACGGACATCAACCGCGCGCTGGCGTACTGCCAGTCGCAGATCACCCGGCCCGCGGAGACGGTGGTCGTGCTGATCAGCGACCTGTACGAGGGAGGCATACGGGACGAGATGCTCAAGCGAGTCGCGGCGATGAAGGCGGCGGGGGTGCGGTTCGTGACGCTGCTGGCGCTGTCCGACGAGGGGGCGCCCGCGTACGACCGGGAGCACGCGGCGGCGCTCGCCGCGCTGGACGCGCCCGCCTTCGCCTGCACGCCCGATCTCTTCCCGGAGGTGATGGCGGCGGCGATCGAGAAGCGTCCCCTGCCGATACCGGATGCCGGGTGACGATTTGTCGATCCGAGGTGGCCTGATTCCTGCCGGTAAACCGGATATGACTGCCCATCGGTACGAGCGGGCTTGCGCAACCTGCGGACCTCCGTGCGAGGATCGCGCGTCGTGTCGATGCGATGTTCGACGCGCGATCCGTTCCGCCGCACGGGAGGAATCTCCCCCTCTTGATCTGGTCAGCAGTCCTGCCCGGTGCCGCTCTGCGCGTGACGCGCAGGGTGGCCGGGCGGCGTGTGCTGCACGTGGCGCTGCTGGTGGGCGGATTGTTCGTGCTCGGGATCCTCTGCGGAGGGCGAGCGCAGGCGGCCGAGGGGGCGCCGTCCGTGCGGGACGCGATCGGACAGGTCGTCGACGCACCCCCGGACCTCCCGCGGGAAGCACGGGAATCGACCGTCCCGCAGGGTTCGCGGGCCGATCAGGACTCTCGGGCCGATCAAGGTTCTGGAGCCGACCAGGAGTCTCGGACCGACCAGGAGTCTCGGACCGGCCAGATCCCCGAGACCGGCCAAACCCCCGGTACCAGCCAGGTCACCAAGACCAGCCAGGAATCCAGGACCGCCGTCCAGGACTTCGGGACCGCCTCGCGTTCCGGCGTGGTGTTTTCGGAGCTTCGTCCTCTTGCCGAGGGCGTCGTCCGGTCCGTTGAGGCCCGGGTCGTGCGGCCGGTCGGTGACGCGGTGGAGACGGTGGCCGACGGGCTCGGGGCGGTCGCGCGGACGGAGGTGCCGCCCTTGGAGGCGTTGCCGCCACTTCCTTCCCCGCCCTCGCTGACCTCGCCTACGCGGCCTTCGCTGCCGTCCTCGCCTTCGCTGCCGTTCCTGCCGGACCCGTCCGGCGTGGTCGACGTTCCCGGTCGGTTGATGCCGGTCGGCACGGCTCCGCGGCCAGGGTCCTCCACCACGGTGCCGGACGCCTCCGACACCGCCGACACGTCCGTCACCCCCGACGCCCGGTCCTCCGACGGCGCCGGAGCCGCGGCGCACGTCGCGTACGGCCCGGAGCCCGTCGTCGGCGGGTCGCCCGCAGCGGCGCACGTCGACACCCACCGTCCCGTGCCCGCGCCCGCCGAGCACGCCCCCGCCCACCGGGCACCCACCGGCGACCCCGACGGCACGCTCGGCACCGGAGCCGGTGCCGACCACGGCACGCCGCGCCACGGTGACGCGCACGCGGTCACCCCGCATCACCGGATTCCGTTCCGACTCGTGCCCGGCGCCTTCGCGCGTGCCGACGCCGCCGAGATCCGGGACCGGTACCGGGACGTTCCCGTCTCTCCCGCCTAGAGCAGGGCCTTCCCCCCGCCGCAGACCCGCCGCGCGGGGGCGGAGAGGTCTGCCCGCCGTCCGGACGCTTCTCACTCTTCCGGGCGGGTGCCGCCGGCGCCGCACGACCCGGCCCGGCATTCGGAAATGTCCCCAAGCTCTTCGAAGGACCCTGACGTACCCATGAACAAGAACATCCGCCGTTCCATAGTCATCGCCGCCGGCGTCACCGGCGCCTGGGCGCTGGGCTCCTCCGTGGCGAGTGCCGACGAGCTGCCGGCCGCCTCCGTGTCCGTCCCGGACGCCGTGACGGACACGGTTGCCGACGCCGCCGAGAACGCCCCGGAAGCCGCGACCGACAACGTGACGGACGCCGTGACGGACACCGCCGCCAAGGCCGACGCCCCCGCCGCCACCGCCACCGCTGACGCCACCTCCAACGTCGCCTCCGACATCACGTCCGACATCACGTCCGACCGTGGCCGGCTCACCCCCACCGACGACGTCGACTACCTCTTCGGCCCCCTCTCCGCCTTCGCGCCGGAGCTGGACCAGACCGAGAGCCAGAGCCAGACCCAGACCCGGCACCAGACCCAGACCGCCGCACAAGAGACGGTCGACACCGTCGCCCCGCCGGTCGCCGACCGGGCCGTCACCGGCGCCGGGCCGGTCGCCGAGGGCGTCGTCGCGGACGTGCGGCCGTACGCCACCGGGCTGGTCGGCCAGGCCACCGGCGACACCAGGGAGGCCGTACTCCCGCCGGTCGCGAACACCGCCGTGGACGGTGCGGTGCCCGTAGCCGGGCAGGCCGTCCGGGACGCGGGCGGACTGGCGACCGGCGTCGCGGGCGACATGCGGCCCTTCGCGGCCGGCGTCGTCGGGACCGTACCGCCGCTGACGCAGGGCGTGACCGGGCAGGTGGGACCGTTCGCCGAGGGCGTCACCGGTGCCGTGCGGCCGGTCGTCGACGCCGTGGTCGAGACGGTCCAGCCGGTCCTCGAGGGTGTCGGCGGCAGCGCCACGACGCTGGCGTACGGCGTCACCGGCGAGGTGGCGCCCTTCGCGCACGGCGTCGCCGGACAGGCCGAGCCCTTCGCGCGGGACCTGACCGGAACCGTCCAGCAGACCCCGCTGGCCGGCAACGCCGTCACCGGTGTGGGGGACGTCACCCGATCGGTGACCCCCGGCTACGCGCAGGACCTCCGGGACAGCGCCTACGGCGCGCTCGGCAACCCGTACGGCGTCTGACATCCGCCCACCTGGACATCAGGTGAACCACCGGTTTCGCGGAGCACACGGCCCCGGACGGTCCGGCCGAAAGCCGTCGGCCTCCGTCCGGCCGTAGCCCCGCGGATCGGGGCGGCCGGTCCCCATTGGGGTGGGGACCAGCCGCCCCGCACCCCGGGAGTCCGCACTGCCGCGGGCCCCGGGGCGTTCAACGGCCTCACCGGGTCGGCCCCAACCCGGTGAGGCCCCTCCGCCCGGACGCGGAGCCCTCCGCCCGGTGTCCCCGCGCGCCCTCACGCCCGGCACCCCGTGCCAGTGAGCGCGGCATCATGTGACAGGCATCACCGCTCAGGTGTGACCCACGATTTAGAGACCCTCCGCAAGCGGCGATAACCTGCGAGACGGACATGCCGCGCGCTCGGACACCGTGTGCGCCCCCCTTGTGACTCACAGCGGACGTCACGTTGCCCTTCGCGGCACGCCCACGCATCCAACGAACCGCGAGATCACTGATAGGGACGGAAGCGCGTGGACCTGTTCGAGTACCAGGCGAGGGACCTCTTCGCCAAGCACGATGTACCGGTGCTGGCCGGTGAAGTCATCGACACGCCTGAGGCGGCGCGCGAGATCACCGAGCGTCTGGGCGGCAAGTCCGTCGTCAAGGCGCAGGTGAAGGTCGGTGGTCGCGGCAAGGCCGGTGGCGTGAAGCTGGCCGCCTCCGCGGACGAGGCCGTCGCCCGGGCGACGGACATCCTCGGGATGGACATCAAGGGCCACACGGTCCACAAGGTGATGATCGCCGAGACCGCCCCGGAGATCGTCGAGGAGTACTACGTCTCCTTCCTCCTCGACCGTGCCAACCGCACCTTCCTCTCCATCGCCTCCGTCGAGGGCGGCGTGGAGATCGAGGAGGTGGCGGCCACCCGTCCGGAGGCCGTCGCCAAGACCCCGATCGACGCGATCGACGGTGTGACGCCCGAGAAGGCGCGCGAGATCGTCGAGGCCGCGAAGTTCCCGGCCGAGGTCGCCGACAAGGTCGCCGACATCCTGGTCAAGCTGTGGGACACCTTCATCAAGGAGGACGCCCTCCTGGTCGAGGTCAACCCGCTGGCCAAGGTCGTCTCCGGCGACGTCATCGCCCTCGACGGCAAGGTGTCGCTCGACGACAACGCCGAGTTCCGTCACCCGGACTTCGAGGAGCTCCACGACAAGGCCGCCGCCAACCCGCTCGAGGCGGCTGCCAAGGAGAAGAACCTCAACTACGTCAAGCTCGACGGCGAGGTCGGCATCATCGGCAACGGCGCGGGTCTCGTCATGAGCACCCTCGACGTCGTCGCGTACGCCGGTGAGAAGCACGGCGACGTCAAGCCCGCCAACTTCCTGGACATCGGTGGCGGCGCCTCCGCCCAGGTCATGGCGAACGGCCTGGAGATCATCCTCGGCGACCCGGACGTCCGCTCCGTGTTCGTCAACGTCTTCGGCGGCATCACCGCCTGCGACGAGGTCGCCAACGGCATCGTCCAGGCGCTGAAGCTCCTGGAGGACCGCGGCGAGAAGGTCGAGAAGCCGCTCGTCGTCCGCCTCGACGGCAACAACGCCGAGCTGGGCCGCAAGATCCTCACCGACGCCAACCACCCGCTGGTCCAGCGCGTCGACACCATGGACGGCGCGGCCGACAAGGCCGCCGAGCTGGCCCACGCCGCCAAGTAAGCACTCAGGACGAGGACACCAACACACCATGGCTATCTGGCTCAACAAGGACAGCAAGGTCATCGTCCAGGGCATGACCGGTGCCACCGGCATGAAGCACACCAAGCTCATGCTGGGTGACGGCACCAACGTCGTGGGCGGCGTCAACCCGCGCAAGGCGGGTCAGTCCGTGGACTTCGACGGCAACGAGGTACCGGTCTTCGGCACCGTCAAGGAGGCCATCGAGAAGACCGGCGCCAACGTCTCCGTCATCTTCGTGCCGGAGAAGTTCACCAAGGACGCCGTCGTCGAGGCCATCGACGCCGAGATCCCGCTGGCCGTCGTGATCACCGAGGGCATCGCCGTGCACGACTCGGCCGCCTTCTGGTCGTACGCCGGCAAGAAGGGCAACAAGACCCGGATCATCGGCCCGAACTGCCCCGGCATCATCACCCCGGGCCAGTCCAACGTCGGCATCATCCCGGGCGACATCACCAAGCCGGGCCGCATCGGTCTGGTCTCGAAGTCCGGCACGCTGACGTACCAGATGATGTACGAGCTGCGTGACATCGGCTTCTCGACCGCCGTCGGCATCGGTGGCGACCCGATCATCGGCACCACGCACATCGACGCGCTCGCCGCGTTCGAGGCCGACCCCGAGACCGACCTGATCGTCATGATCGGCGAGATCGGCGGCGACGCCGAGGAGCGTGCGGCGGAGTACATCTCGAAGAATGTGACCAAGCCGGTCGTCGGCTACGTCGCGGGCTTCACCGCGCCCGAGGGCAAGACCATGGGCCACGCCGGCGCCATTGTCTCCGGTTCGTCCGGCACCGCCCAGGCGAAGAAGGAGGCCCTGGAGGCCGCCGGCGTCAAGGTCGGCAAGACGCCGACCGAGACGGCGAAGCTCGCCCGCGCCATCCTGGCCGGCTGACCCGGCCGCACCGGCCGCGCGCAGCGGCCACACCGAGTGGCCCGCCCCCTGTCCTCGGGGGGCGGGCCACTCGGCGTACGGCACGTCACTCCAGCCGGGGCGTCAGCCGCTCCGGCCCGTCCTGCAACTGATCCCGCAGCTTCTGCCGCAGCTCCAGCTGCTCGTCCGACAGCGCCCCCGGCGCCACCTTGGGCGGCACCCCGCGCACCGTCTCCCCCGGGGACACGGGCGGCTCGTAGTGCGTGGGCGCGGTGCGCAGGGTCAGGGCCGTGGTGCCGATGAGGGCGACGGTGAAGGCGATCGCGGCCCGGGTCAGGAACCGTGCCCGGCGTTCGCTGCCCATCCGCACCGCCGGCGGCCTGGCGGCCCGCAGCCGCTCGGTCGACGCCAGTTCGGCCAGCCGCCGGTGCAGCACCCGCGGGTCGGCCAGCTCGGGCAGCCGGTCGGCGACGGCCTCGCGGGCGTGCAGCAGCCGGTTCGCCGCCGCCGGGGTGCTCGCCTCCGTCTCCGCGGCCGTCTCGGGCAGGCCCAGGCCCAGGCCGTCGTACAGCAGGAGCGTGCGGCGGTGCTGCGGAGGGAGCCTGAGGAGGGTGTTCAGCAGGGTGCGGTCGCCGGGGTCGGCGGGCGGCGGCTCCGGATGCCGGTGGCGCAGGCGGAACCGCTGCCAGGGCGAGAGCGCGTACTCGTACGCCGCCGCCCGCACCCAGCCCACCGGGTCGCGGTCGCGCGCCACCTCGGGCCAGTGCTCCCAGGCGACTTGGAAGGCCCGCTCCACGGACTCGCGGGCCAGCTCACGGCGGCCGGTCAGCAGGAAGGTCTGCCGTACGAGGGCGGGGGCGCCGAACTCGTACAGCGCGTCGAAGGCCTGAGCGGGCGTCAACGCGGTGGGCGCGGAGGCGGGGGCGGGCGCGGACTCGGCCTCGGGGGCCGGCTCGGGCCGGGGTTCCGGTCCTGACTCCTGTTCAGCCTCCGGGCCCGAGCCTGGTCCCGAGCCCGGTCCCGAGGGGGAATCCGGTCCCGCGCCCGAGCCCGGTCCCGACCGCCGCTCGTCCAGTGGCTTCGCGGGGAGTACGAGGCTGTCGGCGGCCTCCTCGGAGGCGCCCGCCGATCCGGCGCCGACGGCCACGACGACGGGTACCGGCGCCGGTTCCGGTGCCGGGGCGGGTGCCGGCTTCGCCCGCCGCGCCGTCGCCTCCTCGGCCAGGGTGTTCAGCAGCTTCGCGTACGCCTCCCGTTTCCGGCCGCGCGGGGTCGTGCGGCCGCTCTCCCACGCACGGACCGTCTCGCGGGTGACACCCACCCGTGACGCGAGCTGAGCCTGTGTCAACGCGGCGCTCTCACGCAGGCGTCGGCGGGCCTTGGGAGGAGGGAGCGGGGTTGCAGGGCTCCGCGTCACAGGGCGCCCCTTCGTACGAAAAAGTACATAAACATATATTGAGCGACACAGCGGAGCTTCGCCTGTTACGCCGGTAAAGCGCGTGTCGTTGGGAGCATGGCGGCGTGATGCAGACGACCGATCGCCGAGCCCCGTTGTCCCTGCTGCGCACCCGGTGGCGCGACCGGTCGCCCGGGCTGGCCGCCGGCCTCCTGGGCGGCGTGGTCGCGGCGGGACTGGGGCTGGCTTCGTGCGCCGCGCTCGTGACGCTGCTGTGGATCAGCTCGCCGTACCCCGACAGCGGGCCCGGCGGCGCACTGCACGTCGGCGCCGCCGTGTGGGTGCTGGCGCACGGGGCCGAACTGATCCGTGCCGACACGCTCTCCGGCGCCCCTGTGCCCGTGGGCGTCACCCCGTTGCTGCTTCTCCTGCTGCCGGTGTGGCTGCTGCACCGGGCGGCCCGGGACGCCACGGACCCGGGGGACGGCGTGGCCGTGGCCGTGGGCGCGGGTGCGAAGGCGGGGGTCGGCGTGCGTCTGGGCGGGGGCCGGATCCTCCCGGACGCCGGACCGCCGCCCGTCTCCGCGCGCAACGCCTGGGCCGGGGTCGTCCTCGGCTACCTCGCCGTCGCCACGCCCGTCGTGCTGTACGCGGCGGGCGGTGCGCTGCGGCCCTCCTGGTGGTGGGCGCCGGTGTGCCTGCCGCTGGTCGCCATGGGCGCGGCGGGCGCGGGTGTGTGGACGGCGTTCGGCCGTCCGGGCGGGCCGGTGGGACGGGCACTGCGCGTACTGCCCCGGAACCTGCGGGAGCTGATGGTGGAACCGGACGCGCGCCTGGGCGCCGCGGCGCGCGCGGCGGGCGCCGGGGCGGCGGTGCTCGTCGGCGGCGGTGCGCTGCTGCTCGCGGTGTCGCTGGTGTGGCACGGAGCCGCCGCGCGGGAGGCCTTCCTGCAGCTGACCGAGGGGTGGTCGGGGCGGTTCGCCGTACTGCTGCTCTGTCTGACGCTGGTGCCGAACGCGGCGGTGTGGGCGGCGGCGTACGCCCTCGGTCCCGGCTTCGCGCTCGGTACCGGCCATGTCGTGGACCCCTTCGGTTCCGCCCCGGCACCGCTGCTGCCGCCGTTCCCGCTGCTGGCGGCGGTGCCGGACGCGGGTCCTGGCACCCCGCTGCACTGGGTGGCCGGGGCGGTGCCGTTGGCGGCGGGGGCGGTGGTGGGGTGGTTCACGGCGCGGGCGGCTACGGGGGCGGACCCGGGCGCCCATGAGGCCGCCGGGCCGTGGTCGTGGCGGCGGACCGTCGCCGCCGCGGTACTGGCCGCCGTGCTCTGCGCGGTCCTCGTCGCCCTGCTGGCCGCGCTGGCGGGTGGGCCGCTCGGGGATGGCGCCCTCGCGCGGTTCGGGCCGGTGTGGTGGCAGGCCGGGGGCGCGACGCTGGCGTGGGTCGGGGTGGTGGCACTGCCGGTGGCGGTGCTGATGAGGGCGTGGCGGGGCCGGGGCGCTGCCGCTTCGGCGCAGGTGGTGGAGGGCGGGGACGCGGCTGACTCCGGTGGTGGGCGCCGGTGGGGGTGGGTCTCGTTGCCCTCGGCGGGGCGGTGGTGGGGGCGAGGGGGCGCCGACGCCGACGCCGGTGGCGGCGGCGGTGGTAGCGATGCGCCGTACGATCTGCTCCCGGTCGACTCCCCCGGGGAGGGGTCGTCGCGGGTGCTTTGAATGGTCCCGGCGCGGCGCCGCCGCCGTGGCGTTCTTCGCCCCCGCCGCCCCTACGCTGCCCGTCCCCGGGGGCTGCGCCCCCGGACCCCGCTTCGGCCCTTGAACGGGCCTCGTCCTCGAATGCCGGACGGGCTGGAAGGCCTCGAACGCCGGACGGGCTGGAAGGCCTCGAACGCCGGAGGGTCTGGAAGGCAGCAAGCGCCGGACGGGCTGGAATCGCCGCGCCCGGCGTCGGAAGGCGGCGTCAGCCCTCCGTGCCCAGCAGGTCGCGGAGCTGCTCCGGGAGGTGGGTCTCGCAGTTCTGCTTCGCCTCGTTGGTCAGGGCGTCGTTCCGGCAGGTGTAGTAGTCGCTGTAGACCAGCTGTGCGCCGAAGGACGCGGCGACCAGGAGGATGGCCAGGGAGGACGTGACCAGGCCGCTGATCGCGGCGGTCCGCTGCGGACGGCCGGTCTGGTCGGCGGACGGGGCCGGGGTGTCCGGATCCGAGGCGGCACGGGGCTTGGCGCGCAGCGCGCTGATGCCCCAGTACAGGGACAGGGCGCCGAGCAGCAGCGCCACGTACGGCCACGTGAAGAGCGCGAAGAAGAGGGCCCACATGCCGCACAGCAGGGCATAGCGGGCGCGCCGCTGGGCAGGGTCCGTCGGGTCCCAGCGCGGGCCGGTGCCCCCGCCCGATCCCTCGGGGCCGGAACCGGAACCGGAACCGCCGGGCCGCTCGCCGAAGCCGCCGGGGGACCGGCCGGGCTGCCGGTCGCTCCACTGACGGCCCCACGGAGAACGTCCGCCCTCGCCCCGGGAATCGCCGCCGTCGCCCGACGGGTGCCGCGGCTGCCAGGGGCGGTCCGGCGTGCCCTCCGGGGGCGGCGCGAACGGATTGTCCTTCTCGGTGGCGCCGTCCTGCTCGCCGCCCTCCGCCCGGTCCGAGGGGGTGTCGGGCGGTGAAGAGGGGCGCTCCCGCAGCAACACGGTGCTGCGCTCCCCTGGCTGCGCCGACTGCTGGGAGAGCGTGAGCAGTCGCAGGCTGCGGTCCGGCATCAAGTGAGCGTCTTCCCCTTGGCGACAGTGAACGGGCGATCTGAACGGACGATCTGGTGGAACGGGCGTACCGGTCGGCACGACTGGTGAACGCGTGACGCGAAGGTGGCGTTCCCGGGTCGGCTCCACGCAGACGCTACCTTCCGGCCGCGCCCCCGTCCCGAGGGGGCCGTCCGGTGTGCCGGTATCGTTGCTGACGGTCGACCGCTTCGTAGACTTCCCCGTATCCCGGGGCGCGAAGCATTCGTACGACCGCACAAACGGATGAACGTACAGAACGTACGGCCGTGAAGACCCCGCTCCCCCCGAGAAAGGCCCCCACCGTGGCCGCCAAGCCCGTGGCCCAGCGAGCCAAGCGCCTCGTCGTGCTGGTCTCCGGATCCGGCACCAACCTTCAGGCGCTCCTCGACGAGATCGCCGCCACCGGCGTCGAGGCCTACGGAGCCGAGGTCGTCGCAGTCGGCGCCGACCGCGAGGGCATCGAGGGGCTGACCCGCGCCGAGCGTGCCGGACTGCCGACGTTCGTACGGAAGGTCAAGGACTACGGGAGCCGCGACGAGTGGGACACGGCGCTCGCCGAGGCCGTCGCCGCCCACGAGCCGGACCTCGTCGTCTCGGCCGGGTTCATGAAGATCGTGGGCAAGGAGTTCCTGGCCCGCTTCGGGGGGCGGTTCGTCAACACCCACCCCGCCCTCCTCCCCAGCTTCCCGGGGGCCCACGGTGTGCGGGACGCGCTCGCGTACGGCGCCAGGGTCACCGGATGCACCGTCCACTTCGTCGACGACGGCGTCGACACCGGGCCGATCATCGCGCAGGGCGTGGTGGAGATCCGGGACGAGGACGACGAGAGCGCTCTGCACGAGCGCATCAAGGAAGTCGAGCGAAGGCTGCTCGTCGATGTCGTGGGGCGGCTCGCCCGCAACGGCTATCGCATTGAGGGACGAAAGGTAGTTATCCAGTGACCGCCACCGCCGAGAGCAACAAGCGGGCCATCCGTCGCGCGCTCGTCAGCGTCTACGACAAGACCGGGCTGGAGGAGCTGGCGCGCGGGCTGCACGAGGCCGGCGTCGAGCTCGTCTCCACCGGCTCCACCGCCGGGCGGATCTCCGCGGCCGGCGTGCCCGTCACCAAGGTCGAGGAGCTGACCGGCTTCCCCGAGTGCCTGGACGGCCGCGTCAAGACCCTGCACCCGAAGGTGCACGCCGGCATCCTCGCCGACCTGCGCCTGGACAGCCACCGGCAGCAGCTGGACGAGCTGGGCGTGGCGCCGTTCGACCTGGTCGTGGTCAACCTCTACCCGTTCCGCGAGACCGTCGCCTCGGGCGCCACTCCCGACGAGTGCGTCGAGCAGATCGACATCGGCGGCCCGTCGATGGTCCGCGCCGCCGCCAAGAACCACCCCTCGGTCGGGGTCGTCACCAGCCCCGCCCGCTACGCCGACGTGCTCTCCGCCGTCAAGGACGGCGGCTTCGACCTCGTCGCCCGCAAGCGGCTGGCCGCCGAGGCCTTCCAGCACACCGCCGCGTACGACGTGGCGGTCGCCTCCTGGTTCGCGAGCGAGTACGCCCCCGTGGACGACTCGCGGTTCCCCGACTTCCTCGGCGCCACGTACGACCGCGCGCACACCCTGCGCTACGGCGAGAACCCGCACCAGCCCGCGGCCCTCTACACCTCGCCCGAGGGCGGCGGTCTCGCGGAGGCCGAGCAGCTGCACGGCAAGGAGATGTCGTACAACAACTACACGGACACGGACGCCGCCCGCCGTGCCGCGTACGACCACGCCGAGCCCTGTGTCGCGATCATCAAGCACGCCAACCCGTGCGGCATCGCGGTCGGCGCGGACGTCGCCGAGGCGCACCGCAAGGCGCACGCCTGCGACCCGCTGTCCGCGTTCGGCGGCGTGATCGCGGTCAACCGCCCGGTCTCCAAGGAGATGGCCGAGCAGGTCGCGGAGATCTTCACCGAGGTCATCGTCGCGCCCGACTACGAGGACGGCGCCCTCGAAGCCCTCACCAAGAAGAAGAACATCCGCGTGCTGCGGGCCCCCGAGGCCCCCGCCGACCCGGTCGAGGTCAAGCCCATCGACGGCGGCGCCCTCCTCCAGGTCACCGACCGCCTCCAGGCCGAGGGCGACGACCCCGCCACCTGGACGCTGGCCACCGGCGAGGCCCTCTCCCCGTCCGACCTGGCCGACCTGGCCTTCGCCTGGAAGGCGTGCCGGGCCGTCAAGTCCAACGCGATCCTCCTCGCCAAGGACGGCGCCTCGGTCGGCGTCGGCATGGGCCAGGTGAACCGCGTCGACTCCGCGAAGCTGGCGGTGGAGCGCGCGGGCGCCGAACGCGCACAGGGGGCGTACGCCGCCTCCGACGCCTTCTTCCCCTTCCCGGACGGCCTGGAGATCCTCACCGCGGCCGGCGTGAAGGCCGTGGTCCAGCCCGGAGGCTCGGTCCGCGACGAACTGGTCGTCGAGGCGGCGAAGAAGGCCGGCGTGACGATGTACTTCACGGGGACGCGGCACTTCTTCCACTGACGCGGACGCCCGTGCCCCGGACCGGTGCTCCGGACCGGTCCGGGGCACCGGAGAGGTCAGCGTTGGCTGACGGTCTTGCCGCGGTGGTGGACGCGTGTCCCCCTCTCGAAGACCTGGACCCCGTCGCCCTGCATGATCTTGTGGAGGTGGTAGGCGCCGCCGTCCCGGCTCTTGGAGCTGTCGCCTCGGTGGAACTCGACGAAGCCGAAGGGTCCGCCGCTGCGGTATCTCAGGACGGAGCCGTTCCACTGGAGTCGGTCGTCGGCCTTGCTCCATGTGGCGTCGCCGACCATGCCGTCGTCGTCGAGTCTGTGGCGCTGCTGCCACTTGACGGTGGCCGCCTTGGTCTGTGATCCGAAGTACCCGTCGACGTCTTGGAAGTCGAGCAGGCGTTCGGAGACCAGGATGCTCTGCCAGAGCATGACGATGTCGGTGTTCGAGGATTCCCCGCAGCCGGAGCACAACGAGTTGCCGAGCTCGTCGAAGTGGTCGCCGAAGTCGTCGGTCAGGGCGCCGGTGCCGTCCACGAACGAGGTGCTGTAGGCCCCGGAGTTACCCGCGTACGCCGCGATATCAGGTGTGCGGGTTCAGAGGTTGGTCAGGGAGCGGAACTGGACCCGCGTGCCGCGTATCGACTTGACACCGTCGTACTGGTAGACCTCGGCGAGTTTGTAGGCCCCGCTGTCCGACGTCTTCGACGTACTGCCGCGGTGGAGGATCGCCGCGCCGGTGTTGTACTTCCCGGTGTAGGACACATCGATGTTGGACAGCCATACGAGCCGGTCGTCGGCCTTGCTCCAGGTGTTGTCGCCGACCTTGCCGTCCGCGCTGAGGCCGTAGCGCTGCTGCCACTTGATGGTGGCGCTCCTGGTCGCGGGGCCGAACTGGCCGTCGATGTCACCGAGATCGAGCAAATCCTCGGCCACGAGGATGCTCTGCCAGAGGACGACGATGTCGGTGTTCGAGGATTCTCCGCAGCCGTAGCAGAGAGAATTGCCGAGTTCGTCGAAGTGGTCGCCGAAGTCGTCGGTGAGAGAGCCGGCGCCGTCCACGAACGAGGTGCTGTACGCCCCGGAGTTCTGTGAGTACGCGGCATGCGCGGGGACGATCGTGAGCACCGTGGCCATTCCCGAGGCCAGGGCAGCGAGGCCGATCTTCCATTGCTTCTTCAACGTGAGTTCCCTTCCGGCGGAGGTCGTGTGCTCAATGTGCGGGATGTGCGAGACCTGGGGTACCTGCAAAGTTCCAGGGCGCGCGGTGGTCGGTGGGCTCAGCCTCGGGCGGACCAGGGTGCGCTGATGGCACCGGCCCCGGCTCCCAGCCGGTCGGACCACTCCTGGGACTTGGGGGCGACGCGCAGCAACTCGCCGCTGCCGGGCCCGCCGGTCAGGTAGTAGAGGGCCTCGTCGACGGCGTCGTCGTCGCCGCCCCAGCGGACCGCTCCCGCACAGTCCCCGACGATGTCCGAGTGCAGGGGTACCTCCAAAGTTGTAGGGCGGCCATGGCCGGTGGCCCTCACCCGGAGCGCTTTCGACGGTCGGAGCGGTCCCGACCGTCAGGACTCCCCGCCCTTGCGCAGCGCCCGCCAGGTCCCCGGCCCGACCATCCCGTCCGCGTCCAGTCCCGCCCGCTTCTGGAAGATGACGACCGCCCCGTGGGTCAGCGGGCCGAAGTCGCCGTCCACCTCGCCGACCTCCTCGATGCCGTGCAGATGCCTGAGCAGGCACTGCAACTCCCTGACCTGGCTGCCTCCGTCCCCCCGTTTGATGGTGAAGTCCCAGGTGCCGCTGTGGCCGGCCGTGTAGCCGGTGCCGTGGGCGGCGTCCTCGTACTCCACGGGCTTCTCACAGGTGGGCGGCGCTGCGGCCGCCGGGGCCGACTCCCACGGGGTGGTGTACGCGAGGCTCCCCGCGCCCACGATCGCCGCCGCGAGCGCCACCGCCAGGGCGGGGCGCCGCCAGCGCCGGGGACGCAGTCGCGGCAGCCGGGCCGAGCGGGAGGCGCCCGCGGCCTCCTCCACCCGGCGCAGCAGCGCGGCGGTGTCGGTGGGGCGTTCCGCGTGGGTCGGGGCCAGACAGTCCCGCAGGATGGCCCGCCAGACCTCGGGAAGCCCGGGGGACAGGCGCAGTTCCTCACGGCCGCGCGCGTAGCGCGTCGCCGCGTCGGAGCGTGCCTCCGAGGTGCCGCCGGGCAGCGGGAACTCCCCGGTCAGGACCACGTGCGCGAGGACGCCGAAGGCCCAGAGGTCGGCGGACGGACGGATCCGTGTGCCGCGCTCGTCGACCTCGGGCCACAGGAGTTCGGGCGGGGTGTAGTCCGGGGTGGCGAAGGCGGGGGTGTAGGCGTGGGTGCCTTCCATCTCCGCGGCCAGGTTGAAGTCGGCGAGCCGGGCCGAACCGTCCGCCATCAGCAGAACATTGGCCGGTTTCAGGTCCCCGTGCACCCAGCCCGCGTGGTGGAGCTGGTGCAGGCCCTCGCAGATCTGTGCCAGCAGGGCGGGCCCGGCGTCCGGGGACGGGGTCCGGGCCAGTACGGCGTCCAGGGATCCCTCGGCCCGCTCCAGCACCAGGACGGTGGCGCCGTCCAGCTCGGGATGGTCCGGGTCGTCGACCGTCAGCGTGTCGTACATCCGGATCAGCCGGGGTGAGCGGAGCCGCTTGAGCAACTGCACCTCGCGTTCGGCCAGGTCGCGCAGGTGGTGCAACTGGCGCGGGGTGCGGGTGCCGGTGGCCAGGAACTTCAGCGCCGCCCGGCGCGGCAGCTCGCCCCCGCCGGAGACGCGCCCGGTCGCCGCGTCGGAGGTGTGGCGGGTCGCGTCGTAGACCGTGGCGAACGCGCCGGACGCGAGCGGCTCGCGCACCTCCCACGGCCCGATCCGGTACCCCTTCGGCACCGGCACCGCGTACGGCCGCCCGGTCACCGTGCCGCTCCGCTCGGGGCGGGAGCGAGTACGACGAGGTCGTCCTCGCGGACCAGGTCGAAGCGGAGGGCCAGCGAGGCCAGGGACTCCTTCTTGCCGTGTGTGCGCCGGCCCGGCTCGGCCGTGTCCGGGCCGGGTCTCAGCCGCAGCTTGACGGCGAGGTAGTCGATGTTCCAGTAGACGGCGGAGCGGCTGACCTTGGGCCAGCTGGGGCGCAGCCGCTCCACTATCTCCTCGACGGCGGGCAGCGGGGCGCGGGGCTCACCGCGCAGGCGCCGCTCGCACAGGGCGGCCAGGACCGCGAAGTACCGCTTGGTGCGGTCCAGGGCGAACGCCGGGACGGTGCCGGCCCCTTCCAGCCCCCGGCGCTCGACGCTGCGGAAGGCGTGCCGCGGTGCCCAGACGTCGAAGGTGAGCAGGTCGCCCGCGGCGGGCAGGGTCACCCGCGCCAGCTCGAACGGTACGGGCGCCTCCACGCGGCCCGGAGCCACCTTGATGTGCTCGCCGGCGCCCTCCGGGTTCTCCACCACGTAGGTCTGGTCCTCGCTGAGATTGCTCAGCAGCCAGAACGTGCGGTGCGCCGCGATCTCCCCGGCGACCCGGGGAACCCCCGCGTGCGCGATGGCGAGCCCCCCGCCGCTCGGCTCGGTCCTGCCGAACTCGATGCGCTCACCCGCGCTGATCCTCAACTGGTCGGCCACACTGCCGCACGACGGCGGCACGACGATGACGCTGTACATGGAGTCGTCCCCCTCCCCCGATTGCTCGGGGTCAACATTCCCCAGTCCAACAACGGGCAGGCTACGGGAGACGGGTGAGGGCAACCCAAGCATTCGGACGCGTCGGCGGGTCGGTGGGCTCCGGACGCTGAAGCGGCCCCCGGACCCCTCTCTGGAGGGGGCCGGGGGCCGCGCGGTCAGGCACGCTCCCGCGTGCGGATCAGCGGATCAGCGGATCAGCAGGGGCGCAGCGACCAGATCGGGTCCCAGGTCGCCGTGCCCGCCTGGTAGGCCGTCGACGTCCAGCGGACGCTGCCGTCCTTGTTGAAGAACTTGGCGACCGTGCCGCGCGTCTGGTTGTTGGTGAACGGGCCGTCGCCGGTCCAGTTGGTGACGTTCCACGTCTGGCACTTGTAGAAGTCGAACTTGGTGCCCTTGACGATCATGCACAGGTGACCGTAGTCGCAGGCCAGATCCTGGGCGGCCTTGGTCCTGGGCGCCTCGGTGACGGTCAGGCCCTCGTACCTGACCGCGTCGGCGGACACGTGCAGGGGCTTCGGCTTGTCGGCCAGCACCTGGTCAGCCGCCTGCTGGAGGGCGGTCACCCGGGTGCCGGCCGGGTCGGCGGCGGTGGCCGCGACCGTGGAGCCGGCGACCAGGGCCGAGGCCGCGACGAGCAGCGCGGCGGGCTTGATGATGTTCACTGTGGTTCCCCCATGAACGTCGGTGTCGTACCGCCGGAGCGGTGTGCTCACACCGTGCCCGGGGCGGCCGTCGCGTGGTACCTCGCAACTCTCAGGGTCACTTCCTCCCCGGCGGCGTGTACTCCTTGAGGTGGTGAGCGACGCGGTCGGCGTAGTCGCGGTACTTCGGGGGAACCCCGCCCGCGTCGTTCACCTTGTCGTACGACGTCCGGTAGGCCACGGCGATCAGCACCCGGCGGTCGCCCGGCAGGCCGACGTCGAGGCGTGGCGTGATCCAGCACAGGTAGCGGCCCATCGCCGGGACGGACTCGGCGGGCGGGAACGGGGGCTCGGGGACCTCCTCACCGGGTGTGCCGTCCTCGTTCATCCACCAGCGCAGCACCTTCGGGGTCCAGCGGGCGATCCCGTACTCGTCCTTTCGCGGGTCGGCGAGGTCCGGGTCGAAGTCGCTCTCCACCTTCAGCATGGCCGCGATCAGGGGCGCGCTGACCTCCTCGCGGTCGCAGTCGTGCGCCGTCTCGACGATCAGCAGCCGGTAGGCGGCCGGTACGCCCCGGTCGGTGCGCAGTTCACCGGCGCCGTAGGAGGCGGCGGCGACGGTCGCGGTGCCGCCCGGGCCCCGGTCGCCGGGGGCGGAGCCGGGGCCGCCGTCGCCGGTGCGGGCCCTGATGCCGTAGCCGAGCGCGGCCACGGCCACGGTGGCGGCCGCTGCGGCGAGGACCATGCGGCGGGGGCCCGTGCGCCGGGGGCCCGTGCGGCGCGGCAGGACGGACCGGCCGCCCGTGCCTCCCGTGACCGCCGCCACCCGCCGTAACAGGTCGTCCGTGCCGATGCGTTCGGCGTGCGTACGGGTCAGACAGGCGCGCACGATCTCCCGCCACGCCTCGGGCAGCGCGGGCGACAGACGCAGCTCCTCGGCGCCGCGCGCGTAGGCGGCCCCGGCGTCGCGGCGGGCCGCCGGGGTGCCGCCGGGCAGCGGGAAGGACCCGGTGAGCACGACGTGGGCGAGGACGCCGAAGGCCCAGACGTCGGCGGAGGGGCGGATACGCCGGCCGCGTTCGCCGATCTCGGACCAGAGCAGCTCGGGCGGGGTGTAGTCGGGAGTGGAGAAGGCCGGGGTGTAGGCGTGGGTGCCTTCCAGTTCGGCGGCCATGTTGAAGTCGGCGAGCCGGGCCGAACCGTCCTTCATCAGCAGCACGTTGGCCGGTTTCAGGTCCCCGTGCACCCACCTGGCGTGGTGCAGCTGGTGCAGACCCTCACACACCTGCACGAGCAGCGCGGGTCCGCCGGCCGGGCGCGGCGACGCGGACAGCAGGGCGGACAGGGACCCTTCCGCCTTCTCCAGGACGAGGACGGTGGCGCCGTCGAGCGCGGGGCGGGCCGGGTCGTCGACGACGAGGGTCTCGTACATCCGCACCAGCCGGGGCCGCCGCAGCCGGCGGTGCAACTCGACCTCGCGCTCGACGAGTTCGCGCAGGTGGGTCAGCTGCCGCGGCGTCCCCGTACCGGTGGGCAGGAACTTCAGGGCGGCCGTGCGCGGCAGACCGGCGTCGCCGTCACCGACCCGTCGGGCCTCGTACACGCTGCCGAAGGCGCCCGTCGCGATCGGCGCCCGCACCTCCCAGACACCGACCCGGTACCCCTTCGGCACGGGGACGGCGTACGGCTCGGTCACCGGGGCACCCGGCGCGGCGGTGCCGCGAGGACCACGAGGTCGTCCTCCCGTACGAGGTCGAAGCGGAGCGCCATGGACACCAGGGACTCCTTCTTGCCGTTGAGCCGCGCCCCCGCCTCCGCCGTCTCCGGGCCCGGCTTCAGCCGCAGTTTCACCGCCAGGTAGTCGATGTTCCACTGGACGGACGCGCGCGACGCGGCCGGCCAGCCCGGCCGCAGCCGCTCGACGACCTGCTCGACGGTAGGCAGCGGCGCGTGCGGTGCCCCGCGCAGCCGCGGCTCGCACAGGGCGGCCAGGACCGCGAAGTACCGTTTGGTGCGGTCGACGGAGAAGGCCGGGGCGGTCGGCTCGCCGTCGGTGCCGTCCTCGGCGCGCAGGTAGTCGTGGCGCGGTGCCCACACCTCGACCGGCAGCAGGTCGCCCGCGGCGGGCAGCACGATCCGCGAGAACTCGAACGGCACCGGGGCGTCCAGCCGGCCCGGTGCCACCTTGATGTGCTCGCCGGCGCCCTCCGGGTTCTCCACCACGTAGGTCTGGTGGGCGGACAGGTTGCTCAGGGCCCAGAACGTGCCGTGGGCGGTGATCTCACCGGCTCTGCGGGACACACCGTCGTGCCCGATCAGCAGTCCGCCCTCGGGCACGGACCGCCCGAAGACGAGCCGTTCGCCGGGTGCGAGCCGGAACTGGGTGCGGGTGCGTTCGTCCTCCGTGGTCGGCGGAGGTACCACGATGATGCTGTACAAGGTGCGTCTCCCCGTGCCTGACGGCTACCCGCGTCAGACTATTGCGACGCACCGGGGCCGTGTCTCCCCTCGTACGGGTGAGACACGGCCCCTTGGCTTGATTGGCGTGAAGTGTGCCGTGGCGGACGCCGGTTCAGTACTGCGGGCGGTTGAACCAGTAACTGCCGTTCTTGTTGGCGCAGAAGACGATGATCAGGATGCCGAGAACCAGGCTGATCAGGGCGAAGAGGTTGGCCCCGAGCAGGTTGATCACGCTGACCAGCGTCACGACCGAGCCGTAGATGATCGCGGAGACGCGCGGACCGCCCCGGCCGGTCGCGAACTTGACAGCTGTGAAGATCGCCCAGAACGCGAACGCCAGGAATATCACGCCGAGGCCGATCATGAGGCCCGCGCCGATGCTCGTGACGGTGTCCGCGTCCTGAGCCGAGATGCTGGGGTCGGAGTTGACCTCGTCCTCGATGTAGTCGGCGAACCAGGAGCTGGCCGCGATCATCAGCACGCCGCCGATGACCTGGCAGGCGCCCAGCACGAACAGCATCACGCGCGCGGCCTTCACCGTGCCGGGCATGACCGCGGGGGCGGGGGCGTAGCCGCCGCCGTAGGGCTGGACCGGCGGGGCCGCGGGGTAGCCGTAGCCGGACTGGCCGTCCTGGGGCTGCTGCTGGGGGTAGCCGTAGTTCGACTGCTGGCCGTGCTGCTGGCCCTGCTGGCCCTGCGGCGGACCGTAGGGGTTGTTCGGGTCGCCGAAACTCATGCGGGACTTCCTCCGTAGCTGTCACGTGCGGGGACGACGCGTGGCTCGATGCGGAGGAGGTACTTCGTTGCGGTTCGTCCCCCCGGTACGGCCCCGCGGCACTGTGCTACTGCCCAATCGTTCTTGACCTATCTCTTACTTGTCCAGCCCGGCCGCGAGGTGTTGTGCAAGTGCAACAACGTCGATCATGATCCGCCGGGGTGGGACGCCGCCCGGAACGCCCCCGGACGCCTACCGGGACGCCTGGTCGGGTGCCCGCCCCGTGCCCGGACGACGGCCGGATTGGAACCGGGGGCCGGTCATCCGCGAGGATGGGGGTATGACCGCCCAGATTCTCGATGGCAAGGCCACCGCAGCCGCGATCAAGTCCGAACTGACCGCCCGCGTGGCGGCGCTGAAGGAGAGGGGCGTCACACCCGGCCTCGGCACCGTCCTGGTCGGCGACGACCCCGGCAGCCAGAAGTACGTCGCCGGCAAGCACCGCGACTGCGCGCAGGTCGGTATCGCCTCCATCCAGCGCGAACTGCCCGGTACGGCGACGCAGGAGGAGATCGAGGCGGTCGTCCGCGAGCTGAACGAGGACCCGGCCTGCACCGGCTACATCGTCCAGCTGCCGCTGCCCAAGGGCATCGACGAGAACCGCATCCTGGAACTGATGGACCCGGACAAGGACGCGGACGGCCTGCATCCGATGAACCTCGGCCGCCTCGTCCTGAACGAGCCGGCGCCGTTGCCCTGTACCCCCAACGGCATCCTCACCCTGCTGCGCCGCTACGGCGTGGAGATCAAGGGCGCCGAGGTGGTGGTCGTCGGCCGCGGTGTCACGATCGGCCGCCCGATGCCGCTGCTGCTCACCCGGCGCAGCGAGAACGCCACCGTGACCCAGTGCCACACCGGCACCCGGGACCTGGCCGCCCACCTCAAGCGCGCGGACATCATCGTCGCCGCCGCCGGCTCCCCGCACCTGGTCTGTCCCGAGGACGTCAAGCCGGGCGCGGCCGTCCTCGACGTGGGCGTCTCGCGCAACGCCGAGGGCAAGATCATGGGCGACGTCCACCCCGGTGTGGCCGAGGTCGCCGCCTGGATCTCCCCGAACCCCGGCGGTGTCGGCCCGATGACCCGGGCCCAGCTGCTCGTCAACGTGGTGGAGGCGGCGGAGCGCAGTGCCGGCTGACGACACCGAGACCGAGCGCACGGAGCACGCGGCGGACTCGGAGCACTTGGAGCACCCGGATCAACCGGAGCACCCGGAGAACCTCACCGTCCGGGACCCCGTCAGCGCGCCCGACGCCGAGGGCAGGCCGCGGCGGGTCACCCGCCGGTTCCCGCTGTTCACCCGTGACACCGCGCGCCCCGAGGGCGGTGGCCGGGCGGCGGGCGGCGACGCCCCGGCGCCCGCCCGGCAGTGGCCGATCCTCCTCGTGGTCGGCCTGGTCGGGATCGGCCTGCTGCTGACCGCGCTGGACGTCTTCCGCTGGGGGACGCTCCTGATCGGCGCCGCTCTCCTGGTCGGCGCGGCGCTGCGCTGGGTGCTGCCCGACGTCGGCATGCTCGCGGTGCGCTCGCGCTTCACGGACATCGTCACCTACGGCGTCCTCGGGCTCGCCATCGTCCTGCTGGCGCTGATGGCCCAGCCGAAACCTTGGCTGGAGCTCCCGTTCTTGAAGGACACCCTGCACTTCACGGTGAGCTAGCGAGACTTCACGCGAGCCGGCGACGGCCCGTCCTCACCCCCGTGGAAGGACGGGCCGTCGCCGGGATCAACCCTCCTGCACGGCGAACGCCCTGTTCAACGCCTGTCAGGGCGCTGTGGCACGGAAGTGACCGTTCCGCTACTCCGCTACGCGAGCCGTGAAAAACGGGGTTCGGTTCCGGGCGGGGGAACGCCGGTGGGACACTGGACCACGGGTCGGTGGGCGTGCGACGGTGCATGTTCGCGACCCCTGTGCTCCTGTGCGCCCCCACCCCGGGAACTGAGATCCTGACCGGGCGCATCCCTGTGGGTAGCCAGAACGAGGACTCCGTGCGGGCCGCCGCGCACGAGGACCAAACGGGGAACGAACAGCACGTCACCGGGGGGAAGAGGGGGAAGCAATGCCTCGTTGGAAGGCCTTGCCGGATGAACTCGATCCGCAGATCAGAGAGTTCACGAGCCAGTTGCGCCGACTCGTGGACCGCAGTGAGCTGAGCATCGCGTCGGTGGCCGATGCCACGGGCTACAGCAAGACGTCCTGGGAGCGCTATCTGAACGGCCGGCTGCTGGCGCCCAAGGGCGCCATCGTGGCCCTCGCCGAGGTGACGCGGACCAATCCCGTCCACCTGACCACCATGTGGGAGCTGGCCGAGCGAGCCTGGAGCCGCTCGGAGATGCGCCATGACATGACCATGGAGGCCATTCGGATCTCCCAGGCGCGCGCCGCGCTCGGCGAGCTGGGCACGCCCGCGGCCAAGTCGGGCAACGGCGGCAGGAACGGCAAGGGGAGCAGGGGCGGCCGTCACGGCGGCGGCGCCACGGCCACGCCCGGGATCGCCGGACCGGCCGGTGTGTCGCCCACGTTCCCGCCGACGGTTCCCGCGCAGCCGACGGCCGCCGACAGTCCCGACTCGGCCGTCGGTACGGTCCGGGGCGGCGGTGCGCCGGGCGCTCCCTCCGCCCCGTCGTCCGGTGGCGCGTCCGACGGCAACTCGTGGGGCATGGCCGGATACCGGGGACCGGCGCCGACCGGTGACCGTACGGCGCGGTCCGGGACCCGGGCCGACTCGGGGGAAGCCGCGCGAGGTGCGACGCCGCACGGCCACGGGCCCTCGGGCTCCTCGGCACCCTCGGTCTCGTACGGCGAGCCCCCGCACAACGGCTCCGGTTCGCGGGCCCGGCCCTCCGGGGGCGGCGGCAAGCGGATGACGACGTTCGTCGCGGGCGTCGTCGGCGTGCTCGTCGTGATCGCGGGCGCTTTCTTCCTCCTGAACGACGGCGATGGGAAGAAGAACGAGGGCGCCGACCCGTCCCCGTCGCCCACCGTCAGCTCCGAGCCCGAGCTGCCGCCCGGCGTGAAGTGCAGCGGCGACGCGTGCACCGGCAAGGACCCGGAGATCATGGGCTGCGGCGGCGACCTGGTGACCACCGCCGCGACCGCCACCGTCGGCACGGCCGCCGTCGAGGTCCGCTACAGCAAGATCTGCGGCGCGGCGTGGGCCCGTGTCACCCAGGCCGCTCAGGGCGACGAGGTACAGGTGAGCGCGGGCGGGGCGAGCCCGCAGACGGGCTCGGTCGCCGGGGCCGCCGACACCGTCGCGTACACCCCGATGGTGGCGGTGAAGTCCGCGGCCGACGCCAAGGCGTGCGTGACGCTGGCGGCGGGCCAGAAGGGCTGCACGGAGTAACCGCGGGACCGCGGAGACCGTAGGAGCGGGGCGCCGATGCCGGTTGGAAGCGGGGCGGAGATCCCGGTTCGGGGCCGGGCCGCGATGCCGGTCGGAGCCGGGCCGCGATGCCGGTACGGGGCCGGGCCGCGATGCCGGTACGGGGCCGGGCCGCGATGCCGGTCGGAGCTGGCGATGTGCCGGTAGGGAGCCGGGCCGCGATCCCCGTGCGGAGCGGCTCGCATCCGCACCGGGAGAAAAATCGCCCGCGGCAGGCATGGCCCGCCGAGTCAGGGGCACGCGAGAAGTACCCCCACGGGAGTCCGGCAACGGTATCCCCGAACGGCGGTCGCCTTCGTCCCCCTCTCCCGGACAGGCGGCCGCCTCTTTCACGCCCTGGTTTCCTCGCGTCCGTGCACGCGCTCAGGTGACCGCCGGGGCCCTGTGGGCCGGGCCACACCGACCCGGACGTCCCGGGCACCGGAGGCGCGATAGCCTGACGGCTGGATCGATCTCTTGATACCAAGAGATCGATCAAACGCCCGGGGCAGGGACGCCCCACCGCCAGCTGTCATACGGAGAACGCCATGACCCGCACTCCCGTGAACGTCACCGTCACCGGCGCGGCCGGCCAGATCGGTTACGCCCTGCTCTTCCGCATCGCCTCCGGCCAGCTGCTCGGCGCGGACGTGCCGGTCAAGCTGCGCCTCCTGGAGATCACCCCGGCGCTCAACGCCGCCGCGGGCACCGCGATGGAGCTGGACGACTGCGCGTTCCCGCTGCTCCAGGGCATCGAGATCACCGACGACCCGAACGTCGCCTTCGACGGCGCCAACGTCGCCCTGCTCGTGGGCGCCCGCCCGCGCACCAAGGGCATGGAGCGCGGTGACCTCCTGGAGGCCAACGGCGGCATCTTCAAGCCGCAGGGCAAGGCCATCAACGACCACGCCGCGGACGACATCAAGGTCCTCGTCGTCGGCAACCCGGCCAACACCAACGCCCTGATCGCCCAGGCCGCCGCCCCGGACGTACCGGCCGAGCGCTTCACCGCGATGACCCGCCTGGACCACAACCGCGCGCTGACCCAGCTCGCGAAGAAGACGGGCTCGTCGGTCACCGACATCAAGCGCCTGACCATCTGGGGCAACCACTCCGCCACCCAGTACCCCGACATCTTCAACGCCACGATCGCCGGCAAGAACGCCGCCGAGGTCGTGAACGACGAGAAGTGGCTGGCCGACGACTTCATCCCGACCGTCGCCAAGCGCGGCGCCGCCATCATCGAGGCCCGCGGCGCCTCGTCGGCCGCCTCCGCCGCCAACGCCGCCATCGACCACGTCCACACCTGGGTCAACGGCACCGCCGACGGCGACTGGGCCTCCATGGGTATCCCGTCGGACGGCTCCTACGGCGTCCCGGAGGGCATCATCTCCTCCTTCCCGGTCACCACGAAGGACGGCAAGTACGAGATCGTCCAGGGCCTGGACATCAACGAGTTCTCCCGCGCCCGCATCGACGCCTCCGTCAAGGAGCTGTCGGAGGAGCGCGACGCGGTCCGCGCGCTCGGCCTCATCTGAGCCGACCCGCCCGTTCGGGCCTCGTTCCGTCCGCGGTGATCCGTCGGCGGGTCCGGGGCCCGACCGCTGATCATTTCGCCCCGCCGGGTCGTCGTCCGGCGGGGCGACGTGCTGCCGGACCGGAGACGCGGGTGCGGGCTTCGGGCCGTGCTGTGCTCCGGGCCGGTCGCGTCCCGCCCGGCGAAGGCGCGGGGGGCGCGGCGTCGTGCGCCTACCGGGTGACCTCAACCGCCTGGTGACGACACCGGCCAGGACGCGGACGAGGACGCCGCTACGACGGACACCGCCACGACGGAGACCGCCACGACGGAGACCGCCTTTCGCCGTGGACGGCGTCGTCTCCCCTGAGGCCGAGGGCGTCAGCCCAGCCGCTTCTCGAACCAGTGCCCGGCATAGACATGGTCGGAGTACGCCGGGATCTCCGTATAGCCGGACGCCTGGTACATCGACCGCGCCTCGGTGAGGGCGGCGTGGGTGTCGAGTCGTACGACGGTCAGGCCGCGCGTGACGGCCTCGTCCTCCAGCGCGTCGAGGAGGCGGCGGGCCAGCCCGAGCCGCCGGGCGCCGGGGTGGACCCACACGTGCTTGATCTCGCCGACCCCGGGTGCCGTCCGCCGCAGCGCCCCGCAGCCGACCGGCCGCCCTTCCTCGTACGCGACGAGGAACGTCCCGGCGTCCCCCGACACCTCCTCGGGCCCCACGAGGTCGGAGGGGTCGAAGCCCTCGGGGAAGCGCGCGTCCAGGTCGGCGGCGTAGGCGTCCAGGCAGGCGCGGGCGTCCGGGGTGCGGGCGTCGACCGGCGTGACGTTGACGGCGGCCAGCCGCAGCAGGCGTTGTGCGGTGGCCATGGCGTCGGTCAGCCGCCGGCGCTGGTCCGGGGCGAGCCCCTGGAGCAGCCCGGAGACGAGGGCGTCGGCCCGGCGGTTCTGCTCCGCGACCTCGGCCCGTCCTGCGGAAGTCGGCTCGACCGTACGCAGCCGGCTGTCGTCGGGGTGCATGCCCAGCCGGACCATGCCCTGTGCCTCCAAAGCCTTCACCATCCGGCTCAGGTACCCGGCGTCCAGGCCGAGGCGGACGCGCAGGTCCCGCAGGGACACCCCGGAGCCGCTCTCGGCGATCTCGAAGAGCAGCCGGGCCTCGCCGAGCGGACGGTCCTGGCCGAGATAGCGGTCGTCGAGCACGCCGATGCGGCGCGTGAAGTAGCGGTTGAAGCGCCGCAACGCCGTGACGTCCTCCGTCACCGAGCCCTCCGTCACCGCGTCCTCCGTCACCGCGTCCTCCGTCACCGAGCCCTCCGACACGGAGCCCCCCGTCACCGAGCCCTCCGCCACTGGCTCCATTCCCTTGACTTTAGTCAAAGGAATTCGAGGCGTCCATGTGCGAGCTTCGTGCCTCCCTGTCCCTTTTCTCAGTGATGCGCCGCACTTTCGGCCACCGAATCGGCATGCATGCGGGGCCGTTGGGCAGGGGCTCACGGTCCCCGAGCGTGACACGCGTGTGACACAGGGGGGTTGATCAGGAACGGAAGGCAATACCGATCATGGCGAACAGCACGGAAACCCCGGCGGAGCGGGCGCACCGGACCATTCACGCGGGAGGCGAGTGGCTGGCGGCGTCCTCCGGCGCCACCCGCGAGATCCTCGATCCCGCGGACGCCCTGCCGTTCGCCGTGATCGCGGAGGGCGACGAGAAGGACACCGACCTCGCGGTGGCCGCCGCCCGGCGCGCCTTCGACACCGGCGAGTGGCCGCACACCCCGGTCGCCGAACGCGCCGCCCTGCTGCGCCGCGTCGCCGACCTCCTCGTACGCGACCGCGAGCCGCTCGGCCTGCTGGAGAGCCGCGACGCGGGCAAGACCGTCGAGGAGGGCCGGGTCGACATCGACTGCGTCGCCGACGCCTTCCGCTACTTCGCCGACCTGGTCGCCGGCGAGGCCCCCGGCCGGGTCGTCGACGCGGGCTCGCCCGAGATCCACAGCGTCGTCGTGCACGAGCCGGTCGGCGTCTGCGCGATGATCACGCCCTGGAACTACCCGCTCCTCCAGGCCAGCTGGAAGATCGCCCCCGCGCTCGCGGCCGGCAACACCTTCGTGATCAAGCCCAGCGAGATCACCCCGATGACCACCGTCGCCCTGATCGACCTGCTGACCGAGGCCGGCCTCCCCGCCGGCGTCGCCAACATCGTCACCGGTCCCGGCCACAGTGTCGGCGCCCGCCTCGCCGAGCACCCCGACGTCGACCTGGTCTCCTTCACCGGCGGCCTGATCAGCGGCACCAAGGTCGCCCAGGCCGCCGCCGTCACCGTCAAGAAGGTCGCCCTCGAACTCGGCGGCAAGAACCCCAACGTCGTCTTCGCCGACGCATGCGAGACCGAGGAGGGCTTCGACACCGCCGTCGACCAGGCCCTCAACGCCGCCTTCATCCACAGCGGCCAGGTCTGCTCCGCGGGCGGCCGGCTCATCATCGAGGAGTCCGTCCGCGAGCGCTTCGTCGCCGAACTCGCCCGCCGCGCCGCGAAGATCCGCATCGGCCGCGGCACCGAGGACGGCGTCGAGTGCGGCCCGCTCGTCTCCGAGCAGCAGCGCGCCAAGACCGAGGACTACGTCGCCTCGGCGCTGGCCGAGGGCGCCGAACTGCGCTGCGGCGGCAAGCGCCCCGAGCCGTCCCCCCAGCGGCCGGAGAGCGGCTACTTCTACGAGCCGACCGTCCTCGACCACTGCCACCGGGAGATGAGGGTCGTACGGGAGGAGGTCTTCGGACCGGTGCTCACCGTCGAGACCTTCCGCACCGAGGACGAGGCCGTAGCCCTCGCCAACGACACCGAGTACGGTCTGGCCGGTGCCGTCTGGACCGCCGACGCGGGACGGGCTCGCCGGGTCGCGGGCCGGCTCCGGCACGGCACCGTCTGGATCAACGACTTCCACCCCTACCTCCCGCAGGCGGAGTGGGGCGGCTTCGGCAAGAGCGGCGTCGGCCGCGAACTGGGCCCCGCGGGCCTCGCCGAGTACCGCGAGAGCAAGCACGTCTACCAGAACCTCGCGCCGAAGCCCGTCCGCTGGTTCGCCGGCTGACCCCGTCCCGGCCCACCCCACCCCGCCCCCGCCTCACCCGGACCGCCCGGCTCCCCGTCAGCTCACCCTCTGGAGTACGCCCATGCCCGAGACCTCCCACGTCTACGACTACGTCGTCATAGGCGGCGGCACCGCGGGATCGGTGATCGCCTCCCGCCTCACCGAGAACCCGGACGTCACCGTCGCCGTCATCGAGGGCGGCCCCAGCGACGTCGGCCGCGACGACGTGCTGACCCTGCGCCGCTGGATGGGCCTGCTCGGCGGCGAGCTGGACTACGACTACCCCACCACCGAGCAGCCACGCGGCAACTCGCACATCCGGCACAGCCGCGCCCGGGTGCTCGGCGGCTGCTCCTCGCACAACACCCTGATCGCCTTCAAGCCGCTGCCGTCCGACTGGGACGAGTGGGAGGCCGCCGGCGCCGAGGGCTGGGGCGCGGTGCCGATGGAGGCGTACTACGCGCGGTTGAAGAACAACATCGTCCCGGTCGACGAGAAGGACCGGAACGCCATCGCCCGCGACTTCGTCGACTCCGCGCGGAAGGCCCTGGAGGTCCCCCGCGTCGAGGGCTTCAACAAGAAGCCGTTCGCCGAGGGAGTCGGCTTCTTCGACCTCGCCTACCACCCCGAGAACAACAA
Source organism: Streptomyces sp. NPDC096048 (assembly GCF_044763415.1). Taxonomy (NCBI): domain Bacteria; kingdom Bacillati; phylum Actinomycetota; class Actinomycetes; order Kitasatosporales; family Streptomycetaceae; genus Streptomyces; species Streptomyces sp. NPDC096048. The sequence goes on from NZ_JBIWGG010000001.1 coordinate 374,566, forward strand.
GCGCTCCTCGGCGTCGGTGGCGTACCTGCACCCGGTGATGGACGACCGCCCCAACCTCACGATCATGCTGGAGACCTGGGCGTACAGGCTCCAGCTCGACGGCGCTCGCGCCGAAGGCGTCCACGTCCGTACCAAGGACGGCGAGGAGATCCTGGTCGAGGCGCGTAACGAGGTCGTCCTGTGCGCCGGCGCCGTCGACTCCCCGCGCCTGCTGCTGCACTCCGGCATCGGGCCGCGCGAGGACCTCGAAGCCCTCGGCATACCGGTGGCGCTCGACCTGCCCGGCGTCGGCGAGAACCTGCTCGACCACCCCGAGTCGGTGATCGTGTGGGAGACCAACGGCCCCATCCCGGACAACTCCGCGATGGACTCCGACGCCGGTCTGTTCGTGCGCCGCGACCCCGAACACGCGGGCCCCGACCTGATGTTCCACTTCTACCAGATCCCGTTCACGGACAACCCGGAGCGCCTCGGCTACGAGCGCCCGGAGTTCGGCGTCTCGATGACCCCGAACATCCCCAAGCCGAAGTCCCGCGGCCGCCTCTACCTGACCAGCGCCGACCCGTCCGTGAAGCCCGCCCTGGACTTCCGCTACTTCACCGACGAGGACGACTACGACGGCCGCACCCTCGTCGACGGCATCAGGATCGCCCGTGAGGTCGCCAAGGCCGAGCCGCTGGCCGGCTGGCTCAAGCGCGAGGTCTGCCCCGGCCCGGACGTCACCGGCGACGAGGAGCTGAGCGAGTACGCCCGCAAGGTCGCGCACACCGTCTACCACCCGGCGGGCACCTGCCGGATGGGCGCCGCCACCGACGAGCAGGCCGTCGTCGACCCCGAGCTGCGCGTCCGCGGCCTGGAGGGCCTCCGCATCGCCGACGCCTCCGTCTTCCCGACCATGCCCGCCGTGAACCCGATGATCGGCGTGCTCATGGTCGGAGAGCGTGCCGTCGAGCTGATCGGCGGTGACGCCCGATGAGCACCACCACCAGCGCCGCTACGCCGCCGGGCACCGACGAGTCCACCGCTCCCGTCTTCTCCGTGGACGGCCTGTGGAAGGTCTTCGGCCCCAAGGCCGCCCGGATCCCCGCCGACCCCGAACTGACCGCCCTGAGCCCGGCCGAGCTGCGCTCGCGCACCGGCTGCACGGCCGCCGTCGCGGACGTCTCCTTCGACGTGCGCAAGGGCGAGGTCTTCGTCGTCATGGGCCTGTCCGGCTCCGGCAAGTCCACCCTCGTACGCTGCCTGACCCGGCTGATCGAGCCGACCGCGGGCGCCATCGCCATCGACGGCGAGGACGTCCGCGCCATGGACAAGTCCCGGCTGCGCGAACTGCGCCGCCACCGCGCCGCGATGGTCTTCCAGCACTTCGGCCTGCTCCCGCACCGCACGGTCCTCGACAACGTGGCCTACGGCCTGGAGGTCCAGGGCATGGGCCGCGCCGAGCGCCGCGAGCGCGCCGCCGCCATCGTCGCCAAGGTCGGCCTGGAGGGCCTGGAGCACCGCAGGCCCGGCCAGCTCTCCGGCGGTCAGCGCCAGCGGGTGGGCCTCGCCCGCGCCCTCGCCGTCGACCCGGAGGTCCTGCTCTTCGACGAGCCGTTCAGCGCGCTCGACCCGCTGATCCGGCGGGACATGCAGGAGGAGGTCGTCCGGCTGCACCGCGAGGAGGGCCGCACGATGGTCTTCATCACCCACGACCTCCAGGAAGCCCTCAAGCTGGGCGACCGCATCGCCCTGATGCGCGACGGCCGCGTCGTGCAGCTCGGCACTCCCGAGGAGATCGTCGGCTCGCCCGCCGACGACTACGTCCGCGAGTTCGTCCGCGACGTCCCGCGCGAGCAGGTCCTCACCGTCCGTACGGCCATGCGCCCCGCGTCCTCGGCCGACGAGGCCGGCACCGGCCCCGCGCTCCGGCCCGACGCCACCGTCTCCGAGGCCATCGAGGCCGTCGCCCGGGCCGGCTCCCCGGCCCGCGTGATGGACGACGGCCGCTGCCTGGGTGTGGTCGACGCGGACGCCCTGCTGTCGGTGGTGGCGGGCACGACGGCCACGGCTGACGCGGCCACCGGCGCGGCTGCGGGCCGTGGTGCCGCCGGGGCGGCACGGGCGGGCGACGGGGGGCCCTCCGCGCGAGCGAAGCCGAGCGTGGGGGAGGCACCGGCCCAGCGCCGTGAGCCGACCACCCCGCCCCCCGCCACCAGCGAGGAGCCGGCGTAATGGCCACGATCACCGCAACGCCCCGGAAGGCAGCCCCGCCGGGCATCCTCACCCACCCCGCCGTACGCAAGCTCCTGGTACTGGCGGTCGCCGCCGCCGTCCTCGTCCCCCTCGCCGTGACCCAGTGGGGCGGCGCCACCTGGCCGTCCGCCCTCACCGTCGACGTCTCCGAACCGCTCGGCGAGGCCAGCGACTGGATCATCGACAACCGCGACAGCCACCCGCTGTTCCTCTACTTCTTCGGCCACGTCAGCAACGTCGTCGTCATCGCCGTACGCGCCGTGTACCTCGCCCTCCTCGCCGTCGGCTGGGCCGGGGTCACCGCGATCGGCGCCCTGGTCGCCTGGCGGGTGGCCGGTGTGAAACTGGCGCTGGGAACCGCCGCGGCGTTCCTGGCGTGCGGCCTGCTCGGCATGTGGGTGCCGACCACGCAGACCCTCGCGCTGATGGTCGTCGCCGTCCTCGCCTCGGTCGCCGTGGGGGCGCTGCTGGGCCTGGCCGCCGGTCTCTCCGACCGGATGGACCGCGTCCTGCGCCCGGTGCTCGACACCATGCAGGTGCTGCCCGCCTTCGCCTACCTCCTCCCCGTCGTCCTGGTCTTCGGCATCGGCGTCCCCGCCGCCGTCCTGGCCACGGTCGTCTACGCCGCCCCGCCCATGGCCCGGCTCACCGCCCTCGGCCTGCGCGGCGCCGACAAGGAGGTCCTCGAAGCCGTCGAGTCGCTCGGTACCACGGCCCGCCAGCGGCTGCTGACCGCCCGTGTCCCGCTGGCCCGCAAGGAACTCCTCCTCGGCGTCAACCAGACGATCATGATGGCGCTGTCCATGGCCGTCATCGCCTCCGTCATCGGTGCCGGCGGCCTCGGCGACCGCGTCTACCAGGCGCTCGCCTCGGTCGACGTCGGCGCGGCCCTCGCGGCCGGCATCCCGATCGTGCTGCTCGCCGTCGTCCTCGACCGCGTCACCGGCGCGGCGGGGGAGCGGCTCGGTGAGACCGGGAAGTCGCCGCTGACCTGGCTGTACGTCGTGGCCGCCGCCGCGGCCGTCGCGGTCGCCGGACGGATCGCCGGCTTCCTCGACTGGCCCGAGGCGTGGGAGGTGGACATCACCGAGCCCGTCAACCGGGCCGTCGACTGGATGACCGCCCACCTGTACTCCGGGGTGCCCGTCATCGGCGGCACCGCCGACTGGGCCGCGCACTTCACCAGCTGGGTCCTCAACCCGGTCCGGGACGGCCTCCAATGGCTGCCCTGGTGGTCCGTACTGCTGATCGTCGCCGCCCTCGCCTGGCTGATCGGCACCTGGCGCACCGCGCTCACCGCCGTCCTCGCCATGGCCGCGATCGGCGTGCTCGGCGTGTGGAACCCGTCCCTGGACACGCTCTCGCAGGTCCTCGCGGCCGTCGCCGTGACCCTGGTCATCGGCTTCGCGACGGGCATCGCCGCCGCCCGCAGCGACCGCTTCGAGCGCGCGCTGCGGCCCGTCCTGGACGTCTTCCAGACGATGCCGCAGTTCGTCTACCTGATCCCGGTCGTCGCCCTCTTCGGCGTGGGACGCGCGCCCGCCGTGGCCGCCGCGGTCGTCTACGCCCTCCCGGCCGTCGTCCGGATCACCGCCCAGGGGCTGCGCCAGGTCGACCCGGCCGCCCTGGAGTCGGCCCGCTCGCTCGGCGCCACCAGCGGGCAGCAACTGCGGCAGGTCCAGCTCCCGCTGGCCCGCCGGTCCCTGCTGCTCGCCGTCAACCAGGGCGTCGTCCTCGTCCTCGCCGTCGTCATCATCGGCGGCCTGGTCGGCGGTGGCGCGCTCGGCTACCAGGTCGTCTTCGGCCTGGCCCAGGGCGACCTGGCGACCGGCCTGGTGGCCGGCGCGGCGATCGTCTGCCTCGGCCTGATGCTCGACCGGGTCACCCAGCCGACCGGACGCCGTACGAAGAAGGGAGCCTGACATGCGGATGCGTACGACCTCCGCCCTCGCGGGCGTGGCCGCGCTGACGCTGCTGACCGGCTGCGGCGCCGCCGACATGACCAAGCAGGCGTCCCCGTTCGCGGGCGCCCAGGGGGCCAGGACGGTGACCCTCTCCGTGCAGTCCTGGGTCGGCGCCCAGGCCAACGTGGCCGTCGCCCAGTACCTGCTGGAGCACGAGCTGGGCTACCGCGTCGACACTGTCCAGGTCGACGAGGTCCCGGCCTGGGACGCGCTCAGCCAGGGGCGCGTCGACGCCATCCTGGAGGACTGGGGCCACCCCGAGCAGGAACAGCGCTACGTCCAGGACAAGAAGACCATCGCCCCCGGCGGCGACCTCGGCGTCACCGGCCACATCGGCTGGTTCGTCCCGACGTACTTCGCGAAGAAGCACCCGGACGTGACCAACTGGAAGAACCTCGACAAGTACGCCGAGCTGATGCGCACCGCGGAGAGCGGCGACAAGGGCCAGCTGATGGACGGCTCACCGTCCTACGTCACCAACGACAAGGCCCTGGTCGAGAACCTGGACCTGGACTACAAGGTCGTCTTCGCCGGCTCCGAGGCCGCCCAGATCACCCAGATCGAGCAGTTCGCCAAGGAGAAGAAGCCCTTCCTGACCTACTGGTACACCCCTCAGTGGCTCTTCGAGAAGGTCCCGATGACCGAGGTGAGGCTGCCGCCGTACAAGGAGGGCTGCGACGCCGACCCGGCGAAGGTCGACTGCGCGTACCCGGTCACCCCGCTGCAGAAGTACCTCAACGCCGACTTCGCGGAGGACGGCGGCAAGGCGGCGGAGTTCCTGAAGAACTTCAAGTGGACGACCGAGGACCAGAACCAGGTCTCCCTCATGATCGCCGAGCAGAAGATGCGGCCGGAGGAGGCCGCGAAGAAGTGGGTGGACAGCCACGAGTCCGTCTGGAAGAAGTGGCTGCCCTGACCCTCACCTCAGCAGTTCCGCCGCGATCTCCCGCACCGCGCCCTCCGCGCGCCGCTGGAGTCCCGGCCCGAACGTGATCCGGGTGGCCCCGAGTTCGCCGAGCCTCCTCAGCTCGGCGGAGGCGGGGCCCTGCCCGGGCCGCCCGCCGACGTTCACCGGCCCCTGGATGCCGGACCGCAGCAGCGGCAGTACGCCGACGGGGGCGCCGATCGGATACACGCAGTCGGCGCCCGCGGCGACGTACAGCGCGGCCCGCTCGATCGCCGCGCCCGGGTCGTCGACACCGCGGACGAACGTGTCGACGCGGGCGTTGACGAACAGCCGGTCCCCGGCCGCCGCCCGCACCTCGGCGAGCCACTCGGCGTGCTCCCGCGGGTCCTTGAGCACCCCGTTCGCGGAGTCCTCCAGGTTGCAGCCCACGGCGCCCGTCTCCAGCAGCCGCTCCACCAGTTCCTCGGGCGCCAGTCCGTACCCGTCCTCGACGTCGGCCGACACGGGCACGTCCACGGCCCGCACGATCCGCGCCACCGCCGCGAACATCTCGTCGGCCGGGGTCGCCCCGTCCTCGTACCCGAGACAGGCCGCCACGCCCGCGCTGGGCGTCGCGAGCGCCGGGAACCCGGCCTCGGCGAAGACGCGGGCGCTCGCCGCGTCCCAGGGCCCGGGCAGGACAAGGGGGTCACCGGGGACCCGGCCGTGGTGCAGGGCGCGGAAGCGGCCGGCCTTGGCCGTCATCCGTGCTGACCCGGCGTGTAGTGACCCGGCGTCAGCCGGCACGTCACGCCGAAGCGGTTCCAGGCGTTGATCACCGTGATCGCGGCGATCAGCTGCGCCAGCTCCGGCTCCTCGAAGTGCTCGGCGGCCTTCTCGTACACCTCGTCCGGCACGAAGCCGTCCGTCAGGACGGTGACCGCCTCGGTCAGCTCGATCGCCGCCAGCTCCTTCTCCGTGTAGAAGTGCCGCGACTCCTCCCAGGCGGCGAGCTGCACGATCCGCTCCACGCTCTCACCGGCCGCCAGTGCGTCCTTGGAGTGCATGTCCAGGCAGAAGGCGCAGTGGTTCAGCTGGGAGGCGCGGATCTTCACCAGCTCCTTCAGTTTCGGGTCCAGCCCCTGGCCCGCGGCCTTCTCCAGCCGCAGCATCGCCTTCCAGACCTCCGGCGCGTGCTTGGCCCACTCCAGGCGGGGGGCCTCCTCGGGGGCGAAGGAGCCGGGGTCGGTGGTGTTCTCGTTCGTCGTCATGGTCTTGAGCCTAGAAGCGATGCAGCCCAGGAGTATGGTCCATTTCCATGGAGAATCCGTGGGCCACTTTCGGCGTCGACCTGCACCTGGACCGCTCCGGCCCCGGGCTGCGCCGCGGTCTCACCGACGCCCTGCGCGAGGCCGTCCGCGGCGGCCGGCTGGCGCCCGGCACCCGGCTGCCCTCCTCGCGCTCGCTCGCCGCCGACCTGGGCGTGGCCCGCAACACGGTGGCCGAGGTCTACGCCGACCTGGTCGCCGAGGGCTGGCTCGCCGCCCGCCAGGGCTCCGGAACCAGGGTCGCCGACCGGACGCCCGCCGCCCCCGACCAGCGCCCGGCACCGCACCGGCGTGAACCGGGCCGACCCGCCTACGACCTCGTCCCCGGCACGCCCGAACTCGCGTCGTTCCCCCGCGCCCGGTGGCTGAAGGCGGCCCGCCGCGCCCTGACCGCCGCCCCCGACCAGGCGCTCGGCTACGGCGACCCGCGCGGCCGGATCGAACTGCGCACCGCCCTCGCCGGCTACCTCTCCCGCGCCCGTGGCGTGCGCGCCGACCCCGACAGGATCGTCCTCTGCGCCGGCTTCCTCGGCGGCCTCGGTGTCCTCGCCGACCTGCTGCGCCGCAGGGGAGCGCGCTCCGTGGCGGTCGAGTCCTACGGCCTGCCCCACCACCGACGGCTGCTCCGGCGCGCGGGCTGCGACACGCCCCCGCTGCCCTTCGACGACCGCGGCACCCGGCCCCTCGACGACGCGGCCGCCGCCCGGGCCGTCCTGCTGACCCCCTCCCATCAGTTCCCCCTGGGCCTGCCGCTGCACCCCGAGCGCCGCACGGCCCTGATCGCCTGGGCCCGCCGCACCGGCGGACTGGTCCTGGAGGACGACTACGACGGTGAGTTCCGCTACGACCGCCAGCCCGTCGGCGCCCTCCAGGGCCTGGACCCCGACCGCGTCGTCTATCTGGGCACCGCCAGCAAGTCCCTCGCCCCCGGCCTGCGCCTGGGCTGGCTGGTGCTGCCGCCGTCGCTGGTCGAGGAGGCCGTGGACGGCATGGCGGGCCGCACTCCGGGCGTCCTGGACCAGCTGACCCTCGCGGAGTTCCTCGGCTCCGGCGACTACGACCGGCATGTCCGGGCCGCCCGCCTGCGCTACCGGCGCCGCCGTGACGCGCTGGTCACCGCCCTCGCCGAGCGCGCCCCCGACGTGCGCGTCACCGGCATCGCGGCCGGACTGCACGCCGTACTCCAATTGCCGCCCGGCACCGAGCAGCAGGCCGTCAGGGCCGCCGCCTGGAACGGCCTCGCCGTCCACGGCCTGTCCATGTTCCGCCACCCGGACGCGGCCGTCGCCCCGCTGGACGCCCTCGTCGTCGGCTACGGCACCCCGCCCGACCACGCCTGGGCGGGGGCCCTGGAAGCGCTGTGCCGGGCGCTGCCGTAGAGTCCACCCGCGGCACGGGCCGTACACTCGACCGGCCCAACTGCCGTACACCTGCGCGGACAACGGGGAGACAAGGAAATGGCGGAGACCCGGCGACGGCTGCGGTCGAGCACGGTGGTGCTCGGCGGCATGGGAGTGCTCGCGGCGGCCCTGAGCGCGTGCGGATCGGACCCCGACCGCCGCTGCGTGGACCGCGACAGCTACGACTACGTCAACGGCTACAAAGTCGTCGCCGACAAGAACTGCAAGTCGGGCTCGTCCGGCGGTTCGTACGGCAAGGGCGGCAAGAAGAGGTCCGGCTCGTCGAAGGTGCCCGACGCCGACTGGTACTACGACGCCGACGTCAGCAACGGCCGGGCCGACTACGGCACCTTCAGCCGCGACGAGGCCGTCGACCGCGGCGGCTTCGGCTGCTCCGGCTCCGGCAGCGGCGGCGGCTGAGGCCGACCGTGGAACGCCGTACCACCGAGCCGCGTCCCGGCTGGCAGCAGACGGTGGAGGAGCAGGGGTGCGTCTACCCCCTCACCCGCCACCCCGACGGCTCCCTGCGCCCCTACTGGGACGAGAGCGGCTACTACGTCTTCTCCCTCCCGGAGGTCGAGGCGCTGGAGGAGGTCGTCGAGGAACTCCACCGCATGTGCCTGGCGGCGGCCGAGCACATCGTCACCGACGGCCGCTTCGCCGACCTCGGCATCACCGACCCGCGGGTGGTCCGGGCCGTCACCGAGGCCTGGCACCGCCGGGCCGAACTCCCCTCCGTCTACGCCCGCTTCGACCTGCGCTACGACGGCACCGGGCCCGCCAAGCTCCTGGAGTACAACGCGGACACGCCGACCTCCCTCGTCGAGGCCGCGTCCCCGCAGTGGTTCTGGATGGAGGAGAGCTTCCCCGGCGCCGACCAGTGGAACAGCCTCCACGAGCGCCTCGTCGACGCCTGGAAGAAGCAGGCCGCCCTCCTCCCGCCCGGCAGCCCGCTGTACTTCGCGAACTCCGAGGCCGACGAACTGGGCGAGGACCTGATGACGGTCGCCTACCTGAAGGAGACCGCCGAGCAGGCCGGCCTGGAGACCGAGTGGATCTCCATGGAGGAGATCGGCTGGGACCGCCTGTCAGGCCGCTTCGTCGACGGCAGGCTCCGCTTCATCCGCAGCGTCTTCAAGCTCTACCCCTGGGAGTGGCTCACCACCGACCGCTTCGCCGGCCACGTCCTGGACACCCTCGACAACGGCGGCGGCACCGGCACCACCCTGTGGATCGAGCCCGCCTGGAAGATGCTGCTCAGCAACAAGGCGCTGCTGGCGATCCTCTGGGAGCTGTACCCGGACCACCCCAACCTCCTCCCCGCCTACCTGGACGGCCCGCGCGAACTGGCCCGCACCACCGGCTACGTCGCCAAGCCCCTGCTGGGCCGGGAGGGCGCCGGCGTCACCATCCACCGCCCCGGCACGGAAGCGCCCCCGCGCACCGGCCTCTGCTGCTACCAGGAGCTGGCCCCGCTGCCCGACTTCGACGGCAACCGCGTCGTCCTGGGCGCGTGGGTGGTGGAGAACGAGTCGGCGGGCCTGGGCATCAGGGAGTCGAGCGGCCTGGTGACGGACGAATACGCCCGCTTCCTGCCCCACGTGATCCTCTGAGGACCGTCGCTCGCATGGTGGACGCCGCGGCCCGGCACTCCGTGCCGCCCGGTAGGCTGCCCGTGGGCCGTGACTGGCGCGCTGGGATGGGACCGACCATCGGGGAGCGGCTCGAACGACGAGTGCCGTGCGCCTGGGCCGACCCGAACGCCGACCACACCGTCCGGAGGTCCCCATGCCCGCAGATCTCACCCCCGAGTCCGTCGCCTACCGAGCCGCGCTCGACGTCATCCGCACGGTCGAGCCCCGCGTCGCCGACGCCATCGGCCAGGAGGTCGCCGACCAGCGCGAGATGCTCAAGCTGATCGCCTCGGAGAACTACGCCTCCCCGGCCACCCTCCTGACCATGGGCAACTGGTTCAGCGACAAGTACGCCGAGGGCACCGTCGGCCGCCGCTTCTACGCCGGCTGCCGCAACGTCGACACCGTCGAGTCCCTCGCCGCCGAGCACGCGAGGGAACTCTTCGGCGCCCGCCACGCCTACGTCCAGCCGCACTCCGGCATCGACGCCAACCTCGTCGCCTTCTGGGCCGTCCTCGGCGCCCGCGTCGAGGTGCCCTTCCTGGAGAAGACCGGCGTCCGCCAGGTCAACGACCTGACCGACGCCGACTGGGCCGAGCTGCGAGCGGCCTTCGGCAACCAGCGCATGCTCGGCATGTCCCTGGACGCCGGCGGCCACCTCACCCACGGTTTCCGCCCCAACATCAGCGGCAAGATGTTCGACCAGCGCTCCTACGGCACCGACCCGGCGACCGGCCTGATCGACTACGAGGCCCTGCGCGCCTCGGCCCGCGAGTTCAAGCCGCTGATCATCGTCGCCGGCTACTCCGCCTACCCCCGGCTGGTGAACTTCCGGATCATGCGCGAGATCGCCGACGAGGTCGGCGCGACCCTCATGGTCGACATGGCGCACTTCGCGGGCCTGGTCGCGGGCAAGGTCCTCACCGGCGACTTCGACCCGGTCCCGCACGCCCAGATCGTCACGACGACCACCCACAAGTCGCTGCGCGGCCCGCGCGGCGGCATGGTCCTGTGCGACGACTCCCTCAAGGACCAGGTCGACCGCGGCTGCCCGATGGTCCTCGGCGGCCCGCTCCCGCACGTCATGGCCGCCAAGGCCGTCGCCCTCGCCGAGGCCCGGCAGCCCGCGTTCCAGGACTACGCCCAGCGCATCGTCGACAACGCCCGCGCGCTCGCGGAGGGCCTGATGCGGCGCGGCGCCACCCTGGTGACGGGCGGCACGGACAACCACCTCAACCTGATCGACGTGGCGTCCTCCTACGGCCTCACCGGCCGCCAGGCCGAGGCCGCCCTCCTCGACTCCGGCATCGTCACCAACCGCAACGCCATCCCGGCCGACCCGAACGGCGCGTGGTACACCTCCGGCATCCGCGTCGGCACCCCGGCGCTCACCACCCGCGGCCTGGGCACGGCCGAGCTGGACGAGGTCGCGGGCCTGATCGACCGCGTCCTGACCACCACCGAGCCGGGCACCACCAAGTCGGGCGCCCCCTCGAAGGCCGCGCACGTGCTCGACGCCAAGATCGCGGACGAGATCTCCCGCCGCGCGACGGACCTGGTGGCGGGTTTCCCGCTCTACCCGGAGATCGACCTGGGCTGAAGCGCCCCGTAAGGGGCGCGGGGCTGTGTCGACATGCGGCTACCGCCGCGCGGGCGCGACCAGCCCCGAACGGCCCGCGGTTCCCCGCGACAGCACCACCCGAGCTCTCTGAGAGAATGGTGCGCATGGCGAATGACCGACCTCGTGTGCTCTCCGGGATCCAGCCCACCGCAGGCTCGTTCCACCTCGGCAACTACCTCGGCGCCGTCCGCCAGTGGGTGGCCCTGCAGGAGTCCCACGACGCGTTCTACATGGTCGTCGACCTGCACGCGATCACGGTCCCGCAGGACCCGAAGGAGCTGCGCGCCAACACCCGGCTCGCCGCGGCCCAGCTGCTGGCGGCCGGACTCGACCCGGACCGCTGCACGCTCTTCGTCCAGAGCCACGTCCCCGAGCACGCCCAGCTCGCCTGGATCATGAACTGCCTCACCGGCTTCGGCGAGGCGAGCCGCATGACCCAGTTCAAGGACAAGTCCGCGAAGCAGGGCGCCGACCGCGCCTCCGTCGGCCTGTTCACGTACCCGGTCCTCCAGGTCGCGGACATCCTGCTCTACCAGGCCGACCAGGTGCCCGTCGGCGAGGACCAGCGCCAGCACATCGAGCTGACCCGCGACCTGGCCGAGCGCTTCAACGGCCGCTTCGGCGAGGCCTTCACCGTCCCCTCCGCGTACATCCTCAAGGAGACGGCGAAGATCTACGACCTGCAGGACCCGACCGCCAAGATGAGCAAGTCGGCGGCCACCCCCAAGGGCCTGATCAACCTGCTCGACGAGCCGAAGGCCACGGCGAAGAAGGTGAAGAGCGCCGTCACGGACACCGACACCGTGATCCGCTTCGACCGCGAGCACAAGCCCGGCGTCAGCAACCTGCTCTCGATCTACTCCACCCTCACCGGTGCGGAGATCCCGGAACTCGAGCAGAAGTACGAGGGCAAGGGCTACGGCGCGCTGAAGACGGACCTCGCCGAGGTCGTGGTGGAGTTCGTCACGCCCTTCCGGGAGCGCACCCAGCAGTACCTGGACGACCCGGAGACCCTCGACGCGATCCTGGCCAAGGGCGCGGAGAAGGCACGGGCCGTCGCCGCGGAGACCCTCGCCCGGGCGTACGACATGCTGGGCCTGCTCCCCGCCAAGCACTGACCGGGGCACCGCCCCGACCACCGTCGCAGCACCGCTCGCGCCCCGGCACGCCGCCGTAGCGCTGCACATCACTCCGGTTGCGCCTGCCCCGGGCACGGTCGTGGCCGTACAGTCGATATCCGGGTGTCCGACACCGCGACATACACCGAGTGACACGTAACGACAGGAGACGACGTGGGGACCGTAACGATCGGCGTGTCGATCGCGGTCCCGGAGCCTCACGGCAGCAAGCTCCAGCAGCTGCGCGCGGGCTTCGGCGACGCCGCTGCTCACGGTATCCCCACGCACGTCACCCTGCTGCCGCCGACCGAGGTCGACGGCGCCGCGCTGCCCGCGATCGAGGCGCACCTGGCGGAGGTGGCGGCGCGCGGCCGGCCCTTCCCGATGCGGCTGTCGGGCACCGGGACCTTCCGCCCGCTGTCGCCGGTGGTCTTCGTCCAGGTGGTCGAGGGCGCCGCGGCCTGCTCCTGGCTGCAGAAGCGGGTCCGCGACACCTCCGGGCCGGTGCCGCGCGAACTGCAGTTCCCGTACCACCCGCACGTCACCGTGGCGCACGGCATCGAGGAAGCGGCCATGGACCGCGCCTTCGAGGAGCTGTCCGACTACGAGGCCCAGTGGCCCTGCACCGGCTTCGCGCTCTACGAGCAGGGCGCCGACGGAGTGTGGCGCAAGCTGCGCGAGTTCCCCTTCGGCAGCGCGACGGTGCCCCCGCAGGCCGGACGCGTGGAGAGCGGCTCCCTGCCCGCCAGGTAGGCCCCCTCAGACCGGCAGCCGCCGGAAGACCGCCCGCGGCAGATGCCGCAGCGCCGACATCACCACGCGCAGCGCGCCCGGCACCCACACCGTCTCCGAACGCCGCCGCAGCCCCAGTTCGATGGCCGCGGCGACCGCCTCGGGCGTCGTGGCGAGCGGCGCCTCCTCCAGTCCGGCGGTCATCCGCGACCGCACGAACCCGGGGCGTACGACCATGACGTGCACGCCCGTGCCGTGCAGCGCGTCGCCGAGGCCCTGCGCGAAGGCGTCCAGGCCGGCCTTGCTGGAGCCGTAGATGAAGTTGGCGCGGCGGGCCCGCTCGCCGGCCACGGAGGAGAGCACCACCAGGGAGCCGTGGCCCTGCGCCTGGAGCGCGCGGGCGCTGACCAGCCCGGCCGAGACCGCGCCGGTGTAGTTGGTCTGCGCGACCCGCACGGCGTTCAGCGGCTCCCGCTCGTCGTGCGCCTGGTCGCCCAGGACGCCGAAGGCCAGCAGCACCAGGTCGATGTCGCCCTCGGCGAAGACCTTGCCGAGCGCCGCCTCGTGGGACTCGGGGTCGAGCGCGTCGAAGGCGACGGTGCGCACCTCGGCGCCGAGGCCGCGCAGCTGCCCGGCCGCCGCGTCCAGGGCGGGGGAGGGGCGGCCGGCCAGCCACACGGTGCGGGTGCGGCGGGCGACCAGCCGGCGCGCGGTGGCGAGCGCGATCTCGGACGTACCGCCGAGGACGAGCAGGGACTGGGGGAGGCCGAAGGCGTCCTTCACGACAGCTCCTAGAGGGTGAGTCGGCGGGAGAGATCGGAGGTGAAGACCCCGCGCGGGTCCAGCTCCGCGCGCAGCGCGCGGAAGTCGTCCAGGCGCGGGTACATCGCGGCGAGCAGCTCCGGCCGCAGCCGGGAGTCCTTGGCGAGGTAGACCCGGCCGCCGGCCTTCGCGACCTCCTCGTCGAGGCCGTCGAGGAAGGTGCCGAGCCCCGGGAGGCCCGCCGGGATGTCCAGGGCGAGGGTCCAGCCGGGCACGGGGAAGGAGAGCCAGCCCGGATCGGCCTCCCCGAAGCGCTTGAGGACGGCCAGGAACGACGGGCAGCGCTGGGCGGAGATGCGTCCCACGACCCGGCGCAGGGCGTCCTCCTGGCCGTGGCCGACGACGAACTGGTACTGCACGAAGCCGTCGCGGCCGTAGATCCGGTTCCAGTGCGGGACGCCGTCCAGGGGGTGGAAGAAGGCGGAGATCCGCTGGAGTTCGCCCCTGCGCGTCCGGGGGGCCTTGCGGTACCAGAGCTCGTTGAAGAGCCCGACCGTGGTCCGGCTGAGCAGGCCCGCGGGGACCAGGTCGGGGGCGGCCGGGAGGCGGGAGGTGCGGAAGGCCAGCGGCTCGCGCCGGGCCCGGTCGGGCAGCGCGTCCAGCGGCGCGTGGTCGCCCCGGGTGAGCACCGCCCGGCCGGTCGCCGCGCCGCGGGCCAGCAGGTCGATCCAGGCGACCGAGTACCGGTAGCGGTGGTCGGTGGCCGTCAGGCGGGCCATGAGGTCGTCGAGGTCGTCGGCGCGCTCGGTGTCGACCGACATCAGTGACGTCTCGACCGGCTGGAGCCGCACGGTCGCGGTGAGGATCACCCCGGTCAGGCCCATGCCGCCGGCGGTCGCGTCGAACAGCGGCGTGCCCCGGTCCACGGTGCGGACCCGGCCGTCGGCGGTGAGCAGCTCGAAGGAGAGCACGTGCCGGGAGAAGGAGCCGGACACGTGGTGGTTCTTGCCGTGGATGTCGGCGCCGATCGCCCCGCCGACCGTCACGTACCGGGTGCCGGGGGTCACCGGCACGAACCAGCCGAGCGGCAGCAGCACCTCCATCAGCCGGTGCAGGGAGACGCCCGCGTCGCACAGCACGGTGCCGCCGTCGACGTCGATGGCGTGGACGCGGTCCAGGGCCGTCATGTCGAGCACGTCGCCGCCGGCGTTCTGCGCCGCGTCCCCGTACGCCCGCCCCAGGCCCCGCGGGATGCCGCCGCGGACGCCGCAGTCGCGGACGGCGTCGGCGGCCTCCTGGAACGTGCGCGGGCGGATCACGCGGGCGACGGTGGGCGCCGTGCGGCCCCAGCCGGTGACGGGAACGGTGTCGGCAGACATGGCGGTGACCGTATCGCCCTCATGTGAACGATTAGTCCCAGAACATCTCAGTGGTCCCCGAAACGGGTGATTAATGGTATGTCGCTCGATATTGCCGGACTTCCCGCGCGGTCGGCGTGAACAGTGAGTCCACATGGACGACCTCGACGACATGGACCACCGGATCGTCACGGCGCTCAGAGCCCGCGGCACGGACCCGCGCGTGGCCGGTGCCGCGCGCGCCCTGTCCTGGGCCGGGGAGCACGGAGCGCTGTGGCTCGCGGCGGGCCTCGCCGGAGCCGCCGTGGACGGCACCCGGCGCGCGGCCTGGCTGCGCGGCACCGCGCTCACCGCGGGCGCCCACCTCGCCAGCATGGGCGTGAAGCGGGTCGTGCGCCGTCCCCGCCCCGCGCACGTCGTACCCCTGGTGCGCACCGCCGGCCGGCACTCCTTCCCCAGCTCCCACGCCACCTCGGCCGCGGCGGCCGCCGTGGCCTTCGGCGCGCTCGGCGTCCACGCCGCCTGGCCGCTCGCCGCCGCGGTGTGCGTCTCCCGGCTGGTCGTCGGCGTCCACTACCCCTCCGACATCGCGGCGGGCGCCGCCCTGGGCGCGCTCACGGCCCGGCTCGGCACCGACTGGATGCGCGGAGGCACCCCGTGACTGACACCGCCGTCCTGCGGCAACGCACCCCCGAACAGCAGCAGGAACCCGCGCCGTCCCGCAGGGCGGGCATCCCGGCGGGCCTGCTGCGGACCGCGCGCCCCCGCCAGTGGATCAAAAACGTCCTGGTCGTCGCGGCTCCGGCCGCGGCCGGCGAACTGCTCTCCTGGCACACCCTGAGCCGGCTCGCCCTGGTCTTCGTCCTGTTCACCGCCTGCGCCGCCGCCGTCTACCTCGTCAACGACGCCCGCGACGCCGAGGCCGACCGCGCCCACCCGGTCAAGCGGCACCGCCCGGTCGCCGCCGGACAGGTCCCGGTTCCGGTCGCCTACGCCGTCGGGGGCGCCCTGGGCGTCCTCGCGCCCGTCGTCGCGGCCTGGCTCTGCCCGCCCGCCGTCGCGGCCCTGCTGACCGCCTACCTCGCCATGCAACTGGCGTACTGCATCAGCCTCAAGCACGTCCTGGTCGTCGACCTCGCCGTCGTCACCACCGGCTTCCTGATGCGGGCGATGATCGGCGGACTCGCGCTCGGCATCCCCCTGTCCCGCTGGTTCCTCATCACGACCGGCTTCGGCGCGCTGTTCATGGTCTCCGCCAAGCGCTACTCCGAAGCGGTCCAGATGGCCGGGAAGGCGGGTGCGACACGCGCGTTGCTCACCGAGTACACCACCGGCTACCTCCGCTTCGTCTGGCAGCTCGCGGCCGGCGTCGCCGTCCTCGGCTACTGCCTGTGGGCCATGGAGGAGGGCGGCGTTCCGCACACCAGCGTGCTGCCCTGGCGCCAGCTGTCCATGGTCGCCTTCATCCTCGCCGTCCTGCGCTACGCCGTCTTCGCCGACCGCGGCACCGCGGGCGAACCCGAGGACGTGGTCCTGCGCGACCGGGCGCTCGCGCTGATCGGCGTGGTGTGGGTGGCGATGTACGGCCTGGCGGTGGCCAATTGGTAGGCGGCCATCCGGCGGGCGCCCGGCGCGAACTGCTGGGTTTCGCCACCACCGGCCTCCTCGCCTACGCCGTCGACCTCGGCCTCTTCATCTGGCTCCGCGGCCCGGCCGGAGCCGACCCGCTCACCGCCAAAGCCCTGTCCTTCGTCGCCGGCTGCTCGGTCGCCTACGCGGGCAACGCGCTCGGCACCTACCGGCACACCCGCCCGCGGGGCCTGCGCCCGTACGCCCTGTTCTTCGCGGTGAACGCCGCCGGTGCCGCCGTACAGCTGCTGTGCCTGGCCGTCAGCCACTACGGCCTCGGTCTCACCTCACAGCGCGCCGACACGGTCTCCGGCGCGGGAATCGGCATGGTCCTGGCCACCATCCTGCGTTTCTGGGGCACAAGGACACTGGTCTTCCGTACCGGGGCGGGAACCGGTGGCACGACGGGATCATGGACCCAGGCGAGCGGGGGCAGAGTCGGATCATGGACTGGCTGAAGAAGCTCCCCGTGGTCGGGCCGTGGCTGGCGCGGCTGATGACCACGCACGCGTGGCGTTCGTACGAGCGGCTGGACCGGGTGAAGTGGACGCGGCTCGCCGCCGCCATGACCTTCACCAGCTTCGTCGCGCTCTTCCCGCTGCTCAGCCTGGCCGCCGCCATCGCCGCCGCCACGCTCACCAAGGACCAGCAGGACCAGCTCCAGGACAAGATCGCCGAGCAGATCCCCGGCATCTCCGACCAGCTCAACATCCAGAGCCTCATCGACAACGCCGGCACCGTCGGCCTCATCGCCGGCGCCCTGCTGCTGTTCACCGGCATCGGCTGGGTCGACGCCACCCGGGGCTGCCTGCGTGCCGTGTGGGAGCTGCCCGACGAGGAGGAGAACCCCGTCCTGCACCGGGCCAAGGACGCGGGCGTCCTCGTCGGGCTCGGCGGCGCGCTCCTGGTCACCGTCGCCATCTCCACCGTCGCCTCGGCGCTGGTCGGCTGGATCATCCGGCAGCTGGGCATCGCCGAGGGCGGCTTCGGCGGGGTGCTGCTCTACGTCGCCGCGTTCGTCGTCGCCGTACTCGCCGACTTCCTCCTGCTGCTGTACGTGCTGACCCTGCTCCCCGGCGTCCAGCCCGCGCGCCGCCGCCTGGTGGTGGCGGCACTGATCGGCGCGATCGGCTTCGAGCTGCTGAAGCTGTTGCTGAGCGGCTACATGCAGGGCGTCGCCGCGAAGAGCATGTACGGCGCCTTCGGCGTCCCCGTCGCCCTGCTGCTGTGGATCAACTTCACCTCGAAGCTGGTGCTGTTCAGCGCCTCCTGGACGGCGACGGGAAGCAAGGCGGAGGAAGTGGAGAGTGCCGAGGAGGCCGACGAACCGGGCGTCACGGGCGCGTCCGGCGACGGACCAGGTCCGGCAGCGGCCACTTCCGGTTGATCAGGAACGCGCCGCCCGCGAGCAGGACCAGCAGCCCGCCGGTGATGCCGGCCGCGACCCCGATGCCGCCGGCGCCGTCCGCGGCCGGGGCGGCCGCCACCGGCTGCGTGCCCGCCGCGCCCTTCCCGGTGCCGCCGGCCTCCCCGGAGGAGCTCGAACCAGGCTGCGGGCTCTCCTGGGCGGCACTCCTCGGCGGCACCAGCTCACCCACCGGCTGCACCTTGCCGGCCGCCTTGAAGCCCCAGTCGAAGAGACGGGCGGTCTCCTTGTAGACCTCGTTGTGCTCGTCCTTCTCCGGGTTCATCACCGTGACGAGCAGTACCTTGCCGCCCTGCTCGGCGACGCCCGTGAAGGTGTAGCCCGCGTTGGTGGTGTAGCCGTTCTTCACGCCCGCGATGCCCGGGTAGACGCCGACGTCCGAGTCGCCGGCGAGCAGCCGGTTGGTGTTCTGGATCTCGAAGGGCTTGCGGGACGTCTTGCCCTTCTTGTTCTTCTTCGTCTCGCCCGGGAACTTCGCGCTGACCGTCGAGGCGTACTCGCGGAAGTCCTTCTTCTGCAGCCCCGAACGGGCGAACAGCGTCAGGTCGTACGCCGAGGAGACCTGCTTCGGCGCGTCGTAGCCGTCGGGGCTGACGACGGTCGTGTCGAGGGCCTGCAGCTCCTCGGCGTGCTCGTTCATGTCCTTGACGGTCTCGTCGACACCGCCGTTCATCGCCGACAGCACGTGCACGGCGTCGTTGCCGGAGCGCAGGAAGACACCGAGCCACAGGTCGTGGACGGTGTACGTCTCCTCCTCCTTGATGCCGACCATGCTGGAGCCGGCGCCGATGCCCGCGAGGTCCGAGGGGGCCACCTTGTGCTGGGTCGTCTTCGGCCACTTCGGCAGCAGGGTGTCGGCGAACAGCATCTTCAGCGTGCTCGCCGGGGCCAGCCGCCAGTGCGCGTTGTGCGCGGCGAGGACGTCGCCGGACTCGGCGTCGGCCACGATCCACGAACGGGCGGTGAGGTCCTTCGGCAGCACGGGCGCCCCGCCCGCCAGATCCACCTGCGTCCCGGGCTTCCCGAGCCGCGCGCCGCCCACGGTCGACATCGACGCGGGCGGGGTGGCCGACGGGCTCGCCGAGGCACTCGCCGAAGGGCTCGGGGCGGCGAGCGCGGTGGGCGAGAGGAGAGCGAGAGCGGTCAGGGCGGCGGAGGTGACCGTCAGGGATCGCCTGACGGCCTTCTTGGGTGCGGGCACGAGCGAGAACGTACCTCCCGGGAGCGACGCCTTCACACCCCCCTCCCGACCCCGCGCACGGATCCGGACACCGTGCGGCGATACTGAAACCATGAAGCTCAGCCGCCCCGTCTCCTGGTTCCTGCTCGCTTTCGGGGTGTGGAGCTGGATCATCTGGATCACTTTCGTCAAAAACCTGGCCAAGGACGGCAGCGGGCTCGCTTTCGAGGACGGCGACCCCACGGCGTACTTCTGGGTGCACCTGCTGCTCGCCGTCGTGTCCTTCGTATTGGGGACGGTCGTCGGGGTCATCGGGTTGCGTGGACTGCGCGCACTGCGCCGAACGTCATAACTGAGGGGATACGACGGCATGGTGGTCGTCTTCGCGCTTGTCGCGCTGGCAGTGGTGAGCGTCCTCGTGGCGTCCAACTGGTACCTGTGGCGGCGCCTGTTCCGTGACACGACCCGGGGCCCCGGTCCCGTGCGCCGTATCGGCGCGGTGGTGGTCGCGGGGGGCTGGGCGCTGGCCGTCGGCGCGCTGGTCGCCGAGCGCGCGGGTGCCCCCTTCCGGCTCCAGCAGGTCCTGGCCTGGCCGGGCTTCCTGTGGCTGGCGCTGTCGATCTACCTGCTGCTGGCGGTGCTGGCCGGCGAGGTCGTACGCCCCCTGCTGCGACGGTTCCTGGAGCGGCGGGCGGCCGCGCGGCGGCCGGAGCCGGAGCCGCTGAGGTCCCCGGCGGCGGCGGACACGACGCGCATACCGGCCGGGACGGCACCGCCCAGGACGACTGAGACCCCCGAGGCAACCGAGCCTCCCGGGGCCCCCAGGGCATCCGGGACATCCGACGTACCCGACGTACCCGACGCACCCGACGCACCCGAGACACCTGGGGCGCCGGCCCCCGGCTCCACGGCCGGCGGTCCGCCCGAGAGCCCTCTCGCCCTCCCCTCCCGCCGCCTCTTCGTCTCCCGCGTCGTCGCCGGTGCCGCCGCCGCGGCGGCCGTCGGAACGGTCGGCTACGGGACGTACGGCGTGCTGAACGGCCCGACGGTGAAGCGGGTCACCGTCCCGCTCGCCAAGCTCCCGCGCGCGGCGCACGGTTTCCGCATCGCCGTGGTCAGCGACGTCCACCTCGGCCCGGTGCTCGGCCGGGGCTTCGCGCAGAAGGTCGTCGACACCATCAACTCCACGCAGCCCGACCTCATCGCCGTGGTCGGCGACCTGGTGGACGGCAGCGTGAAGGACCTCGGCCCGGCCGCGGCCCCGCTGGCCCAGCTGAAGGCCCGGCACGGCGCGTACTTCGTCACCGGCAACCACGAGTACTTCTCCGGCGCCGAGCAGTGGGTCGCCGAGGTACGGCGGCTCGGCCTGATCCCGCTGGAGAACGCCCGCACCGAGCTGCCCCACTTCGACCTGGCCGGCGTCAACGACGTGGCGGGCGAGGACGAGGGCCAGGGCCCCGACTACGCCAAGGCCCTCGGCGACCGGGACCGGGCCCGCGCGTGCGTGCTCCTGGCCCACCAGCCGGTGCAGATCCACGACGCCGTCGACCACGGCGTCGACCTCCAGCTCTCCGGCCACACCCACGGCGGCCAGCTCTGGCCCGGCAATCTCGTCGCGGGTGCCGCCAACCCGACGCTGGCGGGCCTGGAACGCTACGGCGACACCCAGCTCTACGTCAGCCGCGGCGCGGGCGCCTGGGGCCCGCCCACGCGCGTGGGGGCGGAGTCGGACGTCACGGTGATCGAGCTGGCCTCCCTACAGGCCTAAGGCGCGTCCTCGGAGGGCGCCGCCTTCTTCGCCGGGTCCGGGAGGGCCTTGGTCATCCCGGGCAGGAAGTCCGTGAACAGTTCGTGCACCTCGCGCACCAGCGGGCGCAGCACCCGGAAGCGGGCCAGGGCGACGCCCCGCGCGGTGAGGCGGGCGCCGCGTTCGGCGAGGCGGTAGCTGCGCTCGCGCCCCTCCGTGCGGTCGAAGATCCAGTACAGGACCAGGCCCATCTGGGAGAGCCACATCAACTCGGGCAGGATGTCCCGCAGTTCCGCGGGCACCTTGGTCCTCGTGCCGGCCAGCACCGAGCGGTGGACGCTGATGGCCTCCACGCGCGCGTGCTCCGACTCCGGGGAGAAGGGGCTGAGCGGGCTGTCCGGGTCGGCCGCGTTCTTGAAGAACTGCACCGCGAACTCGTGGTACGGCGTCGCGATGTCCAGCCAGACCTTCAGCACGCCCGCCAGCCGTGCCTCCAGGTCGGTCTCCCGGGCCAGGACCTCCCGGACCGCCGCCTGGTGCTCGGCGGCGATCCGGTCGTAGAAGCCCTGGATCAGGTGCTCCTTGCCGGCGAAGTAGTAGTACGCGTTGCCGACGGAGACCCCGGCCTCCTGGGCGATGGCCCGCATGGTCGTCCGGTCGTAGCCGCGTTCCTGGAACAGCCGCATGGCCGTCTCCAGGATCAGCGCGCGGGTCTGCTCGGACTTGCTGAGGGGGGCTCCGTCGTCGGGGCCGTCGTTCTTCGCAGGCACAGGACGAGAGCCTAACGAGTGGCGCAGGTGCCGTCGTCGCAGCCGGGCCCGATGTGGATCCAGCCGCGGTCCGGTTCGTAGGCCCACCCGACACCCGACCACCGCCCCTCACCGAGGCGCTTCGCGCCGCCCCCGTCAATGTCGGCCCGGCGGTATCCGTTGCCGTCCCATCGCCGCTGCCCGCCCCGCCACTTGGCGGCGGCCAGGACGGCTCCCCGGGCCAGCCACGCCCCGGTGGGCGTGCTGAGCCGGTGGGCCAGCGCGCGGTGCTCGCGCAGCGCCCACAGGACGACGATCCAGGCGGCGGCGCCCCGGAAGACCTGCCCGGCGTCCCCGACGACGGTGACCTCGTCAAGGGTGACGGAGTGGTCGAGGCCGGGAAACCGCCGGCGCGCCTCGTCCGACCCGGCCGGGACCGACTCCAGCGGCACCAGCCGCGGCTGCCGCAGCAGCCAGTCCCGTACGTGGGTGCACAGGGAGCACTCGGCGTCGTAGAGGACGGTGAGCCGGCGCACGGGGGCGCCGGCCGTCGCGGGAGCGGACGCCATCGGCTCAGGCCCCGGCCGTCGGGGCCACCCAGCCCTGCGGCGGGACCGGGGGCACCTGCTCCCGCTCCATCATCCCGCGCCGCCGGATCCGGTTGAGCACGTACACGTTGCCCAGGTGCATCACGCCGAGCACCAGCAGCACGACGCCCAGCTTGGTCGACAGGGCCTCGAAGATCCCGCGGGTGTCGGCGATGGTCTCGTCGCCGCTCAGGTAGAGGGCGACGAAGCCGAGGTTGACGAGGTAGAAGCCGACCACCAGGAGGTGGTTGACGGCTTCGGCGAGCTTCTCGTTGCCGTGCAGCACGTCGGCGAGGAAGACCCGGCCGTTGCGGCTGAGCGTGCGGGCCACCCAGATGGTCAGGCCGATGCTGACCAGCAGGTAGATGACGTAGGCGATGACGGTGCGGTCCATGCCCCACCCCTTCTTGAACGCGTTCAAAACGCTGACAGGAGTGACTGTAGACCTGCTTTTGAACGTGTTCAACTCGCGGGAGCAGTGGTCCGCGTCACCCGCGTCACCCGCGTCACCCGGCTACGGCCGGCGGCCGAGCTCCGGACGCTTGGAGTAGTCCGTGAGTCCGATGACGTTGCCCCACGGGTCGGCGAACTCGACGGTCCAGCCGGTGGCGACGGAGAAGGGTTCGTCCAGCGGTGCCACTCCGGCGTCGCGCAGCGCCCGGGCCGCCGTGCGGGCGTCCGCCACCTCCAGCCACACCCGCGCGGACGGCCACAGCGGAGGGCGCTGCCCGAACTCCTCCTCCGCCCGCAGGAGGATGCCCGGCGTCTCGCCCCCGGCCTTGAGCAGTGCGATCCCGGCCTCGTCGAGCCGGAAGGCGACCGGGAAGCCGGCCCGCTCGTAGAAGTCGACGGCCGCACCGAGGTCACCGACGGGCAGCAGCACGTTGTCGAACCCGAGCAGTTCGTACGACTCATGATCTGACATGACGTCAGATTAGGTGGGTGCGGCGTGAAGCGGACGGAACCGGCGGGCGGGGCGGTGGCGGGGTCACCCGCCCGGGCGGACGGCCCTCCCGGGGCCCGACTTCTCTTCGTCCGCCGAGTCCTACAGTATGACCAGCAGTTTCCCGTACCTTCCAGGAGTGACACCAGCGTGAGCGAGCAGCCGCAGCAGCCGTCCCAGCCGCCCGGTTACGGCTACCCGAACCAGGGTCCCGGCGCGGCCGGCCAGGCCGGTCCCTACGGCTACCCGCACGGTGGCCACCAGCAGCCCGGCTACCAGCCGCCCCCCGGCGGCTACCAGGCCCCCGGGTACCAGCAGGCCCCCGGGTACCAGCAGGCGCCCGGGTACTACGCCGGTGACCCCGGCGCGCCCTACGGCTACGACCCCTACGGGCGCCCGTACTCCGACAAGTCGAAGATCGTCGCCGGTGTACTCCAGCTCTTCCTCGGCGGTTTCGGCATCGGCCGCTTCTACACCGGTTCCGTCGGCATCGGCATAGCCCAGCTGTTCACCTGCGGCGGGCTCGGTTTCTGGGCGCTGATCGACGGCATCATGTACCTCGTCAGCAACGACCGCACGGACGCCCAGGGGCGGATCCTGCGTGGCTGACGCGGCGCGTTCCGCGCCGTCCGAGAGGCGGCGCCCGCCGTGGCATCCCGCGGCGGCACCCCTCGCGGTGCTCGTCGCGGGCGCCGCGGGCGCCGGCTACCTGTGGTTCACCGACCCGCACGAGCCCGGCCACCTCCTGCCCCGGTGCCCCTTCCGGTACGTCACCGGTCTGCTGTGCCCGGCCTGCGGCGGCACGCGCATGGTGTACGACCTGATGCACGGTCACTTCGCCGCCGCCTGGCTGGACAACCGCGCCCTGCTGCTCGCCGCGCCGCTCGCTCTGGCGCTGTGGGGCCGCTGGACGGCGGAGGGCCTGCGCGGCCGCTTCTACCGGCCCCGGATCGCCCCGTGGGCCCAGGCCCTGATCCTGCTGACGGCGGTGGCCTGGACGGTCGTTCGCAACCTCGTCTGAGGCGCTCGGGTGCGTGCCGTCCCGAGCCGCCGCGAGCCGCACCGCGAGCAGGGGTGCGCCGTGGTGCGCCGATGATGCCGATCGAATGATCACGGAATGGGAACGTTCGATCGAATCCACTCCCACCAGCCCCATCCGCCTCTCTATGCTCCCTACGCACAGGGGGGACGGCCGCGCAGGTGCGTGGGCCGCCGTGCACGGTCAGTGTGCGATCAGCGGTGTTCCTTCCTGGGCCGCCGGGCATTCCGTCCCGGCCCGTTTCCACTTCTCCCCAGGAGCACCACCGTGACCGTCCCCCCGAACCCCGCCGCTCCCTTCGGCTTCGACCCGCAGGGCCGCCCGTACTCCGACAAGTCGAAGATCGTCGCCGGCGTCCTCCAGCTCTTCCTGGGCACCCTGGGCATCGGCCGCTTCTACGTCGGCTCGGTCGGCGTCGGCGTCGCCCAGCTGCTCACCTGCGGTGGCCTGGGCTTCTGGGCGCTGATCGACGGCATCATCTTCCTGGTCAGCAACGACCGCACCGACAAGGAGGGCCGGGTGCTGCGCGGCTGACGCCGCCTCACCGCCTCGCGGTAACGACCGAGGGCCCCGATCGCATCGATCGGGGCCCTCGGTCGTACGTGTCGGCGCGCGGGTCAGAAGCGGCGCGTGATCAGCGCCCGCTTCACCTCCGCGATCGCCTTGGTGACCTCGATACCGCGCGGGCAGGCGTCCGTGCAGTTGAAGGTCGTGCGGCAGCGCCAGACGCCGTCGCGGTCGTTCAGGATCTCCAGCCGCTGCTCGCCGGCCTCGTCGCGCGAGTCGAAGATGAAGCGGTGCGCGTTGACGATGGCCGCCGGGCCGAAGTACTGCCCGTCGTTCCAGAACACCGGGCACGAGGACGTGCAGGCGGCGCACAGGATGCACTTCGTCGTGTCGTCGAAGCGCTCGCGGTCCTCGGCCGTCTGGAGGCGCTCACGCGTCGGCTCGTTGGTGTCCTTCGTGATCAGGAAGGGCATCACGTCCCGGTACGCCTGGAAGAACGGCTCCATGTCGACGACCAGGTCCTTGAGGACCGTCAGGCCCTTGATGGCCTCGACCGTGATCGGCTTCTCGGGGTTGATGTCCTTGATCAGCGTCTTGCAGGCGAGCCGGTTCTTGCCGTTGATCCGCATGGCGTCCGACCCGCAGATGCCGTGCGCGCAGGAACGGCGGAAGGTCAGGCTTCCGTCCAGGTCCCACTTGATCTTGTGCAGCGCGTCGAGGACACGCTCCTTGGGGTCGATCTCCAGCTGGAAGTCTTCCCAGGTCGCCTCGGCCGAGACCTCCGGGTTGAACCGGCGGACGCGGAAGGTGACCGTGATGTAGGGGGAGTCGGCGAAGCCCGGCTCGGGGGCCTTGTCGCTCTTCTCCATGACAGGGGTAGCCATCAGTACTTACGCTCCATCGGCTGGTAGCGGGTCTGGACGACCGGCTTGTAGTCGAGCCGGATGGACTCGGTGCCGTCGTCGCCCACCTCGCGGTACGCCATGGTGTGGCGCATGAAGTTGACGTCGTCGCGGTTGGGGAAGTCCTCGCGGTAGTGACCGCCGCGCGACTCCTTGCGGGCGAGCGCGGACACCGCCATGACCTCCGCCAGGTCGAGCAGGTTGCCCAGCTCGACGGCCTCCAGCAGGTCGGTGTTGAAGCGCCGGCCCTTGTCCTGGATCGCCACGTTCTTGTAGCGGGCGCGCAGCTCGGCGAGCTTCTCGACGGCCGTCTTGATCGTCTGCTCGGTGCGGAACACCATGACGTTGGCGTCCATGGTCTCCTGCAGCTCGCGGCGGAGCGTCGCCACCCGCTCGGTGCCGGTGGAGGAGCGCAGCCGCTCGATCTGCTCGACGACCAGGGACTCCGGGTCCTCGGGCAGCTCGACGAAGTCCGCCTTCTGGGCGTACTCCGCGGCGGCGATGCCGGCCCGCTTGCCGAAGACGTTGATGTCCAGCAGCGAGTTGGTGCCCAGGCGGTTGGCGCCGTGCACGGACACGCAGGCCACCTCGCCGGCCGCGTACAGACCCGGGACGACGGTGGTGTTGTCCAGGAGGACCTCACCCTCGACGTTGGTCGGGATGCCGCCCATCGCGTAGTGGGCGGTGGGCTGGATCGGGATCGGGTCCGTGTAGGGCTCGATGCCGAGGTAGGTCCGCGCGAACTCCGTGATGTCGGGCAGCTTGGCGTCCAGCTGCTCCGGCGGGAGGTGGGTGAGGTCCAGGTAGACGTGGTCGCCCTCGGGACCGCAGCCGCGGCCCTCGCGGATCTCCGTGTAGATGGAGCGGGAGACGACGTCGCGGGAGGCGAGGTCCTTCATGACCGGCGCGTACTTCTCCATGAAGCGCTCGCCGTCCTTGTTGCGGAGGATGCCGCCCTCACCGCGGGCGCCCTCCGTCAGCAGGATGCCCATGCGCCAGATGCCGGTCGGGTGGAACTGGAAGAACTCCATGTCCTCCAGCGGCAGCCCGCGCCGGTACACGGCGGCCTGGCCGTCACCGGTCAGCGTGTGCGCGTTGGACGTCACCTTGAAGAACTTGCCGGTGCCGCCGGACGCGTAGATCACGGACTTCGCCTGGAAGACGTGGATCTCGCCGGTCGCCAGCTCGTAGGCCACCACACCGGCGGACTTCTTGACGCCGTCGACCTCGCTGATCAGCTGGTCCAGGACGTAGAACTCGTTGAAGAACTCCACGCCCTCCTTGACGCAGTTCTGGTACAGCGTCTGGAGGATCATGTGACCGGTGCGGTCGGCCGCGTAGCAGGACCGGCGGACCGGAGCCTCACCGTGGTTGCGGGAGTGCCCGCCGAAGCGGCGCTGGTCGATCGTGCCGTTCGGCGTCCGGTTGAACGGCAGGCCCATCTTCTCCAGGTCGAGGACCGAGTCGATGGCCTCCTTCGCCAGGATCTCGGCGGCGTCCTGGTCGACCAGGTAGTCACCGCCCTTGACCGTGTCGAAGGTGTGCCACTCCCAGTTGTCCTCCTCCACGTTGGCCAGCGCGGCGGCCATGCCGCCCTGCGCGGCGCCCGTGTGGGAGCGGGTGGGGTAGAGCTTCGTCAGCACGGCGGTGCGGCTGCGCTTCGTCGACTCGATGGCCGCGCGCATGCCGGCGCCACCGGCGCCGACGATGACGGTGTCGTACTTGTGTACCTTCATGATTTTCGCAGCCCCGTGCCTAGCGGATGTTCGGGTCGAAGGTGAAGATCACCAGCGTGCCCAGCAGGATGGTGAACACCGTGGCGGTGTAGAGCAGGCCCTTGAGCCACAGCCGGGTGTTCGGGCGCTCCGCGTAGTCGTTGATGACCGTGCGCAGGCCGTTCGCGCCGTGCAGCATCGCGAGCCAGAGCATCAGGAGGTCCCAGACCTGCCAGAACGGCGAGGCCCAGCGGCCCGCCACGAAGGCGAAGCCGATCTTCGAGACGCCGCCGTCCAGCACCAGCTGGATGAGCAGGTGCCCGATGACCAGGACGACCAGCACGACGCCGGACAGGCGCATGAAGAGCCAGGCGGCCATCTCGAAGTTGCCGCGCGTGGACTTCGGGGACTTCTTGGTCCGCTTGCGGGGCGGCTCGATCAGCGGCGCCGGGTTGTCCACGGTGTAGGCGGAGGCGCCCGCGCCCTCGACGGGGCCGATGCCGGAGGCGGTGGTTTCAGTGGTGGACATCTGCGTCAGCTCCCGAACACTTCACGAGCGGCGTGGCCGAGGACGGGGTAGACCGCCCCGATCATCAGCACGATCCACAGGCCGACGACGGTCCAGAGCATCTGCTTCTGGTAGCGGGCGCCCTTGACCCAGAAGTCGACGGCGATGACGCGAAGGCCGTTGAGCGCGTGGAAGAGGATGGCGGCGACGAGGCCGTACTCCAACAGCGCGACGATCGGCGACTTGTACGTGGCCACGACGGTGTCGTAGGCCTCGGGGGACACACGGACGAGAGCGGTGTCCAGCACGTGGACGAACAGGAAGAAGAAGATGAGGACGCCGGTGACTCGGTGAGCCACCCAGGACCACATTCCTTCCCGGCCGCGGTACAGCGTTCCAGCCGGCACGGAAGTTTCCTCCGGGAGCGGGGATTGGGGCCGCGCCGGCTTTCCTTGTCGGTCGGGCCCGGCCGGGTACGGTCCACCGGCCCCCAGCATCGTAGCGACGGTTGCCCGCGGCGCTTACGGGGGGCCTGCCTATGTGATCAAAGTTGCACTCAAAGGAGCAGTGAGGTGGCTACGGGTGGCTACGGGGTGGGGGTTTGTCCTGTATGCCGGGGAGCGGTTCGTCAGTGGTTGCCCGCGCCCCGCGGCGGAGCCGCTGATGTCAGGGCCCCGCGCCCCTCAGGGCGTCGGTCAGCCGCGCCCTTGCCAGGCGCCGGAGTTCCTCCGCCGCCACCAGGCGTTCCTCGTCCGGATCGTTTGTCAATCGTGACCGGATGTCCGCGAGGGCGTGGTCCAGGGCCTCGTTCGCGGGCAGGCCGTCCAGGCAGATGACGAACGCGTGTCCGAAACGGCGCTCGTAGGCTGCGGTCGCCGCGCTCAGGGCCGTGTGGGCCGCCGCGTACGTGTCCTCCGGCAGGGGTGGCAGTACCTCCGTCGCCAGGGCCTCCGTCAGGTCGTCCGGGGAGAGGTCGTACGCCGCCTCGTCCGCCGCGGCCAGCAGGGACGGCAGGTCCGGGTAGGGGCGGTGGGAGGCGAGGCGGTGGGCCCAGTGGCGGCTGTTCAGGCAGGTCAGGAGTGCGTGGACGGCCTCATCGGCGGACGCGGCGTTGAAGCGCGCCAAGGAGGAGGTCGTTACCGGTGTGGCGCGGATGGTTTGCGCCGGTACCGGTATGGCCACTCGGCCGGGGAGGTCTGGGAGACGGTGCGCAGGCAGCGTGGGTCCTTGTGGGCGTCACGTGTGTGTCGGCAGGGGATTGTGCGAAAGGTGTGGCGTCACGTTATCGAGTGACGGCATCGCGTGTCCGTCCAGTGCCCGAATTTCACCCGAACGGGAGAGTTTCAGAACATGTGGTGGACGCATGGTGGAGCTCACGGCCGTAGGTTGGCGCTGTGAGCCAGCACGGACGCCGGACGCCGGCGAACCAGGTGAGGCAGCGCGCCGTGATCGCCGGTGCGGTGGTCGCCGCGCTCGGCGTGGGAGTCGGCGTGTGGGCCACCGGCGGTGAGGACGACGGCGGGCCCGCGGGCTCGGCCGCGCGGTCCTCCCCGAAGGCGGCCGCGCCCAGCCCCAGCCGCTCCTACGCGCTGTCGAAGGAGCCGCGCACGATACCCGCCGTACGCGACCACACCGCGGCCCGCGGCCCCGGCTGGCAGCCGGAGAAGGCGCACCGGGTCGTCGTCGCCGACGCCGGGCTCGCCGACGAGGGACGGCTGATAGCCGGCGAGCTGGGGCTGACGTACGCGGGGGAGAAGGACGACCGGCGCGCCGGGGACGTGCTGCTGGACGTCAAGGCGGACGAGGGCGCGAACTCCGAGTCGTACACCATGACCGTGCGCGACGGCCGCGTCACCGTCACCGGGCCGGCCGAGGCCGGCGTCTACTACGGCACCCGCACCCTGAAGCAGGCGGTGGACGACGGCGGCACCGCGCCGGAGGGCGTCGTGCGGGACGAACCGGCCAAACCGCGGCGCGGGTTCATGCTCGACATCGCGCGCAAGCACTACGACGCCGACTGGATCAAGGACCGGATACGCGAGCTGGGCGACCTGAAGTTCAACGAACTGGGCCTGCACTTCTCCGACGACCAGGCCTTCCGCATCGAGTCCGACTCGCACCCGGAGATCGTCGCCGACGACCACCTGACCAAGGCCGAGGTCAAGGAGATCACCGACCTCGCCGCCTCCCGGCACATCACCGTCGTCCCCGAGATCGACTCGCCCGGCCACCTCGGCGCCGTGATCGCCGCCCACCCCGACCTCCAGCTGCGCAACGCCCAGGGCACGCCGACGCGCGGCGCGATCGACATCTCCGAGCCGGCGGCCGCCGAGATCGTCGACGACCTGCTGAACGAGTACGCCGACCTCTTCCCCGGCTCGCAGTGGCACCTGGGCGCCGACGAGTACCAGGCGCTCGTGGTGTCCGACCCCGAGGCGTCCTACCCGGACCTGGCAGCCGCCGCCCGCGAGGCCTACGGCCCCGGGGCCACCGTCGCCGACCTCACCACCGGCTGGCTCAACGCCCGCGCCAAGACGGTCATGGCCCACGACCGCACCCCGCGCGCCTGGAACGACGGCTTCTTCAAGGACACGTCCGTCGAGCCCCTGGAGGACATCCAGGTCGCCTACTGGACGGGCAAGGAGATCGGCGCCCGCCAGCCGACGGAGTACCTGAGCGCGGGCCGCCAGGTCCTCAACTACAACGACGAGTTCCTCTACTACGTGCTCGGCGAGCCGCAGACCTTCGTCTACCCGACCGGCGAGCGCATCTACGAGCAGTGGACCCCGCGGGTCGTGCGCGGCACCACGGCGGTCGACGCGAAGTACGACGACCAGATACTCGGCGGCAGCTTCGCGGTCTGGGGCGACATCCCCGGCGCCCAGACGCAGGCGCAGGTCGCCGACGGCATCCGGCTGCCGCTGGCGGCGACGGTCCAGAAGCTGTGGGACCCGGACGAACCCGAGCTGTCCTGGGCCGACTTCAGGGCGCTGGCGAACCGGCTCGACTGATCCCGCACGCCCCCGGGGCGTCGCGCGGATTGTCCGATACGGCTGCGAACTCCCGTACGGCTGTGGTGGTCTTTGGGCGAGCCGAACCGACACGCCGGGGGGACCGGGACATGGGCTACTGGGGGTATTTCGTCGTGGGCCGCGCCGAGCGGCCGCTCGCTGAGCTGGACGCGCTGCCGGGCGCCGCGGACATGACCCTGCGCCTGTCCGCGCCGGACGGCTGGCAGGTGTGGGAGTTCCCGGGCGGCGACGGGGACGTCGGGAACATGAACGACCTGGCCGGGCAGACCGGCGCGCCCGCGCTGTTCGGGTACGTCATGGACAGCGACTGCGTGGTCGTGGAGGCGGCGGCGCCCGAGAGCGGGGCGTGGACGACGTGCCTGGCCCGGTCCGCGATGGCCGGATACCTCGGGGCGGAGAAGGAGGGGCTCACCCTGGAGGACTACTTCCTGGAGCCCCGCGACGCCGCCGAGCGTGCCGTGGCCTGGGCCGCGGAGGCCGGGCGCACCGCGAGCGCCCGGGAGTTGGCGGAGGTGCTGTCGGCCGACCCGGGCGCGGGTCCCGGGTCCGGTCCGGACGCCGGGCCCGGTCTCGGAGCCGATCCCGGAGCCGGTCTCGATGACGGCTCCCGTCCCGGTGCCGTCGCCGAGGCCGCACCGGTGGCCGAAAACCTCTTCTTCCGGTTCCTCGACCGGCTCGGCGTGGTGCCGCTGTGACACTCCCGGGCCGTCGCACGCAGTAAGGGGAAGTGCGGGCTCCGTGGTGGTGAGCGGGCCGAAGCGGTAGGAACAGGGAGGCACCGGATGAGCCTGGTGGAACTGATCGCGCGGGCCGACGCACGCGGACTTGCCGGGAGCGGACTGGCTTGTTTGGATCGCTGCGTTCCCCTGCTGGACGGCGGTGACGAGATCCTCAGACCCCTGTGGGCGAACCTCGCCGACGACGCCGGTGACGGGCCCGACTGGGCGCGGGCGCTGGTGCGGGTGCGCGACGAGCTCGCCGGTCCCGACGCCGACGGCGAGGACGAGGCCGTGCTCCTGGCCCGCCGGATGCTGGCCGCGGCGCCGGCCGAGTGCTCCGGCGCCGCGATACGGGCGTGGGCCGACGCCTGCTCCGTCGCCTCGCTCCGCATCCACCGGCTCCTCGACCCCGCGACGGACGCCGCCGCGGAGGCCGGCGTCCGCGGAGAGGACCGTCCTCAGGACCCCACGGAGGGGCTGTCTCCGCTCGTCGCCGCCGAAGTGCGGCGCCAGGTCACCGTCCTCGAAGTGCTCGCCGGCCACGGTCCGGCCGGGCTGCGCCGGGCCCTGGAGGTCTCCACGGAGGGGCGCCGGGTGCTGCGCGCGGTGGTGTCCCGCCGGGCGCGCGGACGGGGCTGATCCCAGGGCGTGCCACCGAACCCGTCTGTGCCCGTCGTGCGGGGAACGCGCGGCGGCGGTGCGGTGGACGTGGTGGAGCTGGGGCGGTCCTGCGCCGGTTGCGGAACGGCCGGGGTGCACGTGTGACGAAACTCCGTCCCGCGACGCTCTAGCGGGTGTGACGACTGTGACCAGCGGATTGACGACCCAGCAGGAGAACCGGCCGTCGGCCGCCGCGAAACCGGTGCGGTGGGCGGCGGACGCGGTGGCCACGATGCGCGAGGGCGCCCGGCTGCGACTGGACTACTCGGCGCAGAGTCTGTGGCGCGTCGATCGCGTGATCGACGGCATCCGGAGCGAGGGAGCACCGTACGCCGCGGTGGAGAGCGCGCTGCGCGGACTCGGCGCCTACGCCGGTGAGGTGATCGCGCGTCAGACCGGTGGCGAGTGGTGGACCACCGGTGGCGACCACTGGGTCCGCACGCCCGACGGCCGGCTGTGGGACCCGATCGACGAGGCCCGCCGCTGCTTCGCCGGTGACGGGTCGCTCCGGCTGCTGTGCCGGGACGCGTCGACGGACGGGTGACGGACCGGCAGGCAACCCTACAGAAACGGTTCTCCGGCCGCGGACCTGTGACACCCGGGCCCCCCGGCCCGCTGGATCAGCGGGGGAGCCGGGCCGCCGGTGCCGGCCTCCCGTCGCCGAGCGAAGGGGTGGGTGGTCCGGGTGGAGCAGCGGGGCGAGGTGGGCGGCGGCATACCGCGTGCCCGCGAGATGCGGGCGTGCGCGACGGCGTTCGTCGGCCGTGTCACGGCCGGCAGCCGGCTGCCGCTGGACTACTCCCCGGCCAGCCTGCGCATCGTCGACTTCCTGGTCGACGGGGTGCGCAAGGGAGGCGCCGACCACGATCGGGCGCGCGGCACGCTGCTCGGTCTGGGGGCCTACGTCGGTGAGGTGCTCGTGCGCCGGGCGGGCGCCGTGTGGATGGACTTCGACCCGGACCAGCGGGCGTACTTCGGGCAGCCGGTCGGCGTACGGATGCCGGACGGGCGCGTCTGGAACCCGCTGGGCAGGGTGCACAACCGCCTGGCGGGCGGCGCTCCCGAAGAGTCGCTGCACACCTTCTACCTGACGTTGCACGGGCGGGCCCGGCGCGTGCGGCCCGCCGTGCGGTGAGGGCCGTCCGGACCGCACCCTGTGACACTTCCGTGCACGCCGACGCTGATGACCGTGGGGGCGGGCTCAGCCGAGCGCGCGGAGAACTCGGTACGGACGAGGACGGTTCTTGGGCCAGCGAGGGGAAGCCCGCCGCGTACAGGCGTACGACGGGGAACTGGGCGCGGCCGTCGCGCGGGCCCAGGAAGGTGACGAGGCCGCCTTCGCGGTCGCCTACCGGCTGGTGCAGCCCGGCCTGCTGGGCTACCTGCGCGGACTCGTCGGGGACGACGCCGAGGACGTCGCGGCGGACGCGTGGCTGGAGATAGCCCGCGACCTGCGGCGCTTCAAGGGCGACGGGGCCGGCTTCCGGGGCTGGACGGCGACGATCGCCCGGCACCGGGCCCTGGACCACCTGCGCCGCCAGAGGGTACGGCCCAGACCGACGGCGCTGGAACAGGACGTCCTGGACCTGCCCGGCCCGCACTCCACGCACGACCAGGCACTGGAGGCGCTGTCCACCGAGGCGGCCCTGGCCCTGGTCGCGGCACTGCCGCGCGACCAGGCCGAGGCCGTGCTGCTGCGGGTCGTCGTCGGCCTCGACGGACCGTCCGCCGCGCGTGTCCTCGGCAAGCGGCCGGGAGCGGTGCGCACGGCGACGTACCGGGGGCTGAAGCGGCTGGCACGGCGGCTGGGCGTCGACGGTGTGACGGAAGACGCGCCCCGGACGCTGGGGGAGTCGACATGACGGGCACCGACGGCGGCGCCCGGGCGGACCGAGCGGGAACGGAGGCGGACATGGGTGCACGGCACGGCGAAGGCGACCACGGCGACCACACCGGCCCCCGGCCCGCCCGCCACGACACCCCCGGGACGGAGGTGCTGCTCGCCGCGGCACTGCGGGCGGAGCGCGTCGACGCGGAGGGCGAGCGGCGGGCCGTGGCCGCGTTCCGGGCCGCCCTGGACACGGAGCCGGGCCGGGCCGCGCGCACCCGCCGGCGGGACGACTGGCGCCCCCGCGAGCGCGGAGGCGCGGGGCGCACGCTGAAGACGGCGCTCTCCGTGCTGCTGGCGAGCCTCACCCTGGGCGGCGTCGCCTACGCGACGATCGGCGCGGGCGGTTCCGCCACGGACGCCGCCCGGCCGGAACGTACGCGCCCGCCCGCCGCCACGGACGGCACCGCGGTCCGTCCGCTCCCCGCCCCGGGCCCCACCACCACGTCCCCCGGCGCCTCGGCGCGGCCGGACCGTCCGCCCACCGCCCGGGACACCGAGGCCCACTGCCGCGACTACGAGCGACTGGAGGGCCGCGGCAAGGCGCTGAGCGCCACGGCCTGGCAGCGGCTGGTCGCGGCGGCGGGCGGTGCGGAGAACGTCACGGCCCACTGCGCCGAGCGGCACTCCCGACCGGCCCGGCCGAGCGCCGCGACCGACGCGAACAAGCCGAGCGGGGCGGCCGAGCCGACCCAGCGGAAACGGCCGGACGGCAACGCGAACAGCGGCGGCGGGAGCGGCGAGGGCGGGAACGCGGAGCGCGCGGGCCGGGCTCCCGGCAAGGCCAAGTAGCCTCGCGCCAGGGGAGATCGCGGCGGCCAAGGCAACGGCCGGGGCCGCCACCCCCCACAGGAGAGGCCCCGGCCGTCGCGCGGACGGGCCGCGCGGCGGCCCGTACTCCCTACAGCGCCACGACTGCGTTTTCTGTCACACCTCACCGCGTCACGGCTTAGTTGCATCTTGTACGGCAATGGGACGGGGACATGGACGAGCGGCGGTTTCAAGACGTAACGTGCCATTCGCGCCGACCAGCGGGGGTCTTCCCTCCCGCGACACGTGAGCGGTAGACCACCGTGACCATCGATCGACAGACCACGACGGCGAGTACCGGTCCGCGAGAGCGGCGCCGGCTCAGGCGCAAAGAGAGGCGCGTTCGGTGCTGGGGGACGACGCGGAGCTGACCGCCGCGGTACGTGCGGCACAGGGCGGGGACGAGACCGCGTTCCGGACTGTGTACCGCGCCGTGCATCCGCGGCTGCTCGGATACGTGCGGACACTGGTCGGCGAGCCGGACGCCGAGGACGTGGCGTCCGAGGCCTGGCTGCAGATCGCCCGCGACCTGGAACGGTTCGACGGCGACGCCGACCGGTTCCGCGGCTGGGC
The DNA here is from genome assembly GCF_044763415.1 of Streptomyces sp. NPDC096048. Taxonomy (NCBI): domain Bacteria; kingdom Bacillati; phylum Actinomycetota; class Actinomycetes; order Kitasatosporales; family Streptomycetaceae; genus Streptomyces; species Streptomyces sp. NPDC096048. The sequence goes on from NZ_JBIWGG010000001.1 coordinate 410,218, forward strand.
CGCCCGCATCGCCCGCAACCGCGCCCTGGACCACATCCGCATGCGCGGTCGCCGGCCCGCGATCGGCGGCGACGAGACGGAGCTGACCGGCAAGCCCGCCGAGTCCGACACCGCGGGCGAGGCCATGGAGTCCCTGGCCACCGACAGCACCCTCTCCCTCATCGCCCGGCTGCCCCAGGACCAGGCCGAGGCCGTCGTCCTGCGCGTGGTGGTGGGCCTGGACGCCAAGAGCGCGGCCGAGACGCTGGGCAAGCGGCCCGGTGCCGTCCGCACGGCGGCGCACCGCGGCCTGAAGCGCCTGGCCGAACTGCTCGGCGGCGATCCGGAATCGGGCGGCGGGCTCGACGCCCTGCCGCCCCAGCGAGAACCGCGCGCCCGCGCGGTGACGTCCGCGAGTGTGACGCATACGCGTGCGCGGACGCAGAAGGACATGTGATGGCCGACGAGCAGGACAGGTGGCTGGACCGCGAAACGGCGGAACTCTTGCTGCGCGGAGAGTCACCGCAGGCTGTCGACCCCGCGGCCCGCGAACGGGCCGAACGACTGGCCGGGGCCCTGGCCGCCCTCTCCGCCCCACCCGTGCCGACCAGCGAGGAACTCCCCGGCGAGGCGGCCGCGCTGGCCGCCTTCCGCAAGGTGCGCGCCGAGCGGGCCGACGCGCCGGAGGGGGCGTCGGCCGCCCTCGGGCAGGGCGCGGCGACGCCGCCCTCCGATGCCGGACTGGTCCGTATCGGCCCGCGCGGCGACGACGCCCGGCGCTTCCGCCGGCGCCGCCCCCTGCGCCTCGGGCTGGCCGCCGCGCTGACCGTCGGCATGATCGGCGGGGCGGCGGTGGCCGCGGGAACCGGAGTCCTGCCGACGCCGTTCGACGGCACCCGGCCGGACCCCGCCGCCACCGTCTCGGCCGCCGCGTCCCCCGACCGGCCGCCCGCCCCGCCCTCGCCGCTGGACGGCGTGCGGGGCGGGTCGGTGCCGGGCGGCCCGACGCCCGGCGCGCCGGACCGGGGCAGCGCGGGGGACGACGCGGACGGCGGTACGGCAGAGGACGGCGACACCGACGCCGACGGCCGGGCATCCGGCGGCGGACGGCCGGGCCTCGTCGCGGCCTGCCGCGACGTACGCGCCGGCAAGGGGCTCGACGGCTCCCGTCGGCGCGCCCTGAAGGAGGCGGCCGGGGGTTCGTCGCGGGTCGGGAAGTACTGCGGGAAGCTCCTCGCCGGGACGGACGGTGGCGCCCAGGACCGCAGCGGTGGCAGGGAAGGCGGCAGGGACTCCGCCGAGTCCGCGGAGGGGAACCCGGAACGGGGGACCGGGAAGGACTCCGGCGCCAAGAACGACAGGAACGACAGGAACGGCAAGAGCGGCAAGAGCGGCAACGGTGGCGAAGGCGGCGGAGGGGGCCAGGACGGCAAGGGCGGTGAAGACGGGAAGAAGAGTGGCGGGGACAAGGGCGGCAAGGGCGACGACGACGGCGACCACATAGCCCCGCCCGCCGGGCAGCACCACGATCCGCACGCCCCCTCGGCCTTCGAGCCCCTGCCGCGGCAGCGGCCGACGTACTCGCCGCACACGTCGGCAACCGCCGGTCACCTCCCCCTTGACCCGCACTTTTCCGCGGTGACGGAAATTTCCTCACCGGGGGTGTGACACTTTCGGCCGCCGTGGCGCAGTAATGAGTGAGCCGACTGGTCATCGGCTTTCGCACCGAGCCGGGGTTCCCCCCGTACCTACGGCTCGTGCACCTCGGCGCGGGCGGGACACGTTCCCCCGGTCCCGCCCGCGCCCCATTCACCGCCCCCGGCGGGCCTCACCGGTACACGACGACCTTGTCGCCGTTCCTCACCTGCGCGTACAGATCCGCGATCGCCGCCTCGTCCCGTACGTTGACGCAGCCGTGCGAGGCGCCCGCGTAGCCGCGGACGGCGAAGTCGTCCGAGTAGTGCACGGCCTGGCCGCCGCTGAAGAACATCGCGTACGGCATGGCCGAGTCGTAGAGCGTCGAGACGTGGTGGCGGGACTTCCAGTAGACCTGGAAGACGCCCTCCCGGGTCGGCGTGTACTGCGAGCCGAAGCGCACCGGCATCGTCGACACGGTCCGTCCGTCGATCATCCAGCGCAGTGTCCGGCTCGACTTGCTGACGCACAGCACCCGGCCGGTCGTGCAGCGCGGGTCGGGCGCGGCGGCCGGCTGCCCGCCCATCAGGTACAGGTCCCACTTGCCCGGTTCCCGCGTCATCCCCAGCAGCCGCTGCCAGGTGACGGTGTCGGTCCGGCCCGTCCTGGGCAGCCCGCGCTTGCCCTGGAAGCCGCTCACCGCACGCTCGGTCAGGTCGTCGTACGTCCCGGTCGGCCCGTCGACGAGCCACTCGACCTGGCGCAGCCGGGCCTGGAGCTCGCGGACGTCCCGGCCGGTGTCGCCCCGCCGCCACAGCACCGGGGGTTCGGTACGGGCGGCCGGCGCACCCGTCGGCCGGTCGTCGGCCGGCGTGTTCCTCGGCTTCCCCGGTCGTGCCGGCTGTCCCGGCTTCGTCGGCTTCGTCGGCGGGGCGCCGGTGACGTCTATGTGCACCGGCGCGCGCCCCGCGCCGTCGGCGCTCGTGCCCTGCACGGTGCAGCCGCCCGCCGCCAGCGCGGCCCCCAGGGCGACGGCGACCGCCCTCCCCATGCTCCCCATGCTCGTCATACGCATCACGGCCCCCCGCCGTCTCACCGTCCCGCACGGACGTCCCCTGAGATGTTCCCCGCGGATGACGCGGCGTGAACGGCGCGGCATCGTTGTGACCGGGACCGCACCGAGGTTGTGAGCAAGGTCCCAGCGTGCGCCCCTGCACCGGGTGGCGCGTGCGCCGATACAGTCCGTCGAAGGGTCGGTCTGTACTGGCGAGTATCTGACGGGTAGTTCGAGCAGTTCGAACATATGCTCAGCGGGAGGCATCACACCATGGCGCGCGAGTCTGAGTCCGGACTGCCCATCGAACCGGTCTACGGGCCCGACGCCCAGGAGGGCTGGGACCCGGCCGAGAAGCTGGGCGAGCCCGGGAAGTACCCCTTCACCCGGGGCGTGTACCCGTCCATGTACACCGGCCGGCCGTGGACGATGCGCCAGTACGCCGGTTTCGGCACGGCGACGGAGTCCAACGCCCGCTACAAACAGCTGATCGCCAACGGCACGATGGGTCTGTCGGTCGCCTTCGACCTGCCCACCCAGATGGGCCACGACTCCGACGCGCCGATCGCGAGCGGTGAGGTCGGCAAGGTCGGCGTGGCGATCGACTCGATCGACGACATGCGGGTGCTGTTCGGCGGGATCCCGCTGGACAAGGTCTCGACGTCGATGACCATCAACGCCCCCGCCTCCCTGCTGCTCCTGCTCTACCAACTCGTCGCCGAGGAGCAGGGCGTCGGCGCCGACCAGCTCACCGGCACGATCCAGAACGACGTGCTGAAGGAGTACATCGCGCGCGGGACGTACATCTTCCCGCCCAAGCCGTCGCTGCGGCTGATCGCGGACATCTTCAAGTACTGCAAGGCCGAGATCCCGAAGTGGAACACCATCTCGATCTCCGGCTACCACATGGCCGAGGCCGGTGCCTCGCCCGCGCAGGAGATCGCGTTCACCCTCGCGGACGGCATCGAGTACGTGCGCACGGCGGTCGCGGCCGGCATGGACGTCGACGACTTCGCGCCCCGTCTCTCCTTCTTCTTCGTGGCCCGTACGACGATCCTGGAGGAGGTCGCCAAGTTCCGCGCGGCCCGCCGGATCTGGGCGCGGGTGATGCGGGAGGAGTTCGGCGCCAAGAACCCCAAGTCACTGATGCTGCGCTTCCACACCCAGACCGCCGGGGTGCAGCTGACCGCGCAGCAGCCCGAGGTCAACCTCGTCCGCGTCGCCGTGCAGGGCCTCGGCGCCGTCCTCGGCGGCACGCAGTCGCTGCACACCAACTCCTTCGACGAGGCCATCGCGCTGCCCACCGACAAGTCCGCCCGCCTCGCCCTGCGCACCCAGCAGGTCCTCGCCTACGAGACGGACGTGACGGCGACCGTCGACCCCTTCGCCGGCTCCTACGTCGTCGAGAAGATGACCGACGACGTCGAGGCGGCGGCGCTGGAGCTGATGCGGAAGGTCGAGGACCTCGGCGGCGCGGTCAACGCCATCGAGCACGGCTTCCAGAAGAGCGAGATCGAGCGCAGCGCCTACCGCATCGCCCAGGAGACCGACTCCGGCGAGCGGGTCGTGGTCGGCGTCAACCGCTTCCAGCTCGACGCGGAGGAGCCCTACGAGCCCCTCCGGGTCGACCCGGCCATCGAGGCCCAGCAGGCCGAGCGCCTCGCCAGGCTCCGCGCGGAGCGCGACCAGCAGGCGGTGGACACCGCCCTCGCCGCCCTGAAGAAGGCCGCCGAGGGCGAGGACAACGTCCTCTACCCGATGAAGGACGCCCTGCGGGCGCGGGCGACGGTGGGCGAGGTGTGCAACGCGCTGCGGGAGGTCTGGGGGACGTATGTGCCCTCGGATGCCTTCTGAGCTGGTCGACTGCCTCCGCTGAGTGATCAAGGGCGGATTCCGCCGTGCCCCCGTCACCACGCCCAACGACCACCGAAGGGCCGGCGCCGTGGTCGCGGGGACCGGGGCGGCCTACCGCCTCGGCTGAGCCGCGCCGCCCGCCTTCGCCCGCCGCGCCGCCCGGTACCGGCGCACCGCACGGGTGACGACCGGCGGCAGCAGGTCCAGCGCGAGCCGGCGGGTGCGGCCGCGCGGGATCGGCTGCCGTGCCGTACGCGCCGCGCGGTCCGCCGCACCCGTCGGGTGGGGTTGCCCCGGCACCGTCCCGGCATCCGGACGCGGCACCGCCGCGGGCGCCGGGTGCCGCGAGGACGGCAGGGACGGCGGCCGCATCCGCTTGCCCTTGGCGCGGGCCCGGACCAGCCGGTGCCCGGCCGCCTGCTCCACGGTCACGGCGACGTCGTCGCGCCCGCGCAGGGCGGCGAGCAGTTCCTCCTGGACCGGCTCGGGATCGCCCCAGGTGCCGTACAGCTTCTGGCTGCTCAGGCAGACGGGGCGCAGCCCGCGGTTGAGCACGGCCTCCCAGGCGGCGACGGCCACCCCGGGGGTGTGCTCGCTGCGGAAGTCGTCGAGGACGACGATGCCGTCCGGCAGCAGCAGGTCCCGGGCCGCGCCGATGTCACCCTGGACGTGCTCGTACAGGTGCGAGGCGTCGATGTGGGCGAAGCGGCAGGTGCCCGGCGCGACCTCGTCGGTGATCGTGGAGCTGACGGCCTGGACGATCTTCGGCAGGGTGTCGTGGAAGGAGAGGTAGTTCCGCTCGAAGGCCTGCTGGGTGAGCGAGGAGTACGACTTCGCCGCCTCCGCCCGGTTGGCCGCGTCCGGCGGCTCGGTCTCGAACAGGTCGCAGACGGTGAGCGTCTCGCCGTCCCGCAGATGGTGCCCCAGCAGGATCGCGCTCTTGCCCAGGTAGGCGCCCAGTTCGAGCAGGTCGCCAGGGGTGCCCCGCCGCTCCTGCCGCTCCAGGAACCAGGAGAACAGCACCTGGTCGAGCGGCCAGAACCAGCCGGGGACGTCGTTCAGCTCACCGGGGTACTTGTGCGTCTCTTGCGCAGTGGCCATGAGGGGAGGATGCCCCCTCGACGCACGAAAAGGAGCCAGCGCGCGCGATACGGTGGCCGGAAAATAGCACGAATCGCTCAACGCGTCCGGGTCGGCACCATCCGCGACCACGGAGACGGCGGCTGTTCGACGTACCGGTGCAGCACCCACCATCAGGGCGGCCGTGCCCGTCGAGGGCGCGCAGCCGACCGGGAGCGCCCTTCACGCGCGGCGCGTGCGCCGGTGCGGCGGTGGTGTCCGTGCCGGCACGCGCCGCTCGCGCGCTCAGGCTGCCCGCAGGACGCCGAGTGGGCCGCCTTGCCCGGGCAGGTGAGGCGGGTGCCGTCCTTCAGGTGGTCGTCCAGGGCTTCCTCGATGCCGGGCCAGCCGGGGTCGCCGTACTCGTCCAGGGCGACGATCGCGCCGGGAACGCCGGATGGCGGAAGGACGGCCGCCCTCTTCGTTCACCGGAAGGTCACGCACACGTGGCCGATGTTCATTCGGGACGGGTTCCCGCCGCTCGTGGCGCTCTCGTAGCCTGCATCGATCCCCGAGCCCTGCCGGACACCGGCGGGCCCGCGCGTCCTACCCGGGAGTGACCACCCATCGCCGCCGAGCCCTTGACCGCCGCCGAGCCCGTGCGCACCCCTGCCCCCGCCGACGCGGGGGCGCCGGCCCCGCGTCCCCGGGGTGAGCACCGGTACGACATCGACCTCGTCCGGGTCCTGGCCTCGATCGGGGTCATCGTCTGCCACGCGGCGGGCGAACTCATGAAGGCCGTGGACCGGGATCCCTCGGGGGGCGGACCCGTGTACTGGGTCGCGCTCGCCGGGGACGCGCTGAGCCGGTGCGCCGTGCCGCTGTTCTTCGCGATCGCCGGCTGGGTCGTGCTGAGCGGGGCGCCGCCCCGGGACGACGGGCAGATCCGCAGGCGGCTGACCCGCATCGTCGTGCCGATGGCCGTGTGGACCGCCGCCTACCTGGTGTGGGACCGGGTACGGGACGCTCACACCGGCCCCACCCGACAGCTCGCGTGGGACGCCGTGTTCGGCTCCGTACGGCCCGCCTTCCACCTCTGGTACCTGTACGCCTACGTCCCGGTGATCCTGCTGCTGTCGGTGGCCGTCCTGGTCCGGGCGGGCAGGCGGCCCTGGGGTGCGGGCGCGGCCCTCCTCGGCCTGGCGCTCGCCCCGACCCTCCTGGGCGACCTCGGGCGGCTGCTCGACGTCCGCGTACCCCCCTTCGCCTGGCAGTTCGGCGTCTACCAGATCGTGTACGCGGTCGCCGGCGCCGTACTGCTGTCGCTGCCGGGCTCCGCGGTCGCGGGCCGGGGGCGGCGCCTGCTCTGGCTGGCCGGCGGGCTGTGCGCGTGGGGGGCGGTGGCCGTCTACGAGCACCGGGTGCACTTCCCGAGCCCCTACGCGTCGGTCGTGGTCGCGCTGCTGGCGGGGGCCCTGCTGATGGCCCTGAACCGGATCAGGGTGCCCGAGAGGATCCGCCCGCTGCTGGGCAGGCTCGCCGGGGCCTCCTTCGGCGCCTACCTGGTCCACCTGCTGTTCCTGGAGGCCGTCGCCCCGCACGTGGTGTCGGCGGACGCGGGCTGGCCGGCCGCCGTGGGCGGGCTCGTGGGCCTGACGGTGGCCACCGTCGTGCTGTCCTTCGCCGCCGCCCTGCTGTGGACGCGGCTGCGGCTGGGCCGCTGGCTGGGCTGAGCCCGGCGGCGCGTGACACGCCGGAGCCCCCTTCAGCCACTCGGCGGAAGGGGGCTCCGGCCCGGTCGAGGCGGCCCGGTCACTTCTTCCCGGCGCCGCGCCGCACCGCCCTGCGCACCACGCGCCGGGCCCGCCGCACCTGGAGCTTGGCGCGCAGCTGCGGGCGGCTGCCGGGCAGGCCCAGCTCGGTCAGCCGCAGCTCGGGGAAGTAGTAGCCGGGGCCGGTGGCCAGGTGGGCGCGCAGCCAGCTCTCCGTCGGCTCGCGCAGCTCCGCGTACGTCTTGGGCTGCATGCAGAAACCGATCGCCCGGACCAGCGGTGACAGCGTCTCGGGGACCGTGTCGACGAGTGCGGGGGCCTGACCGCGCTCCAGGTCGGGCACCAGGTGGTCGACGACGGCCAGGGGCACGCGGTTGCTGTTCGGGTACGGCTTGAGCCGCTCCATCACCAGGGCCGTCCCCACCCGGGCGATGGGCACGTCGTAGTAGGCGGAGGCGGTCACCATCGCCGTGGAGAAGCAGCCGACGACCAGCTCGGGCGCGCAGTGGTGGTACAGCGTCTCGGCCAGCAGGGGCGCGTCCAGCACGGTGAGCCGTACGCCCGCGTCCGCCGCCGCCTTGCTCAGCGCGGCCGTGTAGCCGGCGGGCGCGGTCGGGTGGGGCTTGAAGACGACGGACCGGTGCCCGGCGCGCGCGGCCCCGGTGAGCATGCGGACGTGGAGGTCCTCTTCCTCCTCCGCGCTCAGGATGTTGATCGCCGCGAGGTACTGGCCGAGCAGTACGGCCGTCGGCTTCTCCCGCAGCACGGGCGCCAGCCGGGGGTCGTCCGCCGCGTCCTGGGAGATCTCGTCGAGCACCGCGCGGAACGCCCCGTCCGGGACGACCTCGGGAGGGACGCCGAACTCGGACAGCAGCATCGGCCGCAGACCCGGTATCAGGTCGAGGTGGAGCAGCCGCTGGATGCGGCGCGCGATGGTCAGCGGCAGCTTCTCGCGGGTCGGGCCGTAGCTCATCAGGCCGTCGGCGTACACGTGGACGGCGCTCTCGGAGAAGATCGCGGCCAGCGCGCGGGCCGGGTTGACCTGGATCGACTCGACGGCGAGCTCGATCAGGTCCCGCTCACCGATGCCCCAGGCGAGACGGAACGCCTTCTGCCACAGCGACACGTCGTTCCCGCGCGGGCCCCACGCGCTGGGGTGGTGCGGGCGGATCGCCTCGTTCCAGCCGACCACGGAGTCGAACCGGCCGGTTATTCGCTCGTAGCCGTGCATCTCGTCGAGGCGCAGCGCGGTCTCGGGTATGGCGGCGTTGTTGGAGACCAGCAGGATGCGCCGGGCCCCGTCGCGCGGCCCGAACAGGCCCGCGTCGAGCGCCGCGGCCAGGGTGGCCGCTCCGTACAGGGTGGAGACCTGGAAGATCTGGGTCTTGTGGGGCATGGATCAGGCAGCCTTCCGCCCGTCGCGCAGGCGGCTGAGCAACCTGCTCCGAGTGCTGTCGATGGTCCTGAGGGTCTCCTCCAGCACGTGCTGGGGCATCCGGTGGAGGGCGTCCCTCGCTTCGCGGCGCAGCCGCTGGGCCGCCGAGGCCTCGTACTCGTTCACCTTGCCGATGTGGAAGGCGATCATGGCGCAGTACGTCCGTACGGCCTTGGGGAGGAAGCGCTCGGCCTCCGGGTCCGCCAGCAGGTCCTTCAGGAGCATGTCGTAGGCCGGGATGAAGTCCAGCTGGCGGGAGTCCTTGATCTGGGTGAGCGAGGTGGCGACGCCCCGCCGGTAGAACACCCCGTGCAGGCCGACGGACGCGTACGACGCGGCCTTCAGGTGCAGGCGCCAGATCCACAGCCGGTCCTCGGCGGTGCGGAGTTCGGTCGCGAAGCGCATGCCGCCGTCGTCGAAGAGGTGCCGGCGGTAGATCCCCGCCCAGACGAAGGGGTAGTCGACCATCGTCTCCATGTGGGGCGGCGCTATGCCGTCGCGCGGGTCCATCACGGTGTTGCGCACCGGGGCCGGGGGCCGCCGGATCACCCGCTCGGTGCCGGTGGCCTGGACATGGTCGGTGCGGGCGAAGTCGCAGCCCAACTCCTCGACGTAGGAGACCAGTTCGGCGAGGTAGCCCGGCCCGTACCAGTCGTCGCCGTCGAGGAAGGTGATGAACTCGCCCCGGGCCGCGTCGATCCCGCTGTTGCGGGCCTGGGCGATGCCCATGTTCGTCTCGTGCCGGATCACCCTGGTGTCGGAACGTCCCTCCGCCCAGCGGTCGACCGCCCATGAGGTGGAATCCGTGGAGCAGTCGTCGACGAGCAGGAACTCGAAGTCGGGGTTCGCGTTGCCCGCGAGACTTCTCAGAGTGCTCTCTGCGAAGACTTCCACATTGTGCATGGGGACGACGACGGACAGTTTCGGCACACGGGCCTCTCACGCTCGAAGGTAGGAGATTGGAACAGGCTAGCTACGCTCCCGGATCCGGCGGTGTCGAAGAAGGCACGGAGAAGCGAACTCCATTCGCAGGGGAGGTGAACTCTTGGTGTCTCGGGCCGTCCCGGGCCGTCCCGGTTCTTCTCGGGTCTTCTTGGGCCTTCTTGGGCCTTCTTGGGCCTTCTTGGGTCTTCCTCAGGTTTTCTCAGGCCGATTGGAAGGTATTTCGCAGTTCCTCGATGTTCGCCCGAGTGGTCTTCCACAGGAATTCCTGCGCGGTGTGCACGTCCGCCACCGCCGCCGCGTGGTCGTCGAGGATCGCCGAGGCCCGTTCCACGAGCCGGGGGCCCAGCTCCCGGTCGTGCACGGACAGCCCCCACTCCTCGCGCCCGATGTCGGACAGGAAGTAGGCGAGCTTCGGGTGGGAGACCAGGCTGAGGATCGGCGTCCCGCAGCCGAAGGGGATCATCCCGGCGTGCCCGCGCATCCCGACCACCAGCCGCGCACGGCGGTACAGGTCACGGATCCCGTCGTTCGACAGGTCGTAGAGCTGCTCGACGGGCAGCGTGATGCCGTGCTCCCGGCGCAGGTCGTGCACGAACTTCTCGTCGGCCGGCATGTGGGCCGCGTACCGCACGTCCGCCCGCTCCCGCAGCGTGCGCAGCGCGGTGGCCAGCTGGGCGAGGAAGTGGCCGTAGTCGTGCCCGAACCGCAGGCCCGCGCGGTCGTACGCGCAGTTGACCAGGACGGTGTCGGACCGCTCCGGCGAGGCGGACAGGCCGGGGTCGAGGTGCCGGGCCACCGTGGTCGGGCAGGGCTGGTAGCGCACCCGGTCGCGCAGCCCGGCGGGGAGCAGCTCGCGGACCCGGTCGATCGAGCCGTGGTTGCGCAGCCCGAAGAACGCCGACCGTTCCACCAGGACCCGCAGGCTCTCGGCGAACCGGCCCCGGCGGTAGAGCTGCCCGTCGAACACGTTGTAGCCGACCGCGAACACCGCCAGCGGCGCGGTGATCCGGGCCAGGAGGTCGTCCGGGACGTTCCACTGCCAGTGGCTGTTGCCGTTGGGGGAGGTGTCCGGGAGGAAGAGCCCGCCGCCGCCCACGATCACCCCGCGCCGCGCGTTCAGCTGCTCCAGCGCGGCCTCGTCGACCAGCCGGTGCACGGGTTGCCGGTACCAGCGGCGCGGGCCGGTGTCCGTGTCGAAGCACCTGCGTACGGCCTCGGGCAGGACCTTGTCCCCGGCGTTCTCGTTGCCCTCGGCGAACAGGGCCACGTGCGCCAGCTGGTCCGCGGCGGCGTCGCCCGGCCGCCGCGGCTCCGGGACGTCCGGACGGGTGCGCGCGTACCAGCTGTGGCACCCGGCGTCGGTGGGGTCGGCGTCCAGGCCCTCGCGGGCGTAGGCGTGCGCGTCCTCCTCCCGCCCGCACAGCCAGGACAGGCGGGCGAGCTGTGCGAAGGCGCGCGGGGCGACGTCGGGGGAGGCCGCCGCGAGCAGCAGATGCCCCTCGGCCTCGTCGTAGCGCGAGAGCGCCATCAGGCACAGGCCGAGCGTCTCGTGGCAGCGCGGCGCGTCCAGCCGGTCCGCGACGACCGGGGCGAGGACCTCCACGGCCTCGTCGTAGCGCCCCTGCCCGCGGTACACGTCGGCGACCGTACGGGCGAGGTCCAGCGAGGGACGGGCCGCGAGCAGGGGCGGCGCGCAGTGCGCCAGCAGGTCGGGGTGCTTGCGTCCGGGCAGGGCGCAGTAGGCGGCCCGGAACTCCTCGTCGCTCATCTCGAAGCGGCGGCGCGCCTCGACGGCCGGGCCGTACCCGGGCGCGTCGAACGGGCCGGTGAAGCGCAGGACGGCGACGTCCGGGGGCACCGGCAGGTCGTCGTGGAGGCGGCGGGCGAGGAAGTCGTACCGCGCGTCGAGCGGGGCCAGCACGCCGTCGAGCACCGGACCGAGGTCCTCGGTGACGCGGGAGAGCCGGGCCGCGAGGGCGTCGTCCACGTCGGCGCGCTGGACGACGAGGAGGCCGTCCGGCGGCACCACGCGCCGCTCCCCGCTCTCCCCGGCGCACACCGACCGGGCCACGGCGCCCACCCCGTGGCGCATCCGCAGCAGGGCACCGATGTCGCCCAGGACGACCATGGCCGGATCGAGGGCGACGACGGTGTCGTAGCCCGCCAGCCGGAAGACGTCCCCGCGGTCCTCGGCCCGGCGCGTGACGACGCGCGGGTGCAGTCGGCGCAGTGCGTCGAACGAGGCGTCGGCCAGACCGGGGTGGAGGACCACGAAGTCCTCGCACACGCCCGGGTTGGTCAGCGCCAGGCTGCGTATCAGGGCGGGGAGGCCGGGCAGGGCGTCCTCGTCGGTGTGGACGGCGAAGGCGATCCGGCGTCTGCCGGTGACGGTGCTCCGGTCGTCCGCGCGGGAGGCGGAGGAGTGGGTCATCGCAGGGCGATCCTCATCTTGCTGTCGTCGACGTGCGTCGCGCGGTCCATGATCCACTCGGCCTCCCTGGGCCGCAGCCGGCCGGGCAGGGTGAAGCCGATGAGGTCCAGGCGGGGGTTCGCGTCCAGGAAGTCCAGGAGCCTGAGAACGGTGAAGGCCGTGGTCGCCGCGCCCCAGCCGCCCTCGCCCAGCAGCGCCGGGTCGCCCAGGGGACGGCGCAGCGAGGCGTCCCCGACGTGGTCCTGCGCTCCGGGGACGAGCCGTTCCCGGGTGGCGCGGCGCCAGGCGGCGGCCGGGTCGCCGAACACGAGCCGGACACCGGCCGGCCGCGTCCAGGCGGGCCCCTCCCACGGGGCGTCGCCCCGCAGCGAGACGGCGTGCAGATCGGTGCGCTCGCCGGTGCCCTCGGCCCGGACGCGGAACGCGTCGCAGCGCACCACCAGGTCGTAGCGGTCGATCTCGGCGCCCAGCGTGCTCCCGGCGACGTCACCGGCGTTCGCCACCAGGCACACCGACCGCCCCGCGACCAGGCCCCGCAGTCCGCCCACGCCGATCGGGGTGCTGCCGCCGAGCAACGGGTCGGGCAACCCGGCCCGTTCGACGAGCCGGCGGTAGGTGCCGTACAGCTCCAGCAGGCGCCGTACGCCGGGATCGCCCAGGCCGTGCTCGGCGACCCGCGCCCGTACGTACGCGGCGAATCGCGGCGACACGGCCGCGGTGGTCGCATGCGGCTGTCCGAGCAGGTCGCGCAGTGCGGAACCGGCCTCGGGGAAGAGCGCGACGGCCGCGTCGAGGCAGGCCCGCCGGCGCCGCAGGGTGTCCATCCGGCGGGCGACCTCGGGCGCCGCGTCGCCGTTCGGCAGCAGCGTGACGTACCGCTCGTAGCACTCCAGCGCCTCGTCGGCGCGGCCGAGACCGTCCAGGGCCAGGCCGCGCAGCCGCCACGCCCCCTTGGACCGCTGCCGGATCCGGGCCGACGTCTCGGCGACGCCCAGCGCGAGGCCGAGCCCGTCGTCCCCGCCGGCCTCCAGGGCACGCTCGCCGACCCGGAGCAGGGCGTCGAAGTGGTCGGCCGCGGGGTTGTCGAGGGAGGCCGCCAAGGCGCCGATGGCCTGGGTGAGCCTGGCCTGCGGGGGAGTGGTCCCGGGGCCCCGCGCCGCGAGGTGCTCACCGCACAGGCGCATGCCCCGGGCGTACAGCGCCGGCCTGGCGGCCTCTTTCCGCCGTGCCGTGAAGAATCCCGCCAGGGACTTCGTCATGCGTTCCACCGTTCTCCGATCGGAGGCCGAATGTGCCCCAGCGCGACGGGTCGCGGGTGGCTTCGCGGCGGACGGTGGGTGAACACTCTCCCTCCGGCGGGCGGCCGGCGCCCGCCGCCCGGCCTCACCGCCGCATCGTGCGCCGGATGGCCCGCGCCCGGCGTACCACCTTCCGTGCCGTGGAGTTGTGCGGCAGGAACCCCAGCCGCGCCGGAATGCCGCCCGGCAGCCCCAGGGAGGTGAGCCGGCGCTTCTTGAAGTACCGCCAGGTGCGCGCGTCCAGGTGCTCGCGCAGGTACTTCTCGGCCGCCGGCCGCAGCTCCGGCAGTACCTTCGGCTGCATCGCGAACCCCACGGTCCGCACCAGCGCGGCGAGCGCGTCGGTGTCCGTGACCTGTCGCCCCTCGGCGACGGCGGCGGCGTCGGCCAGGTCCGGAAGGAGCGCGTCCACGATGGTGGCCGGGACGCGGTTGCTGTTCTCGTACGGCGTCAGCCGGTCCAGCAGGGTCTCGGTACCGACGCGGGCGACCGGCAGGCCGTACAGCGCGGACGCGGTGAGCAGGGCCGTGGAGAAGCAGCCGACGACCAGCGCCGGACGCGTCCGCTGGAACAGCACCTCGGCGAGGACCGGTGTCTCCACCACGGTGAGGTCGACGCCGAGCTTCTCGGCCTCCTGCTCCAGGGTGCGGGTGTAGCGGGCCGGAGCCGTGGGGTGCGCCTTGAACACCGCGCTCGTGTGCCCGAGTCCGGCGGCGCCGGTCAGCATCCGCACGTGCAGGTCCTCCTCCTCCTCGGCGGAGAGGATGCCCAGCGCCGACAGGTACTGGCCGAGCAGCACCGCGGGCCGCTCCACGTCCGGCAGACCCGCGCCGGTGTCCGCCAGTTCGGCCAGCACCTTGGTGAACGCCGGGGTCGGCACGATCTCCGGCTCGACGCCGAACTCCGTCAGCAGCAGCGGCGCGAGCCCCGGCACCAGGTCCAGGTGGAGCAGCCGCTCCACGCGCGTGCCGACCAGCGGGGCGAGCTTCGTGCGGGTGGGCCCGTAGCTCATCAGGCCGTCCGCGTAGACGGTCAGCGGCGCGTCGGTGAAGATCTGCGCCACACCGAGCGCCGGATGCACCTGGACCGACTCCACGGCCAGCGCCACGTCGTCGTCGCCGAGCCCCCAGGCCAGCCGCAGATGCCGCTCCCACAGGGGCACGTCCTCCAGCCGCGGCGACCAGCCGCCGGGATGGAAGGGGAAGATCGCCTCGTTCCACGACACCACGTCGTCGAACCGGCCGCGCAACTGCTCGAAACCGGGCATCGCGTCCACGGACGGGGTCGTCTCGGGCGTCGCCGCGTTGTTGGAGACCAGCAGGATCCGCCGGTCGGCCGCGTCGAAGCAGCCGCTGTCCAGGGCCGCGGCCAGCGTGGCCGTGCCGTACAACGTCGACGCCAGGAAGATCTGTGTGGTCACGCCGCCGCCCCCTCTTCCAGCTGACCCGCGGCCGCGCGTCGGCGCAGCCGGCGCAGCCGGCGCAGCCGCGTGGCGCGCTCGGCGTCCATCGAGCCGAGCACCTCGTCGAGCGCGTCCTGCGGCATCCGCCGCAGCGCCGCCGCGCTCCTCGCCTTCAGTATCCGGGCCACGGCGGGCTCGAACCGCTCGATGGAACCGAGATGGTGGGAGATGATCGCGCAGTACGTGCGCACCGCCTTCGGCACCAGCCGCGCGGCGTCCGCGTCCCCGGCCGCCCCGGCGAGCACCTCGTCGAACGCGCGGATGAAGTCGAGCTGGCGGACGTCACCGATCTGGGTGAGCGAGGACGCCACCCCGCGCCGGTAGAAGACACCGAGCAGCCCGGTCACCGCGAAGGACTCCGCCTCCCGGTGCAGCTTCCAGATCCACGGCCGGTCCTCGGCCGTGCGCAGTCCGTCGGTGAAGCGCAGCAGCCCGCGCTCGGCCAGCCGGCGGTGGTAGACGCCCGCCCACGCGTAGGCGTAGTCGACGGAGGTGGTCCGGTGGGCGGGCAGGATCGCGTCGCGCGGACGCAGCGCCACGTTGCGGCGGCCGTGCGGCACCCGGTGCAGCGTGCGGTTCCGTCCCGTGCACTGCACGTGGTCGGTGCGCACGAAGTCCACGCCCAGCCGCTCGATCACATCCACCAGCCGGGCGCAGTGGCCGGGCGCCAGCCAGTCGTCGCCGTCCAGGAAGGTGACGTACTCGCCGCGCGCCCGGTCGATGCCGGTGTTGCGGGCGGTCGCCAGGCCACCGTTCCGCTCGTGTATGACCAGCACCGCCCCCGGCAGCTCGCGCTCGGCGCGGGCGAGCAGGTCCACGGTCCCGTCGGTCGAGCAGTCGTCGACGAGAATGAACTCGAAGTCGTCCCGCGCGTTGGCGCGGAGACTCCGCAGGGTGTCTGGTGTGTATTGCCGCACGTTGTAGAACGGCACGATGACGGAGAGCTTGGGCACGAGAACGACGTTATGCGGCGGCCCGGCATTCGGCTTTACCTGCACCTTGATACTGGGTGAACGCGGCGTGGCGAAGCAGTGAAGCGAACATTTTCACGGACGCCGGACGGCCCGATTCCCCATTCGGCGATGTGCTGTTCACCGTTTGTTGGATTCCGGTTGGGCCGTTCCTAGAAATGGCTTCCTAGCGTCTACGACGTGCCAGCAAGTGCGACGAAGGCCCTGCGAGTAGCCGTCCTGGCGGACTCCGACACCCGGTGGAAATGGGGCGCGCTCACCGCGACCCGCGTCTCCCCCGGAACCCCGGAGAACACCGACATCCACCTGGACGGCTACCTCCTGCGCGGCCGAGCCACCCCCACCGCCCGCCAGCTGCGGGAAGTCGGCGTCACCGCGGACTCGCTCCGCGAGGTGACCGCCGTCGAGTTCCTGCGCGCCATGGGCGACGCGACGGGCGAGGAGTCCTACGATGTCCTCGTCCTCGCCCTGGTCGGCGGCGGCGTCCAGGCGATGCTGCACGGCCTGGGGCGGGTCTGGGAGGACCGCGCCGACCGGCCCGTGGTCGTCACCGGCTACGTCGGCGTCGTCTACGAGAAGCTCGCCGACGGCCTGCTGCTGCGCCACGGCGCCGACCTCGTCCTCGCCAACTCCCGCCAGGACGCGGACCGTTTCCGTGCCGTCTACGAGGGGGTCGGCGCCGACGCCGCCGCGGTGACCGAGGTCGCCCTGCCCTTCCTGGGCGGAGCCGCCTACGCGGGCGAGCCCGACGGGCGGGAGCGCCCCTACACGGTCGTCTTCGCCGCCCAGCCCTCCGTGCCGGACAACCGCGGGGACCGTGCGTACCTCCTCGAACGGCTGATCCGGCACGCCCGCCGGCACCCCGAGCGCGAGGTGCTGCTCAAGCTGCGCTCCAAGCCCGGCGAGCACACCACGCACATCGAGGAGCTGCCCTACCAGAAGCTGGTGCAGCGGGCCGACCCGCCGCCCAACTTCCGCCTGGTCTACGGGCACATGGGCGAGGTACTCGACCGCACCGACCTGCTGGTCACCATCAGCTCCACGGCGGCCCTGGAATCCCTGCACCGCCGCATCCCCACGGTCGTCCTGTCCGACCTGGGCGTGCGTGAGGCGCTCGGCAACCACCACTTCGTCGGCTCCGGCTGCCTGGCCTCCTGGGACCAGCTCGACGAGGGCCACCGCCCGGCACCCGACCCCGAGTGGATCGCCCGGCAGGGCGTGGTGGCGGACGGCGGTTACGAGACCGCCTTCGACGAGGCCCGGAAGCGCATCACGGAGCTGCTCGGCCGGCCCGGCGGCCTGCCCCCGCTCGCCCCGTACTACACACCGGTCACCGCCCCCGGCTACCTGCCCGGCATCCTCGCCCGCCACCACCTCGGCCCCGACGGCACACCGCTGCCCGGCGCGCCGGCCGCGGACAAGGCACCCGGCCCGGTCCGGCAGGTCGTACGCCGGGCCGCCCGCGGCGCCTACCGGCACGGCGTCCAGCGGGTCGCTCCGGTCATCCGGCGGATGGGGGAGCTGTGAGCGCACCGGCACCCGACACCCGCGCACCGGCACCCGACACCCGCGCACCGGCACCCGACACCCGCGCACCGATACCCGAGACCCCCGCCTCCCCGGCGCAAGGAGCAGAACCCATGTCCAACCCGCAAGCGGGCCAGGGCGCTTCGGTGCGCCGGGTGCTCGCGGTGATCCCCGCGCGCGGCGGCTCCAAGGGAGTGCCCGCGAAGAACCTCGCCCCCGTCGGCGGCGTGCCCCTGGTGGCCCGCGCGGTGCGCGAGTGCCGGGCCACCCGGCTGGTGACGGACGTCGTGGTCTCCACCGACGACCAGACCATCGCCACCGCGGCCCGCGAGGCCGGCGCCGAGGTAGTCCTGCGGCCCGCCGCCATCGCCGGGGACACGGCCACCTCCGAGGCCGCCGTACTGCACGCGATGGACGCCCACGAGGCCCTGCACGGCGCGGCCGTCGACGTGGTGCTGCTCGTGCAGTGCACCAGCCCCTTCATCGTCCGCGAGGACATCGACGGGGTGGCCGGCGCGGTCGCCGAGGGCGGCGCCGACACCGCCGTGACCGTGGCACCGTTCCACGGCTTCGTGTGGCGGGACGGCACCGACGAGGGCCACGGAGAGGAGGGCGGCCGCGGCGTCAACCACGACAAGTCCTACCGCCCCCGCCGCCAGGACCGGCCCCAGGACCTCCTGGAGACCGGCGCCGCCTACGCCATGGCCGCGCCCGGCTTCCGCAAGCACCAGCACCGCTTCTTCGGCCGCACCGAACTGGTCCGCACCGACCCGGCCCGCGTCCTGGAGATCGACGACCCGCACGACCTGGCGCGGGCCCGCGCCCTGGCGCCCTTCTTCGACGCCGCCCGGCCCGGCGCCCTCCCGACCGCGGCCGACATCGACGCGGTCGTCCTCGACTTCGACGGCACCCAGACCGACGACCGGGTGCTGATCGACTCCGACGGACGGGAATTCGTCTCCGTCCACCGCGGCGACGGACTCGGCATCGCCGCCCTGCGCCGCAGCGGCCTGACGATGCTGATCCTGTCCACGGAGGTGAACCCGGTCGTCGCCGCCCGCGCCCGGAAGCTCAAGCTCCCGGTGCTGCACGGCATCGACCGCAAGGACCTCGCGCTCAAGCAGTGGTGCGAGGAGCAGGGCATCGCGCCCGAGCGCGTGCTCTACGTCGGCAACGACGTCAACGACCTCCCGTGCTTCGCCCTCGTCGGCTGGCCCGTGGCGGTCGCGAGCGCCCACGACGCCGTACGCGGCGCGGCCCGCGCGGTCACCACCGTCCCCGGCGGTGACGGCGCCATCCGGGAGATCGCGAGCTGGATCCTCGGCCCCTCACTCGACGTGCCCGACGCCCTCGGCGTACCCGACTCCCTCGAATCCCCCACGATCACCCAGCCCAAGTAAGGAACCCCCTGCCATGAGCACCAACTCCCGCATCCGCGCCTTCGGTTCCCGCGAGGCCGGCTCCGGCCGCCCCGTCTACATCACCGGCGAGATCGGCATCAACCACAACGGTGAGCTGGAGAACGCGTTCAAGCTGATCGACGCCGCCGCCGAGGCCGGCTGCGACGCGGTCAAGTTCCAGAAGCGCACCCCCGAGATCTGCACCCCGCGCGACCAGTGGGACATCGAGCGCGACACCCCCTGGGGCCGGATGACGTACATCGACTACCGCCACCGCGTGGAGTTCGGCGAGGACGAGTACCGCCAGATCGACGAGTACTGCAAGACCAGGAACATCGACTGGTTCGCCTCCCCGTGGGACACCGAGGCCGTCGCCTTCCTGGAGAAGTTCGACGTCCCCGCCCACAAGGTCGCCTCCGCCTCCCTGACCGACGACGAGCTGCTGCGCGCCCTGCGCGCGACGGGCCGCACGGTCATCCTCTCCACCGGCATGTCGACCCCGAAGCAGATCCGCCACGCGGTCGAGGTCCTGGGCAGCGACAACATCCTCATGTGCCACGCCACGTCGACGTACCCGGCGCAGGCCGAGGAGCTGAACCTCCGCGTCATCAACACCCTCCAGCAGGAGTTCCCGAACGTCCCGATCGGCTACTCCGGCCACGAGACCGGCCTGCAGACCACGCTCGCCGCCGTCGCCCTCGGCGCCACCTTCGTCGAGCGCCACATCACCCTCGACCGCGCCATGTGGGGCTCCGACCAGGCCGCCTCCGTCGAGCCGCAGGGCCTGACCCGCCTGGTGCGCGACATCCGCACCATCGAGGCCTCCCTCGGCGACGGCGTCAAGAAGGTCTACGACTCGGAGCTCGGCCCGATGAAGAAGCTGCGCCGCGTCCCCGGTGTCGTCGCCGAGGCGGAGATCGCCACCGCCGCGGGCGAGCCCGTCACCGTCTGACACCCCACCACGCCCTCACCACGGGACGGTCGTAGCCGATGAGCCCCCGCGCCGGGAATGCCGGCCCCCACACCCTCGCCTTCGTCGAGAGCCCGGTACAACTGCTGAACGTGCTGGAGTGGGCACACACGTGCGCACCCGGCGCGGAGCTCACCCTCGTGGTCCTCTCACCCGTGGACCCGATGACCCGCGGCCAGCTGCGCCGCATGGCGGAACTGGCCCGCAAGGAGGGCCACGAGATCCGCTGGGAGGAGGCGCGCGGCGGCGCCACGGCCCCCTTCCGCACGGTGGGCGGACTGACGACCGCCCTGCGCCACGCGGACCGGGTCGTCATGGGCGACCCCTTCTCCCGCTACGTACAACTGCTCCTCACCATCACCCGCGCCCACGACCTGGTCGTCGTCGACGACGGCACGGCCACGATGGAGTTCGTCACCCAACTGGCCCACGGCGAACGCCTGGTGCGCTGGCACCGCAAGGGCAGCCGCCCCGGCCCCCGCGACCTGCTCTTCGCCCCCGTCTCCAGATCCGCCCGGCACCGACTGACGCCGACCCCGGACCGCCAGGTCTCGGTCTTCTCCTCCATGCCCATCGAGGACACCCCGGACGGCGTGACCGTCACCGCGAACGACTTCGCCTGGACCCGCTCCCGCTTCGGCCCGCCCCGCATCACCAAGGGAGCCGACATGGTCGGTACGTCCCTGGTGGAGACCGGCGTCGTGGACGCCGACCGCTACGTGGACGCCGTACGCGGCCTGGCGAGGACCCACGGCGCGGCCCGCTACTTCGCGCACCGCCGCGAGAGCGCCGAGAAGCTCCACCGGCTGGCCGTGGAGACGGGCCTGGAGATCGTCCGCCCCGACCTCCCCCTGGAGCTGATCGCCCGGCGGGGCCCGATCGGCCGCACCGTCCTCAGCTTCCCGTCCACCGTCGTCCACACCCTCCCGCTGGCCCTGGCCGGCACCGAGGTCCGCGTCTCCGTCTGCGACATCGACCCCGCCTGGCTCACCCAGCACGCCTCGCCCCGCGCCCGGGGTTTCCTGAGCGGCGTGACCGGCTCGGCACGGGACGTGCACCGGCTGTCGGCGGTCGCCGGGTAGGTGCTCCCGGGCGCGTCCGGGGGACGCCCCCGGCGTGGCTCGGCCGTACCGTGGTATCCGTGAGGGGAGCAAGGAAAACGGAGTCGGGTGCCGAGGCCAAAAAGGGGTGAGTGTACCCATCCCCGTTGAGAGCCATGCGCCGTGCGGCCAACTTTTCTTCCCCTAAGGGGCTGAACTTTTGTTGATCGTGGGACAGTTGACCGCCCCGGCGTCCTACCCTTCAGAGGGTGAAGCAACTGATGTCCCGAGAGACCGAGGCCGATCCGTCAGGGGAAGCGCTGCTCCCCGGTAGCTTGCCGGAGGCGCTCCGCGCGGAGCTCGTAGCCTTCCGCCGCGACCTGCACATGCACCCCGAGCTGGGCAACCAGGAGTTCCGCACCACCGCCGCGATCAAGGAACGGCTGGAGCGGGCCGGCCTCAAGCCGCGGGTGCTTCCCGTCGGAACCGGGCTCGTCTGCGACATCGGGACCGACACGGACTCGGGACAGTGGGCGGGCGGGCCGCGCATGCTCGCCCTGCGGGCCGACATCGACGCGCTGCCCATCCCGGACACCAAGAGCGACTGCCCGTACCACTCCCGCGTGCCCGACCGCGCGCACGCCTGCGGGCACGACGTGCACACCACCGTCGTCCTCGGCACCGGGCTCGTGCTCGCCGCCCTGCACGGGCAGGGCCTGCTGCCCCGGCCCGTGCGGCTGGTCTTCCAGCCGGCGGAGGAGGTGCTGCCCGGCGGCGCCGCCGACGCCATCGAGGGCGGCGCGCTCGACGGGGTGCGCCGCATTCTCGCCGTGCACTGCGATCCCCGGGTGGACGCCGGGCGGATCGGACTGCGGGTGGGGCCCATCACCTCCGCCTGCGACCGGCTGGAGATCGCCCTGAACGGCCCCGGCGGGCACACCGCCCGCCCGCACCTGACCACCGACCTGGTCACCGCTGCCGCCCGCGTGGTCACCGACGTGCCCTCGCTCGTCGCCCGGCGCGTGGACAGCCGCAGCGGGCTCGCCCTGACCTGGGGGCGGATCGAGTCCGGGCACGCCCCGAACGTCATCCCGCAGCACGCCGAACTCGCGGGGACCGTGCGCTGCCTCGACCTCGACGCCTGGCGGCAGGCCCCCGACCTCGTGGTCGGCGCCATCGACGAGATCGCCAACCTGTACCGCGCCAAGTCCGAGATCACCTACGTCCGCGGGGTGCCCCCGGTCGTCAACGAGGTCACCAGCACCGAGCTGCTCCAGGCCGCCATGGTCGCCCGGCGCGGCACGGACTCCGTCGAGACCACCGAGCAGAGCCTCGGCGGCGAGGACTTCTCCTGGTACCTGGAGCACGTGCCCGGCGCCATGGCCCGCCTCGGCGTCCGCCCGCCCGGCGAGCGCACGGTCCGCGACCTGCACCAGGGCGACTTCGACGTGGACGAGCACGCCATCACCGTCGGCGTGGAGATGTTCACCGCGGCGGCGCTGATCGACGCGGTGTAGCGCGGGGCGGGCCCGGCCCCGCCGCGGTTGCGGCCGCGGCGGGCCGGGGGCAGCCTGGTGCACAAGCGCACGAGGCCGCGCGGCATGCCCCGGACACCCCGCGGCACGAATGGGTAACGGCCCCCCGGAACCCCGTTCCCAGGAGTTTCTACGCGCGTTACTGTGCGCCGAACCGAGCGCCCGCTGAGGGGCTTTGGAGAATGGGGAACTTCAGATGCGTCGGATATCCAGACTGACCCGTGCCGCGGTGGGGGTCGCGTCGCTCGCACTCGCCGCCACGGCCTGCGGCGGCACCAGCGGCGAGAGCGACAGCGGCGACGAGGGCAAGGACGACAAGGGCCTCGCCATCGCCTACGACATCGGTGGCAAGGGCGACCAGTCCTTCAACGACGCCGCGTACGCCGGGCTGGAGCGGGCCCAGAAGGAGTTCGGCTACAAGACGGCCGACATCGAGCCCACCGAGGGCGAGACCGACGCCGACAAGGAACAGCGCCTCGCCTCGCTGGCCAAGCAGGGCTACAACCCGGTCATCGGTGTCGGCTTCGCCTACGGCCCGGCGATGAAGGCCATCGCCTCGAAGTACCCGGACACCACCTTCGGCATCGTGGACTCCGTGGTCGAGGGCGAGAACGTCGCGTCCCT
Source organism: Streptomyces sp. NPDC096048 (assembly GCF_044763415.1). Classification (NCBI taxonomy): domain Bacteria; kingdom Bacillati; phylum Actinomycetota; class Actinomycetes; order Kitasatosporales; family Streptomycetaceae; genus Streptomyces; species Streptomyces sp. NPDC096048. The sequence continues at coordinate 433,209 of NZ_JBIWGG010000001.1, forward strand.
CGTCTTCGCCGAGAACGAGGCCTCCTACCTCGCCGGCGTCGCCGCGGCCAAGGCCACCAAGACCGGCACGGTCGGCTTCGTGGGCGGCGTGGACGTACCGCTGATCCACAAGTTCGAGGCCGGCTACGAGCAGGGCGTCAAGGACACCGACCCCAAGGTCAAGGTCATCTCGCAGTACCTGACGCAGACCGCGGAGGAGGGCGGCTTCTCCAGCCCGGACAAGGGCCGCGCCGCCGCCGAGGGCCAGATCGAGAAGAAGGCCGACGTCGTCTACCAGGCGGCCGGTCTCTCCGGCCAGGGCGTGATCGAGGCCGCCGCGAAGGCGAAGGTCTGGGCGATCGGCGTCGACTCCGACCAGTACAAGCAGGAAGCGCTCGCGGCGTACAAGGACTACATCCTGACCTCCGCCCTCAAGGACATCGACGGCGCGGTGTTCGCCCTGGCCAAGTCGGTCGAGGACGGCAAGCCGCTGACCGGCACCCAGACCTTCGACCTCGAGTCCGACGGCGTGGGCCTGTCCGACGCCAACCCGAAGTACGCCGAGGTCCCGGGCCTGACGGACGCGGTGGCCAAGGCCAAGGAGGGCATCATCTCCGGCGCCATCGAGGTCAGGACGGAGTAGTCCGGCGGCACCGCACAGAACCGGATGAAGCGGGCGGGCGCCCGGAGGTGCCCGCCCGCTTCGGCGTGTCCGCGACCGGCCGCCACGGCGTCACCCTCCGCCACCCTCCGTTCGCGTCCGGCAAGCCTCGGGCACTCGCGCACCGCGCCTTGTTCACGGGCGGATAACAAGAAGGACAGAAGGGGTTTTCAGGCAGGTCTACGCGCGTTAATCTGCGGCGAAGCCAGCGCCGTACTCGAACCGTCCCCGGCGCTTGTACGACAGGAGCACCAGACATGCGCCGGATTTCCCGGATCACGGTCGCAGGCGCAGCGACCGCCTCCCTGGCCCTCGCCCTCTCCGCCTGCGGTGGTACCTCGACCTCCTCCGGGTCGTCGGAGTCCAAGGGGGACAAGGGCCTCGCCATCGCGTACGACGTCGGCGGCAAGGGCGACCAGTCCTTCAACGACGCCGCGTACGCGGGCCTGGAGCAGGCGAAGAAGGAGTTCGGCTACGAGACGGCCGACATCGAGCCCACCGACGGCGAGACCAACGCCGACAAGGAGCAGCGCCTGGTCTCGCTGGCCAAGCAGGGCTACAACCCGGTCGTCGGCGTCGGCTACGCGTACGCCGCCGCGCTGAAGAGCGCCGCCGAGAAGTACCCGGACACCACCTTCGGCATCGTGGACGACGCCACGATCGAGGCGAAGAACGTGGCCGACCTGGTCTTCAACGAGGAGCAGGCGTCCTACCTCGCCGGTGTCGCCGCCGCCAAGAGCACCAAGACCAACACGGTCGGCTTCGTGGGCGGCGTGGACATCCCGCTGATCCACAAGTTCCAGGCCGGCTACGAGCAGGGCGTCAAGGACACCGACCCGAAGATCAAGGTCATCTCGCAGTACCTGACGCAGACCGCGGAGGAGGGCGGCTTCTCCAGCCCCGACAAGGGCAAGACCGCCGCCGAGGGCCAGATCGAGAAGAAGGCCGACGTCGTCTACGCGGCGGCCGGTCTCTCGGGTCAGGGTGTCATCGAGGCCGCCGCCGCCAACAAGGTGTGGGCGATCGGCGTCGACTCCGACCAGTACAAGCAGGAAGCCCTCGCGAAGTACAAGGACTCCATCCTGACCTCGGCCACGAAGGACGTCGCCAAGGCGGTGTACAACCTCGCGAAGTCGGTCGAGGACGGCAAGCCGGAGACCGGTATCGTCAGGGGCGATCTGAAGTCCGGTGAGGTCGGCCTTTCGGACTCCAACCCGAAGTTCGCGGACGACGCCGAGCTCCAGGCAGCCATCAAGACGGCCAAGGAGAAGATCATCAGCGGCGAGATCAAGGTCAAGAGCAGCTGAGCCGAGCAACACCTCGAACAGCGTGTAACCGCGGTGGTCGCACCGCTCGACGGGGTACGGGGAGGACGCCTCCGAGTCCTCCTCGTACCCCGTCGTGTCGATGTGCCGCCGCCGCTTTAGATGCCGTAGGGGCGCTACGCGCGTAGACGGCCCCCGTCCCCAGGAGAGTGCGTCATCAACGCGTCCAGCAGCCCTCCGGCCGGAGCGGCGGTCAACGAATCGGTGACCGCCGTCGAACTCGCCGGGATCACCAAGCGATTCCCGGGTGTCGTGGCCAACCACGACATCCACCTGACCGTCCGCAAGGGCACCGTCCACGCCCTCGTCGGCGAGAACGGCGCCGGCAAGTCGACGCTGATGAAGATCCTCTACGGCATGCAGAAGCCGGACGAGGGCACCATCGCGATCGACGGCGAGCAGGTGGCCTTCTCCTCGCCCGCCGACGCCATCGCCCGCGGCATCGGCATGGTCCACCAGCACTTCATGCTCGCCGACAACCTCACGGTCCTCGAGAACGTGGTGCTCGGCAGCGAGAAGCTGTACGGCATCGGCGCCAAGGCCCGCCGGAAGATCAAGGAGATCTCCGAGCGGTACGGCCTCGGCGTGCGCCCCGACGTCCTGGTCGAGGAGCTCGGCGTCGCCGCCCGCCAGCGCGTGGAGATCCTCAAGGTCCTCTACCGAGGCGCCCGCACGCTGATCCTGGACGAGCCGACCGCCGTCCTGGTGCCGCAGGAGGTCGACGCCCTCTTCGACAACCTGCGCGAGCTGAAGGCCGAGGGCCTCTCCGTCATCTTCATCTCCCACAAGCTGGGCGAGGTGCTCTCCGTCGCCGACGAGATCACCGTCATCCGCCGCGGCACGACGGTCGGTACGGCCGTCCCCGCCGAGACGACGCCGCGTCAGCTCGCCGAGCTGATGGTCGGCAGCGAGCTGCCCACCCCGGAGACCGCCGAGTCCACGGTCACCGACCGCCCGGTCATCACCGTCGACACGCTGCGCCTCGCGGCCCCGGGCGGCAAGGCCCTGCTCGACGACATCTCCTTCACCATCCACGCCGGTGAGGTGCTGGGCATCGCCGGTGTGGAGGGCAACGGCCAGACCGAGCTGGTCGACGCGCTCATCGGCCTGCGGCACGCCGACTCCGGCACCATCCGCTTCCTCGACGAGGACATCACCGCGCTGCCCACCCGCAAGCGCCGCGAGCAGGGCGTCGGCTACATCCCCGAGGACCGCCACCGCCACGGCCTGCTCCTGGAGTCCCCCCTCTGGGAGAACCGCATCCTCGGCCACGTCACCGAGAAGCCCAACAGCAAGGGCGTCTGGCTGAACCCGAAGGGCTCCCAGGAGGACACCCGGCGCATCGTCGAGACGTACGACGTCCGCACCCCCGGCATCGACGTCACAGCCGCGTCCCTGTCCGGCGGCAACCAGCAGAAGCTGATCGTCGGCCGCGAGATGAGCCACAAGCCGCGCTTCCTGATCGCCGCCCACCCCACCCGCGGTGTGGACGTCGGCGCGCAGGCCGCGATCTGGGACCACATCCGCGAGGCGCGCCGCGAGGGACTCGCCGTCCTGCTGATCTCCGCCGACCTGGACGAGCTGATCGGCCTGTCCGACACCCTCCGGGTGATCTACGACGGCAGGCTGGTCGCCGACGCCGACCCGGCCACCATCACCCCCGAGGAGCTGGGCTCGGCGATGACCGGCGCCGCCTCCGGACACCTCGAACACGAAGAGACCCCGGCCGACGGCGGCCAGGGTGCGGAAGACGAGGCCCGCTGATGAAGAAGTTCGACAAGGAGCGCGTGCTCCTCGCGGTGGCCGGTCCGGTCATCGCGCTCGCCGTGGCCTTCGCGCTGAGCGCGATCGTCCTGATCGCCTCGGGCAAGAACCCGGTCGAACCGTTCGCCCTGATGTTCGAGCAGGCCGGATTCTCCGACATCCAGGTCCTGATCATCAACCAGGCGTCGATGTACTACATCGCGGCCCTGGCGGTGGCCATCGGCTTCCGGATGAACCTGTTCAACATCGGCGTCGACGGCCAGTACCAGCTCGCCGCCATGATGGCCGCGATCGTCGGCGCCCACGCCAGCCTCCCGGCCGCCCTCCAGATCCCGCTGCTCCTCCTCACCGCCGTCCTCACCGGCGCCTTCTGGTCCGGCATCGCCGGTGTCCTCAAGGTGACCCGAGGCGTCAGCGAGGTCGTCGCGACGATCATGCTGAACGCCATCGCCACCTCCGTCATCGGCTACCTGTGGCTGCCGGACGTCTTCGGCGTCAAGATCGGCAACAACAACACCACCGGCGAGATGCACGAGTCCGGCTGGGTCCCCGGCATCGACATGGGCGCGGCCGGCGAGATCTACGGCCTGGTCGTCCTCGCCGTGCTGCTCGGCATCGGCTACTGGATCGTCCTCAACCGCACCCGCTTCGGCTTCGACCTGCGCGCCTCCGGCGCCTCCGAGTCCGCCGCCGCGGCCAGCGGCGTCAACCCCAAGCGCATGGTGCTCACCGCGATGCTCCTCTCCGGCGGCCTCGCCGGACTCGCGGGCCTGCCCATCCTGCTCGGCGACACCCACACCTACAGCCTCAACTTCCCCACCGGCATCGGCTTCCTCGGCATCGGCATCGCCCTCCTCGGCCGCAACAGCCCGGTCGGCATCGCCTTCGCCGCCCTTCTGTGGGCCTGGCTCGACAAGGCCTCGCCCGAGCTGGACTTCCACGGCTACGACAAGGAGATCGCGGTCATCATGCAGGGCCTGATCGTCCTCTCCGTCGTCGTCTCCTACGAGGCCGTCCGCGAGTGGGGCCTGCGCCGCCAGCAGCGCCGCGTCGGCGCGGAGCTGGCCGCCGGTCACGTCCTCGGCGCCACCGACAACACCAAGAAGGAGGTGGCTGGCCGATGACCGCCCCGACCTCAGCGACCGATGTCAACCAGCCCTCGCTGCAACACGCGGGGCCGACCGGCCGCCGGATCTCGCTGCCCGTCCTGCTGCTGATCATCGCCGGTGCCCTGGCACTGACCTCCATCGTCCGCCTGATCACCGGCGCCAACGGCATCACCAACGTCAGCCAGATGTCCACCGCCCTCCAGCTCGCCGTGCCGATCGGCCTCGCCGGTCTCGGCGGCCTGTGGGCGGAGCGCGCGGGCGTCATCAACATCGGCCTTGAGGGCATGCTGATCCTCGGCACCTGGTTCGGGGCCTGGGCCGGCTTCCAGTGGGGCCCGTGGACCGGTGTCCTGATGGGCATCGTCGGCGGCGCGCTCGGCGGCCTGCTGCACGCGATCGTGACGATCACCTTCAACGTCAACCACATCGTCTCCGGCGTGGCCATCAACATCCTCGCCCTCGGCGCCACCCGCTACCTCGCCCCGCTCGCCTTCGAGGGCCACCAGGGCGGCTCCGCCAAGCAGTCCCCGCCGGTCGACTCACTGGGCCACTTCTCGGTGCCGGGGCTCTCCGACGCCCTGGAGAGCCTCAACGACCGGCACTGGTTCTTCGTCTCGGACATCGCCGGCCTGCTCGGCGGCCTGGTCACCGACGTCTCCTGGCTCACCCTGATCGCCGTCGCCCTCATCCCCGCCAGCTGGTACATCCTGTGGCGCACCCCGTTCGGCCTCCGCCTGCGCTCCTGCGGCGAGAACCCGATCGCGGCCGAGTCCCTCGGCGTCAACGTCTACAAGTACAAGTACCTCGCCGTGATCATCTCCGGCGGCCTGGCCGGCCTCGGCGGCGTCTTCCTCTCCATCGTGGCCAACCCCTTCTACCTGGAGGGCCAGACCAGTGGCCGCGGCTACATCGGCCTCGCCGCGATGATCTTCGGCAACTGGATGCCGGGCGGCCTCGCCATCGGCGCCGGCCTCTTCGGCTACACCGACAGCCTCAACCTGCGCGGCGGCTCCGCCAACGTGCACGCCCTGCTGCTGCTCGGCGCGCTGCTGCTGGTCGCCGGCGCCATCTGGCTGGCGATCCGCAAGAAGTACGTCAAGGCCGCGATCACCGTGGTGATCGGCGCTCTGGTCTTCGCCTGGTACGCCACCACCGACGACGTCCCCAACCAGGTCGTCTCCGCCACGCCGTACGTCATCACCCTCGTCGTCCTCGCACTGTCCGCGCAGCGGCTGCGGATGCCGAAGGCGAACGGCATGCAGTACCGGAAGGGACAGGGCAAATGACCGACGTCGACTGGGGCGCGCTGCGCACGGCGGCCCGCGAGGCGATGGGCCGCGCCTACGCCCCGTACTCCGGGTACGCCGTCGGCGCCGCCGCCCTGGTCGACGACGGCCGCACCGTCGCCGGCTGCAACGTGGAGAACGCCAGCTACGGCATCGGCCTGTGCGCCGAGTGCGGGCTCGTCTCCCAGCTCCAGCTCACCGGCGGCGGCCGGCTGACGCACTTCGTCTGCGTCGACGGCCACGGCGAGATCCTCGTGCCGTGCGGCCGCTGCCGGCAGCTGCTGTACGAGTTCGGCGGCCCGGAGCTGCTGCTGGAGACCCCGGCGGGGATCGTCCCCCTCTCGGAGATGCTCCCGCAGGCCTTCGGCCCCGACCACCTCACCACGTAAGGAAGCGAGCCTTCATGGCCATGGACGTCATCTCCGTCATCCGCACCAAGCGGGACCGCGGCGAACTCAGTGCCGAGCAGATCGACTGGGTCATCGACGCGTACACGCGCGGCGAGGTGGCCGACGAGCAGATGTCCTCGCTCGCGATGGCGATCCTGCTCAACGGCATGAACCGCGGCGAGATCGCCCGCTGGACGGCCGCGATGATCGCCTCCGGCGAGCGCATGGACTTCTCGTCCCTGTCCCGCCCGACCGCCGACAAGCACTCCACGGGCGGCGTCGGCGACAAGATCACCCTGCCGCTGGCGCCCCTGGTGGCGGCCTGCGGCGCGGCCGTCCCGCAGCTCTCCGGCCGCGGCCTCGGCCACACCGGCGGCACCCTGGACAAGCTGGAGTCCATCCCCGGCTGGCGCGCCCTCCTCTCCAACGAGGAGATGCTGAGCGTCCTGGACGGCACCGGCGCGGTGATCTGCGCGGCGGGCGACGGCCTCGCCCCGGCCGACAAGAAGCTGTACGCCCTCCGGGACGTCACCGGCACGGTCGAGGCGATCCCGCTCATCGCCTCCTCCATCATGTCCAAGAAGATCGCGGAGGGCACCGGCTCCCTGGTCCTGGACGTGAAGGTGGGCTCGGGCGCCTTCATGAAGACGCTGGACGACGCCCGCGAACTGGCGTCCACGATGGTCGGCCTCGGCACCGACCACGGCGTCAGGACGGTCGCCCTGCTCACGGACATGGCCACCCCGCTCGGCCGCACCGCGGGCAACGCCCTGGAGGTCCGCGAGTCGGTCGAGGTACTGGCGGGCGGCGGCCCGTCCGACGTGGTCGAGCTGACCCTCGCCCTGGCCCGCGAAATGCTCGACGCGGCGGGCCTGAAGGACGCCGACCCGGCGAAGGCCCTCGCCGACGGCTCCGCGATGGACGTCTGGCGCCGCATGATCGCGGCCCAGGGCGGCGACCCGGACGCGGCCCTGCCCACGTCGAAGGAGCAGCACGTGGTGAAGGCGGGCGCCTCCGGCGTCCTCACCCGCCTCGACGCCTACGACATCGGCGTCGCCGCCTGGCGCCTGGGCGCGGGCCGCGCCCGCAAGGAGGACCCGGTGCAGGCGGGTGCGGGCGTCGAGCTGCACGCCAGGCCCGGCGACACGGTCACCGAGGGCCAGCCCCTCCTGACCCTGCACACGGACACCCCGGACCGCTTCGAGTACGCCCTCGCGGCGGTGGAGGGTTCCTACGACGTCGCCCCGGCGGGCACGGCCTTCACGGCGTCGCCGGTGGTGCTGGAGCGTATCGCCTGATCAGAGAGTTCCTCGATCGGGTGAACGGGACCGGTGGACCTCCACCGGTCCCGTTCGGCATGCTGGGGATCGGTGACGCACCGATAGGAGAACCGCCATGAGCGCACTCACCGTGAGCCAGGAGCCCGACCAGAACTGGGACGACCTCGTCCGGTTCTGGGAGGAGATGGAATGGCCCGAGGGCAGCAAGGTGGAGATCATCGAGGGGATCATCACCGTGTCACCTGCTCCGGGGCTGCCTCACAACGTCATCGCCGCGCGCATCCACCGTCGCTTGTACTCGGTGATTCCCGAGGACTGGGAAGTCTTCCAGACACTGGCGATCGCCGTTCCGTCCCGCCTTGGAATGCTCATCCCGGACCTTGTGGTAGCACAGTTGCCGGACCACACCGAGTCCGACACCCACATCCCCGCCGCCCTCGCGGAACTCGTCGTCGAGGTCACCTCCAAGTCCAACGCTCGCCACGACCGCATCAGCAAGCCCGCCGCCTACGCCACGGCCGGTATCCCGCTCTACCTCCTCGTCGACCGCTGGGCCCCCGGCGGGCCCACCGCGACGCTCTACGGTGAACCGAAGGGCGACGTCTACCGGGTGCTGAGCGCCGCCAAGTTCGGCGATCCCCTCTCACTCCCTGCCCCCTTCGACCTGACCATCGACACCGGCGAGTTCCCCGAGACCTGACTCACCCCAACACCGCCGCCACCCCCACCAGCACCGGCACCGAAACCACCGTCGACACGAGAATCGCGTCCCGCGCCAGCCGCTCGCCCACCCCGTAGGTCGACGCGTACGTGTACAGGTTCTGTGCCGCGGGCAGCGCCGACGTCACCACCACGTCGAGCAGTTGCGCGCCGCGCAGGCCGAACACCCCGGAAGCCAGCGCCCAGGCGACCGCCGGCTGCCCCACCGCCTTCAACGCCACGGCGAGCAGCACCGGCTGCCGCTCCGCACCCCGCAGGGGCATCGTGGAGCCGCACAGGGAGATGCCGAAGGCCAGCAGGACCGCCGGGACGGACATGTTGCCGATCAGGGTCACCGGGTCCATGACCGGGTCCGGCACCCGAACGCCACTCGCGGCGACCGCGACCCCGGCGAGCGAGCCCAGCGCTATCGGATTGCGCAGCGGCGTCAGCGGCACCCGCCACAGGGGAACCCTCCCGTCCCCGCCCGACAGGTCCAGGATCGTCACCGCCACCGGCGTCACCAGCACCAGCTGGAACAGCAGCACCGGCGCCACCAGCGAGGCGTCGCCCAGGACGTACACGGCGATCGGGATGCCGAGGTTGCCGGCGTTCACGTAGCCGGAGCACAGCGCGCCGATCGTCGTGCGGCCCACGCCCCAGCCCCGTACGACACCCACCGTGACGAAGACCCCCGCCACCGCCACCGTCGACAGCGCCGTGACCAGCAGCCGGCTGGAGAAGACCACCGACAGGTCGGCCGTCGCGAGGGTCGTGAACAGCAGGGCCGGGGACGCGACGTGAAAGGCGAGCTTGGTCAGTACCTCGCGGCCCTGTGGGCCGAGATGGCCCCGCAGCCCCAGCACATAGCCCACGCCGATGACGACCGCGATGACCGCGAAGCCGGTCAGCACCCCCTGCACGGCGACGTCCCCTCGGCCCGGAGCGGGAGATCGGACGGCACGACGGCGGGGGGAGATATGTGGGGCACACGGCACACCCTCCGGGGGAGGGTGTGCGCACGTCAATGTGATCTCTGATCGCGGGCACCGATGAGTTCCCGGCCCGCCCCCGGTCTACCGCACGTGGACGCCGTGACACCCGCCGTACTCGTGCTGCCGGGGCCTGTCTCCCGAGGGGAGGTACCCCGGCTCTGCGACGAGGTGCGCGCGCTGATGGAAAGCACCCGGGCCGGGGTGGTCGTCTGCGACGTCGGCGGGCTGGGACCGCCGGGGCTCGCCGTCGTCGACCTGCTGGCCCGCCTGGAGCTCACCGCCCGGCGGGCCGGGGGCCGGATCCGGCTGCGCGACCCCGACCCCGCCCTGCGCGGACTACTGGACCTCGTCGGTCTCCGCTTCGAGACGGAGCGGCAGGTCGAACAGCGGGAACCACCGCTTGGTGTCCAGGAAACAGTGGAACCCGGTGATGCGGCCGTCTGAGATCTCCAGCACCTGGACCGCCCACGGTGCGAAGCCGCCCGCCTCCTCGTCCGGCTTGTAGTGCGCGAAGGCCGGCAGCCCGTTGGCCTCGACCGGCACCAGCCGCGAGTTCGCGCACGCGGCGCCGAGGGTCGTCATGAAGCCGGTGATGTCCGCCGAACCCGACAGCCACAGGTCGAACGGCGGCATCGTCATGACGGCGTCCTCGTGCAGCAGCGCCGTCAGCGCCGTCATGTCGTAGCCCTCGAAGGCCGCGACATAGCGGTCCAGGAGCTTCTGCTGCTCCTCGTCCAGGGGGTCGGACACCGCCGCGCCGTCCCCCTGGTCCGCCCGCTCGGCGAGGGTCGCGCGGGCGCGCTGCAGGGCGCTGTTGACGGAGGCGACCGAGGTGCCGAGCAGCTCGGCGACCTCGCTCGCCTTCCAGGCCAGCACCTCGCGCAGGATCAGCACCGCCCGCTGCTTGGGCGGCAGCTGCTGGAGGGCGGCCATGAAGGCGAGCCGCACGGACTCCTTGGCGACCGCGGCCTCGGCCGGGTCGGCGGTCGAGGGCAGTACGCGGGCGTCCGGCATCGGTTCCAGCCAGGTGTGGTCCGGGCGGGGGGACAGGGCGGCCTGGGCGAGCGGTGTCGAGTCCGTCAGGTCCATCGGGCGGGCCCGCTTGTTGCCCGCGGTCAGCATGTCCAGGCAGACGTTGGTCGCGATGCGGTAGAGCCAGGAACGGAGGCTGGAGCGCCCCTCGAACTTGTCGTAGCTCCGCCAGGCGCGGACCAGGGTGTCCTGGACCGCGTCCTCGGCCTCGAAGGAGGAGCCGAGCATCCGGTAGCAGTACCCCGTCAGCTCGACCCGGTGCTTGTCCAGCGCGGAGTCCAGCTCCGTCGTCACGGTGCCGTTGGTCATCGTCCACCCACCCCTGTGGCGTCCTTCGTGCGCGTCTTCGCGCCTCGCACTTCGGAAGCTACCGCAGGGGACTGACAATGGCCTGTGCAGTCGAGAAAGGCGCAGGTCAGCGGAGTGCGCTCAAGGCCCGCACCGGAGCGGCCGAGGCCTGTCGGCGCGCCGCGAGGGAACCGAGCGCCGTGATCGCCACGACGCCCAGCACCGCCAGCAGCCCGACGCCGACCGTTCCCGCCCAGCCGCCGGAGTGGAAGGCCACCGCGCCGACCGTGCTGCCCGCGCTGGAGCCGACGTAGTAGGCGGACTGGTACAGCGCCGAGGCCTGGGCGCGGCCGTGCGTGGCCGTCTTGCCGACCGCCGACGACGCCACGGCGTGCCCGGCGAAGAAGCCCGCCGTGATCAGCACCAGGCCCAGCAGGACCAGGGGCAGGGAGGGGGCGAGGGACAACAGCAGGCCCGCCGCCGTCGTACCGCCGCCCAGGTAGAGCGCCCCGCGGCGGCCCAGGCGGCCCACCAGGCGGCCGGCCGTCGACGCCGAGACCGTGCCGACCAGGTAGACCAGGAAGATCGAGCCGATGAGACCCTGCGGCAGGGAGAACGGCGCCTCCGCCAGGCGGTAGCCGATCACCGTGTAGACGCCGCCGAACACCGTCATGAACAGCGCGCCGATCGCGTACAGGCGGCGCAGCAGCGGGTCGGCGAGGTGGTCGCGGACCGTGCGGACAAGGACGCGCGGGCGCAGGGAGCCCGGCGTGAAGTGCTTCGGCGCCGGCAGCAGCAGCCGGAAGGCGACCGCGCACGCCACCGCCACGGCACCGATCACGCCGACGGCGATCCGCCAGCCCCACTCCTGGGCCACCCAGCCGGTGATCACCCGGCCGCTCATCCCGCCCACGCTGTTGCCCGCGACGAACAGGCCGATCGCGGTGACCAGCGCACGCGGGGTGACCTCCTCCGCCAGGTACGCCGTCGCCGAGGCCGGCAGTCCGGCCAGTGCCGCGCCCTGCACCGCGCGCAGCGCGACGAGCGCCGGCAGCGACGGGGCGAAGGGGACCAGCAGGCCGACGGTGACCGCGACCGCCAGCGACGCCGTCATGACCGTACGCCGTCCGAAGCGCTCCGACAGCGCGCTCATCGGCAGCACGAACACCGCGAGGCCACCGGTCGCGGCGGCCACCGTCCAGCTCGCGTCGCTCGCGGTGACGCCCATGTCGCCCGAGATGAGCGGCAGCAGGGCCTGGGTGGAGTACAGGAGCGCGAAGGTCGCGACGCCCGCGAGGAAGAGGGCGAGACTCATCCGGCGGTAGCCGGGACCGCCCGGGGTCATGCGCGAGTCGGAGGTACCGGTCGTGTCGGCGGTGCCGCTCGTGTCGGCGGTGCCGGTCGCGGCGGGGGCGTCGGGGGCGGAGACGGATGCAGCGGCGCCCACGGTGGTGGACGCCCCGGTATCGGCGGGAGTCATGCTGCGACGGTACGAAGAGCGTCACTCATCCGTCCAATGCATGGAATGGCCATAATCGTTCCCATGGTGCATCAGCAAAGCTCACAGGCCCGTCTGTCACCGTCCGGTGACACAGAAGACATCGTCGCGCTGCTCGCGCCCCGCCTCGCGCACTTCGCCGGGGTCGCCCGCACCGAGCACGTCACCCGGGCCGCCCAGGAGATGAACGTCCCCCAGTCGACCCTCTCCCGCGCCCTCGTCCGCCTCGAGGAGGACCTGGGTGTCGACCTGTTCGTCCGCCGCGGCCGTACGCTCGCGCTGACCGTCGCCGGACGCACCTTCCTCGGCTCCGTCGAGCGCGCCCTCGCCGAGGTCGAGCGCGCCGCCGACGAGGTCCGCGCGGACGCCGACCCGGCCACCGGCAAGGTCGCCTTCGGGTTCCTGCACACCATGGGCGCCGAGACCGTCCCGGGGCTGCTGCACGCCTTCCGCGCCGATCACCCCCGCGTCCGCTTCAGCCTCGTCCAGAACTACGGCGAGGCCATGCTGGAGCGCCTGCGCGCCGGCGAGCTGGACCTCTGCCTGACCTCCCCGGTCCCGGACGCCCCCGACCTGGTCGCCCGCCGCCTCGACGAGCAGAAGCTGCGCCTGGTCGTGCCGGCCGACCACTCCCTGGCCGGCCGCCGGCGCATCCGCCTCGCCGAGGCCGCCGACGAGGTCTTCGTGACCCTGGAGCCCGGCTACGGCCTGCGCCGCATCACCGACGCCCTGTGCAAGGAGGCCGGCTTCCGGCCCAAGGTGGCCTTCGAGGGGGAGGAGGCGGAGACGCTGCGCGGCCTGGTCGCGGCGGGCCTGGGCGTCGCCCTGCTGCCGCCGCCCGCCGTGCCCCGCCCCGGCGTGGTCGAACTGACGGTGACGGCCCCGCGCGCGGCCCGCGAGATCGGCGTGGCCTGGCTGGCGGGGCGTACGGACACGCCCCCGGTGGCCGCGTTCAAGAAGTTCCTGCTGTCGAGGCGGGGCCACCTGCTCCCGTCCTGACCCCGGCCGCCCGCAAACGCCGCGCCTACCGCCGCAACGACTTCCCGAACCCCACCGCCAACGGCATCCGCAGCCCCAGTGGCGGGGGAGCGGCCAGCGCGTCCTCGACCGGCCGCGAGAACGCGTGCCCGAACAGCGCGCCCATCACGAAGTCCTCGGTGAGCGCGGCGACTTCCTCCCGGTAGTGCCGCAAGCCGTGGCCGTCGGAGTGCACTTCGAACCGGCACACCGCACGGTTCGCCTTCTTCGCCCGGGAGGCCAGCCGGAACGACAGCTCGGGGTCGCTGCGCTCGTCGTTCGTGCCGTGCACGATCAGTACCCGGCGCCCGGCGAGCTGCTTCACCGGTTCGGGCGGGGCGGCCATGTCCTCGTCGGGCAGCCAAGGGGCGATCGCCAGCGCCGAGTTGACGGCCTCGTGTCCGGCGGCGCGCAGTGCGGCCCGCCCGCCCATGCCGATGCCGACCAGGCAGACGGGTACGTCGCCGTAGAGCCGTACGGCCTCGTCGGCGGCCCAGTCGGCGTCCCGGGCGAGATGGGCCTCGGCGCCGTTCCAGCCCCGGTAGCGGTAGTGCACGACGTGCGTGGCCAGGCCCTCGTCCCGTCCCGCGCGCGCGAGCCGACGCCCCAACGCGCGTACGGACGCGGCCGCCAGCAGCGGAGACGGCTTGCGGCTGGACACCTCGTCGCCGCCGGGGAGCAGCAGCACCACTCCGCTCACCGCCGTCCCCTCCGGACCGAGCGTTCGCCCCAGCCGGGCCTGGCGGGCCGGCGTCGCTTGCTGTGCCATGGCAGAACATTCTCAGAAGACCGGGTGTACGCCACCCGTCATCGCAGTCACCGTTACATATCGACGAGTACGTACACCGCGGCCTCGTACGGTGTCCGCATTCCGTGTCCGTGCGTTCACCCCACGTTCTACGCGCGTAGGAGTTAGAGTGCGGAAATGACGAGCCAGAGCACCGCGAAGACCACCGCGAAGACTCCGACGCCGGACCAGATCCGCCGGGCGCCGAAGGTTCTGCTGCACGACCATCTCGACGGCGGGCTGCGCCCCGGCACGGTCGTCGAACTCGCCCGTGCGACCGGCTACTCGGAACTCCCCGAGACGGATGCCGACCGGCTCGGCGCCTGGTTCCGCCAGGCCGCCGACTCCGGGTCGCTGGAGCGGTACCTGGAGACCTTCTCGCACACCGTCGGCGTCATGCAGACCCGCGACGCCCTGGTCCGGGTCGCCGCCGAGTGCGCCGAGGACCTCGCCGAGGACGGCGTCGTCTACGCCGAGGTGCGGTACGCCCCCGAGCAGCACCTGGAGGGCGGGCTCAGCCTCGAAGAGGTCGTCGAGGCCGTCAACGAGGGCTTCCGGGAGGGCGAGCGGCGCGCGCGGGCGGGCGGTCACCGCATCCGCGTCGGCGCCCTGCTCACCGCCATGCGGCACGCCGCCCGCGCCCTGGAGATCGCCGAGCTGGCCAACCGCTACCGCGACCTCGGCGTCGTCGGCTTCGACATCGCGGGCGCCGAGGCCGGGTTCCCGCCCACCCGGCACCTGGACGCCTTCGAGTACCTCAAGCGCGAGAACAACCACTTCACCATCCACGCCGGCGAGGCCTTCGGGCTGCCGTCCATCTGGCAGGCCCTGCAGTGGTGCGGCGCCGACCGGCTCGGGCACGGCGTGCGCATCATCGACGACATCCAGGTCCACGAGGACGGCACGGTCAAGCTCGGGCGGCTCGCCTCGTACGTCCGGGACAAGCGCATCCCGCTGGAGCTGTGCCCCAGCTCCAACCTCCAGACCGGGGCCGCGGACTCGTATGCCGAGCACCCGATCGGGCTGCTGCGCCGGCTGCACTTCCGGGCCACCGTCAACACGGACAACCGGCTCATGTCCCACACCGGCATGAGCCGGGAATTCGAGCACCTTGTCGACGCGTTCGGTTACACGCTCGACGACATGCAGTGGTTCTCCGTCAATGCGATGAAATCAGCGTTCATTCCTTTCGATGAACGACTGGCCATGATCAATGACGTGATCAAGCCCGGATACGCGGAGCTGAAATCCGAATGGCTGTTCCAGCAGACGGCCTCCACCAGCGGTTCTTCCCAGGTCGAGGGCTGAGCGGCAGTCGACGGTAATACGGAAATGCGGACGGGCTTTCACAATCCGTCCGCATTTCGATGTTTGCCGCGAGGGGTGGCGCGTGTTTACGTTCAAGGACCGCTCACATCCCTGTCATCCCATTCGAGGACGCATTTCATGAAGCAGTCTGCTGCCAAGACCCTCGGTGTCGCCGCTCTCGGTGCCGCCTTCGCCGCCGCCGGCGCGGGCGCGGCCACCGCGGCCCCGGAGCTGCCGGACACCGCCCAGACGGTGGACTCGGTCGCCCGCACGCTCCCCGCGGAGACCGTCTCCCAGGTGGTGCCCGGCGCGGGCAACATCCTGGAGCAGGGCCGCCACGTCTCCGGCGTGGGTCTGACCGCCGCGCAGCCGGTCGTCGAGCAGGTGGTCGAGCAGCAGCTCTCCGAGGGCCCGACCAAGCCGGTCGCCGGCCTGCTCGGCGGCCTGCCGGCCAAGGGCCTGCCCACCCAGGGCCTGCCGGTCAACGGCCTCCCGATCGGCGGCTGATCCCCGCCTCTCCGCCTCTCCGCACGCGCCGACGGGGCGCACCCGGTGTTCCGGGTGCGCCCCATCGGTGTACCTGAGGGGAGGTACGTCCATGTACCAGAGGGGAGGTACGTCCATCGGGCCGCCGTCACGGCCCGTACGAGCCCGTCACCAAGCCGTACGGGCGGCCTTCTCCTCGGACGGCAGCAGGAGCCACAGGGCGAGGTAGAGCAGGAACTGCGGGCCGGGCAGCAGGCAGGAGACCACGAAGATCACCCGCATCGTGGTAGTGGAGGTGCCGAAGCGCCGGGCCAGCGCGGCGCACACTCCGCCGATCATGCGGCCGTTGGTGGGGCGGGCGAGGCGGGACATCGCGGCTCCTTCGTGAGCGTGTGGTGGGGCTGCCGAACGGCTTCCCCTTCATCTGCCTTCCACGCTACGGAGACGAACGGAACAAAGCGTCGCTCTACGGGGCGATACCGACCCTGGGAATCGTCGGGGTCCGACCCTGAGTGGGCTCATCCCGGGGAACGTCCTGCCGCCGCCCCCGCTCGGACCTGCGACGGAGCCGGGCCCGGCCCGCGGGGACGAGGGCGAGGTGCGCGAGGGCCACGCCCGCGGTGTTCAGCAGCAGCGAGTCGACGTCGACGACCTGACCGGGCACCCCGGTCTGCAACAGTTCGATGCCCAGTGACAGCAGGGCCGCCGCCGCCATGGTCCGCAGCAGGGAGGCCAGCGGCGAGACGGTCAGCCTGCCGCCCGCCATCGGCAGCAGGACGCCCAGCGGCGCCAGCAGGGCGAGCGACCCGCCGATGGCCCGGACCGCCGCGGGCCAGCCGAGCGCCAGGTCCGCGCGGACCCCGTCGAGCGGCCGCAGGTTGGGAGGCAGTACCCAGGGGACGTCCAGTGGCCGCAGCGTGTACCAGGCGACGAACGCGAGATGCGCGACCAGGAGGACACCTCCTGTCACCCGGATGCGGAGCGCGGCGCTGCCGCCGAGGAACCCATGACGCTGCACGTCCCCCTAGACGCGGCCGCCGCCGCACTCGGTTCCGGCCTCTCCCCCGCGAGGGTGAGGCTTGCGCCACATGGCCCCCGGGACCGTCTTCGCGCCGTCCCGCCCCTGCCGCGCGTCCCGGGCCGTCAGCCGTCCGTGACCTCGCCGGCCGGCGGTTCGTTGCTCCCCGGCCGGGCCCGGACCTCGTCCGTGCAGACGTAGCGGCGTGCGGACCGGTCGCCGGGGCCGGCGAGGACGACGGAGCCGTCGCCCTCGCCCGCGGCCGAGTCGGAGAGGGTGCAGACGACCTGCGCGAGGGCGTACGAGGTGAGGTCGTCGGGGGCGGTGCCGAGCCGCAGCGTGTCCTCGGGGTCGCCGGGGCGCGGGCCGGTCACGGTGACCCCGCGGCGTACGTCCGTGGTGTACCCGGCCTCCTTCTCCGCGGCCGACGGCGACGCCGCTAGCTCGTTCAGCAGCCCCTGGGCCACCAGGACCCGCCGCCCGGAGTCCACGCCGTCCGGCACCCGTACCGTCCGGTCCACGGCCACCAGCGACGAGCCGCACAGCAGGAAGACCTGCACCGGCACGCCGGGCGCGGCCTGCGTCGACACGTCCGGCTCGGCGAGCGAGCAGCGCACCCGCGAGGGCGCGGGACCGTAGTCCGTGGGCACCTCCGTGGCCCGGATGCCGCACCCGGCGAGCAGCGCGGCCAGCACGGCCAGCCCGGGGAGTGCCGACAGGCGGCGTACGGTCATCAGACCTGTCCCTTCGCGTCCTTGCCCGTGCTCCCGTCACCCGAGGTGTCCCCGGCGTCCTCGGCGTCCTCGTCCGCCGGCGGGTCCTGCGGCAGCCGCAGCGTGAACACCGCACCGCCCTCGGGGGAGTTCTGGGCGGTGATCCCACCGCCGTGGATGTGCGCGTTCTCCAGGGCGATGGACAGGCCGAGCCCGCTGCCCTCGGAGCGCGGCCGGGAGGCGCTCGCCTTGTAGAAGCGGTCGAAGACGTGCGGCAGGACGTCCTCGGGGATGCCGGGCCCGTGGTCCCGCACCCGGATGACCACCTCGTCGTCCGCCCGCGCCACCGACACCCGCACCGGCGACCCGCCGTGCTTGAGCGCGTTGCCGATCAGGTTGGCCAGGATCACGTCCAGGCGGCGCGGGTCGAGACGGGCGTGGATGCCGCGCTCGGCGTCCAGGTCGACGGCGTCCAGCCAGGCGCGGGCGTCGATGCAGGCGGTGATCTGGTCGGCGACGTCGACGTCGTCCAGGACCAGCCGGGCGGTGCCCGCGTCGAAGCGGGTGACCTCCATCAGGTTCTCCACCAGGTCGTTCAGTCGCCGCGTCTCGCTGACCACCAGCCGCACGGCGGGCTCGATCATCGGGTCGAAGCCGCCGCCCTCGAACTCCAGCTCCTCCTCCAGCACCTCCGTGACGGCGGTGATCGCCGTCAACGGGGTGCGCAGCTCATGGCTCATGTCCGCCACGAAGCGTCGCGAGGCCTGCTCCCGGCCGGCCATGTCCGCGACCCGCTTCTCCAGCGCCTCGGCGGCGCTGTTGAACGTCCGGGACAGATCGGCCAGTTCGTCGGTGCCGGACACCCGCAGCCGGGTGTCCAGCCTGCCCTCGCCGAGGCGGCGCGCCGCGACCCCGAGCCGGTGCACCGGCTTCAGCACGGTCGTCGCCAGCGCCTGCGCGAGCAGCGCGGAGCCGAGCAGGGCGAGCGCGGTGGCGATCCCCAGCGACCAGGCCAGCGAGTTCAGGTCCTTGGCCTCCGGTTCCAGCGACTTGAGCATGTAGCCGGTGGCCCCGCCGCCGATCACCTTCGTGCCGGCCACCAGGTAGGGGGTGTCGTCCTCGGTGATCCGCTGCCAGTACAGGTGGTACGGGTGCTTGTTGGCGGAGGTGACCTTCTGCTCCTTGTTCACCGCCGTGCGCAGCGACTCGGGCACGGCGGAGAGCGCGAAGCCGCCCAGGCCGCCGGAACTGCCGTACACGGTCTCGCCGGCGGCGTTCTCGGCGACCAGCAGCACGCTGAACCGCTGGCTGCTGTTGGCCATCTGCCCCGCGGTGTGCTGCAACTCGTCCTGGCTGGGGCGCTCGGGCAGCGCGCCCGCCCGGTTCTGCATCTCCCGCTCGAAGTCGCGCAGCACGGCGTCCTGGGCGCGGGTGAGCACCGCCTCCCGGTTCAGCCAGTAGGCGATGCCGGACGCGGACACGGCGGCGGTGAGCGCGACGAGGCCGAAGACGAGGACCAGCCGCAGGCGCAGGCTGGTGAAGCGCAGCCAGGACCAGACTCCCTTGCGAGCCGCGACCCAGCCGCGTGACCCCCCCTGGTGTTCCCGTGTCACTGAGGCGGATCCAGCCGGTAGCCGACACCCCGCACGGTACGGATCAGGGTCGGGGACGACGGCACGTCCTCGACCTTGGCGCGCAGCCGCTGCACGCAGGCGTCCACCAGCCGGGAGTCGCCGAGGTAGTCGTGCTCCCACACCAGCCGCAGCAACTGCTGCCGGGACAGCGCCTGCCCCGGCCGCCGGCTCAGTTCGAGCAGCAGCCGCAGCTCGGTCGGCGTGAGCTGGAGATCCTCGCCGTTCTTCGTCACGGTCATCGCCGACCGGTCGATGACCAGGCCGCCGAAGCTCGCCGAGTCGGTCGACTCCCGCTCCCCGCGCCGCAGTACGGCCCGGATACGCGCGTCCAGCACCCGGCCCTGGACGGGTTTGACGACGTAGTCGTCGGCACCCGACTCGAGACCGACGACCACGTCGATGTCGTCGTTGCGCGCGGTCAGCAGGATGATCGGCAGCTGGTCGGTGCGCCGGATGCGACGGCACACCTCGAAACCGTCGATGCCGGGCAGCATCACGTCCAGCACGATCAGGTCCGGCCGCTGCTCGCGCAACAGCTTCAGACCGTCCTCACCGCTGGCAGCGGTGGCCACCCGGTGGCCCTGGCGGGTCAGGGAGAGCTCTAGGGCCGTACGGATGGCGTCGTCGTCCTCGATCAGCAACAGGGAAGGCACGGGCTCATTCTGGCCCATGGAGGGGGTGCGGTTCGACCTGTGGGTCCGGATGGGAGCCCGCCACGCCGCCGGACCCTGTGAAGGAACGGTGATCCAGCCGTGACGGACCCCTGTGACAGGTCTGTGACAGTCGGCGGACACGGCCATGAAGTCGCCGCGGCAAGCTTTTCGTCACAGGCAACACGGCGAGCCGCGGTACAGGCAGTGCGGCAAGTCGCAGCACAGCGGACCGAACACCGGAAGTCCACGACGGGGGGCGCGAGATGAACACGCTGAAGGGCACCAGCACCAGCGCAGTGGTCACGCGTCTGCACGACGTGCACACGCACCGGGGTTCCGAGAAGTCCGGTGCCGATGGGGGTCCCTCCCGCGCGAGCGTGTTCGAGCGTGGGGGAGGGCGGGGGTGCGCTCGCGGCACCGGGCGTCAGCACACCGCGTACATCGCGGTGGTCGACACGCGTCAGGGGGAGACGCGCGGGGGGCCGGCGCACGGGGGAACGACGTACGGGGAGGGCTCGGGGGAGCGCGCTTCGCTGTCGGAGGCGGAGTTCATCGCCTACGTCCAGGAGCGCCGCGCCTCCCTGTACGCCACCGCCTACCACCTCACCGGCGACCGCTTCGAGGCCGAGGACCTGCTGCAGAGCGCGCTGTTCTCGACGTACCGGGCGTGGGACCGGATCAGTGACAAGGCGGCGGTCGGCGGATACCTCCGCCGCACCATGACCAACCTGCACATCAGCGCCTGGCGGCGCCGCAAGCTCAACGAGTACCCGACCGAGGAACTGCCGGAGACGGTCGGCGACACGGACGCGATGCGCGGCACCGAGCTGCGCACGGTCCTGTGGCAGGCGCTGGCCCGGCTGCCCGAACTCCAGCGCACCATGCTGGTCCTCCGCTACTACGAGGGCCGTACGGACCCGGAGATCGCGGACATCCTCGACATCAGTGTCGGCACGGTGAAGTCCAGCATCTGGCGGTCGCTCCGCCGGCTGCGCGAGGACGAGGTCCTCAGCTTCGGCCGTGACCGGGAGGACGCCTTCGGCGAGTTGGTCGCCTGAAGGACGGCGGGCCGGGGGGCCCGCGGAAAAAAGTAGGAGCCGGGGTGTATCAGGGGGAGGATGCCGGGCTCTTACTCACGGGGAAGCACCACGGGGGACCCAACGGGGGACACGGGGGAACAACGGGGGGGAAGCACGGGGGAGCACAAGGAGAGCGGGGCTGTAGGGCCGGGGGGTCCGTCCAGTCCCGCTTCTTCGTGTGCGGGCTTCTCTGCGAGTACGGGCTTCTCTGTCCGCGGGCTTGTGCGGGTGCGGGCGGTCTTCGCGTGCGGGCGCGTGTCACACGCCCGTACGCGCCGTGGCGCACCGGCCCGCCGCCGCGGCGGCCAGGCGGTCCATCGCCTCGTCCCGGTCGCAGACGTGGGCGCCCAGGGCCGTCTGACGGGCGATGACCGACCGTTCCTGCCGCATCAGCCGCCAGCCGCGGCGCACCAGGAACGGCACGGACTTGCGGCCCTCCCGCAGGTCCCGCAGGAAGCGGCGCCGGAAGGTCGTCAGCGGGCCGCGGCTCAGGCACAGCGCGTCGGCGAGCACACCCGCCTCCCGGCAGCGAGCCACGATCTCGGCGGCGAAGACGCCCTCCGCCAGGAACAGCGGGGTCTGCCCGATGTCGACCGCCTCCTCACCCGTACGGGCGCTGAGCGCGAGGTCGTAGGCGGGTACGCGCGTACGGCCCGTGCGGCACAGCTCCGCGATGGCGGCGACGGCCGTGTCCGCGTCCCACGAGCCGGGGTGGTCCCAGTCGATGTCGGAACTCCGGGGCACCAGCGGCAGCGTCGGGTCGGTGCCCTCCTTGTAGAAGTCGTCGAGCCGCAGCACCGGAAGGCCGGAGCGGGCGGCGAGGAGGGACTTGCCGGAGCCGGAAGGGCCGCAGAGCAGCACGACTCGCGTCGGTATGGGCGGATGGGAGCTCACGGGACACCAGTCTGAGGCATCGAACGGCCGCCGTACGACCCCGCGGGGGGACTTTGCAGCACGCGTCACACCCGGGTCACCGTACGCGGTGACCTGATCACGTTCCGTACTGTTAGCACGGTAGTCCGTAGCAACCCACACCAAGAGGTGGCAGCAGCGATGGCCCGACACGCGTCCCCCCGCACCCCGCACGCACAGCGCGCCCTGGTCGCCCTCGCGACCACCGGAGCCGCCCTGGCGGCAGGAGCGGGAACGGCCTCCGCGGACGGCGGCGAGACGATCGCCGGCCTGGCACACACCCGGCCCACCTCGGTGGGCAACATCGACCCGCAGGCCGGCCTGCAGGCCGTGACCGGCATGGTCGGCTACGTCACCGGCCCGGTCGCCGACCTCAAGCCCAATCCGCTGGCCGGCACCGGCGTCGACCCGCTGGACAACGGCGTCGGCACGAAGGTCGCCGACTTCCAGCCGCTGGCGTCCACCGCCCTGACCGGACCGGTGGCCCAGGCGCGGTCCCTGGGTGCCGTGCCGGTGGTGGGGCAGGTGACCGAGCTGGTGCGCTGACGGTCCGGCGACCGCATGCCGAGAGCCGCGCCTTCCCCGGACGGAGGGAAGACACGGCTCGTCCCGTGGGCGCGGCGCGGGTGCGCCCGAACCCGTGGCGGCTCAGTACGACGAGCCGGACGCGCCCAGCGCGCCCGTCGGGTGCCAGACCGTCTTCGTCTCCAGGAACGCCGTCATGCGGTCGATGCCCGGCGTGGCCGACCAGTCGGCGTCGTCCACAGGCTGTGGACGCAGGACGCGCTTGAGGTTGTCGGCCGCCGCGATCTCCAGCTCCTTCGCCAGCGTCTCGTCGGCGCCCGCGAGGTCGATCGCGTTGACGTCCTGGTGGGAGGCGAGGGGGGTGGCGATCTCGGCCGTACGGCCGGACAGGACGTTCACCACGCCGCCGGGGAGGTCGGAGGTGGCCAGCACCTCGCCGAGCGACAGGGCCGGCAGCGGGGACTTCTCGCTCGCGATCACGACCGCCGCGTTGCCGGTGGCGATGACCGGGGCGACGACCGAGACCAGGCCCAGGAGGGAAGACTCCTGCGGGGCGAGGACGGCGACCACGCCCGTCGGCTCAGGGGAGGACAGGTTGAAGAAGGGGCCCGCGACCGGGTTGCCGCCGCCGACCACCTGGGCGATCTTGTCGGTCCAGCCCGCGTACCAGACCCAGCGGTCGATCGCGGCGTCGACCTGCGCCGCCGCCTTCGACTTCGACAGGCCCTCGGCGTCGGCGACCTCCGCGACGTACTGGTCGCGGCGGCCCTCCAGCATCTCGGCGATGCGGTAGAGGATCTGGCCGCGGTTGTACGCCGTCGCGCCGGACCAGCCGCCGAACGCCTTGCGCGCGGCGACCACCGCGTCACGGGCGTCCTTGCGGGAGGAGAGCGGGGCGTTCGCCAGCCACTTGCCCTTTGCGTCGGTCACCTCGTACACCCGGCCGCTCTCGGAACGCGGGAACTTCCCGCCGACGTACAGCTTGTAGGTCTTCAGCACGCTGAGTCGGTCAGACATCGAGGTACGCCTCCAGGCCGTGGCGGCCGCCCTCGCGGCCGAAGCCCGACTCCTTGTACCCGCCGAACGGCGAGGTCGGATCGAACTTGTTGAACGTGTTGGACCAGATCACACCCGCGCGGAGCTTGTTCGCGACCGCCAGGATGCGCGAGCCCTTCTCCGTCCAGATGCCCGCGGAGAGGCCGTACGGCGTGTTGTTCGCCTTGGCGACCGCCTCGTCGGGCGTACGGAAGGTGAGGACGGACAGGACGGGGCCGAAGATCTCGTCGCGGGCCACCGTGTGCGCCTGGGTGACGTTCGTGAAGAGCGTCGGGGCGAACCAGTAGCCGCTGTCCGGGATGTCGCAGGACGGGGACCAGCGCTCGGCGCCCTCCGCCTCGCCCTGGTCGGCCAGCGCGGTGATCCGGGCCAGCTGCTCGGCGGAGTTGATCGCGCCGATGTCGGTGTTCTTGTCCAGCGGGTCGCCCAGGCGGAGGGTGGAGAGCCTGCGCTTGAGGGAGTCCAGCAGCTCGTCGTGGATCGACTCCTGGACCAGCAGGCGGGAGCCCGCGCAGCAGACCTGGCCCTGGTTGAAGAAGATGCCGTTGACGATGCCCTCGACGGCCTGGTCGATCGGGGCGTCGTCGAAGACGATGTTGGCGCCCTTGCCGCCCAGTTCGAGCGTCAGCTTCTTGCGGGTGCCCGCGACCGTGCGGGCGATCTGCTTGCCGACGGCCGTGGAGCCGGTGAAGGCGACCTTGTTCACGTCGGGGTGGGCGACCAGCGCGGCGCCCGCGCGGCCGTCGCCGGTGACGATGTTGACGACGCCCCTGGGCAGGCCCGCCTGACGGCAGATGTCCGCGAAGAACAGGGCGGACAGGGGGGTCGTCTCGGCGGGCTTGAGGACGACCGTGTTGCCGGTCGCCAGCGCCGGGGCGATCTTCCACGCCAGCATCAGGAGGGGGAAGTTCCAGGGGATGACCTGGCCGGCGACGCCCAGTGCCTTCGGGTTCGCGCCGTAGCCGGCGTGGTCGAGCTTGTCGGCCCAGCCCGCGTAGTAGAAGAAGTGCGCGGCGACCAGGGGGAGGTCCGCGTCGCGGGTCTCCCTGATCGGCTTGCCGTTGTCGAGGGTCTCGAGGACGGCCAGCTCGCGGCTGCGTTCCTGGATGACGCGGGCGATGCGGAAGAGGTATTTCGCGCGCTCGGAGCCGGGGAGCGCCGACCACTTCTCGAACGCCTTGCGGGCGGCCTTCACCGCGCGGTCGACGTCCGCCTCACCGGCCTCGGCGACCTCGGCGAGGACCTCCTCGGTGGACGGGGATACCGTCTTGAAGACCTTGCCGTCGGCGGCCTCCGTGAACTCGCCGTCGATGAACAGGCCGTAGGACGCGGCGATGTCGACGACGGCGCGGGACTCGGGCGCCGGTGCGTACTCGAACGCGGATCCGGGTGCGGATGCGGATACGGATGCAGATGCCATGGTGATCAGTCCACCGTCACGTAGTCGGGGCCGCTGTAACGGCCCGTGGCCAGCTTCTGACGCTGCATCAGCAGGTCGTTCAGGAGCGAGGAGGCGCCGAAGCGGAACCAGTGGTTGTCCAGCCAGTCCCCGCCCGCGGTCTCGTTGACCAGGACGAGGAACTTGATCGCGTCCTTGGTGGTGCGGATGCCGCCGGCCGGCTTCACGCCGACCTGGACGCCGGTCTGCGCGCGGAAGTCGCGGACCGCCTCCAGCATGAGGAGGGTGTTGGCGGGCGTGGCGTTGACCGCGACCTTGCCGGTGGAGGTCTTGATGAAGTCGGCCCCGGCCAGCATGCCGAGCCAGCTCGCGCGGCGGATGTTGTCGTACGTCGACAGCTCGCCGGTCTCGAAGATGACCTTCAGGCGGGCGGACGTTCCGCAGGCTTCGCGCACGGCGACGATCTCGTCGTACACCTTCATGTAGTGCCCCGCGAGGAACGCCCCGCGGTCGATGACCATGTCCACCTCGTCCGCGCCCGCCGTCACGGCCTCGCGCACGTCGGCCAGCTTGACGGCGAGCGAGGCGCGGCCCGCCGGGAACGCGGTGGCCACCGAGGCGACCTTCACGCCCGAGCCGGCGACGGCCTCCTTGGCGGCGGGCACCATGTCGGGGTAGACGCAGACGGCCGCCGTGGCGGGGGTCGTGCGGTCCGTCGGGTCGGGGCGGACCGCCTTCGCGCCGAGCGCCCGGACCTTGCCCGGGGTGTCCGCGCCTTCCAGCGTCGTCAGGTCGACCATCGAGATGGCGAGGTCGATGGCGTACGCCTTCGCGGTGGTCTTGATGGAACGGGTGCCGAGAGAGGCGGCGCGCGCCTCCAGGCCGACCGTGTCGACGCCGGGCAGCCCGTGGAGGAAGCGGCGCAGCGTGCTGTCGGACGCGGTGACGTCGGCGAGTCCGTGTGCGGGAACAGCGGATGCAGTGGTGGGCATGGTCACCAGGCGAGCATATCTACGCGCGTAGCGGCTGTACAGCCCCATGCGCTCATTCTGCGGACCGGCACCGCCTATGAGCGTCCCCGGGGCCGTCGGGCACAATCGGCACCATGACGACCCCGGAGCCCCAGTCACCCTCGCCGCAGCCGTCGGTACCCGTGTCCAAGGACCGGGTCTACCGCTCGCCCGCGGGCCTCGCCGGCGGCGTTCTGCTGCTCGCGCTCGCCCTGTGGCTCGGCATCGACGCCCTGGTCGCGGGCGAGGGCCGCACTCCCTGGATGGCGCTCGCGGCGCTGCTGTTCCTGGTGCCGCTCATCGCCGCCTACACCGTGCGGCCCGCCGTCTTCGCGAACGACGACCGGCTGAGGGTGCGCAATCCCTTCCGCGTGATCGTGCTGCCCTGGGGGCAGGTCGCCTCGTTCCGGTCCGGGTACTCCAACGAGGTCTTCACGGAGTCCGGCGACAAGTACCAGCTGTGGTCCATCCCCGTCTCGCTGCGTGGCCGCAAGAAGGCCGCCCGGCAGGAGGCGCGGCGGGCCTCCGGGGGCGGCCGGGGGCGCGGTGGAGTGCTCGGAGGCCTCGGCGGGGGCGGTGCTCGGGTCGGCGCCGGTGGCGCCGGGGCCGCCGCGGCGGACGGGCCGGTGCGGGCGGAGACCGACAAGGTCATGGACGAACTGCGCGAGATGCGGGAGGCGCGGGGACCCGCCGACACGTCGCAGGGCGAGGTGACGGTGCGCTGGGCGTACGAGGTCGTCGCGCCGGTGGTGGCGGGGGCGGTGCTGCTCGCGGTGCTGTTGGGGATGGGCTGACGGTCCGGCCCGGCCCGGCCCGGCCCGGCCCGGCCCGGTCTGGTCTGTTCTGGTTCGGGCGGGCCGGTCTGGTCCGGTCCGGGCGGGCCGGTCTGTTCTGGTTCGGGCGGGCCGGTCTGGTCTGTTCCGGTCCGTGTGGGGGGCCGGACGCCGGGTGGGTCAGGGCGCGGCCGACCAGATCAGGAGCATGTACGCCCCGCAGTACGTGGAGCCCAGTACCGCCGCCGTCAGCACCAGTGCGCGATGGCGCCGGGAGGCGCGGGACAGGTGCAGGGCCAGCGGCAGGAGCAGGGGGAAGGCCGGGAGCAGGAAGCGGGCCCGGGAGAAGTACACGCCGCCGCTGCCCAGGACGATCGCCAGCATGACGCCCGTGAAGACGAGCAGAGCGACGGGCTGGCGGTCCCCCACCGACAGGCCGAAGAGCACCACCGACGCGATCAGCGTGAGCGTCACCATCACCAGGAACAGCTGTGGTGTCGGGTCGCGCCACAGCAGCCACCGGATCTGGTGCAGCGTCCGCAGGCCGCCGTCCAGCTCGTTGTACCAGAGCCGCTGTACGGCGAAATAGCCGTCCCAGCGGCCGAGGCGCAGGCCCACCCAGCCGAGGTACGCACACCAGCCGAGCGGCGCCAGGAACGCGGCCGCGAGGACCCGCGGGACGAGGGCGCGGTGGCGGACGAGGTGCAGCAGCGCCGTCAGGGTGACCGCCGCCGCCACCGCGACGCCGGTCGGGCGGGTCAGGCCGGCGAGCGTGGCGAAGGCCGCCGCCCACAGCCAGCGGCCGGTGAGCACCGCGTAGAGCGACCATGCCGCGCACGCCGTGAACAGCGACTCCGTGTAGCCCATCCACTGCACCGCGCCGACCGGGAACGCCGCCCACAGCGTGGCGAGGAGCACGCCGGTGCGGCGGTCGTGCAGGTGGTCGCCCACCGCGAAGATGCCCCACGCCGCGATGAGTGAGGCGACGACCGCGAGGCCGAGGCCCGTGGACGCGCGCGTGCCCGGGGTGAGCACCGCCACCGCCTTCACCAGCACCGGATAGAGCGGGAAGAAGGCCAGGTTGTTGGTGTTGTACGCGGTGCCGAGCTCGTCGTCGTAGCCGTGGTCGGCGATGGCGAGGTACCAGTCGGAGTCCCACTGGGCGGCGAGGTTCACCCAGAGGTCCTGGTGCCGGCGGGGGGCCCAGATCACGAGCGCGAGCAGGCCGGTGAGGCGTACGGCGAGATAGGCGCCGAGGGCGGGGGCGGCGTGGCGTGCGGCGCGGCGTGCGGCGCGCAGGACGCGCTGGGCGTGGGCGCGGGCGTTGCTCTGCGGGGGTGGGGTGGTGGCCGCGGGGGGCCGGGGGCGCCGGGTGCCGGGGATGTGTCCGCTGGGGGTGGTCTTGGGGGCGGTCGAGGACACGGCGGCGGCTCCCTGGTGGCTCGGCGGTGCGCGTACCGACGGTGGGTGCGTGTACCGGCGGTGCGTTTTCCGGTCCACCGTTGCCCGGGGGGCCGCTCCGGGAGGGGACGGCGGGTCAACGAGCAGGGGGAAATCACCCGATGGGGTGCCTCCGGGTGGGGGCACCCCATCGGGTTCGGGTGGTCAGCGTCGGGTTCGGTCGGCCTCGGGTTCGGGTGGTCGGCCTTCGGGCCCGGGTGGTCGGCTCGCCTTGTCAGATGCCCGCTGCCGTCGACAGGTCCCGCTTGAGGGCCGTCAGCAGGTCCGTGGCCCTCGTGCGGGCTTCGGGGAGGTCGGCGTGTGCCGTGACCGGGACGACCACCTCCAGGTAGCACTTCAGCTTGGGCTCCGTACCGCTCGGGCGGACGATCACCCGGGCGCCGTCGAGGGTGTAGCGCAGGCCGTCCGTGGGCGGCAGCGACTCCGTGCCCCGGGTGAGGTCCTCGGCCTTCGTGACGGCGAGGCCCGCGAGGCGGGTGGGGGGCTGTTCGCGCAGGCGGTGCATCGCGGCGGCGATGAGGGAGAGGTCCTCCACGCGGACCGAGAGCTGGTCGGTGGCGTGCAGGCCGTGCTCGACCGCGATGTCGTCGAGGAGATCGAGGAGGGTGCGGCCCTCCTCCTTGAGGGTCGAGGCCAGTTCCGTGATCAGGAGGGCCGCGGTGATGCCGTCCTTGTCGCGTACGCCCTCGGGGTCGACGCAGTAGCCGAGGGCCTCCTCGTAGCCGTAGCGCAGGCCCTCGACGCGGGCGATCCACTTGAAGCCGGTGAGGGTCTCCTCGTACGGGAGGTTCGCCTTCTCGGCGATGCGGCCGAGGAGGGAGGAGGAGACGATCGACTCCGCGAACGTGCCGTGCGCTCCGCGGGTGACCAGGTGGGCGGCGAGGAGAGCGCCGACCTCGTCGCCGCGGAGCATGCGCCAGTCGGTGCCGTCCTGGACGGCGACGGCGAGGCGGTCGGCGTCCGGGTCGTTGGCGATGATCAGGTCGGGGCCGGTCTCGCGGGCCTTCGCGAAGGCGAGGTCCATCGCGCCGGGCTCTTCCGGATTGGGGAAGGCGACGGTGGGGAAGTCCGGGTCGGGGTCGGCCTGCTCGGTGACGAGGGCGGGTTCCGGGAAGCCGGCGCGGGCGAAGGCCGCGAGGAGGGTGTCCTTGCCGACGCCGTGCATCGCCGTGTAGACGGTGCGGGCCGTGCGGGGGGAGTCGGCGGAGAGGACCGCGTCCGTGCGGGCGAGGTAGGCGTCGAGGACGGAGTCGTCGAGGGTCTGCCAGCCGGCTCCGGGGCGGGGGACGTCGTCCAGGGAGCGTACGGCGTCGATCTCCGCGGCGATCTCGGCGTCGGCGGGGGGCACGATCTGGGAGCCGTCGCCGAGGTAGACCTTGTAGCCGTTGTCGCGGGGCGGGTTGTGGCTCGCGGTGACCTCCACGCCGGCGACGGCGCCGAGGTGCCGTATGGCGAAGGCGAGGACGGGGGTGGGGAGGGGGCGGGGGAGAACGGCCGCGCGCAGGCCGGCCCCGGTCATGACGGCGGCGGTGTCGCGGGCGAAGTCCTCGGACTTGTGGCGGGCGTCGTAGCCGATGACGACGAGGCCGTCGGTGTGGCCCTGCTTCTTCAGGTACCCGGCGAGGCCGGCGGCGGCGCGGATGACGACGGCGCGGTTCATGCGCATGGGACCGGCGCCGAGTTCGCCGCGCAGGCCGGCGGTGCCGAACTGGAGGGTGCCGGAGAAGCGCGCGGTGAGTTCGGCGCGGTCCTCGGTGTCGATGAGCGTGGCCAGCTCGGCGCGGGTGTCCGCGTCGGGGTCCTCGGCCAGCCATGCCTCGGCCCGTGCGAGGAGGTCGTCGTCGTGCACGTCGGTCAGCCTCTCGTGTGTGTGGTGGTGCGGGGTGCCCGCGGCGGCCTGTGCGGGTTCGGTGGGGGTGCGTGTGGCGTGGTCTGTCGCGTGGTGGCTCGGGCCGCGCCGGGGGGTGTCCGTCCTCGGAACGGCGCGGAATCGGTCGGCCGCAGAAGCAACGGCGCGGACGCGCCAACCGCTGCGGGCGGACACCCCCCGACACGTCCCTTCTCGCCGTACGCGGCTCTCCGCCCGCGGCGCCGCCGCCCCCAGCCGCGGGCGGTCACCGCCGCTGCGCGCCCAGCCGCGGGCAGTCGTGCCTGCCCCAGTGGCGTCGGGGGACCTGCGGCTACAGCCGTCCCAGCACCTGCGTCAGCAGCGAACCCATCCGCGTGGCGGAGTCGCGGCCCGCCTGGAGGACCTCCTCGTGGTTGAGGGGCTCGCCCGTCATACCGGCCGCGAGGTTGGTCACCAGGGAGATGCCCAGGACCTCCGCGCCGGCCTCGCGGGCGGCGATCGCCTCAAGGACCGTCGACATGCCCACCAGGTCGGCCCCGATGACGCGGGCCATGCGGATCTCGGCCGGCGTCTCGTAGTGCGGGCCGGGGAACTGGGCGTAGACGCCCTCCTCCAGCGTGGGGTCGACCTCCTTGCACAGGGCGCGCAGGCGGGGGGAGTAGAGGTCGGTGAGGTCGACGAAGTTGGCGCCGACGATGGGGGAGGTGGCGGTGAGGTTGATGTGGTCGCTGATCAGAACCGGCTGGCCGGGGCGCATGCCCTCGCGCAGGCCACCGCAGCCGTTGGTCAGGATGATCGTCTTGGCGCCGGCGGCGACGGCCGTGCGGACGCCGTGGGAGACGGCGGCCACGCCGTGGCCCTCGTAGTAGTGGGTGCGGCCCAGGAAGACCAGCGCGCGCTTGTCGCCGATGGAGTACGAGCGGACCTTGCCACCGTGTCCCTCCACTGCGGGCTTGGGGAAGCCCGGCAGGTCGGTGACCTGGAGATCGGTCTCGGGGGCGCCCAGGGCGTCCACGGCCGGTGCCCACCCGGAGCCCATCACGAGCGCGACGTCGTGGGTCTCGGCGCCGGTGAGTTCACGCAGGCGGGCCGCGGCGGCGTCGGCGGCGGCGTAGGGGTCGCCCTGGATGTCGTCCGGAAGAAGAGATGCGTTCACGCGGAAGAGGGTAGCCGGTTTACGCCTACGCGCGTAGATGACAGAGCTCACGGGATTGCGATTGTTGTTTTGTTGTTTTTGACGAGGGCCGGGCTCAGCAGGGGCGCTTGCGGAGTTCCATCACGTAGTCGTGCGGCGCGCCGGCCGATTCCGCGGCGTCCGCCACCTCGCCCAGGTAGCGGGCGGAGGGCAGGCCGCCCTCGTAGGCGTTCAGGACGTACGTCCAGGCGTTCTCCTCGCCCTCCAGGGTGTGGACGCGGACGCGGGTGCGGCGGTATATGTCCAGCCCCACGCCCTCCCAGCGGTCCATCGAGTCCTCGTCCATCGGCGCGATGTCGTAGAGGGCCACGAAGACCTGGGAGATCGGGTCCTCGACGAGGGTCGCGAGCGCGCCCTCCCAGCCCATGTGCTCGCCCCCGAAGGTCAGCCGCCACCCGTTCAGCCAGCCGGTGGCGCGCAGCGGCGAGTGCGGGGCGCGGCGAGTCATCAACCGCGCGTCGAGGTTGCCGGCGTAAGCGGCGTAGAGCGACATGGGGGAGAGGGTACGGCAGGCCTCTGAGCGCCGCTCTTGTAACAGACGTGCCCCCGGGCGGCCCCACATTGAAGGGTGCGGGACAATGGAGTACGTGACTCGGATCGTGATCATTGGCGGCGGACCCGGCGGATACGAAGCGGCGCTGGTGGCCGCGCAGCTCGGCGCGGAGGTGACCGTCGTCGACTGCGACGGTCTGGGCGGGGCGTCGGTGCTGACCGACTGCGTGCCGTCCAAGACCCTCATCGCCACGGCCGAGGTGATGACCACCTTCGATTCGTCGTACGAGGAACTGGGGATCATCGTCGCCGACGACACCCCGCCCCTGGAGCAGGCCGCCCGGGTGGTGGGCGTGGATCTGGGCAAGGTCAATCGGCGTGTGAAGCGGCTGGCTCTCGCCCAGTCGCACGACATCACCGCCTCCGTGACGCGCGCCGGTGCGCGGGTCATGCGCGGGCGCGGGCGGCTGGAGGGCATGCAGGCGCTCGACGGGTCGCGGAAGGTCGTGGTGCGCGCCGCCGACGGGAGCGAGGAGACGCTCACCGCGGACGCGGTGCTCATCGCGACCGGTGGGCATCCGCGGGAGCTTCCGGACGCGCGGCCCGACGGGGAGCGCATCCTGAACTGGACCCAGGTGTACGACCTCGACGAGCTGCCCGAGGAGCTCATCGTGGTGGGGTCGGGTGTGACCGGTGCCGAGTTCGCCGGCGCCTACCAGGCCCTCGGGTCGCGGGTCACGCTCGTGTCGTCGCGGGACCGGGTGCTGCCGGGCGAGGACCCGGACGCCGCCGCCGTGCTGGAGGACGTCTTCCGGCGGCGCGGTATGAACGTCATGTCGCGATCGCGGGCCCAGTCCGCCAAGCGTGTCGGGGACCGGGTGGAGGTCACGCTCGCCGACGGACGCGTCATCACCGGCTCGCACTGTCTGGTGGCCGTGGGCGCCATCCCCAACACCGAGGGGATGGGGCTGGAGGAGGCCGGGGTCAAGCTCAAGGACTCCGGGCACATCCGGACCGACCGGGTCTCGCGGACCTCCGCGCCCGGCGTGTACGCCGCCGGTGACGTCACCGGTGTCTTCGCGCTCGCCTCGGTCGCCGCCATGCAGGGGCGTATCGCCATGTACCACTTCCTCGGGGACGCGGTCACCCCGCTGAACCTGAAGACCGTCTCGTCCAACGTCTTCACCGACCCCGAGATCGCCACCGTCGGGTACTCGCAGGCCGACGTCGACGCCGGCAAGATCGACGCCCGCGTGGTCAAGCTGCCGCTGCTGCGGAATCCGCGCGCCAAGATGCAGGGCATCCGGGACGGCTTCGTCAAGATCTTCTGCCGGCCGGGTACCGAGATCGTCGTGGGTGGTGTGGTCGTGGCGCCGCGCGCCTCGGAGCTCATCCATCCCATCTCGATCGCGGTCGACAACAACCTGACGGTCGAACAGATCGCGAACGCCTTCACCGTGTATCCCTCCCTTTCGGGGTCGATCGCGGAGGTGGCGCGGCAGCTGCACACGCGGAAGGCCGGCGGAGAGGGCTAGGGCTCTCGTCCGCGGCCGGTATCGACTCCCCGCCGGTCACGGGGAGTTGCGGCGCTTGCGGGTGGCATAGGCGGACTGGGTAGGTCCGTATACCACTTCCGGATCTGGCGTGCGAACAACTTCTGTTATTCGGCGCATACTGCTGAAAGCAGACGGTCGTTGGGGTTACTGTCAGTTTCGTGTTCGCTGCAGAACGTCGCCAATTGATCCTCGAAATGGTGCGAGCGAACGGGGCCGTGTCGCTCCGTGAGCTCGCCCGCGTCGTCCAGACCTCCGAAGTGACCGTACGGCGGGACGTGCGCGCACTGGAGGCAGAAGGACTCCTCGACCGCCGGCACGGCGGTGCGGTATTGCCGGGCGGGTTCACGCGAGAGTCCGGCTTTCCGCAGAAGTCCCATCTCGCGACCGCCGAGAAGACGGCCATCGCCGACCTCGCCGCGGGCTTCGTCGAAGAGGGCGAGGCCATCGTGGTCGGGGCGGGTACCACGACGCAGGAGCTGGCACGCCGGCTCGCGCGGGTGCCCGGGCTGACCGTCGTCACCAACTCGCTGCTGGTGGCCCAGGCCCTCGCCCATGCCAACCGGGTCGAGGTCGTGATGACCGGTGGCACGCTCCGGGGGTCCAACTACGCCCTCGTCGGCTCCGGTGCCGAGCAGTCCCTGCAAGGGCTGCGTGTGTCCAAGGCCTTCCTGTCCGGGAGCGGGCTGACGGCGGAGCGGGGCCTGTCCACGTCCAACATGCTGTCGGCGTCCGTCGACCGCGCGCTGGTGCAGGCCGCCGCCGAGGTCGTCGTCCTCGCCGACCACTCCAAGCTGGGCACGGACACCATGTTCCAGACCGTGCCCACGGACGTCATCACCCGTCTGGTCACGGACGAGCCGCCGGCCCACGACGACCGTGCCGCCACCGAGCTCCAGGCCCTGGCCGACCAGGGCGTGCAGATCGCCGTGACCGGGGCGTCGGGGGGTGCGACGACCGGCTCAGGGGGCCCGGGGGCCTCGGGGAGTGATGCCGTCCCGGCGCGTCAGCAGCGTCGGGACGTGCCGCTTCCGGGGCCGCGCCGTCAGGTCCCGGGCGCGGCGGCGGGTCTGCGGTCGGCCACCGCCCTGGGCGAGCAGAACGCCGGGGCGGAACGGGCACGCGTCGCGGATCTGCGCCGGCGCTGAGCCACCGCACGGTCCGTCGCGCCCCCGGCACCAACGGCGGAGCGCCCGGCGGACCGTCGTGGTCCACCGGGCGCCCCGGACGTCGCGTACGCCCGCTCAGTCCTTGATCTCGCAGATGGCGGCGCCGGAGGTGATGGAGGCTCCGACCTCGGCGCCCAGGCCCTTGATGGTGCCGGACTTGTGGGCGTTGAGGGGCTGTTCCATCTTCATGGCCTCCAGGACCACGACCAGGTCGCCTTCCTGGACTTCCTGGCCCTCTTCGACGGCGATCTTGACGATGGTGCCCTGCATCGGGGAGGCGAGGGTGTCGCCGGACGCGGCGGGGCCGGACTTCTTCGCCGCGCGGCGCTTGGGCTTGGCGCCGGCCGCGAGACCGGTGCGGGCCAGGCTCATGCCCAGGCTGGAGGGGAGGGAGACCTCCAGGCGCTTGCCGCCGACCTCGACGACGACCGTCTCCCGGCCGATCTCGTCGTCCGTCTCCGTGTCGGCGGGGGCGGCGAAGGGCTTGACCTCGTTGACGAACTCCGTCTCGATCCACCGGGTGTGGACCGTGAAGGGGTCGGTGGAACCGGTCAGTTCCGGCGCGAACGCCGGGTCGGTGACCACCGCACGGTGGAACGGGATCGCGGTGGCCATGCCCTCGACGGTGAACTCCTCCAGCGCGCGGGAGGCGCGCTGCAACGCCTCCTCGCGGGTGCGGCCGGTGACGATGAGCTTGGCCAGCAGGGAGTCCCAGGCCGGGCCGATCACGCTGCCGGACTCGACGCCGGCGTCCAGGCGGACACCCGGGCCGGTGGGCGGGTCGAAGAGGGTGACGGTGCCGGGGGCGGGCAGAAAGCCCCGGCCGGGGTCCTCGCCGTTGATGCGGAACTCGAAGGAGTGGCCGCGCAGCTCCGGGTCGCCGTAGCCGAGTTCCTCGCCGTCGGCGATGCGGAACATCTCCCGGACCAGGTCGATGCCGGCGACCTCCTCGGTGACCGGGTGCTCGACCTGGAGGCGGGTGTTGACCTCCAGAAAGGAGATCGTGCCGTCGGTGCCGACCAGGAACTCGACCGTGCCGGCGCCGACGTAGCCCGCCTCCTTCAGGATCGCCTTGGAGGCCGCGTACAGCTCGTCGACCTGCGCCTGGGACAGGAACGGGGCCGGGGCCTCCTCCACCAGCTTCTGGTGGCGGCGCTGGAGGGAGCAGTCACGGGTGGAGACGACGACCACGTTTCCGTGGGTGTCGGCCAGGCACTGCGTCTCCACGTGGCGGGGCTTGTCGAGGTAGCGCTCGACGAAGCACTCGCCGCGCCCGAACGCGGCCACCGCCTCACGCACGGCGGAGTCGTAGAGTTCGGGGACCTCTTCCAGGGTCCGGGCGACCTTCAGACCCCGGCCGCCGCCGCCGAAGGCGGCCTTGATCGCGATGGGCAGGCCGTGCTCCTTGGCGAAGGCCACGACCTCCTCCGCGCCCGAGACCGGGTCCGGGGTGCCGGCGACCAGCGGAGCACCGGCGCGCTGGGCGATGTGCCGGGCCGCGACCTTGTCGCCCAGGTCGCGGATGGCCTGTGGGGGCGGTCCGATCCAGATCAGGCCGGCGTCCAGGACCGCCTGGGCGAACTCGGCGTTCTCGGAAAGGAATCCGTAGCCGGGGTGGATGGCGTCCGCGCCCGACTCGCGCGCGGCCTTGAGGACCTTGGCGATGTCCAGATAGCTGGTGCCGGGGGTGTCACCACCCAGGGCGAACGCCTCATCAGCGGCGCGGACATGCAGAGCGTCCCGGTCCGGGTCCGCGTAGACGGCCACGCTCGCGATCCCGGCGTCCCGGCAGGCCCGGGCCACACGGACAGCGATTTCGCCACGGTTGGCGATGAGCACCTTGCGCACGATTGAGGCTCCCTCCTTGAAACAAGCCGAGTTTAGGGACTGCCGACACGGCACTTCGACCCGTCCCCACTGGTGAGCTTGCCCACACGGAGCGTGATTCGAGGCTCGCTCGACCCGCGAAATCCCTTGTCGTACCGCGATACGCAGGACTCCTCGGGGAAACCCTAGCCCCCCGATGTGGGCAAGGTCTCTGTAAGAGGGTGCTGCGGGCCACTCCGATTCTTTGTGGAGTCCCTACGAATGGCCCAATGATTCTTTGCTCGCGGCAGACCCCTTGTCGCGAGGTTTACCCGTTAGTAACGTTCCGGGTGTCTCGAACGTACTTGGGGTAACAGCTGTCCTGTGCGGGCAGCGGTCGAAAGTGGGTGGGGACCGGTGACAGTGCGCAGGCCGGTGGCGTGGATCGTGGCGGTCGTGCTCTTCGTGGAGGCGGTCGGCGTCGCGGCGCTGAACTGGTTCCTCGGGACTGTCGTCGACCGGCAGGACATGTCCCTGGCCGGTCTCGACCCGGACATGATGTCCGTGTCCTCGAAGGTCGGCGGTGTCGTCTTCGGACTCTACTTCGCGCTGTGCGGGCTGGTGGCCCTGCTCGTGGCGCTGCGCGACCGGGCGCCCGCCGGCCTCGGCCGGGTCCTGCTGATCAGCGCGGCCGTGGTGCACGGGGTGCTGGGTGCCCTCACCTGGGGACTGGTGGGCTGGCACGCCTTCCTGTTCATGATCCTCACCCTCGCCCTCATCGTGCTGCTGCTGATGACCTACGACGCTCGCGGGGAACCCGCGGCCGGTCGGCGGCCCGAGGACGGCAAGGGTGACGACGGCTCCCCGGTCAGCCCTCCGCCGGCGCCCACAACTCCGTGATGCTGACCCCGAGTTCGGCGAGCAGTCGGCGTACCAGGGGCAGGCTGATGCCGATCACGTTCCCGTGGTCGCCCTCGATGCCGTCGATGAACGGGGCCGAGCGGCCGTCCAGGGTGAACGCCCCGGCGACGTAGAGGGGCTCGCCGGAGGCCACGTAGGCCGCGACCTCCTCGTCGGTCGGCTCGCCGAAGCGGACGACGGTGGAGGCGGTGGCCGAGACGTAGCGGCCGGAGGCGGTGTCCCAGACGCAGTGGCCGGTCTGCAGCGTTCCCGCCCGGCCGCGCATCGCCTTCCAGCGGGCGGTGGCCTCCTCGGCGTCCGCCGGCTTGCCGAGGGCCTGGCCGTCCAGGTCGAGCACCGAGTCGCAGCCGATCACCAGGGCGCCGTGCACCTCGGGCTTGGCGGCCACGACGGAGGCCTTGGCCTCGGCGAGGGCGAGGGCCAGCTCGGCGGGGGTGGGCGCCGTGACGGCGTCCTCGTCGACGCCGCTCACGAGGACCTCGGGGGCGAGCCCGGCCTGGCGGAGCAGCCCGAGCCGGGCCGGGGACTGGGAGGCGAGGACGAGTCGCCTGCGGCGCTGAGCAGTCATGGGATCAGGTTAGTCACCCGGGCGGGGCGGTTCACCCCAGGCCGATCACGATCATCGCGAGAACCATGGCCGCCGCCAGGAAGACGCTGAGCCGCCGCAGCATGTCCTGCATGTCGCGCAGTTCCTTGGGCGGCTCGTTCTCGGGGTCGGACCACAGCATGCCACTAGCGTGGGGCTTGGCCGTTGGGGGGCGCTTGAGTACGGGTACTTATTTGGGGCGCGGCGTTCCTCTTCCGTGCGCGGTTCCCCGCGCCCCTGGGGGCCTGGCCTCAGCCCGGCCAGTATGTGCGGCCCCATGAAGCGGGGCCTGGCTGGGGCATGTGCCGGGCTGCGATGCGGGACGGGTCGGACCACGCGTCCCTGCTGCTCGGCGCGCCGGACGGCTCGGGTTCCGCCGTCGCGGCGCGGGCCCTGACCACCGCCAGGGCGGCGGCCAGCTCCTCCGGGGTGGGGTTGCCCCGTACGACCTTGATCACAGCGGCTCCTTACAGGGGGATGTTGCCGTGCTTCTTCGGGGGGAGGGATTCCCGCTTCGTCCGCAGCTGACGCAGGCCGCGGACGATGTGGCGGCGGGTGTCGGACGGCATGATCACCGCGTCGACGTAGCCGCGCTCGGCCGCCGTGTAGGGGTTGAGGAGGGCGTCCTCGTACTCCTGGATCAGGCGGGCCCGGGTGGCCTCGGCGTCGTCACCGGCCTCGGTGATGGTGCGGCGGTGCAGGATGTTGACCGCGCCCTGGGCGCCCATGACGGCGATCTGGGCGGTGGGCCAGGCGAGGTTCAGGTCGGCGCCCAGGTGCTTGGAGCCCATGACGTCGTAGGCGCCGCCGAAGGCCTTGCGGGTGATGACCGTGATCAGGGGGACGGTGGCCTCGGCGTAGGCGAAGATCAGCTTGGCGCCGCGGCGGATGATGCCGTCGTGCTCCTGGTCGACGCCCGGGAGGAATCCGGGGACGTCCACGAAGGTGAGGACGGGAACGTTGAAGGCGTCGCAGGTGCGCACGAAGCGGGCGGCCTTCTCGGACGCGGTGATGTCCAGGCAGCCGGCGAACTGCATCGGCTGGTTGGCGACGATGCCGACCGGGCGGCCTTCGACGCGGCCGAAGCCGGTGAGGATGTTCGGCGCGAACAGCGGCTGCGTCTCGAAGAACTCGGCGTCGTCGAGGACGTGCTCGATGACGGTGTGCATGTCGTACGGCTGGTTCGCCGAGTCCGGGACGATCACGTCCAGTTCGCGGTCCTCGTCCGTGACCTCCAGGTCCGCCTCCTCGGGGAAGGCGGGCGGCTCGGAGAGGTTGTTGGACGGCAGGTACGACAGCAGCTGCTTGACGTACTCGATGGCGTCCTTCTCGTCGCCGGCCATGTGGTGGGCCACGCCGGAGGTGGAGTTGTGGGTGCGGGCGCCGCCCAGCTCCTCGAAGCCGACGTCCTCGCCGGTGACGGTCTTGATGACGTCGGGGCCGGTGATGAACATGTGGCTGGTCTGGTCGACCATGACCGTGAAGTCGGTGATCGCGGGGGAGTAGACCGCGCCGCCCGCGCACGGCCCGACGACCAGGCTGATCTGCGGGATGACGCCGGAGGCGTGGGTGTTGCGGCGGAAGATCTCGCCGTAGGCGCCGAGGGAGGCCACGCCCTCCTGGATGCGGGCGCCGCCGGAGTCGTTGATGCCGATGACCGGGCAGCCGGTCTTCAGCGCGAAGTCCATGACCTTGACGATCTTCTGGCCGTAGACCTCGCCCAACGCCCCGCCGAAGACGGTGAAGTCCTGGGAGAAGACCGCGACGGGGCGGCCGTCGACGGTGCCGTATCCGGTGACGACGCCGTCGCCGTAGGGGCGGTTGGCGTCGAGGCCGAAGTTGGTGGAGCGGTGCCGGGCGAACTCGTCCAGCTCGACGAAGGACCCCTCGTCGAGGAGGAGGTCGACGCGCTCACGGGCCGTCAGCTTGCCCTTCGCGTGCTGCTTCTCGACGGCGCGTTCCGAACCGGCGTGCGTCGCTTCCTCGATACGGCGCCTCAGGTCCGCGAGCTTGCCCGCGGTCGTGTGGATGTCGGGCTGCTGCTCTTCCGGCTCGGACATCGGGATGCGGCTCCCTGCCT
Organism: Streptomyces sp. NPDC096048; assembly: GCF_044763415.1. Lineage (NCBI taxonomy): Bacteria > Bacillati > Actinomycetota > Actinomycetes > Kitasatosporales > Streptomycetaceae > Streptomyces > Streptomyces sp. NPDC096048. The sequence continues at coordinate 472,996 of NZ_JBIWGG010000001.1, forward strand.
GCTCAAAAGGGGGGACGGTTACTCGTTCGTAGAGTAGTAGGGGGCCTTCCGTTCGGCAGTGCGGTGTTTCCCACACCTAGTGTGGGTTGCATGACGCCCCGAGATGCCTCTGACTCCCCGAACAACCGGTGGTCCGACCTGGACCGGCCGCCCCTCAACACCACCGCCCTGCGCCGGGGGCTGGTGCGGGACGGAGGGCTGTGGCGGCAGGTGGACGTGGTGCAGCGCACCGGTTCCACCAACTCCGACCTGGTGGCCCGTGCCGCCGAGGGGAAGCTGGACGAGGGGTTCGTCCTCGTCGCGGAGGAGCAGAGCGCCGCGCGTGGCCGCCTCGACCGGCAGTGGACGGCACCGGCCCGCTCCGGGCTCTTCTTCTCCGTACTGCTGCGGCCCGCCGAGGTGCCCGTGACCCGCTGGGGCTGGCTGCCGCTGCTCACCGGCGTCGCGGTGGCGACGGGGCTGTCCCGGGCGGCGGGTGTCGATACGGCCCTGAAGTGGCCCAACGACCTGCTGGTGACGGTCGGCGACGAGGAGCGCAAGGCGGGCGGCATCCTCGCCGAGCGGGCCGGGGACGACGGGGTCGTCATCGGGGTGGGCGTCAACGTCACCCTCCGGGCCGACGAGCTCCCGGTGCCGCGGGCCGGGTCCCTGGCGCTGGCCGGGGCCGTGAACACCGACCGGGATCCGCTGCTGCGGGGGGCACTGCGGTCGCTGGAGGACTGGTACGGGCGGTGGCGGGCGGCCGAGGGCGACCCGGCGGCCAGCGGGCTGCAGGAGACCTACGCGGCCGGATGCGCGACGCTCGGGCGGGTGGTGCGGGCGGAGCTTCCGGGGGACCGGTCGATCGTGGGGGAGGCGGTGGCCGTGGACGGGGACGGGAGGCTCGTGCTGGCCACCGAGGCGGGGGTGCAGGAGCCGGTGGGGGCGGGGGACATCGTGCACCTGCGGCCGGCGTGAGTGCGCCCGCCCGCGCGGCGGGCCGCTGCCTGCGGCTCGCCGGGAGTGAGCTGGGGCACACCTGACGTAAAGTTGGGGCCGGTCGAACCTGACCGCAGCAGATCGGAAGGGCAGCAGGCGTGACCGTCGACGACACGGGCTCCGGCGCGGACGGGGACGGCCGGGTGGACCCCGAGCCCGACCCGGAGTCCGCCGACTCCGGCGAGGACCCGCTCGCGCTGCGACTCGAAGGGCTCATCCTGGGCGCCGAGCGCCGCTACACCCCCTTCCAGGCCGCCCGCAGCGCGGGCGTCTCCATGGAGCTGGCGTCCCGTTTCTGGCGGGCCATGGGCTTCGCCGACATCGGCCAGGCCAAGGCGCTCACCGAGGCCGACGTCCTCGCCCTGCGGCGCCTGGCCGGTCTGGTGGAGGCGGGGCTGCTCAGCGAGGCCATGGCCGTTCAGGTGGCGAGGTCCACCGGGCAGACCACCGCCCGGTTGGCCGAGTGGCAGATCGACTCCTTCCTGGAGGGCCTGACCGAGCCCCCGGAGCCCGGGATGACGCGCACCGAGGTGACCTATCCCATCGTCGAGCTGCTCCTGCCCGAGCTGCAGGAGTTCCTCGTCTACGTCTGGCGGCGCCAGCTCGCCGCCTCGGCGGGCCGGGTCGTGCAGGCCGGTGACGACGAGGAGATGGTGGACCGGCGTCTCGCGGTCGGCTTCGCGGACCTGGTCGGCTTCACCCGGCTGACCCGCCGGATGGAGGAGGAGGAACTCGGCGAGCTGGTCGAGGCCTTCGAGACCACCTGCGCCGACCTGGTGGCCGCACGCGGCGGCCGGCTGATCAAGACCCTCGGCGACGAGGTGCTCTACGCCGCCGACGACGCCGGTACGGCCGCCGAGATCGCGCTGCGTCTCATCGAGACCATGGCGAACGACGAGACCATGCCGGAACTGCGCGTCGGCATCGCCTTCGGCACGGTGACCACCCGGATGGGCGACGTCTTCGGCACGACCGTCAACCTGGCCTCCCGGCTCACCTCGATAGCCCCCAAGGACGCCGTCCTCGTCGACGCCGCCTTCGCGCAGGAGCTGATCCGTACGCGCGACGCCCCGGCCTCGGAGGCGGCGGCCGCCGAGGAGGCCGCCGCCGCGGAGAAGGAGGGCGAGGAGCCGCCGGCGTACCGCTTCGCGCTCCAGCCGATGTGGCAGCGGCCGGTGCGCGGTCTCGGCGTGGTGGAGCCGTGGCTGCTCACGCGGCGGGGCGACGGCGGGGAGTCGTAGGGCCGCCGGTGCCCGTCAGCCGTCGCCGTCGCGCAGGTCCACGCACAGGCCGATGACCGGCACGCACAGACCCGGAGGGTCCGGCTCCGGCGTCGGGGCGGGCGCGGGCGGCGTGCCGCGGTCCGGGGGCGGGGTCGGCGTGGGGCGCGGTGCGGGGGTGTCCGGCCGCGGTGGCGGCGGAGATCCCGGGGGCCGTGGCGGCCGCGGGGTGTGAGCGGGCGGCGGAGCCGTGTGGTGTGTGTCCGGGGAGTCCGGGACGGTCGTCGCGGAGGGGAGCGCGGCCGAGGGGCCGCTCGCGAACGGCCCCGGTCCGGGTATGAGACCCGGTCCGGGGGAGCCGCTCAGACCGCCCATGGCCGAAGTCGCCGACGGGCTGACCTCGGGCGAACCCGCGGTGCTCGCGGCGGCGGGTGCGGTCGCCGGGTCCGGCGCGGCGCCCCGGCCCCCGCCCGCCTCCACGCTCGGTCCGGCCTCGGCGCCGTATCCGTCCACGTCGCCGCCACCGGACTCCGGCAGCAGGCGTACGAGGCCCAGGGCGCCGGCCGCCAGTGCGAGGCCGCCGGCGGCGAGTACCGCCTTGCGGGGGCGGGGCCTGCGGTGCCGGCCGCGGTTGCCCCACGGGTGCCGTGCCTTCGTCGGTGTGCCGGTCGTGCTGGTCGTGCTGGTCGTGCCGGTCGTGCCGGTCGTGCCGGTCGTGCTGGTCGTGCCGGTCGTCGTCATGATCCCTCCCCGGTGCGCACGCGCCCCCGCTGCGCCGTGGCGGAGCGACGCTATGGGCCGGCGCGGGCCGGGACACGGCGGTCGGCCGGATGTCACCCGAACGGGTAAGCGGGCAGCGGGGGCGAGCGGGCGCGTCCGGTCTTTCGCCGCGCGGGCCCGCCTGCGATGATCGGGTGGTCGACTTGTTAACACGCGTTAACCGGAGGGTGTCATGAGCGAGGAGCGGTTCGGAGAGTTCGTCCTGGTGCGACGGCACGGGGACGGACATGTCGCGGAGCTCGCGCTCGACCGGCCGAAGGCCATGAACGCCGTCTCCACCGCGATGGCCCGGTCCGTCGGGGCGGCGTGCGCGGCGCTGGGCGAGGACCGGAGCGTACGGGTGGTGGTGCTGACCTCGACCCACGAGCGCGCGTTCTGCGTCGGGGCCGACCTCAAGGAGCGCAACTCCTTCTCCGACGCCGACCTGCTGCGGCAGCGGCCGGTGACGCGGGCGGCGTACACCGCGGTGCTGGAGCTGCCGGTGCCGACGGTCGCGGCCGTGCACGGGTTCGCGCTGGGGGGCGGGTTCGAGCTGGCGCTGTCGTGCGACGTGATCGTGGCCGACCCCACGGCGGTGGTGGGACTGCCCGAGGTGTCGGTCGGGGTGATTCCGGGCGGCGGCGGTACGCAGCTGCTGCCGCGCCGGGTGGGGGCGGCGCGCGCCGCCGAGCTGGTGTTCACGGCGCGGCGGGTGGAGGCCGCGGAGGCGCGCGAGCTGGGGCTGGTGGACCAGCTGGTGGACGAGGGCCGGGACCGGGAGGAGGCGTTGGACCTCGCCTCCCGGATGGCCGCGAACTCGCCCGTGGGGCTGCGGGCGGCCAAGCGGGCGCTGCGGCTCGGGCACGGTCTCGACCTGCGGGCCGGGCTGGAGGTCGAGGACGCGGCGTGGCGGTCGGTGGCGTTCTCCGGGGACCGGGCCGAGGGGGTGGCGGCGTTCAACGAGAAGCGGGCGCCGCGGTGGCCGGGGGAGTAGCCCCCGCCGGTGGTCGGGGGAGCGGCCCCGTCGGTGGCCGTGGGAGCAGCCCCGTCGGCGGCCGGGGGGTGTGGCCCCGCTGGTCCGTCTCCGCTGCTGTCCGATGTCCGCATCGCAGGTGGGCGCCCCCGTTCGCCCCCGTTCGCCCCGCTTGAGTCCCGTTTCGGCCTGAATCTCCCTAGCCTGGAGTGATGGGTGACGACAGGCGGCTCGCGGCCGTGGTGGCACTGGCGCAGGGCATGGCCGCAGCGCACAGCTCGCGTGAGGCGTGGCGGGCGGCGGCGGTCGGTGCGTGCCTGGCGCTGGGCGGCAGCTTCGCCGCGCTGTCGGTGTGGGAGCGCGAGCTGGGCCGGCTCCGGGTCCTCGTGAACGTCGGCCGGCGGGCCGAGGGCGAGGAGGAGTTCCCGGAGGACGAGTCCTATCCGGTGCACCAGTTCGCGGAGATCACCGAGTTCCTGCACGAGCGCTGGGCAGGCGGCGGTGAGCCCGACGCCTGGGTCGAGACGGCCGAGGGGCCCGCCGCCGGGCGCCCCGGGTACGTCCACCAGCGCGTCGCCGCCCTGCGCCGCCGGGGGCGCGGCTGCTGCGTGGTCGCGCCGATCGTGCTGCACGGCCGCGCCTGGGGCGAGCTGTACGTGGCCCGTCCGGTGGGGGAGCGGGTCTTCGAGCGGCCCGACGCCGACTTCGCCACCGTGCTGGCCTCGGTCGTCGCCGCCGGTATCGCCCAGACCGAGCGGCTGGAGGAGGTCCGGCGCCTCGCGTACACCGACGCGCTCACCGGGCTGGCCAACCGCCGCGCCGTCGACACGGCCCTGGACGAGGCCGTCGAACGGCACCGCGGGGAGGACGTCGTCGTCAGTCTCGTCGTCTGTGATCTGAACGGCCTCAAGCGGGTGAACGACACGCACGGGCACGCCGTGGGCGACCGGCTCCTGGAGCGCTTCGGGTCGGTGCTGTCGCTGTGCGGGGCGATGCTGCCGGGTGCGCTCGCCGCGCGGCTCGGCGGGGACGAGTTCTGTCTGCTCGCGGTCGGGCCGTCCGCCGACGAGGTGGTCAAGGCGGCCGAGGAGCTGTGCCGCCGCGCGGCCGAGCTGGAGCTGGGGGACGGCGTGGCCTGCGGGGTCGCGTCCACGCAGGACCCCGTCGGCCCCGTGCGCTCCGCCCGCAGGCTCTTCCGGCTCGCCGACGCCGCCCAGTACCGCGCCAAGGCCGAGCGTTCCGCCGGGCCGGTCGTCGCCGGCCGGGAGGGGCCCGACGACCCCGTCGTACGCCTCGCCGACGAGCCCTCCCGGGAGGAGGGCGGGGAGCGCCGGCGGTTCCGCGGGCGGCACTCGCCGTGACCCGGCATCGGTAAGGGGCGCGACCGGCGCGCATCCGTGACGTACTCCCTCGTGACATCATCGAATTCAGTGCGTACGCTCCTGAATATGGATATGCACAGTGTGGTGGTGGGGACCACCGGAGTCACCGCGTCCGACGTCCTCGCCGTGGCGCGGGGCGGCGCCCGGGTCGAGCTCTCCGGCGAAGCGGTGGCCGCCCTGGCCGCGGCTCGTCAGATCGTGGACGCGCTGGCCGCCAAGCCGGACCCCGTGTACGGCGTGAGCACCGGTTTCGGCGCCCTGGCGACCCGGCACATCAGCCCGGACCTGCGGGCCCAGCTGCAGCGCAACATCGTCCGCTCGCACGCCGCCGGGATGGGTCCGCGCGTCGAGCGCGAGGTGGTCCGGGCGCTGATGTTCCTGCGGCTGAAGACCGTCTGCTCCGGGCACACCGGCGTCCGCCCCGAGGTCGCGCAGACCATGGCGGACGTGCTCAACGCCGGGATCACCCCGGTCGTGCACGAGTACGGCTCCCTCGGCTGCTCCGGCGACCTCGCCCCCCTCTCGCACTGCGCGCTCACCCTCATGGGCGAGGGCGACGCCGAGGGCCCCGACGGCACCGTGCGGCCGGCCGGCGAGCTGCTCGCCGAGCACGGGATCGCCCCCGTCGAACTGCGCGAGAAGGAGGGGCTCGCCCTCCTCAACGGCACCGACGGCATGCTCGGCATGCTGGTCATGGCTCTCGCCGACCTCGACACCCTCTACAAGTCCGCCGACATCACCGCCGCGCTGACCATGGAGGCCCTGCTCGGCACGGACAAGGTGCTCGCCCCCGAGCTGCACGCCATCCGTCCGCACCCGGGGCAGGCCGCCAGCGCCGCCAACATGGCCGCCGTGCTCAACGGCTCCGGCCTGACCGGGCACCACCAGGACGACGCCCCCCGCGTCCAGGACGCCTACTCGGTGCGCTGCGCCCCGCAGGTCGCGGGTGCCGGACGCGACACCATGGCGCACGCGGGCCTGGTCGCCGAGCGCGAGCTGGCGGCGGCCGTGGACAACCCGGTGGTCCTCCCCGACGGACGCGTGGAGTCCAACGGCAACTTCCACGGCGCCCCGGTCGCCTACGTACTCGACTTCCTCGCCGTCGCCGCCGCCGACCTCGGCTCCATCGCCGAACGGCGCACCGACCGGCTCCTCGACAAGAACCGCAGCCACGGCCTGCCACCGTTCCTCGCCGACGACGCCGGTGTCGACTCCGGTCTGATGATCGCCCAGTACACGCAGGCCGCCCTGGTCAGCGAGCTGAAGCGGCTCGCCGTACCCGCCTCGGCGGACTCGATCCCGTCCTCCGCGATGCAGGAGGACCACGTCTCCATGGGCTGGTCGGCGGCGCGCAAGCTGCGCACGGCCGTCGACAACCTCACCCGCGTGATCGCCGTCGAGCTGTACGCCGCCACGCGCGCGATCCAGCTCCGCGAGGGCCTCACCCCCGCCCCGGCCTCGCAGGCGGTCATCGACGCCGTACGGGCGGCCGGTGTCGAGGGTCCCGGCCCGGACCGGTTCCTGGCGCCCGATCTCGCCGCGGCGGACGCGTTCGTACGCGCCGGGCACCTGGTCGCGGCCGCGGAGACGGTCACCGGGCCGCTGCGGTAGCGGAGTCGGCGAAGTCGGAGGGGCCCGGTCGGGAGGACGGGGCCCCTCTGCGCCGTCTCCGGCGGGCCTGTCGTCCCCGCACGGTCAAGAACAGCTAAAAGAACGTCAAGCGCTGTCAAAAATCGAGGCGTTCCCGGCGCACCGAATACCCGACGAACCCGGCGCCGAGGCCGAGGCACAGGGCGCCGCCGACGACGTACGGCGTGCTGTCGAAGCTTCCGGTGTCGGCCAGGCGGGCGGTGCCCTCACCGGTGGCCGCCGTGCCCGTGGAAGCGACTCTGGCCTGCTCGGTGACCTGCGGAGACGGGCCCGCGGACGCGGCCTTGAGTACCGGTGTGTCGGGTGTCGCGTTCGCGGACGGGACGAACCACAGGGCGCACAGTAGGCCGCCCGCGGCGGCGGCGGTCAGCAACGGTCGGCGAGCGGATGACACGGAATATCGATCCCCTTGTGGCGCTGGCGAATTGGCCGTGTGGGCAGATGTTAGTGAAAGCCGCGGGTCACAGGAAAGTCACGGGAGCGGTCGGCCTTACGCTCCGGGCATGAGTACTCCAGAGACATCACGTTTTGTACGGATTCGCGTCGAGCTCGTTCTCGAGATCGACGACGAGGAGGCCGTCACCGGGGCCGCGCTGCAGTCGCTCGCCGACGACGCCGACCTGCCCGACGCGGAAAGGGTCCACGCCGAGCGTGCTGTGACGGAGGACACCGCGGAGGCCCTGGCCCACCTTGTGGACCCGTTCGACCTGGTCAGCGCGGTGCCCGGAGTCGAGCTCCAGCAGGCCTCCTGGAGCAGCGAGCAGATCGACTACGACCCCGATTCGCCCGAGTGGGACCTGGACGAGGAAGATGGCGACGAGAACGACCCGGAAGACGATGAAATGACGGTCGGCTGACGCGGTGTGGGGAAAAACGTGACCCCGGGCGGCAACCGTCGTCCGGGGTTTCGTCGTCTCAAGGGGCGCGCTGGCCGAACCCCGCACCGCCCCCGTGGCAAACGTGGCATGCCCCACACCCACGAGCGATGTGGAACGGGACGAACCGGTCGTAGCGTTGAAAGTTCTTGACGGGGAATCTCGGGGTTTCCGGACTCGGCAACGATGGAGAAGCGTGTGATGACGGACGGTAAGCGGCGCAAGGGTCTGGCGGCCGCGTCCGCACTGCTCGGCGGTGTGCTGGTGCTCTCGGCATGTTCCAGTGGCGACGCCGGCACCTCCGGGGGTGGGGACGGCAAGACCTCGCAGGCCGAGGCCGACAAGGCGGCGGCCAAGAAGGCGTCCGAAGCCCAGATCAAGATCACGCCGAAGGACAACTCGGACAACGCCTCCATCAACAACTCCGCCGGCGTCACCGTGAGCAAGGGCACGCTCACCGAGGTGAAGATGACCGCCTCCGACGGCACCGAGGTCAGCGGTGAGATATCCGCGGACAAGACCAGCTGGAAGCCCACCGGTCAGCTGGAGCGGGCCACCACCTACAAGCTGACGGCGACCGCGAAGGACTCCGAGGGCCGCGCCGCCCACGAGAACGCGTCGTTCACCACGGTCTCCCAGAAGAACAGCTTCATCGGCACCTTCACCCCGGACGACGGCAAGACCGTCGGTGTCGGCATGCCGGTGTCGATCAACTTCGACAAGGAGATCACCGACAAGGCCGCCGTCCAGAAGGGCATCACGGTCAACACCAGCAGCGGCCAGGAGGTCGCCTGCCACTGGTTCAGCACCCAGCGCATGGACTGCCGCCCCGAGGACTACTGGCAGGAGGGCTCGACCGTCACCCTCAAGCTGGCGCTCGACGGGGTCGAGGGCGCCGAGGGCGTCTACGGCGTCCAGCAGAAGTCGGTCACCTTCAAGATCGGCCGCAACCAGGTCTCGTACGTCGACGCGAAGACCAAGCAGATGAAGGTCACGCAGGACGGCAAGACCGTCAAGACGATCCCGATCTCCGCCGGCTCCCCCGAGAACAAGACCTACGAAGGCCAGATGGTCATCTCCGAGAAGTTCAAGGAGACCCGGATGGACGGCTCGACGGTCGGCTTCACCGACGACGACGGCAAGGGCGAGTACGACATCAAGGACGTGCCCCACGCCATGCGTCTGAGCACCTCCGGCACCTTCATCCACGGCAACTACTGGAGCAAGGGCATCTTCGGCAGCGCCAACACCAGCCACGGCTGCGTCGGCCTGGCCGACACCCAGGGCGCCGACGACCCGAACACGCCGGGCGCGTGGTTCTACAACAACTCGATCATCGGTGACGTGGTCGTCGTCCAGAACACCGGTGACAAGACCATCGCCCCGGACAACGGCCTCAACGGCTGGAACATGGACTGGGCCCAGTGGAAGGCGGGTTCGGCGGTCTGACGCCGAACGCACCGCGTCCCACCGCGACTTCGCTTCATCCGACGCCCGTCGCCCCTCCTCGGGGCGGCGGGCGTCCGGCGTGCGGTGTGCGGTGTGCGGTGTCTTCCGTCTTCCGTCTTCCGTGTTTCGTGTTTCGTGTTTCGTGTTCGGCGTCCAATCCCGCTGTTGCGTAACGGAGTTCGCGCGGACGCGTAACGCCGGACGGCGATCTCGTAACAGTTGGCAGGCGGTTTCCCGACCGTCTCCGCGGTCGCCGTTCGCGGTCTTGAGCGGCTGATCTTCCCTCGGCATACTCCGAGTTCCGGGGGAGCACGCGCGTGCGAGACCACCCCCGGCCGGGTGAACGGGGAATTCTCCCGGTACTTCCGCAAGGGGGAACTTTGCGCAGAAAAGTGAAAAGGGTCGGCGCGGCCACGGTCGCCACGGCCGCGGCGGTGGCGCTCGCGGCGGGCATGACCAGCCCGGCAGCGGCGGACGGGGCACGGACGGCGGACGGGGACCGTACGGCGGCCTCGGCGCGGGCCGAGACCGCCCAGGCCGGTGCCGCGCGGGCCGCCTCCGGCACGGCCAAGCACCGCGTCACGCTGATCACCGGCGACCGGGTCGCCGTCGACGCCAAGGGCCGCGTCGTCGGCCTGGAGCGGGCCGAGGGCCGCGAGCACATACCCGTCCAGATCCGCAGAGCCGGCGGGCACACCCTCGTCGTCCCGGCCGACGCCGCCCGCCTGGTTGCCACCGGCAGGCTGGACCAGCGCCTCTTCGACATCACCGAGCTGAACAAGGCCACCACCCGAAAGGCCCAGAAGAAGGGCCTGAAGGTCATCGTCGGCTACCGGGGCGGCGCGCAGGCCACCAAGGCCGACGTCCGCGACGCGGGCACCCTCCGCCGCACCCTGAACTCCCTGAACGCCGATGCCGTACAGACCCCGCACGAGGACACGCCCGAGCTGTGGGACGCGTTGACCAACGGCGAGAAGACCGCATCCGGCATCGCACACGTGTGGCTCGACGGCGTGCGCACGGCCAGCCTCGACAAGTCCGTCCCGCAGATCGGTGCCCCCAAGGCCTGGGCCGCCGGCTACGACGGCAAGGGCGTCAAGATCGCCGTACTGGACACCGGCGTCGACACCACCCACCCCGACCTGAAGAACCAGGTCGTCGCGTCCAAGAACTTCTCCGTCTCGCCCGACGCCACCGACAAGTACGGCCACGGCACCCACGTCGCCTCCATCGCCGCCGGCACCGGCGCGAAGGCGGGCGCCACGTACAAGGGCGTGGCCCCCGGCGCCAAGCTGCTCAACGGCAAGGTGCTCAGCGACGACGGCTTCGGCGACGACTCCGGCATCCTCGCCGGCATGGAGTGGGCGGCCGCGCAGGGCGCCGACATCGTCAACCTCAGCCTCGGCGGCGGCGACACCCCGGAGATCGACCCGCTGGAGGCCGAGGTCAACAAGCTCTCCGCGGAGAAGGGCATCCTCTTCGCCATCGCCGCCGGCAACGACGGCGAGTTCGGCGACCGCACCGTCGGCTCCCCGGGCAGCGCCGCCGCCGCCCTGACCGTCGGCGCGGTCGACGACGGGGACAAGCTCGCGTCGTTCTCCAGCACCGGTCCCGGCCTCGACGGCGCGATCAAGCCCGACGTGACCGCGCCCGGCGTCGACATCACCGCCGCCTCCGCCAAGGGCAGCATCATCGCCCGCGAGGAGGGCGAGAAGCCCGCCGGATACGTCACCATCTCCGGTACGTCGATGGCGACCCCGCACGTCGCGGGCGCCGCGGCCCTCCTCAAGCAGCAGCACCCCGACTGGACGTACGCCGAGCTGAAGGGCGCGCTGACGGGATCGGCGAAGGGCGGCAAGTACACCCCCTTCCAGCAGGGTTCGGGTCGTATCCAGGTCGACAAGGCGGTCAAGCAGACCGTGCTCGCCGACCCGGTGTCGGCCACCTTCGGCACCCAGCAGTGGCCGCACGCCGACGACAAGCCGGTCACCAAGCAGCTGACCTACCGCAACCTCGGCACCAAGGCCGTCACGCTCAAGCTGACCTCGACCGCCACCGGCCCGGGGGGCAAGGCGGCCCCCGCCGGCTTCTTCGAACTGGGCGCCGGCTCGGTCACCGTCCCGGCGGGCGGCAAGGCCTCCGTGGCCCTCACCGCCGACACCAGGCTCGGCGGCACGGTGGACGGCGCCTACTCGGCGTACGTCACGGCGACCGGCGGCGGGCAGACCGTCCGCACGGCAGCCGCCGTGGAGCGCGAGGTGGAGTCGTACGACGTCACGCTGAAGGCCCTCGGCCGCGACGGCAAACCCACCGCGAACTACGAGACCGACCTGACCGGCGTCTCCGGCCTCGCCACGGACACCTGGTTCACCCCGTACGAGGCCGACGGCACCGTCACCGTGCGCGTGCCCAAGGGCGCCTACATCCTCAACTCCTCGATCCGCGTGAGCGACGACCCGGAGAAGTGGAAGGGCGCCGACTGGATCGCGCAGCCGAAGCTGAACGTCACGCGGAAGACCACCGTCACCCTGGACGCGCGCACCGCGAAGCCGGTGAACATCACCGTGCCGGACAAGGCCGCGAAGTCCGAGTTCGCCTCCGCTGACTTCACGGTGGAGGCGGGCGGCAACAGCTACAGCTACGGCTGGTGGCTGGACTCCTACGCGGGCCTGCGCACCAAGCACCTCGGCCCGCGGATCACCGACGGCTCGGTCAGCCAGCAGTGGGACGGCCACTGGACCAAGGGCGCCAAGGAGCAGTACGACACCGTCGCCGGCGGCACGGTCAAGCAGCTCGCCACCGGCTACACCCGGCACTACAAGGCGGGCGAACTGGCCACCCTCAAGGCCGGCCTCGGCGCCTCCGCGAGCGGCAAGAAGGGCGCGGTCACCGCGACCGGCTGGCTGCCCGGCGGCATGGGCGCCTCCTCGATCGGCATCGAACAGCCCCTGCCCGGCATCCGCACCCTGCACCTGTCCACCGGGAACGGTGTGAGGTGGGAGCTCGGCTTCGAGCAGTACGGAGGCCTCGACGCCGACGGCTTCCCGGTCGTCGAGGCCGGCTACACGGTCGGCGCCCCGCAGCGCTACAAAGCGGGCAAGAGCTACTCGGCGACCTTCAACACCGCCGTCTTCGGCCCGCGCCTCAACGCCGACTTCGGCCTCCACCGCGACGGCAACACCATCACCGGCACGGTCCCGCTCTTCGCCGACGGCAAGGGCCACGCCGGCTCCTCGGCCTTCACCTCGGTCGCCACCACGCTCTACCGCAACGGCACCAAGGTCGGCTCCCACAAGGACCCGCTGTTCGGCGAGGGCGAGTTCAAGGTGCCCTCCGGTGACGCCCGTTACCGGCTGACGACGTCGGTCAAGCGTTCCGCCAAGGTCGCCGCGGCCTCCAGCCGTATCGACGCGAGCTGGACGTTCCGCTCCAAGAAGACGGCCGACCGCACCGAACTGCCCGCGTCCACCGCCCGCTTCGCCGCGGCGACCGGCCTGGACAGCAAGGTCACCGCCGGCAGGACGGTCACCGTCCCGGTCACCGTCGAGGGCGCGGCGGCGGGCCGCAACCTCAAGTCCCTCACGGTCCACGTGTCGTACGACCACGGCAAGACCTGGAAGAAGGTCACCGTGAAGAAGGGCAAGGTCAGCGTCAAGAACCCGGCGAAGGGGAAGTCCCTCTCCTTCCGCGCCACGATCGTCGACAAGAAGAAGAACGAGTCGGTGATCTCGATCTACGACGCGTACTACGGCAAGTAGGCCGCGCCGCGCGAAACGACCTGGCCGGAGCCCCGCGGTTCCGGCCAGGTCACGTCCGCAGCGAAGCCGCCGCGTCCGTGCCCCAGCTCGCCAGCAGGCGCAGAGCCTCCGCCGAAGGGGAGCCCGGCTCGGCGTGGTACGTGATGAACGCCTGCTCGTCGTCGTCGACGAGGCGGAACGTCTCGAAGGACAGGGTCAGCTCACCGACCAGCGGGTGCCGCATCCGCTTGACGCCGAAGGACTTCTCCTTGACGTCGTGCGTGGCCCACAGCCGCCGGAACTCCTCGCTCTTCACGGACAGCTCGCCGACCAGGGTGGACAGCCGCGGGTCGTCCGGGTGCCGGCCCGCGTCCATGCGCAGGAAGCTGACCATGTCGTGCGCCTTCTGGTCCCAGTCCACGAACAGGTCGCGGTAGTCCGGGTTCAGGAAGACCAGCCGCGCCCAGTTCCGCTCCTGGGCCGGGACCTTGCCCCAGTCGCCGAAGAGGGCCGCCGCCATCCGGTTCCAGGCGAGAATCTCCGAGCGCCGGCCGGTCACGTACGCCGGGACCGTGTCGATCGACTCCAGCAGCTGGAGCAGCGCCACCCGCACCGGCTGCTGCGCGCGTGACGCCGCCGCCCGCCTGCGCTGCTGCTGCGGTTTCGCCAGGTGCGTCAGGTGCGCCTGCTCGGCGTCGGACAGCCTGAGCGCACGGGCGATCGCGTCGAGGACCTCCGCCGACACGTTCCGCCCGTTGCCCTGCTCCAGGCGCGTGTAGTACGCCACGGACACCCCGGCCAGTTGCGCCAGCTCCTCCCGCCGCAGCCCCGGCACCCGGCGGTGCCGCCCGTACGACGGCAGTCCCACGTCCTCCGGCTTCAGCCGGGCCCGCCGGGTGCGCAGGAACTCGCTCAGTTCGGCACGCCGGTCCAGCTGTCCATCCATGTACTCCAGTATTGCCGGTCGTATTCCCGGTCGTACGCACGAGAGCCTGTCCCCGTCAGTGGTACGCACGCTGGTCGTAGGCAAAGCCGTGGTCTGGGTGGATGCCCGCCGCGGCGGCAGGGTGGAGGTATCCCACAGAAGACCAGCCACGAGGAACCCGGAGAACCCGGCATGACCACTGTCGCCGCATACGCCGCACCCGCCGCCAAGGCTCCGCTGGAGCGGACCACCATCGAGCGGCGCGAGGTGCGCGAGCACGACGTCCTGATCGACATCAAGTTCGCCGGCATCTGCCACTCCGACATCCACCAGGTCCGCGAGGGCTGGGGCGAGGCCATCTTCCCGATGGTCCCCGGTCACGAGATCGCGGGCATCGTCTCCGAGGTCGGCCCCGGCGTCACCAAGTTCGCCGTCGGCGACCGGGTGGGCGTCGGCTGCATGGTCGACTCCTGCCGCGAGTGCGAGAACTGCGAGGCCGGCCGGGAGCAGTACTGCACGGGCGGCAACGTGATGACGTACAACGGCATCGGCAAGGACGGTGAGCCCACCTACGGCGGCTACTCCGAGAAGGTCGTCGTCGACGAGAACTTCGTCCTCGGCATCCCCGAGGGCATCGCGCTGGACGAGGCCGCGCCGCTGCTGTGCGCCGGCATCACCACGTACTCCCCGCTCCGGCGCTGGAACGCCGGCCCCGGCAAGAAGGTCGCCGTCGTCGGCATGGGCGGCCTCGGCCACATGGCCGTCAAGCTCGCGCACGCCCTGGGCGCCGAGGTGACGGTGCTGTCGCAGTCCCTGCGCAAGAAGGACGACGGCCTGAAGCTGGGCGCCGACCACTACTACGCGACCAGCGACCCGGCCACCTTCGAGGAGCTGGCCGGCACCTTCGACCTGATCGTCTCGACGGTCTCCGCCCCGCTCGACCTCGGCGCCTACCTGGGGCTGCTGAAGACGGAGGGCACCCTGGCCAACGTCGGTGCCCCCGAGGAGCCGGTCTCCCTCAACCTGTTCGCACTGCTCGGCGGCGGCAAGACCCTCGCCGGGTCCATGATCGGCGGCATCCGGGAGACCCAGGAGATGCTGGACTTCTGCGCCGAGCACGGCATCGGCGCCGAGATCGAGCTGATCGCCGCGTCCGAGGTCAACGCCGCGTACGAGCGGGTACTGGCGAGCGACGTGCGGTACCGCTTCGTGATCGACACCGCGACGATCTGACCGGCCGGAAGCATCCTCGGGATTCCCTCGGGTGCCCTCGTGGATTCCGTCGTGGATTTCCTCGGGGATTTCCCCGTCCCTGTCACACGGCCGCGCCGCCCCGGGTCATACCGCCGTAGACACACGGCGGACGCCCGGACGGGCAGGAACCGGACAGCGCACCAGACAGCGCACCAGACAGCTGTCGACCTGTCCGTCCGGGCGTCAGGACCCTCGGGAGCAGTCATGACGTACCCCTCGTCCCCCACCACCCCCCTCCTGGTCACCGGCGGCACGGGCACCCTGGGCGGCCACGTCGTCCCGCTGCTGCGGGCGGCCGGCCACGAGGTACGGGTCCTCACCCGGCGCCCCCGCCCGGCCGAGGACGGCGTCACCTACGCCACCGGCGACCTCCTCACCGGTGAGGGCGTCGGGGCCGCCGTCGACGGCGTGCACACCGTCCTGCACCTGGCGGGCGGCCCGAAGGGCGACGACGAGGCGACCCGCACGCTGGTGCGCGCCGCCTCGCACGCGGACGTACGGCACCTCGTGTACATCTCGGTCGTGGGCGCGGACAGCGTGCCGCTGGCGTGGCTGCGCACCAAACTGGACTCGGAGCGGGCGATCGCCGACTCGGGCCTCGGGTGGACGGTGCTGCGGGCGGCCCAGTTCCACGAGCTGACCCTGACGATGATCGAGAAGATGGCCAAGCTGCCGGTCCTGCCCGTCCCGGGCGGCCTGCGCCTCCAGCCGGTCGACTCCCGCGAGGTCGCCGCCCGCCTGGCCGAGCTGGCCCTCGCGGCGCCCGCGGGCCGGGTCCCCGACATGACCGGCCCCGAGGTCCACGACCTGGCCGGCCTGGCCCGCCCGTACCTCGCCCTGCACGCCCGGCGCCGCCGTCCGCACCTGCCGGTCCGCATCCCGGGCAAGGCGGGCCGCGCCTACCGCGCCGGGGCGAACCTCACGCTGGACGGGGCGCGGGTGGGCCGGCGGACGTGGGAGGAGTTCCTGTCGGAGCGGGCGGGGCGGGGGACGGTGACGGCCGACGCGCGCCGCTCGTGAGCCCGGCTCCGGCCGGCGTGCTCGTCAGCGGCGCCGCAGCGACGCGTCCAGCAGCGCGGGCGGGGTGTCGAACTTCTCCTGCGCGGCCAGGTCGGTCCCGGGGGCGACGATCGCGTCGATCGCGTCGAGGACATCGGCGGAGAGCACCGTGTCGGCGGCGGCGAGCTGCGCGTGCAGGTGGTCCAGCGTGCGGGGGCCGATGAGCGCGCTGGTCACGGCAGGGTGCGCGGTCACGAAGCCGAGCGCGAGCTGGATCATGGTCAGGCCGGCCTCGTCGGCGACCGTGGCCAGCCGCTCGACGGCGTCGAGCCGGGCCCGGTTGGCGGGCAGGGAGGTGTCGAAGCGCTCCGGCATGAACGCCGAGCGGTGGGTGGCGATCTCCCGGCCCGCACGCACCGCGCCCGACAGCCAGCCCGACGCCAGCGGGCTCCAGGCCAGTACCCCGAGCCCGTACTCCTCGGCCACGGGCAGCACGTGGCTCTCTATCCCGCGCTGCAGGACGGAGTAGCTGGGCTGCTCGGTGACGTACCGGCTCAGGTGGTGTTCGCGGGCGGCCCACTGGGCCTGGACGACGCGGTAGGCGGGGAAGGTCGAGGAGCCGAAGTAGCGGATCTTGCCCGCGCGCTGGAGGTCGGTCAGGGCCGACAGCGTCTCCTCGTCGCTGGTGGCCGGGTCCCAGCGGTGGATCTGGTAGAGGTCGACGTGGTCGACCCCGAGGCGGCGCAGGCTGTCGTCCAGCTCGGTGACCAGCCAGCGGCGCGAGGCGCCCCGGTGGTTGCGCTCCTCGCCCATGGGCATGCCCGCCTTCGTGGCCAGCACGATGTCGTCGCGGCGGCCGGCGATGGCCTTGCCGACCATCTCCTCCGACTCGCCGGCGCTGTACATGTCGGCGGTGTCGATGAGGTTGACCCCGGCCTCCAGAGCGGCGTCGACGATGGCGTTGGCCTCGTCCTGGGTGGTACGCCCGATGCGGCCGAAGTTCATGGCGCCGAGCGCGAGGGAGCTGACCTGCACGCCGGTGCGGCCCAAGGTGCGGTATTGCATGATCGTGTTCCTCCGTCGAGGGAAGGGAGCGCGGTGCGCGCGGGCGCACGGCGTGGCACGACGGCTCCGGCCTCTGGCATGATGGGTAACCGGAACGCCGTCCCGTTTGACGATACGGAACAGCGTCCCGTTTAGCAATGCCGGTATGTGGAGGGAACGACGCGATGGTGGACGCCGACGAGGCCGCGGGGCACACCAGCCGCCCCGGCCGCCCCAGACGGGCGGACGCCCGGCGCAACCAGGAGGCACTTCTGGACGCGGCCGCCGCGGTCTTCGTGAGGTCCGGGGTGGAGGCGGCGGTCCGCGACATCGCGGCCGAGGCGGGCGTCGGAACGGCCACGATCTACCGCCACTTCCCGACGCGGGCGGATCTCATCATCGGCGTCTACCGGCACCAGGTGGAGGCCTGCGCCGAGGCCGGCCCGGCCCTGCTGGCGAGCGGCCCGACCCCGTACGCCGCACTCGGGCGCTGGATCGACCTCTTCGTGGACTTCCTGGTCACCAAGCACGGCCTCGCCGCCGTACTGCAGTCCGACAACGCCGGCTTCGAGACGCTGCACGCGTACTTCCTCGACCGCCTCGTGCCCGTGTGCACCGGACTCCTCGACGCCGCGACCGCCTCCGGCGAGATCCGGTCCGACCTCTCCGCCCTGGAACTCATGCGCGGCGTCGGCAACCTCTGCATCGGCGCGGAGAACGACCCGCGCTACGACGCGCGCCGACTGGTGGGGGTCCTGGTGGCGGGGTTGCGCCGGACGGACTGACCGGGGCGTGGACCTGGCGGTCGAAACCGTCGGCCCGCAGCAGGCCGTCGACTCGGGGCGGATGCCGTCCGGGTGGAGTCCACCACGGCGTACTGGTCCTACAGTGCGTCGAACGGGGGGACGATACGGACGATGACGACCAGCGGGTCCCGCGGTGCCACGAGGAAGTAGAACCATCCGCCGGCAGCATCCATCCGCCGTGGTCCGCCTGGACGCGGACCGTTGCCGAGGTCGCTGATGTCGATACCCGTACTGGCGAGGTCGATGAGCTGGCCGGCCAGACGTTCCACTTCCGCCACGACATGTGCCGGGAACCCGCCTGCTACGTGATCATGGTCCGGGTCGTACTCCCATCGCCATTCCCTGATCACCGGGAGGGGAGCCCGACCGCTGCGTGGGCCTGATCGAGGATGCGCCCGATCTCGGATGCGGCCTGTCGCGCACGGGCTGCGTCGCCCGACTCGGCACTGTCCTCCCAGCTGCGGAGGGCTGCTGCCAGGGCGGGCTGACGCTGAGTGTGAACGTAGACGGCCCACTGGGCGATGAATCGCTGCAGAGGTGCCAGATCCGAGGCCTGCCGGGACTGGTCTGCCGCCTGATCCAGCTCACGCGTGAACGCCGTCAGCGCGGCCGGTGCGATCTGCCTGATGGCTTGGCGCAGTGCGGCGACCGTTGCAGGGGGCTGGGGGATGAGCGGTTGCCCGGCAGCGGAGGTGGTCATTGCTACTCCCATGGGCGCGATTCTGGTCCCATGCCTCAGAGTATCCGGCGTGGGTGTTGCCCCACCGCTCGGACGAGTGAGACAGAACCGATACGCCCGTCTGTACCGACCGGCCTGCTTGGGCGGGGCCGAGGCCGATGCCCGCGGGCAGTCCTGGACGGGCGCGGAATCGCTCGCAACCCTCGTGCGTTGAGGGAGGTGGACGTGGGATGTCGGTGTGCGAGCCGAGTAGCCCGAGTGACCAGAGCGACGGAAATTGGAGGGCCTCGATGGCTGCGCAGACGCAGAGGGCCGTGCTTGCGGGTGGATGCTTCTGGGGGATGGAGGAGCTGATCCGCCGGCTCCCGGGCGTGACGGCGACCCGGGTCGGATACACCGGGGGTGACGTGCCGAACGCGACGTACCGCGACCACGGCACGCACGCGGAGGCCATCGAGATCCTCTTCGACCCCGAGAAGACCGACTTCCGCGCGCTCCTGGAGTTCTTCTTCCAGATCCACGACCCGAGCACCAAGAACCGCCAGGGCAACGACATCGGCATGAGCTACCGCTCGGCGATCTACTACGTGGACGACGAGCAGAAGCGGATCGCCGAGGACACGATCGCGGACGTGGACGCCTCCGGGCTGTGGCCGGGCAAGGTCGTCACCGAGGTGGAGCCGGTCGGCCCCTTCTGGGAGGCCGAGCCGGAGCACCAGGACTACCTGCAGCGGTACCCGGACGGTTACACCTGCCACTTCCCGCGTCCGGGTTGGCGGCTGCCCGCCCGGTCCGAGGGCTGAACGCGAGACGGCCCGGCGGGGATCACGCCGGGCCGTCTCGCGCGGAGGCGTCAGTGCGGGAGCGTCGCCGGGCTGCCGCCGTTCGCCTCGTAGCCCGCGACCGCCAGCGCGCGGTAGACCGCGAACTCCGCCGCCGGGTCGGTGGAGAGGGTCCAGGGCAGGGCGCCGACGTGGCCGTCGATGACCATCAGCTGGTTCATGGCCTCGGCCCAGCGCTCGCCGCGGACCAGGAAGAAGACCAGCAGATGGCGCACGTGCGCCTGCGTCGGGTCGTCCGGGCGGGCCGAGTGGACCGCGTGCAGGGCGCCGTGCACCGCCTTGGTGACGACCTCGCTCTGGTGGAAGCCGCTGACCAGATTGACCTCGGGAAGATGCTCGAAGACCGCGAAGAGCGGCATCGCCGCGAGGAGCGAGCCCTTCGGGGCGCGGGCCGCCGCCGCCTCGGCGAAGGAGTACGCCAGGTCGCGGGAGCCGTGCCACTTCTCGCACCAGTAGTGCAGGGCGGCCAGGTGCGCGCCCATGTGGTTCGGGGCGCGGTCGAGGATCTTGAGCCAGAGCTGCTCGAAGTCCTCGCGCGGGTAGGCGAGCCCGCGGGCGACCGAGAGCTCGACGATGTACGGGATCGGGTCGCCGGGGGCGAGCAGCGCCGCCTCTCCGCAGGCCGCCTTCGCCTCCTCCATGATGATCCGGAAATCGTCCGTGCCCGGCGTCGCCGTCCGCCACGCCTGCTGCACCAGGAACTCGGCGTGCACCGCCGCGCCACCCGCGTCCTTGGGGGCCTCGGCCCGCCACACCCGCAACCACTGACCGCCCGGCGTCTCACCGACGCCGCCGGGCCGCTGCCGCAGCTCGAGCGACGCGGCGCCCGCGAAGGCCTGCACGCGCTGCCAGCGCCGCTCGCTCCCCGCCTCCGTACCGGCGAGGAGCTGCTGGGCGCCCCGGTAATCCTGCGTGCGCTGCACCAGGTCCAGGACGTCCAACAGGTCCTGGTCGGGGCCGGGCATGCGGATGTCCAGCTCCTCCTCGCGCGCGAAGCCGTAGTTCGCGGGGTCCGCCGCGTCCGGGTGGCCGGCGGGTACCAGGCCGACCGCGCTCCGTCGGCGCCGCAGAACGGGGAGCAGCACCACAGCCAGCATGGCCAGTGCCATCAGGACCCAGAGAATCTCCATGTCTCAAGCGAACCAGACTGCGCCGACAATTGGCCAACCTGTCCCCCCGCCCTGTGGAAAACGCGCGGAGTCGTCCGCGCCGCTACCCTCGGTGCCCATGAGCGACAGGCACATCAGTCAGCACTTCGAGACGCTCGCGATTCACGCGGGCAACACCGCCGATCCCCAGACGGGCGCGGTGGTCCCGCCGATCTACCAGGTGTCGACGTACAAGCAGGACGGCGTCGGCGGGTTGCGCGGCGGATACGAGTACAGCCGCAGCGCGAACCCGACCCGTACGGCCCTGGAGGAGAACCTGGCCGCTCTGGAGGGCGGCCGTCGCGGCCTCGCGTTCGCGTCCGGACTGGCGGCCGAGGACTGCCTGTTGCGTACGCTGCTGCGTCCCGGCGACCACGTGGTGATCCCCAACGACGCGTACGGCGGTACCTTCCGGCTCTTCGCCAAGGTCGCCACGCGGTGGGGCGTGGAGTGGTCCGTGGCCGACACGAGCGACCCCGCCGCGGTGCGGGCCGCCCTGACCCCGCAGACCAAGGCCGTGTGGGTGGAGACGCCCTCCAACCCGCTGCTCGGCATCACCGACATCGCCGCCGTGGCCCAGGTCGCCCGGGACGCCGGCGCCCGGCTCGTCGTCGACAACACCTTCGCCACGCCGTACCTCCAGCAGCCGCTGGCGCTCGGTGCGGACGTCGTCGTGCACTCCCTGACCAAGTACATGGGCGGCCACTCGGACGTCGTCGGCGGCGCGCTGATCGTGGGCGACCGGGAACTGGGGGAGGAGCTGGCGTTCCACCAGAACGCCATGGGCGCGGTCGCCGGGCCCTTCGACTCCTGGCTGGTGCTGCGCGGCACCAAGACGCTCGCGGTGCGCATGGACCGGCACAGCGAGAACGCCACCGAGGTCGCCGACATGCTGTCCCGGCACGCGCGCGTGACGAGCGTGCTGTACCCGGGGCTGCCGGAGCACCCCGGGCACGAGGTCGCCGCCAAGCAGATGAAGGCGTTCGGCGGCATGGTGTCCTTCCGCGTCGAGGGCGGCGAGGAGGCGGCGGTCGAGGTCTGCAACCGCGCGAAGGTGTTCACGCTGGGTGAGTCCCTGGGCGGTGTGGAGTCGCTGATCGAGCACCCCGGCCGGATGACGCACGCCTCCGCCGCCGGTTCGGCCCTGGAGGTGCCCGCCGACCTGGTGCGTCTGTCGGTCGGTATCGAGAACGTCGACGACCTGCTCGCGGACCTCCAGCAGGCCCTCGGCTAGTCCGACGCGTACCACGGGCTCACCAGCCCTCCCAGCCCGTCACGGGTGGGGTCGTCTCCGACGGCGGCTCCACCCAGGGCCGGACGGTCAGCGCCCACACCGTGAACGCCACGGCCGCGGCGCACAGCACCAGCCACATCAGGCGGCGGGCGGCGGTCCTGCGCCGCAGCATGCGGCCGCCGCGGCGCACCGCGTCCGCGTACAGCTCGGGCGGCACCCTGGGCGGCGACTGCTCCATGATCCGCCGCGCGGCGGCCTCTCTGCGGGGGCGGTTCACCGACGCCTCCCGGTCCTCCACGCGCGCGTGCCCGTCGTCCCGCAGGCCGTCGTCGTCTCGCGTGTCGCGTCCGTCATGACGTCGCCGCCTCCGCCGCCACCGGGCGGACCGGCTCCGCGGGCGGGTGCAGCAGGGTGGCCGTCGCACGGTCGCAGATCGTCCGTACACGTTCCGCGGGCAGGCCCAGCAGGGCGGCCGCCTGCTCCTCGGCGACGCCCTCGTAGAGCCTGAGCACCAGGATCAGGCGTTCCCGCGGGGTGAGACCGCGCAGCGGGCCCGCTGCGGGCCGGCGGGCCCGACCGATGCCGCCGCCGTACCGGTGCCAGGCCTCGCGGGCGAAACGGGTGGCCAGGTACTGGCGGGCCCGGTCGTACGGGTCCTCCCCGCGCAGCCGGTCCCAGCGCGCGTACGTGTGGGCGAGGGACAGGGCCAGCAGGCGCCGCGCGCGCGGGTTGTCGTCCGCCGGCTCGGCCGTGAGCAGGGTGGCGGCATGCAGCAACCGCCCTGCCGCGCCCGCGACGAACGCCTCGAACTCCCGGGCTCGGCGGGCACTGTGGAACGCCTGCCGTTCTCGCACCGCGCCT
Organism: Streptomyces sp. NPDC096048; assembly: GCF_044763415.1. NCBI lineage: Bacteria > Bacillati > Actinomycetota > Actinomycetes > Kitasatosporales > Streptomycetaceae > Streptomyces > Streptomyces sp. NPDC096048. The sequence continues at coordinate 495,811 of NZ_JBIWGG010000001.1, forward strand.
CCCGCCCAGAGGGCGACGACCCCTGAGTCTCGTACGACGACCCCTGGGTCTCATATCAGGCCAGGGGCGGCCCGCCGGTCAAGAGTTCGGTCCGAACCGCCCCGGAAAGGCGGTGAGGGGTGGCTCAGGAGGCCGACGAGGACTCCGGACCCGACGGGGCCATACGGGCGGACAGGGCGCCGTTGAAGCGCGCGAGGAGCGCGCAGAACGCCTCCCGCTCCTCCGGCGCCCAGTCGTGGGTCAGTTCGGCCATGAGTTGACGCCGGGAGGACCGGACCTCTTCCAGCCGCGACACGCCGCGCGGGGACAGCTGGAGCACGACCGCGCGTCCGTCCTCGGGATGCGAGGTCCGCTTGACGAGTCCGGAGTCGACGAGCGGTGCCACCTGCCGGGTGACCGTCGAGGAATCGATCCCCATGCTCGCGGCGAGCGCCTTGACGCCCATCGGGCCCTCTTTGTCGAGGCGGTTGAGCAGCAGGTATGCGGCGCGGTCCATGGAGTTGCGTACCTGCCCGACGCCGCCGAGCCGGGTCTGTTCGGCACGACGGGCGAAGAGTGCCACCTCGTGCTGGAGCGTCTCGAGAAGACCGGTGTCACCGGCGGTCGTCATGTCCATCGACATTTCAGGTGTTGTGGGCATGGCCGGGGGCTCACTTCTTGGAGGGCTGCTGATTGGGGGACAGGGTACGCGGCCGGGCGGCGAGGCGTACGTGCGCTGCGCAAAGCGGGTCTCGGAGGTTGGTCACAACGGCCCCGAGCGCCCGTGGCCTGCGATGCTGGTGGCATGAGCTACAGCACGGCCGCCCTTGTCGGATCCGTCACCCTCGACGACGTGCGCGGAGCCCAGAAGATGCTCTCGGGTGTGTCGCGGGTGACGGCGATGGAGGGCAGCAGACACCTGTCCCAGCTGGTCGGCGCGCCGGTCCACCTCAAGTGCGAGAACCTCCAGCGGACGGGTTCGTTCAAGCTCCGCGGCGCCTACGTCCGTATCGCCGGGCTGCTGCCCGAGCAGCGGGCCGCCGGTGTGGTCGCGGCGAGCGCGGGCAACCACGCGCAGGGGGTGGCGCTGGCGTCGTCCCTGCTCGGGGTGGGCTCGACGGTGTTCATGCCGAAGGGCGCCCCGCTGCCGAAGATCAGCGCGACCCGGGACTACGGCGCCGAGGTTCGGCTGCACGGTCAGGTGGTCGACGAGACGCTGGCCGCCGCGCAGGAGTACGCGGAGCGGACCGGCGCGGTGTTCATCCACCCCTTCGATCACCCGGACGTCATCGCGGGCCAGGGCACGGTCGGGCTGGAGATCCTGGAGCAGTGCCCCGAGGTGCGGACCGTCGTGGTCGGCATCGGCGGGGGCGGGCTGGCGGCCGGAATCGCGGTCGCGGTGAAGGCGCTGCGGCCGGACGTGCGGATCGTGGGCGTCCAGGCGGAGGGCGCGGCGGCGTATCCGCCGTCGCTGGCGGCGGGGCGCCCGGTGGCCGTCGAGCATCCGTCGACGATGGCCGACGGCATCAAGGTGGGACGGCCCGGTGACGTGCCGTTCGGGATCGTCGGCGAGCTGGTGGACGAGGTCCGTACGGTCTCCGAGGACGAGCTGTCCACCGCGCTGCTGCTGTGCCTGGAGCGGGCCAAGCTGGTCGTGGAGCCGGCCGGGGCGTCTCCGGTGGCGGCGCTGCTGAGTGAGCCGGGGGCCTTCGAGGGGCCGGTGGTGGCGGTGCTGTCCGGTGGCAACGTGGACCCGGTGCTGATGCAGGGGGTGCTGCGGCACGGCATGGCCGCGCAGGGCCGCAATCTGGCGGTCCGGGTGCGTCTGACGGACCGGCCCGGCGCCCTCGCCACGCTTCTCGGGGTGTTGTCAGTGGTCGACGCTAACGTCCTCGATGTGAGCCACGTCCGGACCGATCCGCGGCTCGGGCTCACGGAGGCGGAGGTCGAACTGCACCTGGAGACGAAGGGCCCGCAGCACTGCGCCGAGGTCGGCCGGGCGCTGCGGGAGGCGGGGTATCCCGTCATCGGCTGACCCGTCATCGATGTGGGTCACTGGTTCGAGCAAGTGCGTTGTGAGACGCGATACATCGCGTTATGGTGTGTCGTAAATCGCTCGCTGAACCGAGCGAGACGTACAAACCTAGGCTTTCCGAAGAATCCCCGACGACGTGGAGACTCATATGCCAGGCGCCATCTATGCCGAAGGCCTGGTGAAGACCTTCGGTGACGTAAGGGCTCTGGACGGCGTCGACCTCGACGTTCCCGAGGGCACGGTCCTGGGCCTGCTCGGGCCGAACGGCGCGGGCAAGACGACCGCCGTCCGCTGCCTGACGACCCTGCTGCGCCCCGACAGCGGCAAGGCGGTCGTCGCGGGCATCGACGTGCTCAAGCAGCCCAACGAGGTGCGGCGGTCGATCGGCCTCTCCGGCCAGTTCGCCGCCGTCGACGAATACCTGACCGGCCGGGAGAACCTCCAGATGGTCGGCCAGCTCTACCAGATGAGGGCCAAGGCCGCGAAGGCCCGGGCCGGCGAGCTGCTCGAACAGTTCCACCTCGCGGACGCCGCCGACCGCCCGACGAAGACCTACTCGGGAGGCATGCGCCGCCGGCTCGACCTGGCGGCCGCCCTGGTCGTCTCCCCGCCCGTCATGTTCATGGACGAGCCGACGACCGGCCTCGACCCGCGCAACCGCCAGGAGCTGTGGGAGGTCATCAAACAGCTGGTCGCCGACGGTACGACCCTGCTGCTGACCACGCAGTACCTGGAGGAGGCCGACCACCTCGCGCACGACATCGCGGTCGTCGACCACGGCCGCGTCATCGCCCGCGGCACCTCCGACCAGCTCAAGGCCCGCACCGGCGGAGAACGCGTCGAGGTCGTGGTCCACGAACGGGAGCACATGGGGACGGCCGCCGAGGTGCTCAATGGGTTCGGCAAGGGCTCGACCACCCTTGAGGAGCACACCCGCAAGCTCACCGTCCCCGTCACCGGTGGCGCCAAGCTGCTCGCCGAGGTCATCCGGGAACTCGACACCCGCGGTATCGAGATCGACGACATCGGCCTGCGCCGACCCACGCTCGACGACGTCTTCCTCTCCCTCACCGGCCATGTGGCCGAGGTGAAGGAGAACGGCCTCGCGGCCGAAGCCGGCCGCGAGGACAAGGACGCCGGCCACAAGGCCAAGAAGGAGACCGCCAAGTGAGCGCCACCACCGACGCCGCTCGGACCGCGGCGCCCACCAGCCCCCTCGGCCAGTCCCTCCGGGACTCCCTGGTCATCGCCCGCAGGAACCTGATCCGGATGACCAGGATTCCCGAGATGGTCCTCTTCGGGGTCATCCAGCCGGTGATGTTCGTGGTCCTGTTCACCTACGTCTTCGGCGGCTCGATGAAGATCGGGAACACCACCGACCCGGACGTCTACAAGGACTTCCTGATGGCGGGCATCTTCGCGCAGACCGTCACGTTCGCCACCGCGGGATCGGCGGCCGGCATCGCCGACGACATGCAGAAGGGGCTCGTCGACCGCTTCCGCTCCCTGCCGATGGCCCGTGGCGCGGTGCTGACCGGCCGCACCGTCGCCGACCTCGTGCAGACGACCATCACGCTGCTCGTCCTCGCGATCGTCGCGCTGATCGTCGGCTGGCGCACCGGCTCCGCGGAGCCGACCAATCTCGGACAGATCCTGGGCGGGTTCGCCCTGCTGCTTCTCCTGGGGTACGCCTTCACCTGGATCGGTGCCCTGATCGGCCTGTCCGTGCGGACCCCGGAGGCGGCGACCTCGGGAGGGATCATCTGGCTGTTCCCGGTGACGTTCGTTTCGAACGCCTTCGTGGACTCCAGCCAGATGACCCCCTGGCTCCGGCACATCGCCGAGTGGAACCCGTTCAGCGCCACGGTGCAGGCCTGCCGGGAGCTGTTCGGCAACCCGGGCGTCGTGCAGTCCGATGCCTGGCCGATGCAGCACCCCGTCTGGGCGTCGCTGATCTGGTCCGTCCTGATCATCGCGGTCTTCCGGACGCTGGCGGTGCGCAAGTACCGCTCGGCCGCCGCATGACGACGAGCCCCCGGCGTCACAGGGACGCCGGGGGCTCGTCGACGGCAGACGGCCTGGTGCGACACCGGCCGTAAGAGGGGCCTGGTCAGCCGTTGTAGGGCTCGGCCTTGAGGATCTTCACGGACGCCGGCTTGCCGTTGGGCAGCTCGTACTGCGCGTCCTCGCCGACCTTGTGGCCCATGACGCCCGAGCCCAGCGGGGACTGCGGCGAGTAGGTCTCGATGTCCGAGCTCGCGTACTCGCGCGAGGCGAGCAGGAAGGTCAGCGTGTCGTCCTCGTCACCGTCGAAGGCGATCGTGACGACCATGCCGGGCGCCACCGCGCCGTCCGCGGCCGGAGCCTCACCGACCTTGGCGCTCTCCAGCAGCTGGGTCAGCTGGCGCACGCGGAGCTCCTGCTTGCCCTGCTCCTCCTTCGCCGCGTGGTACCCGCCGTTCTCGCGCAGGTCCCCCTCCTCACGGGCCGCGGCGATCTTGGCAGAGATCTCGGTGCGCGCAGGACCAGTAAGGTATTCAAGCTCCTCCTTGAGCTTGTTGTACGCCTCCTGGGTCAGCCAGGTGACGTTCTCGCTGGTCTGGGTCACGGGTGCTCCTCGTTGGTACTGGGAATACAAATCAACGCCCTACCCAGAAGGATGTTCCTTCACGGAAGGGCGAAACCACGAGCCTAACAATTCAGTGGCCAAAGGGGGAGGACATAAGCCACCAGATTCATGTCACCGCAGGCCAGTGCCCATGGATTGGGGCCGACAGGGCTCCGCGACGTCAGTCCGCGTGGCAGCCGAGCAGCTCGGCCGTCGTGCCCGCGGCCTTCGTGCGCAGGGTGACGACCTTGTCGATGCGCGTGGCGTCCCCGTCGAAGCGGAAGTCGGCCCGGCCCACCTCGTCGCCGTCCTCCGCCTGGGAGCGCACCGTGCAGTAGCCGACGGCACGGGCGTCCTTGCGGACCTCCAGGTGCACCTGCACCGAGTCCTCGGCGAGCTCGAATCCGATCAACTCGCCGCTGATCTTGTTCTGTCCGACGTAGTGGTAGCCGAACCAGCCGATCACGGCGAGCAGGACGGCACCGAGCACGGCGCCGACGATCTTGAGTGTGCGGTCGGCCCGTTCGTCCGAGGAGCGGCCGTACCGGCTCTCGGGCGTCTGCGTGCTCGCCGTACTCATGATCGTCCTCTCGGCAGGAGCCGGTCTCACCGGGCGCCGGAATTATTCCGCTCCCGATTCGGTCACTATAGAAGCCGCCGATTGCGCCGATGCACACAGGGCGCCGACTGACCGAGGATTGAGCCTTGACTGACCAGCTGCGACTGATGGCCGTGCACGCCCACCCCGACGACGAGTCGAGCAAGGGCGCGGCCACCATGGCGAAGTACGTGTCCGAGGGGGTGGACGTGCTGGTGGTGACCTGCACGGGCGGGGAGCGCGGTTCCATCCTCAATCCCAAGCTCCAGGGCGACGCGTACATCGAGGAGAACATCCACGAGGTACGCAAGAAGGAGATGGACGAGGCACGGGAGATCCTGGGCGTGGGGCAGGAGTGGCTCGGCTTCGTCGACTCCGGTCTGCCCGAGGGCGACCCGCTGCCGCCGCTGCCGGAGGGCTGCTTCGCCCTGGAGGACGTCGACAAGGCGGCCGGCGAGCTGGTGCGCAAGATCCGCTCCTTCCGTCCCCAGGTGATCACCACCTACGACGAGAACGGCGGCTATCCGCACCCCGACCACATCATGACCCACAAGATCACGATGGTGGCCTTCGAGGGCGCGGCCGACACCGAGAAGTACCCGGAGAGCGAGTACGGACCGGCGTACCAGCCGCTGAAGGTGTACTACAACCAGGGCTTCAACCGCCCCCGCACCGAGACGCTGCACAACGCGCTGCTGGAGCGCGGCCTGGAGTCGCCCTACGGGGACTGGCTCAAGCGCTGGTCGGAGTTCGAGCGCACGGAGCGCACGCTCACCACGCACGTACCCTGCGCCGACTTCTTCGAGATCCGGGACAAGGCGCTGATCGCGCACGCCACGCAGATCGACCCCGACGGGGGCTGGTTCCGGGTGCCGATGGACATCCAGAAGGAGGTCTGGCCCACCGAGGAGTACGAGCTCGCGAAGTCCCTCGTGGACACCTCCCTCCCCGAGGACGACCTCTTCGCGGGCATCCGGGACAATGCCTGACATGAGTGCAAGCGCAAGCATGGCAATGACGCACCTCGTCACTCTCGCCGAACTCGACGAGGACAAGGTCACGCCCGGCGTCCTCGGCTTCATCGTGTTCGCGGTGATGGCCCTGGCGGTGTGGGGGCTGATGCGGTCCATGAGCCGGCACATGGGCAAGGTGGACTTCAAGGAGGCGCCGGAGGCGGGGGCCGAGGGGGAGACCTCCGGCCGGGTGGGGCCGCAGAAGGGGTGACGCGGGGTCCGCGGTGGCGCCCGGCGCGGGCGTGGACCGAGGTGAGAGGCGCGGCCCGGCGCTGACGGGGTGCCGCCCGGGCGGCTACGCCGCTGTCACCGCCACGCCCATCACCTCCCGGGCCTGGCGGTTCGGAACCATGCCGAGGTGCCACGCCTGCCAGCCGGACTCCAGTTGGACGCCCCGTTCCAGGAGGAGCTGGTACGCCTCCACGTAGTCGTCCAGCTTGGCGTCCCGGGCCGGGTGGCGTGCGCGGGCCAGCTGGACCAGCTCCTCCTGAGCCACCGCCGTACCGACCTCCACGCCCCCGGGGGCGGCGTACGGCAGGAGGGTGCAGCGCAGGAAGCGGGCCCAGTCCTCGCCCCGCCGGTCGCCGTACGCCGCGAACAGCGCCGCCGCCTCGTCGCACAACGCGAGTGCCTGGGGCGTACGTGCGTTGCCCGCGTCCACGACCGCCAGCTCCAGGCAGGTCCACGCCTCGCCGTGGCCGACGCCGATGCGCTGGAAGTCCGCGCGGGCGTCCACCAGGAGCTGCCGGGCGAAGCCGGAGTTGCGCAGTGAGCCGGTCTGGGCGGCGCGCTGGTCCCGGGTGACCCGCGCCGAGTGGTGCCGGGCGCAGGCGAGGCCGTACACGTCGCGCATCCGGGAGAACATCGTGCGGGAGCGTTCCAGCTCGCGGACCGACTGGTCCAGGGCGCCGGTCTCCTCCAGTGCCTGGCCGACGTAGTAGACCGTCCACGCCTCGCCGCGGGCGTCCTCGTTCTCCCGGTGCCGGGCCGCCGCCCGCCGCAGTTCCTCGACCGCCTCGGAGGCGTCGCCCTCGACCAGCCGGGCCCGTGCCAGCTGGGTCAGCGCCCAGGCCTCGCCGCGGGCGTCCTGGGTGCGGCCGTACAGCTCCAGGGCCGCGCGCAGGTCCGCCTCCGCGCGCGGTACGTCGCCCATGCGCAGGTGCAGCTGGCCGAGCTGGAAGTGGGCCCACGCCTGGCCGTGCACCGACTCGCCCGCGCGGTGCAGCACCAGTGACTCGGTGAGCAGGTCCAGGGCCTCCGCCAGCCGGGCCCGGTCCCGCTGCACCGCCGCCAGGGCGTGCAGCGTCCACGCCCGGTCCGTGTCCAGTTCGGGCGAGGCCTGGAGGTCCAGCGCCTCCCGCAGTTTCGCCGCCGCCTCGGTCAGGTTGCCCTGGTGGTGCAGCGTGATGCCCAGCGAGCACAGCGCGCGGGCCGCCCCCGCGTCGTGGTGGGCCTCCATGTACAGGTCGACCACCGAGGTGAGCGTCGTCCGCGCCTTGTCCAGCTCGCCGAGCTGCCGGGCCGCGATACCGGTGCGCCACTGCACCGAGCGCACCAGCAGCCCCTGGTCCACGGACTGCGCCAGCTCGCTGATCTCACCGAGCCGGTACAGGTCGCCGCGCAGCAGGCAGTAGTCGCACAGCGCGCCGAGCAGGTTCAGCACCGCGCCCTGGTCCACGCCCTCCGCGTGTCTGAGCGCCGCCGTGATGAAGCTCGACTCGTCGTCCAGCCAGCGCAGTGCCTCGTCCAGGGACGTGAAGCCGTAGCCGCCGAACTGGTTCGAGCGGGTCGACATGTTGCCGTCGACCAGGCGCAGTACCGAGTCGGCCAGCTCGGCGTAGTTGGCGATCAGCCGTTCCTGCGCCGCCGTCCGCTCGGCCGGGTCCTCCTCGTCGGCGAGCCGGGCCCGGGCGAAGGCGCGCACCACGTCGTGGAGCCGGTAGCGGCTGCCCCGGACATGATCGAGCAGACCCGCCCGCGACAGCGCCGCCAGCTGCCGCGTCGCCTCCGTCTCGTCCGTGGCCAGCAGCGCGGCGGCGGCAGCGGCACCCAGCGAGGTGCGGCCCGCCAGCGCCAGCCGGCGCAGCAGCCGCCGGGCCGTCTCCGGCTGGTCGGTGTAACGCAGCCACAGCGCCCGCTCGACCGGCTCCACCGGCCCGTACGCGCCCAGGTCGGACGCCAGGGCGCGCGGCGAGCGCGGTCCCAGCGACGACCCCGCCACCCGCAGCGCCAGCGGCAGGCCGCCGCACAGCCGCAGGATCCCGTCGGTGGACTCGGCGTCGTAGGGTCCCGACGCGTCCTGGGCGGCCGCCCCCAGCAGCTCCTCCGCGCCCGCCGCGTCCAGTGCCTCGACCGGGAGGTCGTACACCCGGGCGGGCAGGTCCGGCGGCAGCCGAAGCGGCTCCCGCGCGGTGACCAGGACCAGGCTGTCCGACCGCTCCGGCACCAGCGCGCGCACCTGCTCGGCGTCCGAGGCGTCGTCCAGGACGACGATGACCGGGACGCCCGTCAGATGCTGGTGGTACAGCTCGCTGAGCCGTTTGACCTGCTGGTCCGCCGAGGACCGCTCACGGAACAGCAACTGCTCGCGGGGCGCGCCCAGCCGGTTCAGCAGATGCAGCAGGGCGTCCCGCGTGCTCAGCGGCGACTCGCCGCCCGAGGCGGGGCCGTCCCCGCGCAGATCGACCACGCACGCCCCGCGGAAGTAGTCCCGCAGCTCATGGGCGGCCCGCACGGCGAGCGTCGTACGGCCGCTGCCGGGCACCCCGTGCAGCACGACCACCGTCGGCTTCGTCTCCGTGCTCGCGCGGGCCGCCTGCACCCACTGCCGCAGCCGTGCCCTCTCCTGCCGCCGGCCCGCGAAGGTGCCCTCCGGATCCGGGAGTTGCGCGAACGACTGTTCCAGCGCGCTGCGTCCCCGGGCCGCGGCGCTCTTGTCGGCGCCCCGCAGCTTCGGCCCGGCCTTCTTCGGCCCGGTGGACGCGGCGAGCATCCGCTGCTGGTCCAGGAACGGCCGGATGCCGCGTACCTCCAGCGCCGTCAGCCACTGCAACCGCAACTGCTCGGGCCCGCCGGGCTGGCTGACGGCCCCGGCGCGGTGGTGGACGGCAGGCACGTGCGAGCCGATCACCTTCACCACGGTCGCCGCGGCCCCGACGACCCCGACGGCCACTCCCGCGCCCACCGCCGTGCCCGTGCCGGTGCCGAGCGCCATGTCGGCCACCACCGCGGCGACCGCCGCCACGCCGGCCACCAGCAGGGGAGTGCCGGCGCCCTCCCGGGCGTAGCGCTGCCGGAAGGTGAGCTGTCCGGCCGCCGCCTCGTCGAGGGCGTGGGTGTAGGCCTCGTACTCCTCGGCGGCCGTGCCCGCCATCGCGTCCAGCGACCCGCGGGCCCGGGACAGCAGCACGTTCCCGTCCGTGCGCCCGCCCGAGCGCCGTACCTCCTCCTCCACGGCCCGCCTCAGTAGCCGCTCGGCCTCCGACCGATGACTGTCCCGCATGTCGCGCCCCCTCCGGCGGCATCGGTGTCACCCGGGTGTCCCCGGACCTCGCCGGGGCTCTCCCGGCCCATCCCCGGGTCCTTCCCCAGTTGCGCCTCGGTCAAGTGTCCTGCCAGGGGGAGACCCTGGGGAGGGGCGGGTCCCCGGGGTGCTCCCCGGGGTGCTCCCCGGGGCTGGTATCCACGGCCGTCCCCTGGGTCTCCCCATCGGTCGGGAAAGACGACGAATTCCCCTCTTGACCCCGGTGACCGCAGCCACTAATTTGCGAGGGAAGCAGACTCATGACTACCGAAAGGAGGCGACCGGCGGATGTACACCAACTCTGACCTGGGTCGCCTCGCCCGCCGCACGGTGTGGGTTTCGGGTCGGGTCGCGCACGGCTGCTGAGTACGCCGTTCCGATGTGCCCGTAAGCAGGCACGTCTGTGCCCGTAGGCAGGCACATCTCGGGTTTCCCCTTCACCACTTCTTTCACCTTCACCACTTCACGGCATGCCCCTGTCGCGTGCCGATGTGCGCTCGCTTCTCTCACGCGGCGCGTCTGGACATAGAAAGCTGCCTGAAATTGGCGAACATGATGAATCGACCCGTCCCGAGTCGAAATGAAGGTCTGTCATGGTAGCGGCACGGATCACGGTCAACGGAAAAGAAACACCGATCGCACCGGCCGCCCCCCACACCACGGTGCTGGACTTCCTGCGCGAGCGTGGCCTCACCGGCACCAAGGAGGGCTGTGCCGAGGGTGAGTGCGGCGCCTGCTCGGTCCTCGTGGCCCGCCCCGGCGTGAACAAGCCCACCGACTGGGTGCCGGTCAACGCCTGCCTGGTCCCGGTCGCGGCGCTCGACGGTCAGGAGGTCGTCACCTCCGAAGGCCTCGCCACGCCCGGCGAGCCCGGCACGCCGCCCACCCTGCACCCGGTGCAGAAGGAGATGGCGGTCCGCGGCGGCTCCCAGTGCGGCTACTGCACGCCGGGATTCGTGTGCAGCATGGCCGCCGAGTACTACCGGCCCGACCGCTGCGCGCACGCGGGCTCGGGCTCGGGCTCCGAGGCGGCCGGGGCGACCGACACGGCCGTCGGTACCGACGGCACTGACGGCACTGACGGCACTGACGGCGAGCACGGTCCGAACGGCTTCGACCTGCACGCGCTCAGTGGAAACCTGTGCCGCTGCACCGGCTACCGCCCCATCCGCGACGCCGCGTTCGCCGTCGGCGCGCCCACCGACGAGGACCCGCTGGCGCGGCGTCGCGAGCAGTCCCCGCCCGCGCCGGTCGCCACCGAGTACCACCAGGACGACAGCGCGTTCCTGCGGAAGGACACCCTGGCCGAGACGCTGCGGCTGCTGAGCGAGCGGCCCGACGCCGTGGTGGTCGCCGGAAGCACCGACTGGGGCGTCGAGGTGAACATCCGTTCCCGCCGGGCGGATTGCGTGGTCGCCGTCGACCGGCTGCCCGAACTCCGGGAACTGCGGGTCGAATCCGACCACATCGAGATCGGGGCGGCGCTGACGCTCACCGAGATCGAACGCCGCCTCGACGGAACGGTCCCGCTGCTGGCGGAGCTGTTCCCGCAGTTCGCGTCCCGGCTCATCCGCAACGGCGCGACCCTGGGCGGCAACCTGGGGACCGGCTCGCCCATCGGCGACAGTCCGCCGGTGCTGCTCGCGCTGGAGGCGTCGCTCGTGCTCGCCGACGCCGACGGTGAGCGCGAGGTCCCGCTCGCGGACTACTTCACCGGCTACCGGCAGAGCGTGCGCCGCCCGGGGGAGCTGATCCGCGCGGTGCGCGTCCCGCTGCCGCTGTCGCCGGTCACGGCCTTCCACAAGATCGCCAAGCGGCGCTTCGACGACATCTCCAGCGTGGCGGTCGCCTTCGCGCTCGACATCGAGTCGGGGATCGTCCGCAAGGCGCGCATCGGTCTGGGCGGCGTGGCCGCCACCCCGGTCCGCGCGCTCGCCACCGAGGCGGCCCTGGAGGGCAAGCCGTGGGCGGCGGAGGCCGTCGAGGCCGCGGCCGAGGTGCTGGGGGGCGAGGGCACGCCGATGAGCGACCACCGCGCCAGCGCCGACTACCGCTCCGCGATGCTCGGCCAGAGCCTGCTGAAGCTGTACGCACAGACCACCGAGGCGGTGCCGTCATGAGCCATCTGTCCGAGCTTCCCGAAAAGCCCGTCGTCGGCGTCTCGATGCCGCACGAGAGCGCCGTCCAGCACGTCACCGGGGCGGCGCTGTACACCGACGACCTGGTCCAGCGCACCAAGGACGTGCTGCACGCGTACCCGGTCCAGGTCATGAAGGCCCGCGGCCGGGTCACGGCGCTGCGTACCGGGCCCGCCCTCGCCGTGCCGGGCGTGGTGCGTGTGCTGACCGGTGCCGACGTGCCCGGCGTCAACGACGCCGGCATGAAGCACGACGAGCCGCTCTTCCCCGACGAGGTCATGTTCCACGGCCACGCGGTCGCCTGGGTGCTCGGCGAGACCCTGGAGGCGGCCCGGCTCGGTGCGGCGGCCGTGGAGGTGGAGCTGGAGGAACTGCCGTCCCTGATCACGCTGCAGGACGCGATCGCGGCGGGCAGCTATCACGGCGCCCGGCCCGTCATGGTGCACGGCGACGTCGACGCCGGTTTCGCCGACTCCGCACACGTGCTCTCCGGCGAGTTCCAGTTCTCCGGCCAGGAGCACTTCTACCTGGAGACGCACGCGGCGCTCGCCCAGATCGACGAAGACGGGCAGGTGTTCATCCAGAGCAGCACCCAGCACCCTTCGGAGACCCAGGAGATCGTCTCCCACGTGCTCGGTGTGCCCTCCCACGAGGTGACCGTGCAGTGCCTGCGGATGGGCGGCGGCTTCGGCGGCAAGGAGATGCAGCCGCACGGGTTCGCGGCCATCGCCGCGCTCGGCGCCAAGCTGACCGGCCGGCCGGTCCGGTTCCGGCTCAACCGGACCCAGGACCTGACCATGTCCGGCAAACGGCACGGGTTCCACGCCACGTGGAAGATCGGCTTCGACGCCGAGGGCCGTATCCAGGCCCTGGACGCCACGCTGACCGCGGACGGCGGCTGGAGCCTGGACCTGTCCGAGCCGGTCCTCGCCCGCGCGCTGTGCCACATCGACAACACCTACTGGATCCCCAACGCGCGCGTCGCCGGTCGCATCGCCAAGACCAACACGGTCTCCAACACCGCCTTCCGCGGCTTCGGCGGACCGCAGGGCATGCTGGTCATCGAGGACATCCTGGGCCGCTGTGCGCCGCGGCTCGGCCTGGACCCCAGGGAGCTGCGGGAGCGCAACTTCTACCGGCCGGGCCAGGGCCAGACGACACCGTACGGGCAGCCGGTCACGCAGCCCGAGCGGATCTCCGCCGTCTGGCAGCAGGTGCTGGACAACGGCGGCGTCGCCGACCGCGAGCGCGAGATCGCCGCCTTCAACGCCGCGCACCCGCACACCAAGCGGGCCCTCGCGATCACCGGCGTCAAGTTCGGCATCTCGTTCAACCTCACCGCCTTCAACCAGGGCGGCGCGCTGGTGCTGATCTACAAGGACGGCTCGGTCCTGATCAACCACGGCGGCACCGAGATGGGCCAGGGCCTGCACACCAAGATGCTGCAGGTGGCCGCGACCACGCTGGGCATCCCGCTGCACAAGGTGCGCCTCGCCCCGACGCGGACCGACAAGGTGCCCAACACCTCCGCCACCGCGGCCAGTTCCGGAGCGGACCTCAACGGCGGGGCGATCAAGAACGCCTGTGAGCAGTTGCGCGAGCGGCTGCTTCAGGTGGCCGCGAGCCGGCTGGGGTCGAACGCCTCGGACGTGCGCATCGTCGAGGGCGTCGCGCGCGCCCTGGGCAGCGACGAGGAGCTGGCCTGGGACGACCTGGTGCGCACCGCGTACTTCCAGCGCGTCCAGCTGTCGGCGGCCGGCTACTACCGGACCGAGGGCCTGCACTGGGACGCCAAGTCCTTCCGGGGCTCGCCGTTCAAGTACTTCGCCATCGGCGCCGCCGCGACCGAAGTGGAGGTGGACGGCTTCACCGGCGCGTACCGCATCCGGCGCGTGGACATCGTGCACGACGTCGGCGACAGCCTCTCCCCGATGATCGACATCGGTCAGGTCGAGGGCGGCTTCGTGCAGGGCGCGGGCTGGCTGACGCTGGAGGACCTGCGCTGGGACACCAGTGACGGCCCCCACCGCGGCCGGCTGCAGACCCAGGCGGCCAGCACCTACAAGCTGCCGAGCTTCTCGGAGATGCCCGAGGAGTTCAACGTCACCCTGCTGGAGAACGCCACCGAAGAGGGCGCGGTGTTCGGGTCCAAGGCGGTCGGTGAGCCTCCGCTGATGCTGGCGTTCTCGGTGCGGGAGGCGCTGCGGCAGGCCGCCGCCGCGTTCGGGCCGAGCGGGGTCGGCGTCGAGCTGGCCTCGCCGGCGACGCCGGAGGCGGTGTACTGGGCGATCCGGTCGGCCCGCCAGGGCGCCGCCTCGCGAAACGGCCGGGCCCGCGACGGGGCCGCCGTCGACGGCCACGCCAAGAACGGGCACGTCGACGGCGGGGTCCGGACCGACGCAGAAGTGCTGAGCGGTGCCTGACATGACATGGATCGCCGCGGTCGCGCGGTTGCGGGCACGCCGGGAGTCCGGCGTGCTGGTGACCGTCGCGACCGTGCGCGGTCACGCCCCGCGCGACGCCGGTGCGAAACTCGTCGTGGGGCGGACCGGGACGTGGGGCTCGATCGGCGGTGGAAACGTCGAGGCGGTGGCGATCGACCGGGCCCGGGAGATGATCGCCGCGTCCAAGGCGCAACCGGAGCTGATCGACTTCGCCCTGAACGACAAGGTGACCAACCAGCACGGTGTGCAGTGCTGCGGCGGCACGGTCTCGGTCCTGCTCGAACCGCTGCCCGTGGTACGGGCCGTGGCGATCTTCGGTGTCGGGCACGTCGGGCTGGAACTGGCGCGCGTCCTGGCACGTCAGGACCTCGACCTCCACCTGGTCGACAACCGCTCCGACATGCTCACCGAGGAGCGGCTCGGCGTGCTGGCGGACGCGGTGGCGCAGGTGCACGTGCATCACACGCCGCTGCTGCCCGAGGAGGTGCTGGAGCGGTTGCCGCCCGGCACCCACATCCTGATCATGACCCATGACCACGCCGAGGACGCCGCTCTGTGCGACGCGGCCCTGCGCACCACCCATCTCGGTTCCATCGGGCTGATCGGATCGGCGGCCAAGTGGGTGCGGTTCCGCAAACGCCTGGCCACCGAGGGCGGTCACGACGAGGCCGCCATCGGCCGGATCAAGACCCCGATCGGGCTGGCCGACATCACCGGCAAGGAACCCGCGACGATCGCCGTGAGCGTCGCCGCCGACCTGCTGCGCACCTTCGAGACCGAGGGCGACTCCACCGGGCCTTCGCCCTCGCCTGCCGAGCGCCGTCCGGCCGACGAACCCAGGCCCGAGCGGTCCTTGTAGGAAACTACGAAGCACCGTTCCCGGCCAGCTCGCTGTTCGTGCCTTCGGCCTCTGGCCGGTTGTGATCGGCAGGATGTGTACTCCCCGTACAGGCTGAAAATCCGCGGACGCCCCGAACCGCGCCGAAGGGCGTCCGCGGGCCCACCCACACGCCACCTAGGGGACACCCATGACCACCCACACCGTCGAGACCGGCATCCGCGAGACCGAGCGCGCCTGGATGGACCAGGCCATCGAGCTCGCCACCACCAGCGTCGCGAACGGCGGCGGCCCCTTCGGCGCGCTCGTCGCCAAGGACGGCGAGATCGTCGCCCTCGCCAACAACCAGGTCACCGTCGGCCTCGACCCCACCGCCCACGCCGAGGTCAGCGCCATCCGTGCCGCCTGCCAGAAGCTCGGCACCTTCAGCCTGGAAGGCTGCACCCTCGTCACGTCCTGCGAGCCCTGCCCGATGTGCCTGTCCTCCTCCCTGTGGGCGCGCGTCGGCCGGCTCATCTTCTCCGCCGACCGCCACGACGCCGCCGTGGCCGGCTTCGACGACCGCAAGTTCTACGACCTGTTCGAGAAGCGGCCCCAGGAGATGTGGCCGATGTCCGTCGAGCACCTCGACCTGCCCTACCGCACCCGGCCGTTCGACGCGTGGATCGCCAAGACCGACCGCGTCGACTACTAGAGCGCGCCGAGTACTGGAGAGCGGGAGACCGACCACCGAAGGAGCCCTCTTCGTGGTGCCGGCTGCCCCGTCCGCGCGTCCCTTCCCGTGGCGTTTCGGCGGGGCGGCGGCACGTGCGCGAGGATGGGGGTATGCCGAACCGACTGGCGCACGAGACGTCCCCCTACCTCCTTCAGCACGCCGACAACCCCGTCGACTGGTGGCCCTGGTCGGACGAGGCGTTCCAGGAGGCCCGGCGGCGGGACGTGCCGGTGCTCCTCAGCGTCGGCTACAGCAGCTGCCACTGGTGCCACGTGATGGCGCACGAGTCCTTCGAGGACGGCCCCACGGCCGAGTTCCTCAACTCGCACTTCGTGAGCGTCAAGGTCGACCGCGAGGAGCGCCCCGACGTCGACGCCGTCTACATGGAGGCCGTGCAGGCGGCGACCGGGCAGGGCGGCTGGCCCATGACCGTGTTCCTCACGCCGGACGCCGAGCCCTTCTACTTCGGCACCTACTTCCCGCCCGAGCCCCGGCACGGCATGCCGTCCTTCCGCCAGGTGCTCCAGGGCGTCCACCAGGCCTGGGCCGAGCGGCGGGACGAGGTCACCGAGGTCGCCGGCAAGATTGTGCGGGACCTCGCCGGGCGGGAGATCTCCTACGGCGACGCGCAGCCGCCCGGCGAGGCGGAGCTCGGACAGGCGCTGCTCGGGCTCACCCGGGAGTACGACCCGCAGCGCGGCGGGTTCGGCGGGGCGCCGAAGTTCCCGCCGTCCATGGTGATCGAGTTCCTGCTGCGCCACCACGCCCGCACCGGCGCCGACGGCGCCCTGGAGATGGCGCGCGACACCTGCGAGCGGATGGCGCGCGGCGGCATCTACGACCAGCTGGGCGGCGGCTTCGCCCGTTACTCCGTCGACCGCGAGTGGGTCGTGCCCCACTTCGAGAAGATGCTCTACGACAACGCCCTGCTGTGCCGCGTCTACGCCCACCTCTGGCGCGCCACGGGATCGGATCTCGCGGGCCGGGTCGCCCTGGAGACCGCCGACTTCATGGTGCGTGAACTGCGCACCGCCGAGGGCGGCTTCGCCTCCGCGCTGGACGCGGACAGCGACGACGGCACCGGCCGGCACGTCGAAGGCGCGTACTACGTGTGGACGCCCGCGCAGCTCACCGAGGTCCTCGGGGCCGACGACGCCGCACTCGCCGCGCAGTACTTCGGGGTGACCGAGGAGGGCACCTTCGAGCACGGATCCTCCGTGCTGCAACTGCCGCAGCAGGAGGGCGTGTTCGACGCCGAGCGGATCGCCTCGGTCAGGGAACGGCTGCTGGCCGCCCGGGACGGGCGCCCCGCCCCGGGCCGGGATGACAAGGTGGTCGCCGCCTGGAACGGCCTCGCGATCGCCGCGCTCGCCGAGACGGGCACCTACTTCGAGCGCCCCGACCTGGTGGAGGCCGCCGTCGCCGCCGCGGACCTGCTCGTGCGGCTGCATCTCGACGAGCACGCCCGGCTCTTCCGCACCAGCAAGGACGGCCGGGCGGGCGCCAACGCGGGGGTGCTGGAGGACTACGCCGACGTGGCGGAGGGCTTCCTCGCGCTCGCGTCGGTCACCGGGGAGGGCGTCTGGCTGGACTTCGCCGGGCTGCTGCTCGACCACGTCATCACCCGCTTCACCGACGGATCCGGCTCCCTCTACGACACCGCGGCCGACGCCGAGCAGCTGATCCGCCGCCCGCAGGACCCCACCGACAACGCCACCCCGTCCGGCTGGACCGCCGCCGCGGGCGCTCTGCTGTCCTACGCCGCGCACACCGGCTCCGAGCCGCACCGCGGTGCCGCCGAGCATGCCCTCGGCGTGGTGAAGGCGCTCGGCCCGCGGGTGCCGCGCTTCGTCGGCTGGGGACTGGCCGCCGCCGAGGCCCTGCTCGACGGGCCCCGCGAAGTCGCCGTCGTCGCACCGGCGTTGACCGACAGTGCCGCGAAGGGCCTGCACCGTACGGCACTTCTGGGGACGGCGCCCGGAGCGGTCGTCGCCTTCGGCGCCGAGCGGAGCGACGAGTTCCCCCTGCTCGCCGGCCGGCCCCTGGTGGACGGGGCACCGGCCGCGTACGTCTGCCGGAACTTCACCTGTGACGCGCCGACGACCGACCCGGAGCGGCTGCGTGCCGCGCTGCGTACGGTTCTGAACAGCTGAAACGACATAAACGGAAGCAACTCGAACGCGACCGGCGGGCGAATTGTTCAGAGCCGGTCCTCATTGTGAGGAAACACGCTCTTCACCCAAACAGCTTATGGGTTTCACAGGTTGCCCCTAATCTCTTCACCGTGACGCGGCGGAGCGGTCGCCCGATTCGGGTGCTCCGCCGCGCAGGGGGAGTTCAGAGATCTGGGGGGATCTTTCTTGCTTACGTCCGTCTTCATCGCTGCCGTCTCACTGGCACTTTTCTGGATGGCGGCGTTCACGCTCTGGTGGCAGATGCACGCCTGGCGTACGCCGGAGGTTCTCGCCTCCACCCGGTTCAGCCGGCCCGACGGCGACGAGCACGTGTCGTTCTCGCTGCTCCTGCCCGCGCGGCACGAGCAGGCCGTGCTCGATCACACCGTCCAGCGGCTGCTGACCTCGTCCCACACCGACTTCGAGATCATCGTGATCGTCGGACACGACGATCCGGAGACCACCGCCGTCGCCGAACGGGCCGCCGACCGTGACCCGCGGGTGCGGGTCGTCGTCGACACCCACGAGAAGAAGAACAAACCGAAGGCCATGAACACGGCGCTGCCGCACTGCCGCGGCGACGTCGTCGGGGTCTTCGACGCCGAGGACCAGGTCCATCCCGAACTGCTCGCCCACGTCGACCACGCCTTCCGCACCACCGGCGCCGACGTCGTGCAGGGCGGGGTCCAGCTGATCAACTTCCACTCCAGCTGGTACAGCCTGCGCAACTGCCTGGAGTACTTCTTCTGGTTCCGCTCCCGGCTGCACCTGCACGCGCAGAAGGGGTTCATCCCGCTCGGCGGCAACACCGTCTTCGTCCGCACCGAAGTGCTCCGTGCGGCCGGCGGCTGGGACCCCGACTGCCTGGCCGAGGACTGCGACCTCGGCGTCCGGCTCTCCAGCACCGGCAAGAAGGTCGTGGTCGCCTACGACTCCGACATGGTCACCCGCGAGGAGACCCCGGGCACGCTGGTCTCCCTGCTCAAGCAGCGCACCCGCTGGAACCAGGGCTTCCTCCAGGTGTACCGGAAGAAGGACTGGAGGCAACTCCCCACCTTCACCCAGCGGTTGCTGGCCCGCTACACCCTGATGACGCCCTTCCTGCAAGCCTTCACCGGCGTGATCATCCCGCTCAACGTGGCCATCGCGCTCTTCCTGGACGTGCCCGTCGGCATCGCCTTCGTCACCTTCCTGCCGGCCGTCACCGCCCTGGTCACCTTCGTCTTCGAGGTCGTCGGCCTGCACGACTTCGGCAAGCAGTACGGCCTGCGGGTCCGCTTCACGCACTACCTGAAGCTGGTCGCCGGCGGCCCCTTCTACCAGGTGCTCCTCGCCGGAGCCGCCGTCCGCGCCGTATGGCGTGAGCACCGCGGCCGCAACGACTGGGAGCTGACCAGCCATGTCGGCGCGCACCTCGCGCCCGTGGAGCGAGAGGACGTTCCCGCGTGACCTCCACCCTCCCCGCGGCGACCGGCACCAAGGTCCCCGCGCAGCGCCAGCCTGCCCATGACACGGTGCCGGCCCCCGGAGCGGCCCGGCCACCCGGGCGCCTGCGCGCCTCCCGCCCCGACCTGCTGCTGTGCGGCGGGCTCCTCGTGGCGATCATGCTCGTGCAGGGCTGGAACATCTCCGACTACCCGGCCCTCAGCGACGACGAGGGCACCTACCTCGCCCAGGCCTGGTCCGTCCAGCAGGGCGAGGGCCTCGCCCACTACACCTACTGGTACGACCACCCGCCGCTCGGCTGGATCCAGATAGCCGTGCTCACCTGGATCCCCGCGCTGCTCAGCCCCGAGTCGATGACGGTCGGCGCCATGCGCGGCGTGATGCTGATCATCAGCGCCGCCTCCGCCGTCCTCGTCTACGTCATCGCCCGCCGGCTCTCCCTGCCGCGCTGGGCGGCGGGGCTCGCCATGGCCCTGTTCGGGCTCTCCCCGCTGTCGGTGGTCCTCCAGCGGGAGATCTTCCTCGACAACCTCGCGGTGATGTGGACGCTGCTGGCCTTCGCGCTCGCCGCCTCCCCGAGCCGCCATCTGTGGCACCACTTCGGCGCGGGCATCGCCGCCGCGACGGCCGTGCTCACCAAGGAGACGATGCTCGTCGTCCTGCCCGCCCTGCTGGTCACCATGTGGCGGCACAGCCACCCGGACACCCGCAAGTTCGCGGTGACCGGCGCCGTGACGGCCTGCGCGCTCATCGGGTTCTCGTACCCGCTCTTCGCCCTTCTGAAGGGCGAGCTGCTGCCGGGCAGCGGGCACGTCTCCCTGTGGGAGGGCATCGAGTACCAGCTGACCCGCCCCGGCTCCGGCTTCCTCCTCGACGAGGGCTCCGGCTCGTACGGCGTCTTCCAGTCCTGGCTCTACTACGACCGCGTCCTGCCGCTCGGCGGCCTCGCCGGGGCGCTGCTCCTGCTGGTCACCTGGCGGTGGTCGGTCACCGCACGGGCCCTCGCCGGACCGGCCCTGGCGGTGGCGATCCTCGCCGCCCTCGCCCTGCGTCCGACCGGCTACCTGCCCGCGATGTACGTCATCCAGGCCCTGCCCTTCCTGGCCCTGGTACTGGCCGGAGGTGCCGCGAGCGTCGCCCACGCCGTACTGCGCAGATGGCGGACGGAGGCCGAGAAACGGGGCGTGACCCTCGGCCGGTACGCGCTCGCCGGCGTCCTGGTGCTCGCCGCCGGCGCCTACGTCGTACCGCGCTGGTACGACGGCGACCGCACCGCCGTCACCGCCGACGCCAACGCTCCCTACGAGGCCGCCGCCGACTGGCTGGCCAGTGAGGTGCCGAATCCGGAGGACACCCGCGTGCTCGTGGACGACGCGCTCTGGCTGGATCTCGTGCACGCCGGATACGAACCCGGGCTCGGGGTCATCTGGTTCTACAAGGCGGACCTCGACCCGGCGGTGACGAAGACGATGCCGGGCGGCTGGCGCGACATCGACTACGTGGTCGCCTCCCCGACGGTGCGGCGCGACGCCGTCGACCTGCCCAACGTCAAGGCCGCCATGAACCATTCGGCCCCGGTCGCCGTCTTCGGCACCGGTGCGGACCGCATCGAGATCCGCCGCATCCAGCCCTCCGGAGCCGCCCGATGAGCCACGAGTCCACCGTCCCCGACGAGCTGGGACATCCGGCCGTAGGCGCTGCGGAGGTGCCCGAGCCGGGCGCCGTCACCATCGTCGTACCGACCTACAACGAGTCGGGCAACGTACGGCGGTTGCTGCACCTGATCACCGAGTCCGTACCCGCCCGGCTGCCCTGCGAGGTCGTCTTCGTGGACGACTCCACCGACGACACCCCGGACGTGATCCGCGAGGTGGCGCTCGACTGCCCGTTCCCGGTCACCGTCCTGCACCGGGACGAACCGGCCGGCGGGCTCGGCGGCGCGGTCGTCGAGGGCATGAAGGCGGCCGGCTCGGACTGGATCGTCGTCATGGACGGCGACTGCCAGCACCCGCCCTCCCTCGTGCCGGAGCTGGTCGCCACCGGCGAGCGGGCGAACGCCGGACTGGTCGTCGCCTCCCGCTACATCAAGGGCGGCAGCCGCGCCGGGCTGGCGGGCAGCTACCGGATCGCCGTCTCGCGCGCGGCGACCTGGCTGACCAAGGCGCTCTTCCCGCGCCGGCTGCACGGCGTCAGCGACCCGATGAGCGGCTTCTTCGCCATCCGCCGCAGCGAGGTCACCGCCGAGGTCCTCAAGCCGCTCGGCTACAAGATCCTCCTCGAACTGGCCGTCCGCAACCGCCCCCAGGCGGTCACCGAGGTGCCGTTCGTCTTCGAGGAGCGGTTCGCCGGGGAGTCCAAGTCCACGGCGCGGGAGGGGCTGCGCTTCCTGCGCCACCTGGCCGGCCTGCGCACCACCTCGCCGCTGGCCCGCATGGTCGCCTTCGGGCTGATCGGCCTGAGCGGCTTCGTGCCGAACCTGGCCGCCCTGTGGGCGCTCACCGAGGCCGGGCTGCACTACCTCCCCGCCGAGATCGTCGCCAACCAGTTCGGCGTGGCCTGGAACTTCCTGCTCCTGGAGCGGCTGCTGTTCCGCGACCGGCGCCGGCACCGGCACTGGGCCGACCGGACCCTGCGGTTCGGACTGATCGCCAACGCCGACCTGGTGCTGCGGATACCGCTCATCGCCCTGCTCGTCGGGGAGTTCGGGCTGACCGTGCTGCCGGCCACCGCCCTGGCCCTCGTCATCACCTTCGTCCTGCGCTTCGCCGGGACGGAGGCGCTCGTGTACCTCCCGCGCCGACGCCGTACGGCCCGCACAGCAAGGAGTGAGGCATGAGAAGCAGACAGCGAAGGAGCCCGCGCAGGGCTCCCCGAAGGAGAGCCTCCGCTCTCCTGGCGGTGTCCGCCCTCACCGGCGGGCTCCTCCTCACCGCGCCCCAGCCGGCCTCGGCCGCCAACCTCATCAGGAACCCCGGCTTCGAGACCGCCGGCACCGGCGACATGCCGTACTGCTGGTCGAAGTCCGGCTGGGGCGACAACGACTTCACCTTCGAGACCGTCGCCGACGCCCACACCGGCACCAGGGCCATGAAGGTCGAGCTGACCCGCCGCACCGACGGCGACCGCAAGGCGCTGATCACCGAGTCCACCGAGTGCGCGCCGGTGGTGACGGAGGGCAAGCAGTACGACCTGTCCCTCTGGTACAAGACGACGACGCCGGACGCCTCCCTCACCCTCTTCCGGCACGATGCCACCGCGGGCTGGCAGTACTGGACCGACCTCAAGACCCTGGACCTGGCCGCCGACTGGACCGAGGCGAGCGTCCGCACCCCCGAGGTCCCGGCCGGCACCGACCGCATCAGCTGGGGCGTCTCCGTCTACGGGACCGGCTCGGCGACCACCGACGACTACACGATGGAGCAGGTCGCCGACCCGGTTCCGGACCCGGACTGCACGGGCACTGCCGAGGAGTGCGCGAACGGCCGCTGGGACGTGCTGCCGACGCGGAACCCGGTCCGCTCCATGCACTCGGTCGTCCTGCACAACGGCAAGGTGCTGCTGATCGCGGGCTCCGGCAACGACCCGGAGAGGTTCGAGGCGGGCACCTTCACCTCGGCCGTCTACGACCCGCAGACCGGCGACTACGAGACCGTCCCGACGCCCAAGGACATGTTCTGCGCCGGGCACGTGCAGCTCAAGGACGGTCGCGTCCTCGTCATGAGCGGCAACGCCGGCTATCCGTCGGCGGACGGCACGCTCGGTTACCAGGGCTACAAGGATTCGTACATCTTCGACCCGGAGACCGAGACCTACACCAAGACCAACGACATGAACGACGGCCACTGGTACCCGTCGGCGACGATCCTCGGCAACGGCGACGTCATCTCCTTCGGCGGCCTGCGCGAGGACTCCACCGGATCGGTGACGGCCGACCTGTGGTCCGACGAGCAGCAGAAGTGGCTGCCGACCTGGCAGGTCAACCAGACCTGGTCGTACTGGGGCCTGTACCCGTCGATGATCCTGATGCAGGACGGTCGGCTCTTCTACTCGGGCAGCCACGTCTTCGGCAACAACATCCCGGGCACCGGCTCGGCGATCTACGACTACGACGCCAACAGCATCACCCAGGTGCCGGGCCTCCAGGACAAGGACGTACGCGACCAGTCCGCCAGCGTGCTGCTGCCCCCGGCGCAGGACCAGAAGGTGCTGACCATCGGCGGCGGCAACATCGACTCCAACCCGGACGCCAACCGGCTGACCGACATCATCGACCTCAAGCAGCCCGACCCGGCGTACGTCGCCGGGCCCCCGCTCCCGCAGGGCACCGTGGACCTCGGCAACGGCCCGGTCCCGCAGACCGGTGACCAGGGCAAGATGTACGTCTCCACCGTCCTGCTGCCCGACGGCACGGTGCTGGAGACCGGCGGCGCCCTGCACAACCGGGCCGACCCGGTGTTCGAGACGTCGATCTTCGACCCGGAGACGGAGACCTTCGACCCGGTGGCCGCGGACCCGGAGGCCCGCGGCTACCACTCCTCGGCGTTCCTGCTGCCCGACGGCCGGGTGATGACGACCGGCGACAACCCGGGCAACGGCTCCTGGAACCACGACGTGTCGGTCTACACCCCGCCCTACCTGCTCAGGGGCGAGCGTCCGGCGATCACCTCGGTCATCGACACCGAGTGGAACTACGGCGACACCCAGCGGATCACCGTCGACCGGCCGATCGCCAAGGCGGAGCTGATCCGCCCGGCCGCCGTGACGCACTCCTCGGACCCGAACCAGCGGTTCGTGGACCTGCCGCTGTCCGTCGACGGGAACAACGTCGACCTCAACGTCACCAGCAACCCCAACCTGGCCCCGCCCGGCTGGTACATGCTCTTCGCGGTCGACGCGAACGGCGTGCCGTCGGTGGCGAAGTGGGTGCGTCTCGACGGTCCGCAGGCGCTCAGCACCAAGGACGCCGCCGCACACGTCCACTCCTTCGCCGACGCCCCGCGGGGCAAGGTGGCGGGGCCGGGCAAGAAGCGGACCTCGCAGCCGGTCGGCCCCACCGTCTCCGGCTGCGACCGGCACTACGGTTCCGCCAACGTCTGCGTGCCGACCGCCTTCCCGGCCGAGGTGAAGAAGACGACGGCCGCCCGCTGCGACTGGCTCGAGCGCAACGACTACGGTCGCCTGGCGGTCAACGGCCAGGACGACCCGCTGCGCCTGGACCCGAACGGGGACGGCACCGCCTGCGGGAAGGGTGACGTCAGACGCCGCTGAGGATCAACACGCCCAGCGTCGGCTGAGCGCCCCACCGCGGGGCGACGGCCCCGCACCTGGCGGACGTCCACCGGGTGCGGGGCCACGCCAGTGCCAGTACGCCCAGGGCGCCCGCCGCCCGGAAGCAGGCCCACAGCGCCTCGCCCGGCACGGTCGAGCACTGTTCGCCGTACGTCAGACAGCGGCCGCCCCGTTCGGTGGCGAGCACGGCGAGCCACGCGACGACGACGGTCGGCGGGAGCAGGACGAGCCCGGCCACGGACCACCCGGTCAGGGCGCGGGCGGCGGGCCGCGGGGCGGCGGGGGAGGGCGGGGTGCTCATGCCCTCCATCACAGCGCGCCGGCGGCCCCCGCCGATCGGCCCGCGTACTCGACCGCCGTACTCAACCTCCGTGAGTGCTCCGGCGCACCGCCGCCTCCACGATGGCCTCCAACTGTTCGTGGTGCGCGCCCTTCCAGTACGCGCGCCCGCACGCGCGGCACTTCGCGAACACGTCGTACGACCGCTCGGTCCCGCCCTTGAGCTGGTCCGCCACCTCCTCCTTGGTGGCCTCCTTCAGCAGCCCGTTGCAGGCGGTGCACCTCGTCCACGGGAGCAGCTCGGGCCGGAACCGGTCCAGGACCTCCTGGAGCTGGTCCTCGGGGCGGGTGCTGTAGACGTAGGCGCCGGCCCACAGTTCGCGGCGGCGCAGCAGGCCGCGGTCACGGCTGAGCATGACCCGTTTCTCGGCCGCCGACAGCGCCGCGAGCGCCGGGTCGCCAAGGTCCGTCGACTCGTACGCCGTGTCCACGCCGAGCAGCCGCAGCCGGCGGGCGAGGGTGCCGAGGTGCACGTCGAGCAGGAAGCGCAGGGGAGCGCCCGGGACCCGCTGGGGGCGTTCCACGGGCCGTACGCTCACCGACTCGCCGCCCGTGGGGACGTGTCCGGGCGGCACCTCGCGGCCGTCCACGAGGAGCGTGCCGACCTCGGTCAGCGGGACGCCGAGGGACTCGACGACGTGGCCGAGCGTGGAGACGCCGTCGGTGGCCGCGCGGGCGGTGCCGGTGGGGCGGGCGCGCGGCACGAACAGGTGCAGTTCGGGAGCGAATTCGACGTGGATCTCGGGACCGTTCACCCGGTCAGGATGCCACGGGGCACGGGGGTGAACTCAGTCCTCTCCGGCAGTCGGCAGACCGTGCTCCAGGACGTCCAGGGCGCGTTCGGCCAGGTCGGCCAGGTTCTCCTCGTGGTCGTGCTCGGCCCAGTACCGCGAGACCTCCAGCAGGCCGCCGACGACGGACATGGAGAGGACCCGCACCTCCAGGCACTCGGGGGCGAGGCCGGTGCGGTCGGCGATGGCGCGGCCGAGCAGGCGGCCGGTGACCGACATGCTCTCCAGCATCCGCGAGCGCACCGCGGGCACCTCCGCCAGCAGCCGCGCCCGCAGCCGGGTCAGCTCGGCCTCCTCGCCCGCGCCGAGTTCGACGGCCTTGCGGATGACGTGCCGCAGGGAGGCCGGCCACGGCTCGTCGGCGGGCCGGGCGGCCAGCTCCGCCGCCATGACCGGGTCGTACTCGTCCGTGAGGACGATGTCCTCCTTGGCCGGGAAGTAGCGGAAGAGGGTCGACGGCGAGACCTCGGCGCGCTCGGCGATCTGTTCCGTCGTCGTCGCCTCGTACCCCTGCTCCCGGATCAGCCCGTAGGCCGCGGCACGGATCGCCTCACGGGTCTTGGCCTTCTTCCGCTCCCGCAGACCGGTCGGCGGACCGTCGGCGGGGGAGCGGGGGGAACGGGCGGCCTTCATACCGGCCATTGTCGGCCATCGGCTATCAGCCATCGGCCATTGGCCATAGCCATCGGTCATCGGCCGTCGTGCGGGTCCTAGTAGGCGATCAGCGAGATTCCCACGTAGTGCGCGATGAAGGCCGCGAGCGTGAAGGAGTGGAAGACCTCGTGGAAGCCGAACCAGCGCGGTGACGGGTTGGGCCGCTTGAGGCCGTAGATCACGCCGCCCGCGCTGTAGAGCAGGCCGCCGACGATCACCAGGACCAGCACGGCGATGCCGCCCGCCCGCATGAACTCCGGCAGGTAGAAGACGGCCGCCCAGCCCATGGCGAGGTAGCAGGGGGTGTAGAGCCAGCGCGGGGCCCCGACCCAGAAGACGCGGAAGAGGATGCCCGCCGCCGCGGCGGCCCAGATGCCCCCCAGCAGCCACTGGCCCTTGGCCTCCGGCAGCAGGAGCATCGTGAGCGGGGTGTAGGTGCCCGCGATGATCAGGAAGATGTTGGCGTGGTCGAGGCGGCGCAGTACGCCGTCCATCCGCGGGCTCCAGTCGCCCCGGTGGTAGAGCGCGCTGACGCCGAACAGCAGACAGGCCGTGAGGACGTAGATCCCGCAGGCGATGCGTGCTTCGGTCGACTCGGCGAGGGCGGTGAGGACCAGACCCGCGACGAGGACGGCCGGAAACATACCGAGATGCAGCCAGCCACGCAGCTTCGGCTTGACCGGGTGCGGCAGGGAGAGCGCTACGGGACCGCGGCCGTCGGCGGACGTGTCCCTGGGCGCGTCGGAGGCGGACGCAGTCATGGAGCCATCGTACCTACGGGACCGTAAGTTACGCATCAGTACGGACGCTCGTGGAGGCTGAGTGGTCATCGTCTCACGGTGTACCCGGCCGCGCACTCCCGATGCCTGCACGTGGCGATCCTCACGCCGCTCAGGTGTGACGCCCCCTGGACAGATGGGCGCCGGCGTCGGATGATCAAATGAGTGCGGTCGACACCGGATGAGCGCCCAAGAGGTCAACGTCACGCGTCCGGGTCGCAGCCCCCACGGGGCCTCCAAACAAAAAACCCCTCATTTAGGAGCAATCGTGGCGCGCGACATCGCTGCTCCCCCCGTCCCCACCAACCACCAGGAGCTGATCTCGTGGGTGAACGAGATCGCCGAACTGACCCAGCCGGACGAAGTGGTCTGGTGTGACGGATCCGAGGCCGAGTACGAGCGCCTGTGCGAGGAGCTCGTGGCGAAGGGCACCTTCCGCAAACTCGACCCGATCAAGCGCCCCAACTCGTACTACGCGGCCTCCGACCCCTCCGACGTCGCGCGCGTCGAGGACCGGACCTTCATCTGCTCCGCGAAGGAGGAGGACGCCGGCCCGACCA
Organism: Streptomyces sp. NPDC096048; assembly: GCF_044763415.1. Lineage (NCBI taxonomy): Bacteria > Bacillati > Actinomycetota > Actinomycetes > Kitasatosporales > Streptomycetaceae > Streptomyces > Streptomyces sp. NPDC096048. The sequence goes on from NZ_JBIWGG010000001.1 coordinate 523,734, forward strand.
ACCACTGGAAGGACCCCGCCGAGATGCGGGAGATCTTCAGGGGGGAGAAGGGTGAAGGCGGCCTGTTCCGCGGCTCGATGCGCGGCCGGACCATGTACGTCGTGCCCTTCTGCATGGGCCCGCTCGGCTCGCCGCTGTCCGCGCTCGGTGTGGAGATCACCGACTCCGCGTACGTCGCCGTCTCCATGCGCACCATGACCCGCATGGGACAGCCGGTCCTGGACGAACTCGGCGACGACGGCTTCTTCGTCAAGGCCGTGCACACCCTCGGCGCCCCGCTGGAGCAGGGCCAGGAGGACGTTCCGTGGCCGTGCAACAGCACCAAGTACATCTCGCACTTCCCCGAGGACCGCGAGATCTGGTCCTACGGCTCCGGCTACGGCGGCAACGCCCTGCTCGGCAAGAAGTGCTACGCCCTGCGCATCGCCTCCGTGATGGCCCGCGACGAGGGATGGCTCGCCGAGCACATGCTCGTGCTGAAGCTGACCCCGCCCACCGGGGAGCCCAAGTACGTCGCCGCCGCCTTCCCGTCGGCCTGCGGCAAGACCAACCTCGCCATGCTGGAGCCCACCATCTCCGGCTGGACCGTCGAGACCATCGGCGACGACATCGCCTGGATGCGTTTCGGCGAGGACGGCCGCCTGTACGCCATCAACCCCGAGGCCGGCTTCTTCGGCGTCGCGCCCGGCACCGGTGAGCACACCAACGCCAACGCGATGAAGACCCTGTGGGGCAACTCCGTCTTCACCAACGTCGCCCTCACCGACGACGGCGACGTCTGGTGGGAGGGCATGACCGAGGAGACGCCCGCCCACCTGACCGACTGGAAGGGCAACGACTGGACGCCCGAGTCCGGTACGCCCGCCGCGCACCCCAACGCCCGCTTCACCACGCCCGCCGCGCAGTGCCCGATCATCGCGCCGGAGTGGGAGGACCCCAGGGGCGTGCCGATCTCGGCGATCCTCTTCGGTGGCCGCCGGGCGACCGCCGTCCCCCTCGTCACCGAGTCCTTCGACTGGAACCACGGCGTCTTCCTCGGCGCCAACGTGGCCTCCGAGAAGACCGCCGCCGCCGAGGGCAAGGTCGGCGAGCTGCGCCGCGACCCGTTCGCCATGCTGCCGTTCTGCGGCTACAACATGGGCGACTACATGGGGCACTGGGTCGACGTGGCCAAGGACAAGGACCAGTCCAAGCTGCCCAAGATCTACTACGTCAACTGGTTCCGCAAGGACGACGAGGGCAAGTTCGTCTGGCCGGGCTTCGGCGAGAACGGCCGCGTCCTGAAGTGGATCGTGGAGCGCCTGGAGGGCAGGGCGGACGGCGTCGAGACCCCGATCGGCGTGCTGCCGACCAAGGAGTCCCTCGACACCGACGGCCTCGACCTCGCCGACGCCGACCTGGACTTCCTGCTCAGCGTCGACAAGGAGGTGTGGCGCGAGGAGGCGGCGCTCGTCCCCGAGCACCTGAACACCTTCGGCGACCACACGCCCACCGAGCTGTGGGACCAGTACCGCAACCTGGTGGAGCGCCTGGGCTGACCCTCCCCACCCAGCTCCGCGTCCGGTCCGACTAGCCCTGACCCGCGAAGTCGTCACGAAGGCCGGCCGCGAGGGGGTCTCCTCCCGCTCCAGTAGCTCGCAGTTCCCCGGAGCGTGGGGGAGCCCCGCTCGGGCCGGGTCCCCGCACAACGGCGTGCGACGGACCCGGCCCTTCGGCATGTCCGGGCCGCCCCCGCCTCACCCGGACCGTCGTGTGGGTGGCTTCCCCACGCCTCACTGCTGTTCTCCGAGGCCGGAGCGATCTCGCACACCCGCACCTCGGTCACTGCCATGGCGGTCGCCACGGCAGCCGCGGGCCTGTCGCCGGCCCACCCCCCCACAGCGAGCGCGGCCACCTCCGCGGCCGACGACTTCCTTCGGGCGCGCCACGCCGTCGGAACCCTGTCGCTCCGCGCGGTGTGCCGGTGTACGCTCCCGATCTTGCACGACCCGAACGGCCGTTCCCCCTTCCGCGGGAGGGAGGGAGCCGGTCGGTTCAGGTCGCCAACACAGCCTGTGGGGGGCACAGTTGAATACAGTTCGAGGTACCAGAGGTTCCCGGCGTACGGGAGGCACCGGCCGTACCGGACGCCTCGCGGCCACGCTGCTCACCGCCGCGCTCGCGGCCGGCGGCCTGACCGTCGCCGCCGCACCCGCCGCGCACGCCGCGGCCTCCGACGTCGTGGCCAAGCTGCCGATCTCCTCGTTCTCGGCGCTGACGGTCGACTCCGCACACCAGCGCGTGTACGTCGCCGACAGCAATCTGGGCTACTACGACAACAAGGGACTCGTCGCCGTCTACGACTTCTCCGGCGAGCGCGTCACCACCCTCACCACCCCGCGCCACGTCTCCGGCCTCGCGCTGAACACCGACGGCAGCGTGCTGTACGTCGGCAGCCGGGACGGCGTCCTGCGGTACGACACCACCACGTACCTGCCGCTCAGCTCCGTGGTGGCGGGCACCGACACCTGCGGGCGCAGCATGGCCCACGCGGGCGGCAGGGTCTACCACACCGCGCCGTACGCCAACTCCATGTCCGACTGCGACACGACGCTCACGTACCTGGACTACAGCCAGAGCGACAACACCTGGCAGCGCAGCGGGTGGCAGGACCACGGCAAGCTCCAGCTGGAGGCGGGCCCGGGCGACCGGCTGATGATGGGCCAGCCGCTGAACACCAAGGCTCCGGACCCGTTCCTCTCGGTGTTCGACGCGAGCGGGACGACCCCGGTGCGCACGGCCGGACGCCGTTTCGCCGACGCCGACGGCAAGGGCGCCCTGAACCTCAAGGACATGGCGTTCTCCGCGGACGGCACCAAGGTCGCCGTCGCGGACGCGGCCGCCGGTACCCGGCTGCTGGACACCGCCGACCTGTCCGACGCCGCGACCGGCTACCCGGCGCTGCCGTCCGGGGCCTCGGCCTCGGCCGTCGCCTTCAGCGGTGACGGCAAGTACCTCGCGCGCGGCGCCTCGGCCTCCGGGGCCACGCCCGACCTGCTGCTCTCGCCCGCCGACCCGGGCGACGCGACCGCTCCGCTGGAGTTCGCCTTCGAGGGCAGCCTCGACGGCGACCGGGTGGCGCCCCGCGGACTGGAGTGGTCCGCCGACGGTTCCCGGCTGTTCGCGGTCACCACCAACACGGCCGGCAGCCAGTACTGGCTGCACGTCGTCCAGCCCCCGGCCGTGCAGTACGACGCCCGCTTCACCGGCGCTGTGACCCACAGCCCCGCCCAGGCGGTCGCGGGGGAGGCGCTGGCGGTGCGCGGCAGGCTGGAGCTGGACGGTCCGGCACCCGCCGAGCCGCTGAAGGTCACGGCGACCCGCACCGACGCGGCCGGTACGCACGAGCTGGGCACCGCCACCGTCAAGGCGGACGGCACCTTCACCGTGCTCGACGAGCCGGACCTGATCGGCGAGGCCACGTACACCGTGTCCTTCCTCGGCGACCTCACCCACCGCCCGGCCACCGACGTCACCCACACGGTGTCCGTCGGCAAGGCGGCCGCCTCGATCGCGCTGACCGCCCCGGCGGAGGCGTCGATGAGCACCGGCGTCCACCTCACCGGCACGTTCACCGCGCAGGGGAAGGCGCTGCCCGACCGGGCCGTGCTGAAGGTGGAGCGCGCCGACCGGCTCGGCACCGGCACGCTGTCGTCGGTGACGGTCGCCGCCGACGGCACGTTCACCGTCGACGACCTGCCGCGCACCCGCCGGGACACGACCTACACGGTCAGCTGGCCCGGCGACGACCTGCACACCGGGGCGACCGCGTCGGCGACGGTCCGCGTCACCCGCTGATCGCGCGCACAGTGGAACGGGGCACCCCGGGCGGCCTGCCCGGGGTGCCCCGTCCGTGGTGCGGGGTGAGTGGCGCCCGGTCCGCGCGTCGCTGCGGGTGCGCGCGGACCGGGGCCGTCAGGGGGTGCCCGGTGGGAACGGGCTCAGTGGGCCGCGAGTTCGCGCGGCTCCAGGGCCGCGGCGTGCGCGTCCATCCGCTCGGCGGTCAGGATCGCGACCGCCGTGTCGGCGCGGGAGGCGGCCACCACCAGGGCGCGTCCCGCCAGGGTGTGCGCCCGCCGGTGCAGGGCCGCCGGATGCGGCGAGGGGCGGGCCGCGGTCACCGGCACGCGGACCGGGGCCTGTCCGCCCCGCAGCCGGGTGACCTGCTCGGCGAGCCGGTCGGCCGCGGTGTCCAGGTCGGTGTCGGGTACCTGCGCGCGCAGCTCGTCCGTGACGGCGAGCAGCGCGGCGAGGTGGCCCGCGAGCTGGATGTCCAGCTCTTCGTCCCGGGACCGGTGGGGGAAGTCCGAGGTGGTGCCGGCCATCGTGCTGTGGACCGACTTGCCGCGGATCGGTTCGTACATGGGATGGCCTCCTGAGTGCTTCAGGAAACCATCCTACATTGGATTCAATCTAAAGTTGATAGTGATCCGCGATACGGCTCAGGGCTGGCCGTACCCGTCCAGGAAGGTGCCGATCCGCCCCACCGCATCGCGCAGGTCGCTCGCCGTCGGCAGGGTCACCACCCGGAAGTGGTCGGGCTCGGGCCAGTTGAAGCCGGTGCCCTGGACGACCATGATCTTCTCCTGGCGCAGCAGGTCCAGGACCATCCGCCGGTCGTCCTTGATCTTGAAGACCTTGGGATCGAGGCGCGGGAAGAGATACAGCGCCCCCTTCGGCTTCACGCAGGTCACACCCGGAATGCTGGTCAGCGCCTCGTGCGCGGCGTCCCGCTGCTCCCGCAGCCGCCCGCCGGGCAGCACCAGCTCGTTGATGGTCTGCCGCCCGCTGAGCGCCGCGACCACGCCGTGCTGGCCCGGCATGTTGGCGCACAGCCGCATGTTGGCCAGGATCGTCAGGCCCTCGATGTAGGACTCGGCGTGCGCGCGCGGACCGGAGATCGACATCCAGCCGACCCGGTAGCCGGCCACCCGGTACGCCTTCGACATGCCGTTGAAGGTGAGGGTGAGCAGGTCAGGGGCGATCGCGGCGGTCGGCGTGTGCGTGGCCTCGTCGTACAGGATCTTGTCGTAGATCTCGTCGGAGCAGACCAGCAGGTTGTGCCGGCGCGCGATGTCGGTCAGCCCGCGCAGCATCGCCTCGTCGTAGACCGCGCCGGTCGGGTTGTTCGGGTTGATGATGACGAGCGCCTTGGTGCGGTCGGTGATCTTCCGCTCGACGTCCGCGAGGTCGGGCATCCAGTCGGACTGCTCGTCGCACCGGTAGTGCACCGCCGTGCCGCCGGACAGGGAGACGGCGGCCGTCCACAGGGGGTAGTCGGGTGCCGGGACCAGGACCTCGTCGCCGTCGTCCAGCAGTCCCTGCATCGCCATCACGATCAGCTCGGAGACGCCGTTGCCGATGAAGACGTGCTCGACGTCCGTCTCGATGCCGAGGGTCTGGTTGTGCATGACGACCGCCCGGCGCGCGGCCAGCAGCCCCTTGGCGTCGCCGTAGCCGTGTGCCGTCGAGACGTTGCGGAGGATGTCCTCCAGGATCTCCGGCGGGCACTCGAAACCGAAGGCGGCCGGGTTGCCGGTGTTCAGCTTCAGGATGCGGTGCCCGGCCGCTTCCAGCCGCATCGCCTCCTCGAGCACCGGTCCCCGGATCTCGTAACAGACGTTGGCGAGCTTGGTCGACTGGATCACCTGCATGTCCGTGAGCTTACGACCCGGTTACGTCCCACGGGTCGTGTTATCCGCCACTTGAGACGTGCGGTTTGGGTGGGTTTCGTCACGCGCCCGTTGCCGGGTCACCGCGGAGTGCGCCGCACCGACCGCCCCGCCAGCACGTCCGTCCGCCGTCCGTCCTCCATCACGAACCGCCCGTCGACCAGTACGTACGGGATGCCCGTCGGCAGCACGCGCGGGTTCTCGTACGTGCTGCCCGCCGCGACCGTCGCCGGGTCGAAGAGCACCAGGTCGGCCCGGTAGCCCTCGCGGACCAGGCCCCGGTCCGGCAGCCGCAGCCGGGCCGCCGGGCGCGAGGTGAGGTGGGCGACGCACTCCTCCAGCGACAGCACGCCCAGCTCGCGCACGTAGTGCCCGAGGTAGTGCGGGAAGGTGCCGTAGGCGCGCGGGTGCGGCTTGCTCCCCTGGAGGATGCCGTCCGAGCCGCCGGTGTGCACACGGTGCCGCATGATCGCGCGGACGTTCTCCTCGTGGCCGACGTGCTGGAGGATGGTCGGGGCCAGCCGGTCGGTCAGGAGCAGGTGGCGGGCGACCGCCCAGGGGGTCTCGCCGCGCAGCCGCGCCGACTCCAGGACCGTGCGGCCGACGTACTCGCCGAGGGCCGGATCGCCCGTGCCGGAGATCTCGATCGTCTCCCACTCCACGGGCACGCCGTGGCAGCCGTCGGCGCCGATCTCCTCCAAGTGGTGCCGGACGCGCTCGGCGGTGTCGTCGTCCGCGAGCCGCTTCAGGATCTGCTCCGGGCCGCCCTCGCTCGCCCAGCTCGGCAGCAGCGCCACGAGGGTGGTGCAGCCGGGGGTGTACGGGTAGGTGTCGAGCGTGATGGCGGCGCCGGTGGCGAGCGCGTCGTCGAGCAGCGTCAGCAGTTCGGGGGCCCGGCCCTTGTTGACGCCGAAGTTCATGGTGGCGTGGGCGAGGTGGAGGGGGCAGTCCGCCTCGCGGGTCAGCGCCACCATCTCCTCGTACGCCTGGAGGGCACCGGCCCCGTACGAGCGGTGGTGCGGGCAGTAGTAGCCGCCGTACGACGCCACCACCCGGCACAGCTCGGTCAGCTCGGCGTCCTTGGCGTACATGCCCGGCGTGTACGTCAGCCCCGACGACATGCCGACCGCGCCCTGCTCCATGCCCTCGGCGACCAGCCGCCGCATGTGCTCCAGCTCGGCGTCGGTGGCCTCCCGGTCGTCCCAGCCGACCGCGCGGGCGCGCACCGTGCCCTGCGGGATCAGGTAGGCGGCGTTGACCGCGATGCCCCGGTCGAGCCGGTCCAGGTACTCGCCGACCGACCGCCAGTCGAAGTCGATGTCGTCGCCGGGGCCGTTCCATCCGGCGATGGCGCGGCGCACCTCGCCGAGGGTGCGGTCGTCGACCGGTGCGTACGACAGCCCGTCCTGGCCGATGACCTCCAGGGTGACGCCCTGGGCGGCCTTGGCGCTGTGATCCGGGTCCCGCAGCAGCGCCAGATCGCTGTGGGCGTGCATGTCGACGAAACCGGGGGCCAGGACCAGGCCCTCGGCGTCCAGCTCCCGGCGGGCCTCGGGGCGCTGGCACCCGGCGGCCGCCGCCTCCTTGACGATCGAGACGATCCGGCCGCCGTCGACCACGACGTCCGCGCGGTAGGAGTCGGCACCGGAGCCGTCGACGACGTCCGCGTCCCTGATGACCAGCTCTTCCATGTCCGGCTTCCCTTCCCAGGCGTTCTCGGGCGTTCTCGGGCGTTCTAGAAGAACGTGCGGATGTAGTCGACGACCGTCCCGTCCGCCTGCGCGACCGGGATGAGCTGCCACTTGTCGAAGGACGTGCACGGGTGGGAGAGGCCCGTCCCGACCCAGTCGCCCACCTCCAGGTCCGCGTCCCCGGTCGTGCGCAGCCAGGCGTGCTGGTCGGACAGGCCGGTCACCTCGACGCCGGTGGCCGGACGCTCGGCGCCGTCGCGGCGGACGACCTGGGCGAAGGGCAGGTGGAGGTCGTAGGCCGCGTCCCGCTTGCCCGCGTTGGTGAACGCCTGCTCGGGGGAGGGGCGGGAGACGACCTGGCTCCACAGGCGGAAGGCGGGCTCCAGGGCGCCCTCCTCGGGGACCCGGTTGAAGGGCGTCAGCTCGCGGTAGTGACCGTCGTCGTGGGAGACGTACGCGCCCGAGCGCAGCAGCTTCAGTACCGGCAGGGAGAGGCCGGGGACCTCGGCGAACACGTCGGCGACCGCGTCGAACCAGGCGCTGCCGCCCGCGCTCAGCACGATCTCGTCGAGGCCGGCCGCCGTGAACCGCCCCGCCTTGTCGAAGTCCACGGCCAGCGCGACCAGCCGTCGCAGCCACGCGTGCACCTTCTCGGGGTCGGCCCCGGGCACCTCGCCCTCGTACCCGGCGACCCCGGCCAGCCGCAGCGTCCGCGCGCCGGCCACCGCGTCGGCGACGGCCGTGCACTCGGCCTCCGTGCGGACGCCGGTCCGGGCACCCTCACCGGCGGCCAGCTCCACCACGACGTCCACCGGGCGGGAGGCGCCCGCCTCCGTCAGCGCCGCGTCCATCAGCCCGACACCGTGCACCGAGTCGACGTAGCAGACGAAGCGGAAGTCCGGGTCGGCGTCCAGTTCGGCGGAGATCCACCGCAGGGCGGCGGCGTCGACCAGCTCGTTGGCGAGGAAGATCCGCCGGAAGCCGAAGGCGCGGGCGACCCGCACCTGGTGCGGCACGGCGAGGGTGATGCCCCAGGCGCCGTGCTCGATCTGGCGCTGGAAGAGCTGCGGGGCCATGGAGGTCTTGCCGTGCGGCGCGAAGGCGAGACCGTGCCGGGTGGCGTACGTCTCCATCAGCCGCAGGTTGTGCTCCAGGCGCTCGGCGGACAGGGCGAGGACGGGGGTGGTGAAGCCGCCGGTGAAGAGGTTGCGGCGCTGTCCGGTCAGCTCGGCGACGGTCAGGCCGTCGGCGTCCGGCGGGAGGCCCTTGAAACGATGGTCGACGCGCTCCTCGGCCAGATGGGCGAGGGCTTCGGTGCCGGTGTCGAGGGCCATGGAGCCTCCCTGATCTGATGCGTTGCAAGCAGTGCAACGATCGTTGCGTATATCGCTTACTGCTGTCTAACATCTCGGCCAACGCGGGGTCAACGGATCCGCCGGGGCCCGCGAGAGCGACGAGGAGCCCCCACCATCGTGACCGCCACCGGACCCACCAGCACCGCCCCCGACGTCGTGGACGTCGTCGCGCTCGGCGAGTCCATGGTCACCTTCCTTCCCTCCGTGCCCGGGCGGCTCGCCGACGTACCCTCCTTCACCCGGGCCATCGGCGGCGCCGAGTCCAACGTGGCCTGCGTGCTGGCCGCCGCCGGGCACTCCGCGCGCTGGGTCGGCCGGGTCGGCGCCGACGGCTTCGGCGACCACCTCGTCGAGGCGATCGGCGCCTACGGCGTGGACGTCTCCGCGGTGCGCCGCGACCCCGACCGCCCCACCGGCGTGTACTTCCGCACCGCCGGGGACCGGGCCACCGACGCGCACGAGGTGGCGTACTACCGGGCGGGCTCCGCGGCCTCCGCGATGTCGGCCCGGAACATGGACCTCGACGCGATCCGCTCCGGGCGCGTCCTGCACCTGTCCGGCATCACGCCCGCGCTCTCCGCCGACTGCCTCGCCCTGATGCGCGAACTCACCGCCCGCCGCCCCGGCCGGCCCCTCGTCTCCTTCGACGTCAACCACCGCCCCGGACTGTGGCGCGGGGACACCGACGGCTCACGGGTGCTCCTGGAACTGGCGCGCGGCGCCGACCTCGTCTTCGTCGGCGAGGACGAGGCCTGGGACCTGGGCGGCCCCGAGGCCGTGCGCGCCGCGCTGCCCGAGCCCGAGCTGCTCGTCGTCAAGCAGGGCGCGACCGGCGCCACCGCCTTCCACCGGACCGCCGGCGCCGACGGCACCCAGGCCCACCACGTCACCACCGTCCCCGCCCTCACCGTCGACGTCGTCGCCGCCGTCGGCGCGGGCGACGCCTTCGCCGCCGGGTTCCTCTCCGCCACCCTGCGGGACCTGCCCGTCCGCGAGCGCCTGCGGCACGGCCACCTGATGGCCGCCGCCGCCCTCACCGCCCCCGGCGACCTCGCCACACCCCCCGCCCGGCACCACGCCGACCGGCTGGCCGCCCTCGACGACGACGCGTGGGGGAGACTGCGACTCGGCCCCGGCTGGACACAGGCCGGCGAAGGGGCCGAGGAGGAGGTACGAACCCCATGAGCCAGACCGTCGACCGCGCGCTGAGCATCCTGCCGCTGCTCGCCGAGGGCCCCGCCGACCTGGGCCGGGTCGCCGACCGCCTCGGCGTCCACAAGTCCACGGCGCTGCGCCTCCTGCGGACGCTGCACGAGCACGGCTTCGTCTACCGCCAGTCCGACCAGCGCTACCGCCTCGGCGCCCGGCTGATCGCCCTGGCCCAGGAGGCGATGGAGAACCTCGACGTCCGCGAGATCGCCCACCCCCACCTCGTACGCCTCAACGAGCAGTGCGGACACACCGTCCACCTCGCCGTCTACGAGGAGAACGAGGTCCTCTACATCGACAAGGTGGAGAGCCGCTACCCGGTGCGCATGTACTCCCGGATCGGCAAGCCCGTCGCCATCACCGTCGCGGCCGTCGCCAAGCTGCTGCTCGCCGACCTCCCCGAGAACGAGCGCCGAGCCGTGGTCGAGAAGCTCGACTACCCCCTGTACACGGCCCGTTCGACACCGAACGCCGACGGCTTCCTCAAGGAGCTGGCCAAGGTGCGCGAACAGGGCTGGGCCACCGACCTCGGTGGCCACGAGGAGTCCATCAACTGCGTCGCCGCGCCCATCCGGGGCGCCGACGGCCGGGTGACGGCCGCGATGTCGGTCTCCGCGCCGAACGTCGTCGTCACCGCCGACGAACTCCTCACCCTGCTCCCGCTGGTCCGCCGCACGGCGGACGCCATCAGCGGCGAGTACTCCGGCAGGACCCCAGTCAAGGAAGTCACCGCATGACCGACAAGATCGCTCTCACCCCCGCGACCCACACCGTCCCCCCGGCGAAGTTCAGCCACGGCGTCAAGCGGGGCAACATCCTCCAGGTCGCCGGCCAGGTCGGCTTCCTCCCGCACGAGGAGGGCAAGGCCCCCACCCCGGCCGGCCCGGCCCTGCGCGAGCAGACCCTCCAGACCCTCGCCAACGTCAAGGCGATCCTCGAAGAGGGCGGCGCCTCCTGGGACGACGTGATGATGATCCGCGTCTACCTCACGGACGTGGACCACTTCGCCGAGATGAACGAGATCTACAACGCCTACTTCGAGGAGCAGGGCCTCACCCAGCCGCCCGCCGCGCGCACGACCGTCTACGTCGGTCTGCCCGCCGGACTCCTCATCGAGATCGACGCGCTGGCCGTCCTCGGCTGACCCTCGCCTCCGTCTTTCCTTCCGTCTGACTGTCGCACGGGACGGCGCCCCTCACCCCCGGGCGCCGTGCCGCGCCCCGCCCTGCTCGAAAGCTGTATGTGTTTACCCAGAGGACCCCCGTATGTCCCCCATGTCCCTCCAGTTCGCCGCCTCCGCACCAGCGGAGACCCCGCCCCACACCGGCGGCCTGCTCCACCTGATCGACGGCACGGCGGGCCTGCTGACCGTCGCCACGATCGGCATCGTGCTGCTGCTCTTCCTGATCATCAAGGTGCGGTTGCAGCCGTTCGTCGCGCTGCTCGCCGTCTCCATAGCCGTCGGTCTGCTCGCCGGCCTGTCGGTCACCGAACTCTTCGGCACCGTCCAGAAGTCCGACGCCGTCTCCACCATCGAGTCCGGCATGGGCGGCATCCTCGGGCACGTCGCCATCATCATCGGCCTGGGCACCATGCTCGGCGCGATCCTCGAAGTCAGCGGCGGCGCCCAGGTGCTGGCCTCCCGGCTGCTGGGCCTGTTCGGCGAGAAGCGCGCGCCCCTCGCCATGGGCCTGACCGGTCTGATCTTCGGCGTTCCGGTCTTCTTCGACGTGGGCATCTTCGTCCTCGCGCCCATCGTCTACGCCGCAGCCAAGCGCTCCGGCAAGTCGATCCTGCTCTACTGCCTGCCGCTGCTGGCCGGCCTGTCGATGACCCACGCCTTCCTGCCGCCGCACCCCGGCCCGGTGGCCGCCGCCGGACTGCTGCACGTGGACCTCGGCTGGGTGATCCTCATGGGCATCGTCTGCGGTGTCCCGGCCGTGCTCGCCGCCTGGGCGTTCTCCGCCTGGATCGGCCGCCGCATCTTCGTGCCCGTACCGCAGGACATGGTCGAGGCGGCCGAGGAGGCCAAGCAGGCCGTCATCGACGAGCAGAGCAAGGCCGGCGTCGCGCCGCACGAGAGCCCCGTCGCGCTCGGCACGGTCCTCGGCATCATCGGCACCCCGCTGGTCCTCATCCTCGCCGCGACCTTCTCCTCCATCGCCCTGGACGAGTCCACCCTCCGCTCGGTGATCGAGTTCTTCGGCAACCCGTTCGTGGCCCTGACCATCGCCCTGTTCCTCGCCTACTACCTGCTCGGCATCCGGCGCGGCTGGTCCCGCAAGTCCCTGGAGACCGTCTCGACGGCCTCGCTGAAGCCGGTCGGCAACATTCTGCTGGTGGTCGGCGCGGGCGGTGTCTTCGGTGCCGTCCTCAAGGCCAGCGGCGTCGCCCAGGCCCTCTCCGACACCTTCAACGACGTCGGCCTGCCGGTGATCGTCCTGTCCTACCTGATCTCCCTGGTGCTGCGGGTCGCCCAGGGCTCGGCGACGGTGGCCATCGTGACGACGGCGGGCATCGTGGCACCGCTGCTCGCCGAGGGCGACCACTCCCAGGCGTTCGTCGCCCTGGTCATCATGGCCATCTCGGCGGGCTCCATCTTCGCCTCGCACGTCAACGACGGCGGCTTCTGGATGGTCGCCAAGTACTTCGGCATCAGCGAACGGGACACGCTGAAGACGTGGACCGTGCTGGAGAGCGTGCTGTCGGTCGCCGGGTTCGTGGTGGCGGCGGTACTGAGCCTGTTCGTGTAGGCGTCTCGTGTAGGCGTCTGATAACGAAGTTGGGGCTGGCTGTGTCCGACACAGGATCGTCGACCATACTGCCCGCTGTGGAGCAGCGCAGAGGATCGACCAGCCAGCCCCTGGAAGGCGCCGGATTCGACCCGGCCTTCATCCCCGGGCTCACCGCGCCCGTGACCGGTGAGCCGGAGGACGGGAGATCGGCGAAGGAGGCGGAGGAGGAGCCCGAGGACGCTCGCGTCGCGGACGAGACCGCGGCTTCCGAACCCGCCGAACAGGCCGGGGAGCCGGAGGAGGAAGAAGACGCCCCGGACCCCGACGGCCCCGTCTTCGAGGCCGCCGACCGCCGCGCCAGGATCGTCGCCGACCACAAGGGCGTACGTCTCTCCCTCGACGACCAGAGCTGCGAGTTCCGCTGGGACGAGGTCGGGGCCGTCGAGACCGAGACGGGCCGCTTCGGCAAGCGGTTCACCGTCACGGTGCACACGCCGGACCGCCGCTGGTACCCGATCGAGATCGAGGCGACGTCCCGGAGCCGCTTCAAGGAGTGGGAAGCCGCCCTGGACGAGGTCCTGGACGCGTACTTCGAGGACGGCGAGACGCAGGACGGGGCGGAGCCCGACACGACGTCCGACACGCCGTCCGACACGCCGTCCGACACGGAGGATGAGGCGAAGTCAGACGCCCAGGATGAGGCGAAGGGCGACGCCAAGTCCGACGCGAAGGGCGGGGTGAAGCCCGAGGTGAAACCCGAGGTGAAGGGCGCGGCGGACGGCGACGAGTAGGCGCATCGCGTGAAGATCCCCGCACGCCCTCTTGTCCCACCGGCCGCCATGAGATTTGTTGGCCCGCATGGCGGACTCCACGGGCAACACCAGTGACACCGGGGCACCACGCGATCCCGACTCGGCACCCCGTAAATCCAGTTGGCGCTACATCGGCCCCGGCATCGTCGTCGCGGCGACCGGGGTCGGCGCCGGCGACCTCGTGGCCACCCTGATCGCGGGCAGCAACTTCGGATACACCCTGCTGTGGGCGGCGGTCCTCGGCTGCCTGGTCAAGATCTCCCTCGCCGAGGCGGCGGGCCGCTGGCACCTGTCCACCGGCCGCACCCTCTTCGACGGCTGGGCCAGCCTCGGCCGCTGGACCACGTGGTTCTTCGGGATCTACGTCGTCATCTGGGGCTTCTCCTACGGCGCGGCGGCGATGTCGTCCAGCGCCCTCCCGTTGCAGGCGCTGTTCCCCGGCGTGATGGACCTCGAATGGTGGGGCGTGGCCTGCGGCGTGGTCGGCCTGGTCTTCGTCTGGTTCAACAAGTACGCGGTCTTCGAGAAGGTCATGACGGTCATGGTGGGCGTCATGTTCGTCGTGACGGTCTACCTCGCGATCCGGGTCGTGCCCAACCTGGGGAACGCCTTCGCCGGCCTCCTCCCGGTCATCCCGGACGGCGAGGACTCCGTCCTCAACACCCTCGGCCTGATCGGCGGCGTCGGCGGCACGATCACGCTGGCCGCGTACGGCTACTGGGTCAACGCCAAGGGCTGGGCCAACACCGGCTGGATGAAGGTCATGCGGCTGGACAACCGGGTCGCCTACATCACGACCGGTGTCTTCGTCGTCGCCATGCTGTTCGTCGGCGCGGAGCTGCTGCACGCCGCGAACATCGCGCTGTCGGGCGGCGGCAAGGGCCTGGTGCAGCTCGGCGACATCCTGGAGGACGAGTACGGCACGGCGACGGCCAAGTTCTTCCTGATCGGCTTCTTCGCCACGTCCTTCACCTCGCTCATCGGCGTGTGGCACGGCGTGAGCCTGATGTTCGCGGACTTCGTGGCCAGGCAGCGCGACAGGACGGCGGGCAAGGGCAAGGAGATCGCCTCCGGCGAGCACGAACGCTCCTGGCCCTTCCGCGCCTACCTCCTCTGGCTGACCTTCCCGCCCGTCATCCTGCTCTTCCAGGGCGAGCCCTTCCGCCTGGTCATCATCTACGGCGTCCTGGGCGCGGCCTTCATGCCCTTCCTCGCCCTGACCCTGATCTGGCTCCTCAACTCCTCCCGCACACCGCGCGAATGGCGCAACGGCTGGCTGAGCAACGGCATGCTCGCCGTCGCGGGCCTCCTCTTCCTCGTGCTGTGCCTGAAGGAGGTCTGGGACCAGCCGTGGGCGGACTTCTTCTGATCCCACCGGCCCACCGGTCCACCGGCCGCCCGCCCGGTCCTGCCGGAGCTCGTCCCACTCCGGGCTGAGCGCCGTCTCCCGCAGCTGATCCATGGTCAGCCCCTTGCGCAGCGACCAGGCCGGCGTCTCGGGCATCGCGTCCACCACCTCGTGCCACACCTCCGCCGTGGCGACCTCCTCGGCGGACCAGTGACCTGCGCGAGCGGCATCGTGCCGACTGCCCCCGCCCGCGTCTCCGCGGGCGGGGGCAGTCGGTCAACCGTGGCTACGGCAGCGCATGCACATGCGCCCCCACCGCGTTCGACCACGCGTTCCCCGCCGTCGCGTCCCAGTTCGTGGACCAGGTCATCGCGCCCCGCAGGCCGGGGTACGTCCTCGACGGCTTGAAGGAGCCGCAGTTCGTGCCCTTGGTGAGGCAGTCCAGGGCGGCGTTGACCACCGACGGGGCGACGTAGCCGCCGCCCGCCGCACGGGTGGAGGCCGGCAGGCCCAGGCCGACCTGGGACGGGTCGAGGCCGTTCTCCAGCTGGATGCAGGCCAGGGCGGTGAGGAAGTCGACCGTGCCCTGCGCGTACACCTTGCCGTCGCAGCCCAGCATCGTGCCGCTGTTGTAGTACTGCATGTTCACGACGGTGAGGATGTCCTTCACGTTCAGCGCCGTGCGGAAGTACGAGCCCGACGTCGACTGCATGTCGATCGTCTGCGGCGCCATCGTCAGGATCATGTCCGGGCCCGCCTTCGCCGACAGGGCGCGCAGGGCCTGCGTCATGTAGGTCGGGTTGAGACCGTTCTCCAGGTCGATGTCGACGCCGTCGAAGCCGTACTCCCGCATCACGGAGTAGACCGAGTTCGCGAAGTTCGTCGCGGAGGCGGAGTCGTTCACCGAGACGGTGCCCTTCTCGCCGCCCACCGAGATGATGACCTTCTTCCCGGCGGCCTGCTTCGCGCGGACGTCCGCCTTGAACTGGTCGACCGTGTAGCCGCCGAGCCCGGCCGAGTCGAGGTTGAAGGTGACCGCGCCCGGCGTCGCCGTCGCGTCCGCGAAGGAGACCGCGATGATGTCGTACTGGGCGGATACGTCCGAGATCCGCTGGACCGTCGCCCCGTTGTCGAAGTTCTGCCAGTAGCCGGTCACCGCGTGCTTGGGCAGGTCGCCGCCCCCGCCGCCGCCCTGCTCCGTCGTCCGGGCCGTGACCGCCGCCGACTTCGCCGATTCACCGGCCGCGTTCGTCGCCGTGACCTGTATGGAGTACGACGTGGAGGCCGCGAGGCCGGTGACCGTCGCCGACGTGCCGGTGACCGCCGTCACCTTCGTACCGTCGCGGTAGACGTTGTAGCCGGTGGCACCCGCCACCGCGTTCCAGGCGAGCGACGCCGAGGAGGACGTCGTACCGGAGACGCTCAGGCCCGCCGGGGCCGACGGGACCGTGGGCTCCGGCTCACCGTCGCCGCCGCCTCCGTCGGGGCCGAAGACGGACAGGTCGTCGGCGTAGTAGGCCGACTGCCCGTACCAGCCGTGCGTGTACACGGTCACCGAGGTCGTCGAGGAGCCCGTCGTGAACCTCGTCGACAGCTGCTTCCAGGAGGCCGAGTCCGGCGTCCAGGTGGACACGTCCGTCGTGCCGGTGCCCGTCACGCCCAGGTACGCGTACCCGCCCTGGACCCACGCGCTCAGCGTGTACGTCGATCCGGGCTTCACCTTCACCGTCTGGGAACACCGGGCGTTGTCCTGCCCGCTCGGTGACGCCTTGAGCGCGGCGGAGCCCGCGTGCGCCGGGGAGGAGACGGTCGTACCGCTGTTCGCCGAACAGGACCAGTTGCTCAGACCGGCCTCGAAGCCGGCGTTCTTCGCGTTGTTGACGTCCGCGGCGGACGCCTGGCCGACGGCCGTGACCGAGAGGGCGAGCGCGGCGGTGACGGCTCCCGCCCAGAACTTCGTCCGTCTGCCGAACCGTCTGTGCACGGGCTCCATTGAGGCCTCCGGTGGGGGAGTGGGGGCATTGAGGTGAGGGTGGTCCAGACCAATTGTGAGTGTCAAGGGGTAGGTCCGGACCAAGTTCGCCACCGCGTCCCGGACTTGCTGCACCCGGGGGCACCCTCCCTCGGCCGACCGGCCGACCGGCCGACCGGCCGCCAGCGGTCCCGCAACGGGAAAATGCTCAACCTGCCCCGGTTTGCTGCACCTTGTGCAACACAAGTTGTTCCACAGCTACAGAAACGCTGTTCTCCGGTCACAGACGCGTGGATACAGTGCTCAGGTAGTCACGCAGTGAAGT
This sequence comes from Streptomyces sp. NPDC096048, assembly GCF_044763415.1. NCBI lineage: Bacteria > Bacillati > Actinomycetota > Actinomycetes > Kitasatosporales > Streptomycetaceae > Streptomyces > Streptomyces sp. NPDC096048. Next base: position 540,892 of record NZ_JBIWGG010000001.1, read on the forward strand.
CATCAGGGTGTGCCGTAGTGACACCGGCAGACCGACGGGCATGGGGAGACGGGGAGCCGCGCGTGCCAACTGCCATTGCCGTGACCAGTGCCGACATGGCACTGCCGCCACAGGACGAACGGACGATGCCCGCGGTCGTCCTCCAGGACCTCGACCGGCGTCCGCTGGAGCAGGCGCTGGCCGAGCTGCAATCGCTGGTCGACCAGCACGGGCACGTGATCGTGGTGTGCTCGCAAGCCCTCCCCGAGAGCGTGGAGCGACGGCTGCACACCGTCCGCGCCCTCCTGGAGACCGACCGCATCGCCCTGTTCCGGCCGCCCCTGCCCCCGCTCGGACTCGCCGTACTGGCCCGTCAGTTGCGGCAGCTGGCCTCCTGCGACCTCAGCCCCGGCGTCCTCGCCTCGGCCGGTCGGCTGCTCACCCACTACATCCACGCCGGCGCGCTGCTCGGCTCCGTCGCCCGGCTCGACCACGTTCCCGTCGGTCTGAAGTCGCACGCCAGGTCCTGGATGCCGGGCAGCCAGTTCGGCGTCGTGGCGCATCCCGTGCCGCAACTGGTGCGGATCGGCCCCGAAGCCGCACTCGACGGACCCGAGTTCGGCACCTGGCTGCTGGTCGCCAAGGGCCAGTCGCCGTCCGACTGGGTCGCCGGCACCCTCGCCCCGTCCTGGCGCGTGCAGGGGCTGCGCGAGACGCCGCTGCCCGCCGAGTCCCCCGGCTGGTGGGGGACCGGACGGCTGACCGAGTTCTGCGCCTATCTGCCCGACCTCTCGGTCCTCTACCAGCTGGTCACGTCGGTGCGGCAGAGCACCTGCCACTGGTGCGGCATCGACGTCATCGGAGACCGGTGCGTGTTCTGCTCCGCGACACCGCCGGTCCACGACGCGACCTCACCGGGATACGAGACGACTTCACCGGGATACGGGACGACTTCACCGGGGCAGGACACGACATCACCGGGGCAGGACACGACATCACCGGGGCACGACACGGCGCCGCCGGGGTACGGCGCCCGGCGGGACGCCGCACTCGGGCACCGCCGTGAGAGACGAGCCCTCTCCGGGTAGGCCCGTACCGCGCCGCTCCCGTCGCCCAGCCCGCCCGTCGTCCGATCCGGTTCGACCGATTCCCCCAATGAGGTTGCACGGCTCATGAACTCCCGTCAGCGCCGCGGCATCATCCTGCTGATCCTGTCGGTCCTCTGCGCCCTCGGTGCGTTCGCCGGCGTGCTGTCCATCGTCAACGACGTGAAGTCCAAGGTCGGCCCCGAGGTCACCGCGTACCGGCTCAAGACGAACGTGGAGCCCTACACGCCCCTCGGCGAGGGGCAGTTCGAGAAGATCGAGATGCCCGAGCGCTGGCTGTCGGAGAACGCCGTCACCGACCTGGGCCAGGTCCGCGGCAAGATCGCCGTGACGACGCTGAAGAAGGGGTCGCTGCTGCAGAGCGACATGATCGTCGACCAGCCCGCCCTGCGGCCCGGGCAGCAGGAGGTCGCCATCATGATCGACGCGGCGACCGGCGTCGCCGGCAAGATCACGCCCGGCTCCTCCGTCAACGTGTACGCCACCTTCGAGGGAGCGCGTGAGGGTGACCCCGCCCAGTCCAAGATCATCGTCACGAACGCCAAGGTCATCGATGTCGGCGACCTCACCTCGCTGAAGCCCGACGAGAACAGCCGCGACCGGGAACCCACCGACGCCGTCCCCATCACCTTCGCACTGTCCACCATCGACGCCCAGCGCATCACCTACGCCGAGTCGTTCGCCCAGCGGGTCCGGCTCGCGCTGGTGGCGCCCGGCAGCGACACCACGGTCCCGGACAAGGACCGGACGTACGAACTCGCGAAGGACAAGTGAGAGCCCGTATGCCCACGAGGATCCTCCCGGCAGTCGGCGACGCGGACGCCGTACGGTCCATCACGACCCTGCTCAGCCAGCTCCCGGACGCCGAACCGGTCGCCCCGGTGACCGACTCCACCCAGCTCGTCGACACCCTCGCCCGCCTCGCCGCCGAGTCGGTCGACGAGTTGCCCGAGGTCGTCGTCGTCCACGAGCGCATCGGCCCGGTCCCGGCCCTGGAACTGATCCGCGAGGTCGCCCTCCGCTTCCCGGCCGTCGGCGTCATCCTCGTCACCTCCGACCCCGGCCCCGGCCTCTTCCAGGCCGCCATGGACTACGGCGCCCGCGGCCTGGTCGCCCTGCCGCTCGGCTACGAGGAACTGGCCAGCCGCGTCCAGGCGGTGGCCCAGTGGTCGGTGGGCGTACGCCGGCACCTCGGCAGCGGCGTCGACGTGTTCACCGGAGCCGGCGGCACCGTCGTCACGGTCAGCGGCGCGAAGGGCGGCGTGGGAGCGACCCTGACCGCCATCCAACTGGCCCTGGCGGCACAGGCGTCGGGCCGCCCCACGGCACTGGTCGACATGGACCTCCAGGCCGGCGACGTCGCCTCCTACCTGGACGTCCAGTTCCGCCGCTCGGTCGTCGACCTCGCCACCATCACGGACATCTCGCCGCGTGTCCTGGCCGACGCCGTCTTCCGCCACGACACCGGCCTCGCGCTGCTGCTCGGCCCCGGCGAGGGCGAACGCGGCGAGGAGGTCACCGACCGCGCCACCCGCCAGATCGTCAGCGCCCTGCGCTCCCGCTACGAGGTGGTCGTCCTCGACTGCGGCGCCCAGCTCGGCGGGGCCGGCGCCGCGGCCGTGGAGATGGCCGACTCGGCGCTGCTGGTCACCACCCCCGACGTGGTCGCCGTGCGGGGCGCCAAGCGCGCGGTGCGGATGTGGGACCGGCTGCAGATCCGCAAGGCGGAGGAGACCACGGTGGTCGTCAACCGGCACACGCGGGCCACGGAGATCCAGCCCCCGCTGATCCAGAAGATCACCGGCACGGCGGTCGCCGCCACCACCGTCCCCGCCAACTTCAAGGAGCTCCAGGGCGCCGTGGACGCCGGCCGCGTCCACGAACTGGACAGCAAGAGCACGGTGAAGCAGGCCCTGTGGGCGCTCGCGGGCGAACTCGGGCTGGTCAGGGCCGCCGAGGGGGACCATCGCAAGGGCGGCGGCCGGTTCCGCGGCGGCGACCGGGGGTCGGCGAGCTTCCGGCGGCGGAAGGACGGTGCGGGATGAACGCCTTACGCCGCGGGTCCCGGGTCGCCCGCCCCGCGCGAGGGGTCGCCCGCCCCGCGCGAGGGGTCGCCCGCCCCGCGCGAGGGGTCGCCCGCCCCGCGCGAGGGGACGGGCGCCCGCCTCGGGACGCCCGGCCGGCCGCGGGAGGGGACGCGGGCCAGGTCACCATCGAGTTCCTCGGCATGACCCCGGTGATCATCGCGACGCTGGTGGTGCTGTGGCAGCTCGTACTCGTGGGATACACGTACACGCTCGCGGGTAATGCTGCCGACGAGGCTGTTCGGGCGGCGACGGCGGCGGACCGGGGGGCGCGGCAGGGAGCCTGCCAGGAGGCGGGCCGGGACAAGCTGCCGGGCGCGTGGGAGGGGGGCGCCGAGGTGGGTTGCGACACCGCGGGCGGCTTCGTCACCGCCGACGTGCGCATCGAGGTGCCCATCCTCTTCCCGGGCACGGTCAGCTTCCCGTTCACCGTGCACGGGCACGCGGGCGCGGTGGAAGAGGAGACCGACTGAGATGCCGTACTCCTCGAACTCCTCGAACTCCTCGCACTCCGCGGACTCCTCATGCAGCTCACACTCTTCGTGCTCCTCCTGCTCTCCGAAGGGCCGCGCCAGGGACCGTGGCCAGGTGGCCATCGAGTATCTCGGGTTCCTCCCGATCCTGATCATCGTCGGCATGGCCGCCGTACAGCTGGGCCTGATCGCGTACACCGCCCAGCAGGCCGGTACGGCGGCCCGGGCCGGCGCCCGCAGCGCCTCGCTCCAGGAGAGCGCGGCGGAGGCGTGCGCGGCGGCGGTCAGCGGCTGGCTCGCGGACGGCACCGACTGCCCACCGTCGTACGGCGGGGACGAGGTGACGGTCACCGCCACCGTCGACATCCCCTCGATCGTGCCCGGCTGGGACTTCGGGGACGCCACCAGGACCGCCACCATGCCACTGGACCACTGACCGAGGAGCCGAGGACGCATGAGCCTGCGCGCACGCATCCACTCCCCCGAGGAGCACGGCAGCCGGGGCGAGGACGGACACCTGGTCGCCTCCTACCGGGCCAAGCTCCTGGAGGAGATCGACCTCGCCGAGATGAGTTCGCTGGCGATGGCCGAACGCCGGGCCCGCCTCGAACGGGTCCTCGGGCACATCATCAGCCGCGAGGGCCCGGTCCTGTCGACGGTCGAGCGCTCCCAGCTGATCCGCCGGGTCGTGGACGAGGCCCTCGGCCTCGGCATCCTGGAACCGCTGCTGGAGGACGCCTCGATCACGGAGATCATGGTCAACGGCCCCGACGCCATCTTCGTGGAACGCGGCGGCCGCGTCGAACAACTTCCGCTCCGCTTCGCCTCCAACGAGCAGCTGATGCAGACCATCGAGCGCATCGTCTCGACGGTCAACCGCCGCGTGGACGAGTCGAACCCGATGGTCGACGCCCGCCTCCCCTCCGGCGAGCGCGTCAACGTCATCATCCCGCCGCTGTCACTGACCGGCGCCACCCTCACCATCCGCCGCTTCCCGCGCTCCTTCACCCTCCACGAGCTGATCGGCCTCGGCTCGCTCGACGAGCACATGCTGTATCTGCTCGCCGGCCTGGTGCAGGCCCGCTTCAACATCATCGTCTCCGGCGCCACGGGCACCGGGAAGACGACCCTCCTCAACGCGCTCTCCGGCCTGATCCCGGAGACCGAACGCATCATCACCATCGAGGACTCGGCGGAACTCCAGCTCCAGCAGGCCCACGTCATCCGCCTGGAGTCCCGCCCGCCGAACGTCGAGGGCCAGGGCCGCGTCACCATCCGCGACCTCGTCCGCAACTCCCTCCGTATGCGCCCCGACCGCATCGTCGTCGGCGAGGTCCGCGGCGGCGAGTCCCTGGACATGCTCCAGGCCATGTCGACCGGCCACGACGGCTCGCTCGCCACGGTCCACGCCAACAGCGCGGAGGACGCCCTGATGCGCCTCCAGACCCTGGCCTCGATGTCGGACGTGGAGATTCCGTTCGTTGCCCTGCACGATCAGATCAACAGCTCCGTCGACGTCATCGTCCAGCTCACCCGCTTCGCCGACGGCGCCCGCCGCATCACCGAGATCGCCATGCTGGCCAGCCACGGCGGCGAGCCGTACCGCCTGGCCACGGTCGCCCGCTTCAACGCCCGGCCGATGACCGCCGACGGCGGCATCTACGGCGCCTTCGAGTACTACCCCCTCCCGCGCCGCACCGCCGAGCGCCTCTACATGGCGAGCCAGCCCGTCCCGCAGGCCTTCGGCGTGGCCCACACCGCGGACCAGCTCGCCACCCGGGAGGCCAGGTGACCGAACGGATGCCGGCCCGGCCAGACACGTTCGGACCCGTTCGCGTGGAAGCCGGACAGGACCCGCCCGATGGAAGCCGGGCAGGACCCGCCCCGATGCAAACGAGGTCAGGACCCGCCCCGATGGAAGCCAGGCCAGGACCCACCCCGATGCAAGCCAGGTAGGAACCGCCCGATGGAACTGGAAACGCTCGTCACGCTCACCACCGGCATCACGCTGCTGACCTGCGCCCTGGCGGTCATGGGCCTGCACTCCTACGCCGCCGGTAGGGCCCAGCGGGCTGCCCTGGTCGACCGCCTCTCCGCCGCCGGCCGGCTCCCTTCCGCCGGGCGCCCGCGCCGCTTCCGCACCCTGGACCGCCGCCTGCGCCGCACGAAGCTCGGCCGGAGACTCGAACTGCGCCTGACGGCGACCGGCCTGGACGTCACGCCCGGCGAGTTCTTCGTGTACATGCTCGCGGCGGTCGCGGGCCTGGGGCTGATCGGCCAGGCGACCCTGGCCCCGTTCTTCGGTCCGATCGCCGCACTGCTGGGTGTCGGGGCGGCGCTGCGGTTCCTCGACTGGCAACGCCAGAAACGCATCGAGAGGTTCATCAACCAGCTCCCCGAGATCGCCCGCATCATCGCCAACGCCACCCAGGCCGGCCTCGCCCTGCGCACCGCCATCGGCATGGCGGCGGAGGAACTGGAAGCCCCGGCCGGCGAGGAACTCGGAAAGGTGGCCGACCAACTGGCCATCGGCGCCTCGATGGACGACGCCCTCGGTGAACTCGCCGACCGCCTCCCTTCTCGGGAGTTGGTCGTCCTGGTCACCACCCTCGTCCTCTCCAACCGGGCGGGCGGCCAGGTGGTGAGCGCACTGCGCAATCTCACGGAGACGCTGGAGGAGCGCAAGGAGACCCGGCGCGAGGTCCGCACCCAGCTCTCCCAGGTCAGCATGACGTCGTACGCCGTCCCCGTCCTGGGGGTCGGCTCGTTGTTCCTGATGAACGGAGTGAAGGACGGCGCCCTGGAGCGGATGACGGGATCCCCGGCCGGCCAGGCCGCGGTGCTGATCGCCTTCGCGCTCTACGCGGTCGGCTTCATCCTCATCCGCCGCATGTCCCGCATCGACGTCTGAGGGGGGAGCTGACCGACATGGGACTGGGACTACTCCTCGCCCTGCTCATGGGCCTGAGCGTCTGGGGCGTCTTCGCCGGCATCCGCATGTACCGGGCCGACGCCAAACTGCCCCCCGACCTCGCCCTCGCCCTGGAGGTCGGCTCCACCCGCACCGGCGCGGTGGACTCCCTCATCGACCGAATGGGCATGCGTTACGCCCCCGCCGTACTGCGTCTGATGGGCCCCGCCCTGGTGGCCAGGTACCGGCGCAGGATCGACCTGGCCGGCAACCCCGGCGGCCTGACCATCGACCGCTACGCCGCCCGCCGGGCGGTCTACGGCTTCCTGGGCGCGGTCGGCTTCGTGGTCTTCGTCCTGCGCGGCCAGTTCGTTGTAGCCCTCTTGCTGTTGGCCTTCGGCGCGTTCTGGACGGAGGTAGGCATCTGGTCGGCGATCCGCATCCGCAAGGACGTGATCGAGCGCACGCTCCCCGACTTCCTGGACGTACTGGCGGTCGTGGTGAGCGCCGGCCTGGGCTTCCGCCAGGCCCTGGACCGCGTGTCGATGCGCTACGAGGGCCCCTGGGCCGACGAACTCCGCATCACCCTGCGTCAGATGGACCTGGGCATGAGCCGCCGCGAGGCCTTCGCGGAGCTGCGCCGGCGCAACGACTCCGAACAGGTGGCGATGTTCGTGACGGCACTCCAGCAGGGCGAGGAACTGGGCGCCCCCATCGTCGACACCCTGGTGTCCCTGGCCAAGGACATGCGCCGCACGGACGCCCAGAACGCCCGCCGCAAGGCCGCTCGCGCGGTCCCCAAGGCCACGATGATGATCACCACCTTCATGGTCCCGGCCACGATGATCCTCCTCGGCGCCGGTCTGATCCTGGGGTCCGGTACGGACTTCGGGACCATCACGGGCGAGTAGCCGAGCAGATGAGCGGAGGGGAGGACGCCATGTCGATCAGACGCCAGGGAAACGAGGAGGCCGTACCCGAGAAGAGTGCAACTGCACACATCCCGAAACCGCTAACAGTCCGCGAATGGAAGCCCAGTCGGGCTACTTCAACACAACATCTTTCGCATGTGCAATCAACTGTGAGACAGTCGTTGTCTGGTATTCCCGACAGGTCGAGGTCCCAACTGAACGCGAGGGAGGCGGAGATCGTGGACGACGTGACGTCCGGCATGACCAACCAGCGCATCCCCGCCCCCCACCACCCCCAGGAGTGCCGCCGCCGAGCCGCGGTGCCCGGGACGACCTCGATGGACCGACTCACAGCACATGACGGGGCCCGCGATGACGCCCCGGGGCCCTCTGACCCGAGGGCCCTCCCGCCGCACGTTCCGCACGACGAACGCGGCATCGTCCACCCTGGAGGGGAACACCATGACCAACTGGCTTCACACCACCGCCGCCTACCTGCAGTCCCGCGCCGCCGCCCGCAACGACAAGGGGCAGACGGCCGTGGAGTACCTGGGGATCATCGCGGTGGTGGTGGCGATCGTGCTGGCGATTACGGGGACGGACATCGGTCAGACGATTTACAACGCGATCAGGGACAAGATTACCGAGGTCACCGGCGGCTGATGCCTCTCCGTACACGTGGGGACGCAGGGCAGGCTTTCCCCATCTACATCACGGTGGTGGGAGGCCTGCTCTTTCTCGCGCTCGCGTACTTCGCGGTCGGCCAGGCCGCGGCGACTCGTAGTGAGGCACAGACGGCGGCTGATGCCGCAGCGCTCGGGGCAGCCCTGGAAACCCGCGACCGCCTGGCGGACGAGTGGCTGGCGAACGTTCTGGAACCGGATTCATGGCAGGACATCTTCGAAGGAGAGGCGTCAGTGCCCAGCGCCTGCTGGCGCGCTCACGAGTTGGCGGCACGCAACGACGGCAGCGTGGATTGCGAACCGGACGGACTTCTGGGCTACACAGTCGTTGCCCAGACCAACGACACCGTCGGGGACACGATCGTGCCGGGGACGGAGGAACAGAAGGCGACGGAGTCCGCGACCGCGGTCATCGAAGCCCGCTGTTCGGTCAAGCCGCCCGCCGAGGAAGCCGACCGCGACGCGCTGCCCAGGCTCTCCTGCAAGGGCGAGGTCTGGGATTTGGAGCCGGACGATCTCTCGGACCTGCCGAGGCCCGAGGATCTCTTCGACGTCCATCTGGCCGACTGACAAGCGAACGACGAAGGCGAAGGAAGCGGAGTCATGAGCATTCGGTTCACAACACGGGCTCGCAGGGGTTTGGTCGCATGGCCCATGGCGATCGGGCTGGCCTTCGGTGCGGTGGGTTGTGGTGGCGGAGGTGACGACGACAAACCCGACGCGGCCGCGACCTCCTCCAAGAGCAGTGAGTCGAAGCCGGAAGCTCAGGAGGGGGACTCGAAGGAGACTCTGGCCGAGCTGAAGGGACCCAGCGGTTTGTTCCTCAAGGTCACCACCGCACAGCGCGATGCGGGAGGCTTCGTCACGGTGAGCGGTGACCTGAAGAACGATGGTAGCGAGACAGTCAATGTCCCCGCTCAGCTGAGCGGCAACGAGACCGAGATCATCCGAAACGGTAGCTCCCTCGGCGGTGCCACTTTGGTGGACTCCAAGGGAAAGAAGCGCTATTACGTGCTGCGCGACACTGACGGCCGACCGCTCACGACAACCAACTTCCCTGCTTTGAAGGCGGGTGAGTCACTGCCGGTCTTCATGCAGTTCCCCGCGCCCCCCGCAAGCGCGACCGAGGTGACGCTCCAACTGCCTATGTTCACGACCGGCACCATCGAGATCGCCGGGTGAGGCCCACCATGACCTCCCCCCCGCGCCTCACCCTGGCTGTCACCCTCGCCCTCGTGCTCACCGCGAGCCTGACCGGCACCACCACCGCCCACGCCGAAGACGACCCGAACGACCCGCCAGGCACCGAAGCCTCGGCCTCCGCCCCCGTCGAGGTAGACCCCAACGACCCGGACCTGAAGATCCCGGACGGCGCGACGCTCGCCCAGGCCAAGGTCCTGGACATCAAGACGGTCGTGGAGGAGCAGAGCGGCGACGAACGCCGCGAGGACACCAACACGAGCGTGACGCTCGCGCTGCAGGCCGAGGTGCTGTTCGCCAAGAACAGCGCCAAGCTCGGCGCCGAGGCGAAGTCCCGTATCTCGGGAATCGCGGAGGAGATCAAGACCCAGAACGCCACCAGAGTCCGGGTCTTCGGCTTCACCGACAACCTCGGCTCCTCCGCCCACGGCGACGTACTCTCCAAACAGCGCGCCAACGCCGTACACGACGTCCTGTCCCAGGCCCTGAACGACGCCGACATCACCTACGAGGTCCGCGGCTACGGAGAGCAGTACCCCATCTCGGACAACTCGACGGAGGCCGGCCGCAAGAAGAACCGCCGGGTCGAGGTCTCCTTCCCGCGCACGGAAGCCTGACCGGCGGATGGCGGAGCAAGAGGAACACGTAGGAGCGCGGAAGCCGCGGTTCCCACTGCCGGGCCGCGGACGAGTGATGGTCCTCGCGGTGCTGACGGTGCTCATGGTCGCCGCCTGCGGCGGCCCGGACGAGACAGACACCGCGCCGACGCCTTCGTCGCCTCCGGAGCGGCCGACGTCATCCCGGTCGACCACGCAGTCGGCCTCCGTGGAACCGGAGCCTTCCGTCTCCGCAGCGGACGGCTACGACGCCAGTGCCTGCACCGACGGCAACTGCGAGATCGCGGTGTCCAAGCCCGTGACTGTCCGCTTGCAGGGTCCGGGCGGCCCGGCGACGCTCTCGGTGACCGAGGTCGGCCCGAACAAGATCGAGTACAGGGTGAAGTCGGGCAACGGACAGTCCAAGGGCGGTGCGAGCGGCCCGGGTCAGGGTTGCATCACGGTGCTCCGCAAGAACGGCAGCGGCAACTCCTGCGGCGGCTTGTCCGGTACCCGTCCCAGTGCCCAGCCCGATGCCGTAGTGATCCAGGCGACGACCGGTACGGACGGTACGGCGCTCCTCCACATAGTGTCGCCCTGAGGACTTCTGCCGATGAGTTCGCGTGGCGCTTCAAGGGCAGTCCGGCCTCGTCCATCCAGCCCTACCCGCCTACGACCTCAACCTGCGCACCCACCCGCACCCCCCACCCGGCCAACGCTCCGGCCTCCGCCTCCAGCACATGTCGGGCACGCAGCCGGGGCAGCCCCAGCCTGCCGGGCCGCATGGTGCGCACGGCGATGACGACGAGCCGGCGGTCGAGGTAGGCGACGTCGATGGGCATCCGCATCCGGAAGGTATGCACGCTGTTGGCAGGCGACAGGAGAATCGCCCCGTCTACGGCCTCCCGTCCCAAGAGCCCTTTGGTGCGGGCGCGGTACGAACCGGCGATCTCCAGCGGCACACGGACGCTCCCGCCCCCGGCGGCCCCCTCCACGACCAACGCCCCTCGCCCGTCCCGCCAGCGTCGACCCACGCCGCTACCCCTCTCCGCCAGTCCCCACCACCGCAGGCCGCTTTGCTGCGCCTCTTTGCTGCTTCCTGTGTGAAACGCGCCGAGGCGAGCGGGGTGGCCGCACGCCCAGGGGGCGATGCTGGCGCGTTACGCAACTGTTGTCATCCAAGAAGCCACACGTACGGCTGATGTGGACTCATGGGGCACCGCAGGGAGACAGGTCTCACTCTGGTGCCACTCCATCCTGGTGGATAGCGTTGCTTCGCTCAAGAGAAGCCCCGTCCCACCCAGGAGCCGACCGTGAATCGCCGCCGCCCCACCCTGCTCGCAGCGCTCACGCTGACCGCCGCAGCGGCATTGACGCTGTCCGCGTGCGGCAGTGACGACAGTTCCTCCAGCGACAAGGACGAGATCGCGGGGGCGGACACGGGCAGTTCCAGCCCGTCGGCCTCGGCGACTACGGCGGGACCGTTGGAGACTGATCGGCCAAAGATCGATCTACCCTCCGACCTCTCCTACACCTTCGAGTGGCCCAGGACGGGCGACAAGGAAAAGGACGCGGTGCTTGCCGACAGCGAGCAGTCCATCAAGGCCGTGGACCTGGCAATCGTCAACCAGGATGCTCTCGACAAGGCGTACCTCTACTACTACGAGGGCGAGGCGGCTGCCGGTACGCAGGAATTCATTCAGAACTACGTTGACCAAAAAGCTGGCATTACGGGAAGTTACCGCTTTTATGCCCCTGAAGTAACGGTTGACGAGGACGGTACGGCTTCCTTCACCTACTGCGAAGACCAAGGTAAGGCGTACGTGAAGTACCTCAAGACCGACAAGGTCAGAAAAACCGAGGTAACTGCCAAGAGCTACGTCATCTACCACACGTCCCTGAAGAAGACGAGCGAAGGCGTGTGGGAGATCCAGAAGATCGCCTCGCAGAGCGGGAGTGAAAAGTGCCAGCTCTGACGCACGCGATGAGGACGCTACCGGCCATGGTCGTTGCCAGCGCCTGCCTGTCCCTGGTTGCGCTCCCTGGCCCGGCACACGCCGACGACATTCTGGACGGCAACACACAGAACTCGACCACGGAGCAGCGTGCGGAGACTGGCGGCGACGGTACTGTCGGGGTGACTGTCGGAGGCGTTGTCTTCGACCATTCAAAGAACGGCAGCGGTGACTCGGCCGGGGCGTTGGCATCCTCCACATCGTGGAGCCCGCCACCCTGCTGGTACGCGCCCAAATACACGCCTGAGCAGTTGCAGGAGCACCTGGAACCGATCTGGGAAGCCGGCTCCACGGGATACGAGTGGGACGCCAAGCAGCGGGACAAGTACAACGCCGATGACGAAAAGAAGGGCTTCAACAAGGACAAGACCGACAAGGGATATTGGTGGGGGTCGTACGTCAACAAGAGCTATCCGCCGGGCTGGGACTCCTGTGACGAGGACTACTTCTGGGTGGACACGGGCGATGCTCCGCCGGCCAACGTCGAGAAAGCCGTAACCCCCGAGGTCCTCGCCGAGCTTGCCTACGCGGAAATCCGCGTCCCTGGTACCGAGGTGACGCTGGCGCCCGCGGAGGCCACCAAGGTAAACCTTCCGACGTGGGCGTGGCTGGATGGTGCCGAGTTCAAGCCGGTCTCGGTCACCGCGTCCGTGGAAGCGATCGGTGTCCATGCGACGGCCACGGCGGAACCGGTCTCACTGAGGATCGAGCCGGGCACCGAGGACGCCGAGACCCACCCCGCGTCCGGTGTGTGCGAGATCAACAACGGTCGAATCGGTGAGGCTTACGCCAAGGGCAAGGCGAACGAGACCCCGCCCTGCGGTGTGACTTACCTGCGTTCCTCGGGCGGCGGTTCATATCCGCTCCAAGCCACCGTCACTTGGCAGATCCACTGGACCGGCAGCGGAGGAGCCGGCGGAGACCTCCCCGACGGTACGTTCGGTGCTACTCAGGACGTGATCGTCCAGGAGATCCAGGCCGTCAACCGCTGACCGGCGGCGCCAGCCCTCAGTGCGTAAGTGAGTCCCCGAAGAGGGGCGGTGTCCGCGTACGCGCCACGAAAACCGCATGTCGTCGTTCCTCTCTTCGGTGCGGGTGGACCGGAGAGGGGACGGACACATGGCGGAGCGGCTTGCCGTTGACGGCGACGAACTCGGGCGGTTCATGAAGTCGCTGAGGGAGTCGTCGACCTCGCTCAGAGGCGTCCGAAAGGCGCTGTCGGACGCCACGATCACCGGTCTCGGCACGGACGACCTCGACTCGGCGTGCGAGGCCTTCCAGGAGGACTGGAAGTACGGCTCCGAGGAGATTGGCAAGCAGACGGAGGACCTGGCCGAGATCATCGGTAAGAGCAAGGACAGCTACCTCGAAGTCGACAAGGCGCTCGAGGAAGCGGTGCGGAAGTCGCGCGAGGTCAAGACCGGTGCCGAGAAGTGACCGTCACCGCCGGGAACGACCAGTACGGTGCCGCGCTCGACCCTCGGTCCCGTGCGGACCTTGGCAAGCCGCAGGGTCTCAAGTCCGCCCCGCGCATCCCGAACCCCGGCTATCCGCACCTCGGCTTCAATCCCGTACCGGGGGACACGGAGACCGTGCGGGGCCTCCAGAAGAAGCTCAGCGGGTGCGCCAAGATGCTTCAGGAGACCCACGACCTGGTCACCAAACTCCTGGACGGCAGCTATTGGAAGGGCGACGCCGCGGTCGCCTTCCGCGAGCAGCTCGACGGCGGCCCGCTGCCGTTGAACCTCAAGAACGCGGCCCATTCCATCCGTAAGGCGGCCAGGCAACTGGATCGCTGGGAGGGCGAACTCGACGACTTCCAGCGGCGGGCCAAGAAGCTCGAAGAGGACGCGAAGGAAGCACAGGCCGCGGTCGACCGCGCACAGGGCCGCGCGGACAAGGCCGGCGACGACCCCGACCTCAAGAAGGACGGCACCGATCACGATGCCGCGAAGAAGGCGTTGACGCGCGCGAACGCAGACCTGGACGACGCCCAGGCCGAGCTGGCGAAGATCATCGGCAAGGCGAAGAGGCTGGCCGAAGAGCACGAGGAAAAGGCCGGTCACCGGGCGGGAAAGATCCGCGACGCCACGAAGAAGCTGGTGCCGCACGAGCCGGGGTGGTTCGACGAGGTACTGGACTGGCTGGGCGACAACCTGCCGGACATCCTCAGCTTCACGGCGGGGCTTATTGGGGTGGTGGCGCTTCTTCTTTCAGGGCCACTGGGACTTGGGCTCGCGACGATGGCAGCGTTGATGCTGACAGCGTCCGGAATGAGCGCGACTGCACTTGTGCTGCGACTCACGGACCCGGAGGTGCGAGCATCCCTGATGGACGGCATCACCAAGGGCGAACTGGATGCCGACTTCTGGAGCAACGCTGTCTCGGTCGGTGCAGATTTCGCAGGGGCGTTGCCGGGGGTGGGGGCTGCGGCCAGGGGGAGTATCGAAGCGGCTGACGCTATTCAAACCGGCGCCCGAACGCTCGGTTTCTGGCAGAAGGTATCCCTCTATGGATCGAAATCAGCAGATGAAGCCGAGCGAATTATCGGGCTGGAAAACCGGTTGATTGCGCGCGCTGTGCGGGGCTTCAGCAACCCAGAAAAGGCGGCGAAAGTCGTAGCTGGGGCATCAGGTCTAACCGGGGTCGCCACTGGTGGTTTCGGCCTGTATAACAAGGCGGTGGACGCTGACGGTGACGGCATCAAAGACGGTACGGTCGCGGGAATCGATGGATCCCGCCTCATCCTAGACAACGGCGGGATCATTGGTCTCGTCCGTCATGTTTTCTAGCGCCGTAAAAGAGGAGGCTGGACATGAACCCTGTCGCTTGTGCCACGGCTTGGGATTACAGTCCCACGCGTCGGGCGTGGATTCTGCACATGACCATGAATGTCACCGGGTTGGTCGGTTGGTCCGGTTGCTGGGTCGTGCTGCTGGGAGTTTCCACCTATACGCCTAATTGGGTCGCATGGGTCTTCGTGCCGTACTTCATCTACGGGCCTTACCGGGTATTGACTCAACTGAAATACTTCCCTGCGGCATTCTTGATGTTGCGGATTCTGCGTGCGTACCCCTGGCAGATTGTGCGGGAATCTCCGCGAGGGTTGACTAAACGACCCGAAGTGGTGGGTAAGCAGTACGGCTGGTTCGAGTTCCCCAACCCGGCCTGTCGGCAGCAGCAACTCCCGCTTGTCTTTCCCCGGCATTTCCGACGAAGGTGGTGGGCCCGCCGTATGGCCCCCCGCGCCAAACCTCATCTGAAGGCGGAGATCGAAACGGTGTGGTTCGCCGGCGATCCGCGATTCATCGGGCTTGTCGCCGCGCCTACCCGAAGGGGCACAGCCCCTCGCCATCTCCATGTCGTCGAGCAGCGGATTGATGTGCAGAGCGGCTGGCGCTTCGCCGACTGGGGCGCTACTCCCGCGGATATTGAGCGTGGACGACGTGCAGGCGTCTACCCCGTCCACCCCTGAACCGTGGAATGAGGCATGCCGTGAGTTCGGCTGCGATCGTCGTCGACGAATCCGTCAAGGACCCTCACGCAGAGCTCTGGTTCGCTGAACCCCCAGGCTTCACAGCTCTGCCATTGGACGCTCTGCTCGCCAAGCCGGAAACGTCGGACGCCGACAAACTGTGCGTGGCTGCCGCGCCGTTACTCGAAGCGGCGCCCAGTGAAATCGCTCGGCAGCAGTTCGTCGCGCTCCTCGCATCGGGGCAGCAAATGCTCGCAGCGCTGTGCGAGTCCGGCACCGTCCACTGCTCAATCGGGCTGCACCGCGATGACGTCGGAGGCCAGACGAGTGGCGGCGCGCAGCCTCTGCTCTCCCTCTTCACAATCTCCTGGCGCGACACGAACGTCGCCCCGCGTGCCGTCACGGCGGCCCGTGCGGTCACGGCGGTCGAGGGGCATACGCACATCGCCTTCCAGGAACTCCCCTGTGGACCGGCGGTTCTCAGTGAGACCGCGCGTCAGCCTGCCGCCGGCAGCGGGCTTCCGCAGCGGCCTCTTCTCCAGATCCACGCCCACCTGCCGCACCCCGACTGCAAGCGTCTGGCCGTTCTCACGCTGAGTACAACGGCCACGGCGCGTCGGGAGGAGTACCGGGCGATCCTGCGGCAGGTCGTCGAGACGGTCCGCTTCGAGAATCCCCTGGGTGCCGACTCGTAATGTTGTTGTCCGGCGGCCCCGGCCGGAGGTAGGAAGGCCCCATGACTGGACTCGGCGCCGTATTCCGCCCCCAGCTCGCCCCCGAGCGGCTGCGTGCCGTGGCGCGCGCCGCCGATGAGGCCGGGCTCGAGGAGCTGTGGCTGTGGGAGGACTGCTTTCGCGAGGGTGGGATCTCCACGGCGGCCGCTGCGCTCGCCTGGACCGAGAGGGTGCGCGTCGGGGTCGGGCTGCTGCCCGTGCCGTTGCGGAACGTGGCCGTCACCGCGATGGAGGCCGCCACGCTGCACCGGATGTTCCCCGGCCGCGCGATCCTCGGCGTCGGACACGGGGTGCAGGACTGGATGGGGCAGGTCGGGGCGCGGGTCGAGTCGCCCGTCACCCTGTTGCGGGAGCATCTGGTGGCGCTGCGGGCGCTGCTGGGTGGGGAGCGGGTGACCAGCGAAGGGCGGTATGTCCGGCTCGACGACGTCGCGCTCGACTGGCCGACGGGGCAGGGAGTCGAGGTGCTCGCCGGTGCCACCGGGCCCCGGTCGCTGCGGCTTGCGGGGGAGGCCGCCGACGGGACCGTTCTCACCGCGGCCACTCCGCCCGACGGGGTGCGTCGGGCCCGGCGGCTCATCGACGAAGGGCGCGCGGCGGCCGGGCGGGGGGAAGCGCACAAGGTCGTCGTGTATCTCCTGGCCGCCACCGGGCCCGACGCGGGCGAACGGTTGCGGGCCGAGCTGGACGCCGAAGGTGTCGGATCGGTGCCCGATCTCGGTGTGGCCGGGGATGCGGGGGCCGTCGCCGGGGCCGTGGAGAGGCTGGCCGAGGCGGGGGCCGACACCGTGATCCTCCAGCCGACCGGTGACGAGCCCGATCCGGAGGGGTTCGTGCGGTTCGCCGCGGAGGAGGTCCGGCCCTTGGTTGCCTAGGCCCAGCCCACCGCCGTCGTTTCGTAGGCCACCGTCTGTAGCCCATCGCTCCTGGCCCGCCGTTCATGGCCCGCCGTTCATGACCCGCCGTTCATCACCCATCGCTCCTGGCCCATCGCTTCTGGCCCGCCCGCTCCTGGCCCGCCGTTCACGGCGCACCGCCTCACGGCGCACCGCCTCACGGCGCACCGCCTCACGGCGCACCGCCTCACGGCGCACCGCCTCACGGCGCACCGCCTCACGGCGCACCGCCTCGCGGCGCACCGCCTCGCGGCGCACGCCGCCTCGCTCGCCTCGTTCTCCATTGCTTCGATCGGACTCAACCCCCATGGCCCATCCCCACCACCCCCGCTCCTTCGACGACCTCATGGCCGAAGGCGCCTCCGTACCCACCGAGGGGTGGGACTTCTCCTGGTTCGAGGGGCGGGCCACCGAGGCGCGGCCGTCCTGGGGGTACGCGCGGTCCATGGCGGGGCGGCTGGCCGAGGCCGACTCCGTACTGGAGGTGCAGACCGGGGGAGGGGAGGTCCTGGACCAGGCCCTCGAAGCCGCTGCCCCCCGCCGTCCCCGTCTCGTCGTCGCCACCGAAGGCTGGCCCCCCAACGTCGCCAAGGCCACCGCGCTGCTCGGTCCGCGCGGTGTCCCCGTGGTCGCCTCGTCCGACGACGCGCCCCTGCCCTTCGCGGACGGCGCCTTCGACCTGGTGGTGAGCCGGCACCCCGTCGCGCCGCACTGGGGTGAGATCGCCCGTGTACTCCTGCCCGGTGGCACGTACTTCGCCCAGCACGTCGGGCCCGGCAGCGTCTTCGAGCTCGTCGAGTACTTCCTCGGGCCCCAGCCGGAGGAGAGCCGGAACCACCGGCACCCCGAACGAGAGCGTGCCGACGCGGAGGCCGCCGGCCTGGAGATCGTCGACCTGCGGGCGGAACGGCTGCGGATGGAGTTCCACGACATCGGCGCCGTCGTCCACTTCCTGCGCAAGGTGGTGTGGATGGTCCCCGGCTTCACCGTGGAGGGGTACCGGGACCGACTGCGCGACCTGCACGAGCGCATCGAGGCCGACGGACCCTTCGTCGCCCACAGCACGCGTCATCTCTTCGACGCCCGCAAGCCACAGCGCTAGGGCACGGACGCCCTCGCCGGTGGCCCCTCAGGCGTGTGCGCCCACCGTCACCTCGCCCACCACCAGCTCCGCCCGCGCCTCCAGTACCTCCCCCACCCGTTCCACCTGCGCCGCCAGTTCCCGTTCCTGTCGGGGCGTCAGGCGGCCCAGCGGTTCGACCGTGACCGTGGTACGCCGTCCCCGGCGCCGTTGGTGCCAGACGCCCGCCGCGACGCCGTCCACGAGCAGCACGGGGAAGTTGCCCGCCTGCCCGCCCGCCAGCGCCCGCTGGTAGGCGGCCCCGGGGAAGAGCGACTCCCGCGGCTGCGCGGCGATGAGGTACGCGTCGAAGTACGGCAGCAGCCGCACGCCGTGCAGGAGGGCCCCCTGCTCCGACGCGTCGGGGAAGACGGTGTCGTCCGTCATCACCCACGCCGGCGTTCCCCCGAAGTCGACCTGCTCGATCTCGCCCGCGTCGGCCAGCCGGTCGTACAGGGACCTGGCCCAGCCGGGCGGTGCCGCCAGCCACCGGGCGAAGTGCTGCGCTGTGGCCGGGCCGTAGGCGTGCAGGTAGCGGCGTACGAGGAGCCGCAACGCCTCCTCGGGCCGCATCGGAGTGAAGTGGGGCGGGCGGGTGTACGTCACCTTGCGGCCGCGGTTCGGGCCGAAGGACAGGGCGCCGGACTGGCCCGCCCGGTGCAGCGCCTGCCGCCAGCGCGGCCACATGGTCTGGAACGCCGGCATCACCAGGTCGCCCGCCCAGGGACCGGTGCGGGCGACGACCTCCTCGCCGAGTTCGTCGATGGTCAGGAAGGCGCCGTCGAGGGCGTCGCCGATCGCCGTCACGACCTGTTCCGCCTGCTCCCGCGTCAGCCGTACGTCGGACGGGAGGGATCCCGGCCCGTCGGCGACCGCGGGCAGCGCGGCGCACCACATCGGCAGATCGCGGGCCGGGAGCAGGTGCACCGTCCCGCGAGGACCGTGCGTCTTCACGAGCGAGGGCGGTGGTGCGGAGGGTGTCCCGGTCGGCCACAGCGACGACCGTACGTCCGCCCGGGTCACGCCGTCGGTCCGCAGGCCGACCGAGAGTTCGGCCGCCGACAGTACTTGGGCGTGGACGCCGAGCATCGTGCCGGCCACATCGGCGATCGGCGTGCCCGTTCGGGCAGAGATGGCCAGGAACTGCCGGTCCAGTCGCCGGGCGCTCGCCGCGCCCCAAGTGATCCCCGCCGTCTTCGTCATGAGGTGACGTTAGAGGAGGAGTAGGACAGAAATCGGCCTAGTCGGTGCGTGGGGAAGCGGATATTCGGGGCGTATGCGGCGTACCTTCGCAAATATTGGCACGGCTGGTAACAGGGGGCGGAATCTCCCTCCGATCCTCACAGGGTTCCCACATCGTTATTCATCGTTGTCCGCCTCGCGTCGAATCCGGCGTGCCTGATCGCGTAGGTTCAGAGCAGGTAATTCGCGTGAGCAAAGCTGCGCGTGTGGCACCGCGCAGTGGAGGGGGCTGCGCGGTGCCCGGTCAAGCGGGCGTCCGCCGGTGGGTTCACCCGGTGGAGGGAAGCGGGGGTCGTTCGCCGTGGGGCCCACGGGGGGCGTCGGGGCCGCGCCGGATCGCCTCTTCCGTCCGTTCAGCCCCTTCAGGCGCCCTGTTCACCTGTGTATCCGCTGTGTTCTGGCCATGATTCAGGGCGGAATGAATGCTTTCGGGGCCATCCGGGCGTTGCCGGGCGACTTCGGAGAGTAGTTTTGGCACGCCGATGGGCGCAGCATCACTTACAAAGGGTTATGGTGGAAACCCCCCCTCGGGCCGGTCCGTCTCCCCCCCACGGACCGGCCCGTTTTTTCTGCCCCTCCCGGCCGCGCTTCTCTTCTCCGCACCGGCCGCACCTCCCTTCTCCGCACCGGCCGCACCTCCCTTCTCCGCACCGGCGGGACCGCGCACCGTGCCCCGCAGCCTCCCGGCGGGACGCCCGTAACGAGGAGTTCACCGGTGCGCCGTCCTGTGTCGTGGCATGGCGGCGCTCGTTCGAGGGCATAAGCCAAGCAGGTCGACGCCCGAACCACGGGTGTCGGATCTCAGCGGACGGCACGGAGCCGTCCGCCCGGGAGGCCCTTTGCACCAGCCCCACCGTGCGGTCACGGCACGGAAGACGCGGCGGAGGGCCGGTCCACGGCCCGCGCCAGTGCAGGGCGGCCCTCGACCGGTCGGCTCGTTCCCGCCCTCCCGGCCCAGCGTCCACTCCGTCGCTCCCCGACCTCTTCCGAGGGGGTACGTCCTTCCGTGGTGACCAGCACAAAGCGCCACAAGCCAGATAGGCGCACCTACGTTCTCGACACCAGCGTCCTGCTGGCCGACCCGAACGCTCTGCACCGCTTCGACGAGCACGAGGTCGTGCTCCCCATCGTCGTGGTGACGGAGCTGGAGGCCAAGCGGCACCATCCCGAACTCGGCTACTTCGCCCGGCAGGCCCTGCGCCTGCTCGACGAGTTCCGGGTGCGGCACGGTCGCCTCGACGCCCCCATTCCGATCGGGGATCTCGGCGGCACCGTGCGTGTCGAGCTCAACCACTCGGACCCCAGCGTGCTGCCCACCGGCTACCGCCTGGGGGACAACGACTCCCGCATCCTCGCGGTGGCCCGCAATCTGCAGGCGGAGGGATTCGACGTCACCGTCGTGTCCAAGGACCTCCCACTGCGGATCAAGGCGTCGTCCGTCGGCCTGCTCGCCGAGGAGTACCGCGCCGAGCTCGCCATCACGGACGCCTCCGGCTGGACCGGGATGTCCGAACTCACCCTGCCGGGTGAGCAGGTGGATGTGCTCTTCGAGGAGGGCCGGGTCTACGTCCCCGAAGCCGCCGAGCTGCCCGTGCACACCGGTCTGACCATCCAGTCGGAGCGCGGCAAGGCCCTCGGCCGGGTCACGCCCGACGGCAACGTCCGCCTGGTGCGCGGCGACCGGGAGGCGTTCGGCATCAAGGGCCGCAGTGCCGAGCAGCGGATCGCGCTCGACCTGCTCCTCGACCCGGACGTCGGCATCGTGTCGATGGGCGGCCGGGCCGGCACCGGCAAGTCGGCACTGGCGCTGTGCGCGGGTCTGGAGGCCGTGCTGGAGCGCCGGCAGCACCAGAAGGTGATGGTCTTCCGTCCGCTGTACGCGGTGGGCGGGCAGGAGCTCGGGTATCTGCCCGGCTCCGAGGCGGAGAAGATGAGCCCCTGGGCACAGGCGGTCTTCGACACGCTGTCGGCGGTCACCAGCCGGGAGGTCATCGAGGAGGTGACCGCGCGGGGCATGCTGGAGGTGCTGCCGCTCACCCATATCCGCGGCCGGTCGCTGCACGACGCGTTCGTGATCGTGGACGAGGCCCAGTCGCTGGAGCGGAACGTCCTGCTGACCGTGCTGTCCCGGGTCGGGGCCAACTCGCGGGTCGTACTGACCCATGACGTGGCGCAGCGGGACAATCTGCGGGTGGGGCGGTACGACGGAGTCGTGGCCGTCGTCGAGAAGCTGAAGGGCCATCCGCTCTTCGCGCACGTCACCCTGACGCGCTCCGAGAGGTCCCAGATCGCGGCGCTTGTGACCGAAATGCTGGAGGACGGACACATCTGAGAGGTCTGAGTAATCCGACCCGACACGGGCCGGTTACCCGACGGTTGGCGCCGTCCGGAAGGCGAAGAGCCTAGCCGGGCGGCGCCTTCGCGTGTGGGGATTTCCGTGAATCCCTTGGCCCAAACGGGATGTGAGCTTTCACACGCAACACAGAATTGCCTCACCCCGCCGGGTTACGGCAGAGTCTCATTCCTGTCAGGCCCCGCATACGACACACCTGTACCCCCAGCGGTACGGCACCACAGACGCATCAGCCCCAACTCCATAGCAGCGTCGTATGCCGCCCGAGCACCACGCGGCGCTCCCCGCAGGGGAGTTGTCCACCGGGCCCGTGCCTCCCGTGACCCGTAGTTGGGGAGGCCAGCGCCAGGGGCACGATTGCGTCCG
Organism: Streptomyces sp. NPDC096048; assembly: GCF_044763415.1. Lineage (NCBI taxonomy): Bacteria > Bacillati > Actinomycetota > Actinomycetes > Kitasatosporales > Streptomycetaceae > Streptomyces > Streptomyces sp. NPDC096048. The sequence goes on from NZ_JBIWGG010000001.1 coordinate 563,036, forward strand.
CGAGGGTCACCGAAGCGGGCGATGCTGGAAGGAAACCGTGTGAGCCGGATCTCGGTCCGGGGATTCGCAGTGGCCTCGGCCACGGCGGTCACCGCAGTCGGAAGCGTCGTCGGCGTTGCCTCGGGCAGCACCGCGCAGAACAACGACGCTGAGGCGACAGCAGCCGGTACGACGCTGCTCGCGGACATCCCCATGGGCGAGCAGGCGCAGGTGCAGACCGCGTCCCTGACGCATCAGGCCGACGTACAGGCCATCGCCGCGGACGCGAGCGCCAAGAAGGACGCCGAGGAGGCGGCCCGCAAGGCAGCCGCCGAGACCGCCGTGGCCAAGCAGGAGAAGGCCAAGAAGGAAGCCAAGGCGGCCGAGGAGGCCAAGAAGCGCGAGGCGGAGAAGGAAGCGGCCAGCCGCGACGCCGCTCGCGAGTCGACCAGCTTCGCTGTCCAGAGCTCCTACAGCATCAGCCAGATCCAGGCGATGGCCCGTCAGATGGTGCCCAGCGGCCAGTGGCAGTGCTTCAGCAACATCGTGGACCACGAGTCCAGCTGGAACTACCAGGCGGTCAACCCCTCCTCGGGCGCCTACGGTCTCTTCCAGGCGCTGCCGGCGGGCAAGTACTCCTCCGCGGGCGCCGACTGGCGGACCAACCCGGCCACGCAGATCAAGTGGGGCCTCAACTACATGGACAGCCGCTACGGCAGCCCGTGCGACGCCTGGACCTTCTGGCAGGCCAACCACTGGTACTGAGCCCGCCCGGCGCCGTCCGGCCCGACCGCTCAACCTCGCGCAGCCCCTCACCGTCCTACGGTGAGGGGCTTTCGCGCTCTCGCCATGTACGGTCGGACCGAAACGACTCCAGGGGGGAGTGGTGGGGAAAGACGGGGGAAGAGGACGGATCATGTCTCGAGTGCCAGGGTGGCTCGGTCGGCTCGGCGCCGGACTGACGCGGATGAGCAGGCGGCTGGACCAGCGCCGCGAAGAGTCCGAGCGGGAGGACTCCCACGACGTGCCCGCGCCGGCCGCCGACCACGTGCCGCCGCTGTCATCGGGAGACATGCCTCAGGAGCACACCCCCACGCATCAGCTGCTCGCGGTCGAGACCCGCCCCGACCCGGCACAGGCCGTGCCCTGGGGTGTGCGCGTCGCCGCGGAGGCGGGGTGGCGGCTGCTGGTCCTCGCGGGCACCGTATGGGTGCTGATGCGGGTCATCAGCGCCGTACAGCTGCTGGTGCTGGCGTTCGTGGCCGCCCTGTTGATCACGGCGCTGCTCCAGCCGAGCGTGGCGTGGCTGCGCCGGCACGGGGTGCCGCGGGGGCCGGCCACCGCCCTGACCGCGATCCTCGGGTTCGTGGTGATGGGGCTGATCGGCTGGTTCGTCACCTGGCAGGTCATGGAGAACATCGACAACCTCTCCGACCAGGTCCAGGACGGCATCGACGAGCTGCGCAACTGGCTGTTGAACAGCCCCTTCCACGTCACCGACAAACAGATCAACGAGATCGCCAAGAACCTGCGCGAGGCGGTCGGCGCCAACACCGACCAGATAACGTCCGCCGGCCTCGAGGGCGTCACGGTCGTCGTCGAGGCGCTCACGGGCATCCTGCTGGCCGCTTTCTCGACGCTCTTCCTGCTCTACGACGGCAAGCGCATCTGGCAGTGGACCCTGAAGCTGGTGCCGGCGGCGGCCCGGCCGGGCGTGGCCGGTGCCGGCCCGCGCGCGTGGCGGACGCTGACGGCGTATGTGCGGGGCACGGTGATCGTGGCGCTGATCGACGCCATCTTCATCGGCCTCGGCATCTACTTCCTGGACGTGCCGATGGCCGTCCCGCTGGCCGTGTTCATCTTCCTGTTCGCCTTCATCCCGCTCGTCGGCGCGGTGGTGTCGGGCGCGCTCGCGGTCGTCGTGGCGCTGGTGACACAGGGCGTGTTCGCGGCGGTCATGACGCTCATCGTGGTGCTGGCGGTGCAGCAGATCGAGGGTCACATCCTGCAGCCGTTCATCCTCGGGCGCGCGGTGCGGGTCCATCCGCTGGCGGTGGTGCTGTCGGTGGCCGCGGGCGGCATGGTGGCCGGCATCGGCGGTGCGGTGGTCGCCGTACCGCTGGTGGCGGTGACGAACACCGTCGTGGGCTATCTGCGGGCGTACTCCCGCGAGGCCGCCGCGCGGCAGTCCCCGAAGCCGCGCGGCGCGACGTCGACGGACGCCTCCCCGGCGGCGGGCCCCCCGCCGGAACCCACGACGGCCGAACCGCCACCGCCACCGCCACCGCCGCCGCCGTCGTCGTCGGACACCTCTCCGGCGTAGCGCCCGCGCCGGGTCGCGCGTCCCGCGCCCGCGCCAGGCGGCGCGTCCCGCGCCCGCACCGGCCCCCGCGTCCCGCGCCAGGCCGAGCATCGCGCCCGCACCGGCCCCCGCCACCCGCGCCAGGCCCCCGACACGCAGCGGGCCCCGCTCACCGAGTCGGTGAGCGGGGCCCGTGTCGTGTTCCGCGTCGCGGGACTACTGGTCGGCCAGGACAGCCTCGGCGTCCAGTGTGACGCCGACGGCCTCGACCACGGCGGCGATCTTGAACGCCTCCTGGATCGTCTCGCGGTCCACGCCGGCCTTGCGGAGCACCTGCTCGTGCGAGTCCAGGCACATGCCGCAGCCGTTGATGGCGGACACCGCGAAGGACCACAGCTCGAAGTCGACCTTGTCGACGCCCGGGTTGCCGATGACGTTCATCCGCAGTCCGGCGCGCAGGGTGCCGTACTCGTGGTCCGACAGCAGGTGCCGGGTGCGGTAGAAGACGTTGTTCATCGCCATGACGGCGGCGGCCGACTTGGCGGCCGAGTACGCCTCGGGCGTGAGGTTGGCCTTCGCCTCCGGCTCCAGCTCACGCAGCACGATGGGGGAGCGCGAGGCGATGGCGGTCGCCAGCACGGTGCCCCACAGCTGCTGCGCCGGGAGGTCGGAGTTGCCGATGACCGAGCCCAGGTTGAGCTTCAGGTCCTTGGCGTAGTCCGGGACGGCGGACTTCAGGGAGTCGAGCGACATGTCAGCTCACTCCCCCGACAGCAGCGCGACCGGGTCCAGGGTCTCGTCGCCCTGGCTCCAGTTGCACGGGCAGAGCTCGTCGGTCTGCAGGGCGTCGAGGACCCGCAGGACCTCCTTGGGGTTACGGCCGACGGAGCCGGCGGTGACCATCGTGAACTGGATCTCGTTGTTCTGGTCCACGATGAAGACCGCGCGCTGCGCGAAGCCGTCCTCGCCCTCGATGCCGAGGTCGCGCATCAGCTCGTGCTTCGAGTCGGCCATCATCGGGAACGGCAGGTCGGTCAGGTCCGGGTGGTCCTTGCGCCAGGCGTGGTGGACGAACTCGGAGTCGCCGGAGAAGCCGAGGATCTGGGCGTCACGGTCGGCGAACTCGTCGTTCAGCTTGCCGAACGCGGCGATCTCGGTCGGGCACACGAAGGTGAAGTCCTTGGGCCACGCGAAGACGACCTTCCACTGACCCTCGTAGGTCTTGTGGTTGATCTGCTGGAACTCCTTGCCCTTCTCCAGCGAGACGCAGGCGGTCAGATCGAACTCGGGGAACTTGTCACCGACAGTGAGCACGCGCTCTCCAAAAGTGCAGCGAAGAAACACCCGTTTCACGAGTGTTTCCCATGGGTTGGACGTTATTGATGTTGGCACAGGGTGCATTGATTAGTGAAATAGCTACACTCGGTCGAGTTGATCGGAGGTGGCTATTAGTGTCAGGTAAGAAGAGACAGCCCAGCCTCGCCCAGCTGCGGGCTTTCGCCGCGGTCGCCGAGCATCTGCATTTCCGCGATGCCGCCGCCGCGATCGGCATGAGCCAGCCCGCGCTCTCGGGCGCCGTTTCGGCGCTGGAGGAGGCACTGGGTGTCACTCTGCTGGAGCGTACGACGCGCAAGGTGCTGCTCTCGCCCGCCGGCGAACGGCTCGCGGTACGGACGAAGGCCGTACTCGCGGAGGTCGGCGCGCTGCTGGAGGAGGCGGAGGCGGTGCGGGCGCCGTTCACCGGGGCGCTGCGGCTCGGGGTCATCCCGACGGTGGCGCCGTATCTGCTGCCGACGGTGCTGCGGCTGGTCCACGACCGCTATCCGGACCTGGACCTCCAGGTCCACGAGGAGCAGACGGCGAGCCTGCTGGACGGACTCACCTCCGGCCGCCTCGACCTGCTCCTGCTGGCGGTACCGCTCGGCGTCCCCGGGGTGACGGAGCTCCCGCTCTTCGACGAGGACTTCGTGCTCGTCACCCCGCTCGACCACCGGCTCGGCGGCCGGGAGGGCATCGAGCGCGCCGTGCTGCGCGAGCTGAAGCTGCTGCTGCTCGACGAGGGGCACTGCCTGCGCGACCAGGCACTGGACATCTGCCGTGAGGCGGGCCGTGCGGGCGTCCCGGCGACGACGACGGCCGCCGGTCTGTCGACGCTGGTGCAGCTGGTGGCGGGCGGTCTGGGCGTGACGCTGCTGCCGCGTACGGCGGTCCGCGTGGAGACGAGCCGCTCCAGCCAGCTCCTCACCGGCTCCTTCGCCGACCCGGCCCCCACCCGCCGCATCGCCCTCGCCATGCGCACGGGCGCGGCGCGCTCGGCGGAGTACGAGGAACTGGCGGCGGCCCTCCGGGAGGCGATGGAGGATCTGCCGGTACGGACGGTGCACGGCTGAGGGCACGCCGGCCCGGGTGAACTCCGGCCCCGGCGTGCCCAGCCCCGGCGTGGGGGGCCGGGCACGCCGGGGCCGGGCGTGGGCCGCCGACGTGCCGGGTCCTACTCCGTGCGCAGTCCCTCCGGCCGCATCAGCCGCAGCAGCGGTGGCAGGCTGAAGAGGGTCACCGCCAGGACGACCGCGGCGCCGATGCCGGTCATGGACAGGACGCCGGCCCAGTCGACGCGGACCGGGGTGTTCGTCATCTTCAGCAGCACCGCGCCCAGCGTCAGGCCCACCACCGAGGCCAGCAGCAGGCCCAGTGCGATGGGGACCGCGGTCTGCCACAGGACCGACAGGCTCAGCGTGCGGCGCCGGGTGCCGAAGGCGACCAGGGCCGACAGCAGCCTCTTCCGCTCGCGCAGCTGCTCCAGCTGCGAGACCAGCAGACTGGCACCGATCAGCGCCAGCACACACGCCGCCCCCACGAACAGACCGGTGCGGATCGCGTCGAACCGGCCGGTCCGTTCCGTGGCCGACCACAGCATGGCGTCCGCCAGTGGATCGACGGCCGCGGCGGTGTTGCGGACCCGTTCGTGCACGTCCGTCACGGACTCGTCGAGCTTGAGGTAAGCGTGCCCGGTCAGGCCCGGCGCGAGCGAGTCCGGCGCCGCCTTGGGCGTGATCAGCAGGCCGCCCCGGTCGATTCCGGCCAGCAGCCCGCGCTTCGGCTTCGCCGCCTTGACGCCCTGCGGCACCGTCCAGGGGATCTCCAGGCTCTTCGGACTGCCCTCGTACGACGGGTCGAGGTACAGCTTCCGCCCCGGTGTCGCAAGCTTCGCCACATCGACGTCGCCGTCCCACTCCGCACCGTGGACGGCGAACACGTCCCCGTCACGGCATGACGGCAGGCCGGCCATCATCCGCAGCGACGCGCAGTCGCCCACGGTCAGCATCATGCTGGCGTCAGGTTCCCGGGCGCGGTCGCCGACATAGCCCTCGGAGTAGGCGTAGACCGCGTTGACGCCCTCGGTGTCCCGGAACTTCTCGGCGGCCGGCGCCACCGGCACCTCGCTCGGCAGGGCCACCTCCATCTGCGCCAGCGACACGTCCTGCCCGGTGGGCCGGGTGTAGTCGCCCTCCACGCCGGCGAACAGCATCTGCAGCGCGATCGCCCCGGCGACGGCCACCGCGATGCCGTTGACCATGCGGGCCGCCGTACCGCTGCTCATCTGCAGCCTGCGCACGGCCAGTTGCCAGGCCACGCCGCCGGAGCCGAGCCGGGCGACGACGGTCTCCACGATCCACGGCAGCAGCGCGGTCACGCCGACCAGGAGCAGCACGACGCCGCCGGTCACCAGGTACTGGTTGAAGTCCCCGTTCTCGCGTCCGTTGCCGATCATCGGGTAGAGCATGGCGAGACCGGCCAGCGGCAGTAGCAGCCGCCACCACAGCCTGCGCCGCGTCGGCCGGCCCGCGCGCACCACGCCGAGCGGTTCGATGACCACCGAGCGCAGCGCGAACAGCGTCACCAGCACCGCGGCGGCCGGCACCGCTACCGCCACCAGCAGGGCCAGTAGGGGCGAGGGGTTGAGGTAGCTCGGGAACACGCTGATGCGGAACACCTCGGCCGTCCCGGCGAGCTGGCGTCCGATCATGAAGAATCCGGCGCCGAAGACGAGACCCAGTACCGCGCCCGCCAGTGCCTCGCCGGCGGCGATCCGCCGGGTCATGCCGCTGTCGGAGCCCACCAGCCGCAGCGCCGCGAGCCGTCGGTCCCGCCGCTCGCCGCCGAACCGTACGGCCGCGGCGATGAAGACCGCGACCGGCATCAGCAGCACCACGAAGACGACGAGGATCAGCAGGAGGAGCACCGGGTCGGACCGTTCGGGCCCAGGGTTGGGGTTGCCGAACCGGTCGATACGGGTGATCCGGCCGCTGTCGATGTGCGGCGCGAGCCCGTCGGCGCCCCGGTAGAAGGCGAGTTCGGCCGAGCCGATCAGTCCGGGCTCCCCGATGGTGCCGACGATCCGGTCCGGCAGCCGCTCGCGCAGCAGCGCCCCGGAGTCCGACTCCAGCAGTTCCTTCAGCGCGGGGGAGACCACCATCTCGCCCACCGCCGGGAACTTCTCCACCCCCGGCGGCAACGGCGCCCGCGGTCCCTCCGGCTCCAGGGCCCGGCCCCGGACGGTGTCGTCACGGAAGTCCGTACCGACGTTGGCGACCACGAGGGTGTCGTTCGCCCGCGGCATCCGCTCGCCGCTGAAGGTGATGTCGGTACGGGCCGCCTCCCGGTCGTGCCGGACGGCGAGCGCGTTCGGCAGGGCCGTCGTCAGCAGCAGCAGGGCCACGCCGAGTCCGACACCGACGGCCGTCAGCACGGCCCGGGTCCACCCCTCGCGGCCGCCGGTGAAGGCGAAGCGGACGCCCAGCATCAGGTCCGCGGCCCTCCCCCACGCTCGGCTTCGCTCGCGCGGGCGGTGCCCCCAGCGCAGGTTCATACGACCCGCTCCATGTCCCGGGACTTGCCGTCCCGTACGACGATCTCGCGGTCGGAGTAGGCCGCCACCCGCGCCTCGTGCGTGACGAGGACGACGGCGGCGTTGGTGGAGCGGGCGGCGTCCGTGAGGAGTTCCATCACCCGCTCGCCGTTGAGGGAGTCCAGCGCGCCGGTCGGTTCGTCGGCGAAGAGCACACGGGGGCTGGTCACCAGCGACCGCGCCACCGCGACCCGCTGGCCCTGGCCGCCGGAGACCTCGCCGGGGCGCTTCTTCCTCAGGTCGTCGACCTCGAGGCGCTCCATCCAGGTCAGCGCGGCCCGCTCGGCCTCCTTGCGGGAGGTGCCGTTCAGGCGCAGCGGAAGGGCGACGTTCTCGACGCAGGTCAGCTCCGGCACGAGCTGTCCGAACTGGAACACGAACCCGAAGTCCGAGCGGCGCAGCGCACTGCGCTGGGCGTCGTTCATGGCGGACAGCTCACGCCCGTTGTACGTGATCGTCCCCGAGTCGGGCGGCACGATGCCGGCGAGGCAGTGCAGCAGCGTCGACTTGCCGGAGCCGGAGGGGCCCATCACGGCGACGACCTCGCCGGGGTGGATGGAGAACTCGGCACCGTCGAGGGCGAGGGTCGGGCCGTAGGCCTTGCGCAACTGCTCGGCCGAGAGCAGCGAACCTGCGGGGGGAGTCATCGGGCCACCGCCTCACGGAGCTTGTCGAGGCGCGCCGCGGTGAGCTCCAGCCAGCGCAGGTCGGCCTCCAGATGGAACAGTGCGTGGTCGCAGATGAGCTGGTCGGCGAGGTCGCCCTTGCGCTTGCGGTCGGTGAGGATCCGCATGCTGCGCAGATGCTCCGAGCGCTGCGTGTCGAGGACGTCGGCGGCGTCGCGGTGGGTGAGCAGCGCGAGGACGACCTTGGTGTAGAGCGTCGACTGGAGGTACGGCTCGGGCTTCTCCGGCGTGGCGAGCCACTGCTGTACGTCGGTGATCCCGGCGTCGGTGATCGCGTACCGCTTGCGCTCGGGACCGCCGCCCGCCTCGATGCCGTCGACGACGACGAGGCCGTTCTTCAGCAGGCGGGACATCGTCGAGTAGACCTGGCCGTAGTGCAGCGGCCGGTCGTGACCGAACTTCTCGTCGAAGGCGCGCTTCAGGTCGTAACCGTGACGCGGCCCGGACTCCAGGAGCCCCAGGAGGGTGTGACCAATGGACATGCCGAGCACTCTACATGCGGTGTATACGCGCTATGTATACGCCCGGTGCAGAGAGCGTGGCGTGGTGTAGAGGACCGCAGGTCGGAGGCGATTGTCACGGTTCCGTGACGACGGAGGCCGCGCCTCCGCATGACGCACGCATGACGCGGTGGCGCGGCCTGTCCGGCTTCGTCAGGGCGGTGGCGTGGGCCCGGGGCCCGGGCCCGGACTCCGGGGCGGGCGGCCTCGGCGTGGCAGCGGTCCGGCGTCTCCGGGCAGCCGGCCCGCCTCCGACAGTGCCCTGCGGAGCAGGAACTCGATCTGGGCGTTGGCCGAGCGCAGCTCGTCGCCCGCCCAGCGGGCCAGCGCCTCGTACACCTGCGGGTCCAGCCGCAGCAGCACCTGCTTGCGCTGCTGCCGCGGCCGACGCTTCGGGGCCGGGCCCTCGGGTGCGGAACCCTCGGGCACGGAACCACGCTCGGACGGGGAGCCCTCGGACGGAGTCGTCACTGGTAGAGCGTCCCCGTGTTCAGGACCGGCTGGGCGGCGCGGTCCCCGCAGAGCACGACCATCAGGTTGGACACCATCGCCGCCTTGCGCTCGTCGTCCAACTCCACGATGCCCTGCTCGCTGATCCGGGCGAGCGCCGCCTCGACCATGCCGACCGCGCCGTCCACGATCTGCCGCCGCGCCGCGACCACCGCGCCGGCCTGCTGCCGCTGGAGCATCGCCGAGGCGATCTCCGGGGCGTACGCGAGGTGCGTGAAGCGGGACTCGATGATCTGCACCCCGGCCGCCTCCACGCGCGCGTGCAGCTCGACGGCGAGCTTCTCGGTGATCTCCTCGGCGTTGCCGCGCAGCGAGAGGCCGTCCTCGTCGTGGGCGTCGTAGGGGTACTCGATGGCGATGTGCCGCACGGCCGCCTCGGTCTGCGTGGAGACGAACTCGATGTAGTCGTCCACCTCGAACGTGGCCTGCGCGGTGTCCTCGACCCGCCACACCACGACGGCGGCCAGCTCGATCGGGTTGCCGTAGGCGTCGTTCACCTTCAGGACGGCCGTCTCGTGGTTGCGCACCCGCGTCGAGATCTTGGTGCGCGAGGTGAGGGGGTTCACCCAGCGCAGTCCGTCCTGCCGGATCGTCCCCCGGTACCGGCCGAAGAGCTGGACCACCCGGGCCTCGCCCGGCGCCACCATGTTCAGCCCGCACATCGCGAGGAACGCGGCCAGGGCGACCAAGATGCCCGCGATGATCAGCGCGGCCTTCGCCCCGGTCGTCGTGGCCGCCGTCGCGGTGGCGATCAGGCCGGCGCCGGCGAGCAGCCCGACCAGTCCCAGCAGCAGCGCGAGGCCGCCGCCGATGCTGTGCGCCTGCATCTCGCGCACCCGCGGCACCGGCATCTCGGGTACGTCGGCGGTGACCTGCGAGGTGTCGTGCGTGTCGTGTGTGGACATGGGCGGTCCCCCGTTCCGGCCGGGCGTGCTCGCGCACGTCCGGCGACTATCGTCTGTCTAGCTAAGTGATATCACTTTACCCGCGAACGGCAACCCTGAACCCCCCTCGTACGTCGGTTCCATGGGAGCGGGTGCTGATTCTCACGTCCGTACAAGGCCGGATCGGCAGCCGTTTGTCACATCTCCCGGTGTTAGCTTTCTGAGCTGACCTGAGCGGCGAACCTGTGTGACGCGTGAGCGAGACGTGGTCACAGATGAACGAAGCGGAGCGGATCGGATCCATGGGACGAGCGGAAGAGAGAAAAGCGCGACAGCGCGGTGGCCGCCGCGCGGCGCCGAAACGCCGCCGTTCGTCGGGTGCGGCCGCGGGCACGGGCGGGAAGGGCCGGATACGCCGGCTGTTCACCTGGAAGAAGATCCTCGGGTCCTTCTTCGGCCTCTGCCTGCTCGGCATGGGCGCCTTCATCGTCCTGTACATGGTGATCGACATCCCCGAGGGGAACCCCGAGGCGGAGCTGCAGAGCAACGTCTACAAGTACAGCGACGGCAGCATCATGACCCGCACGGGTGACCGCAACCGGGAGATCGTCGACCTGGCCGAGGTCCCCAAGGAGGTCCAGCGCACCTTCGTCGCCGCCGAGAACAAGACCTTCTACAAGGACGCCGGCGTCGACCTCAAGGGCACCGCGCGCGGCGTGCTGAACACGCTCTCCGGCAAGGGTGCGCAGGGCGGTTCGACGATCACCCAGCAGTACGTCAAGAACTACTACCTGTCCCAGGAGCAGACGGTCTCGCGCAAGCTGAAGGAACTGGTCATCTCCCTGAAGCTGGACCGGGAGAAGTCCAAGGACTACATCCTGGCCGGCTACATCAACACCAGCTACTACGGCCGCGGCGCCTACGGCGTCCAGGCCGCCGCCCAGGCCTACTACCGCGTCGACGCCGAGGACCTGACGGTCGAGCAGGGCGCGTACCTCGCCGCGCTGCTCCAGGCGCCCAACCAGTACGACTGGGCGATCGCCAGCGACACCGGCAAGAAGCTGGTCCAGCAGCGCTGGAACTACGTCCTGGACAACATGGTCGAGCAGAAGTGGCTGGACCAGGGCGAACGCCGGGGCATGACGTTCCCGGAGCCCGAGCAGCCCAAGACCGCCGCCGGGATGGGGGGCCAGATCGGGTACCTGGTGGACGAGGCCAACCACTCGCTCAAGCAGCGGCTCGTCGCCCAGGGCGTCGCCGAGGACATGGAGCAGGCCAAGGCCCTGGTGGACCTCGGCGGCTACACCATCACGCTCAACGTCGACAAGAAGAAGCAGGAGGCGCTGGAGAAGGCGGTCAAGGCCAAGCTCACCAGCAAGCTGGACCCCGACAAGCGCGCGGTCGACGCGGACGTCCAGGCCGGCGCCGCCTCCGTCGACCCGAAGACGGGCGCGGTCCTGGCGATGTACGGCGGCGTGGACTACGTCAAGCACTTCACGAACAACGCCACCCGCGACGACTACCAGCCCGCCTCCACCTTCAAGCCGCTGATCCTCGCCGCGGCCGTCGACCAGGACGCCGAGACCCAGGACGGCGTGCCGATCACGGCCGGCACGATGTACGACGGCACGAGCGAGCGCCCCGTGATGGACGGCGACCGCGAGGTCGGCTTCGCGCCCCCCAACGAGGACGACGTCGACTACGGCGACATCACCGTCCAGGAGGCGATGAACAAGTCCGTCAACTCCGTCTTCGCGCAGATGGGCATCGACGTCGGCATGTCCGAGGTCATCGAGACCGCGGGCGAACTCGGCATGGACACCGAGGGCGTGGAGGCCGTGCCCGCCCAGACCCTCGGCAGTATGGGCGCGAGCCCGCTGGAGATGGCCGGCGTCTACGCCACCCTCGACAACCACGGCAAGAAGGTCACCCCGCAGATCGTGAAGTCGGTCGAGCACAAGGACCGCACGATCGAGTTCCCCGACCCGATCGGCGAGCAGGTCATCGGCCGCGAGGCCGCCGACACGGTGACCTCCGTGCTGACCGGCGTGGTCGACGACGGTACGGCCAGGACGTCCGTGCGGGACAACCCGCTGCGCGACGGCCAGCAGGTCGCGGGCAAGACGGGCACGTCCGACAACAACAAGTCGGCCTGGTTCACCGGCTTCACGCCCGACCTGGTCACCTCGGTCGGCCTGTTCGGTGAGGACCCGAAGACCCACGCCCAGGTCCCGATGTACAAGGCGGGCGGCGTCGACTACCGCGTCAACGGCGGTGGCTTCCCGGCGGAGATCTGGGCGGCGTACACCTTCGGTGTCATGGACGAGGTGACCGAGTTCGACCTGGAGACCAAGCAGGGCGCCGCGGTGAAGCCGAGCAAGTCGCCCACGGCCCCCGAGTCGCCGACCCAGTCGCCGACCCGGGAGGAGACGACCGAGGCACCGCCCACGTCCAAGGACCCGACGACCCAGGAACCGACGTCCGAGGCGCCGACGACCGAGGAACCGTCGCAGTCGCCGTCGCAGTCCCCGTCGAACAGCCCGTCGACCGAACCGCCGACCGGCGGGGAGTCCACGGAGCCGGAGAACCCGCTCTTCCCGAACGGGGACCGGGAGGAGCGATAACCGACGGCAGGAACACGCGAAGGGCGCCCGGTGACCGGCTACCGGGCGCCCTTCGCGCGTATCCGCCTCAGCCTCGGTTCAGCTCGAACCAGACCACCTTGCCGGTGCTCAGCCGGGTCGCGCCCCAGCGCCGGGCCAGCCGGTTCACCAGGTACAGTCCGCGTCCGCCCTCGTCCGTGGCCCGCGCCTGTCGCAGCCGCGGCAGCTGCGGCACGTCGTCGCCGACCTCGCAGCGCAGCACGTCCGTGCGCAGCAGGCGCAGCGTGACCGGCTTCGTGGCGTACCGCACGGCGTTGGTCACGACCTCGCTGACCAGCAGTTCCACGGAGTCGGTGAGGTCCTCCATGCCCCAGCGGGCGAGGGCGCGCCGGGCCAGGCGCCGGGCCCGGCCGGGGGCCGCGTCCTCGGGCTCCAGGAACCAGTACGCCACGTCGCTGGGCGCGATGCCGTCGAAGCGGGCGGCGAGCAGCGCGATGTCGTCGTCCCGGTCGCCGGGACCGAGCATGTCCAGCACCTCGTCGCAGAGGGCTTCCAGGGGCGGCGGGTGGTCCGGTCCGGTGAGCTGCGCGGTCGCCGCGAGGCGCTCCCGCAGCTGCTCTATGCCGGTCCACACGTCGCGCAGGCGGGACTCGACCAGCCCGTCCGTGTAGAGGAGCAGGGTCGCGCCGGCGGGGGCGTCCAGTTCGACGGCCTCGAAGTCCACGCCGCCCACGCCGATCGGCGCCCCGGCCGGTACCCGCAGCACCTCGGCGTGGCCGCCCAGGTGCAGCAGTACGGGCGGCGGGTGTCCGGCGTTGGCGACGGTGATGCGGTGCGATACCGGGTCGTACACGGCGTACAGACAGGTCGCCATGCGGTCGGTGCCCAGGCGCTGGGCCTGTTCGTCGAGGTGGTGCAGCACCTCCTGCGGGGGCAGGTCGAGCCCGGCCAGGGTCTGTGCGGTGGTCCGCAGCTGGCCCATGATGGCCGCCGACGTCATGGAGTGGCCCATCACGTCGCCGACGACCAGCGCGACCCGGCTGCCGGGCAGCGGGATGGCGTCGTACCAGTCGCCGCCGACGCGTGCCGTCTCGGCGGCCGGGAGGTAGCGGGAGGCCAGCCGCACGCCGGTGCAGCGCGGCAGGTTCTCCGGGAGCATCGTGCGCTGCAACTCGTCGGCGATGTACGCCTCACGCCCGTACAGCACCGCCTTGTCGATGCCGAGCGCGCTGTGCGTGGCGAGCTGGGCGGCGACCAGCAGGTCGTCGGCCTCGAAGGCGACGCGCTCCGGGCCGCGCAGGAACAGGGCGGCCCCGATGACCCGGCGCCGGCCGCGCAGCGGCGCGAGGATCGCCCGCCGGCCGTCGGGCACGGCGAAGTCCCGGCCGTCGCCGAGCAGTTCCGGCAGGGCGGCGCGGGCGGCGGGCGTGTCCGTGAAGACCGGTCGCACCCCGCGCAGCACCTCGGCGAGCGCGCTGCCCGGCCGCACCTCGCACAGCTCGGAGCCGACCGTCTCCAACTCGGAGGGTTCGGGCTGGGCCGCGGGCGTGAACCCGCTCTCGGTGTCGCGCTCGGCCGGTATCCGGTCGGTGCGGCGCAACCGCAGCACGAGGGGGCCCGTGGGCCGCTCGTCGCCGACCGGCAGCGGCTCGCGCAGGTAGACGAGGATCGCGTCCGCGAACGTCGGCACGGTGGCCCGGCACAGCCCCATCACGATCTCGTCGAGATCCATGCCCCGGGCGATCCGCCGGGTCGCGGCTCCCACGAACCGCAGCCGGTCGCCGTCCCGCCGCATGGGAGTGGGCTGTCCCGGCGTGGTGGGCTGCCCGGTACGGCGGTCGGGGTCCAGCGGCGCGCCACGGCGCTCCGCCCCCGTCGACGCCCCGGAACCGGAAAGGGCTCCGGGAAGGGCTCCCGCTCCGGTCTGCGCGCCGCCCGGCTGGGCCGGGACGCCGTCGGACGTGGGCCGCGGGCGGTGCGTGTCCGGCTCGGCGGCCTGCTCGGCGCCCGGCTGGGAGTGCTCGAAGGCGCCCGGCGAGTCGGCGCCCGCGGTGGGCGGTGTCTCCCCGGTGCGCCCCTGTGCCGCTAACGCGGACCCGGAGGCGCGTGGCGGCACGGGGGTACGCAGGAGCGCCCCGCGGGGATCCGTGGGGTCGCCGCCCGTCGAGGGGCGGTCGAAGGAGGTCGGGTGCTCCGTCACGCGTGTCGAATCCATCCGTCCGGGACTGCGCGCGGCGCGTGCAGTTCGTCCCGCAGAAATCCCGATACCCGGAATACGTGCCCCAGGAACGGGATTCCCGCGTGGTCAGAAGCTGTTCCTGTGTCACCGGCGGACCGTCTGCGGCCCGTATCCGTGTTGCCCTCGTACCTCTCGCTCACGTCCTGCCGCCCCTCGGTGACGATCGGTCAAGCACAGCGCACGCTCCGCCGGTTGCTGCCGCGCTCCCTTGCGGAGGACGATCCTACGTTTCCTGCCCGGGGGCGTATCAAGGGTCTCATGAGGACACGTGCGCGGGCGTGCGGTCCCAGTCTCCGGGCAGCGACGGTACCGGCCAGGACGGATCCGGTCGCCAGTGCTCCCAGCCGTCCGCGAAGGGGGAGCCCCAGGCACGGATCTCCGCCACCGCGGCACGTCCCGCCTTCCGCACCCGCTCGGCGAGCCGGGCGTCCATCAGCCGGTCCCGCTGGGCCTGCGCGAACTCGTCCTCGTCCCGCCAGTGCCAGGTGCGGTCCGGGTGGACGGAGATGTCCAGGAAGTGGTCCTCGGAGTCGACCCCGCCCTCCCACCGGGCCAGCGGCTCCTCCAGGTTCACGTACCAGTTCTTGAACCGCCAGCCCGGGTCCCAGAACAGCCACACCGACCAGGGCTCGCCGGGCCGGGCCAGCTTCAGCACACCCGTGCCGAACCACCGGTCGCGCTGCACGGTGCGCGGTTTGGTGTAGCGCGAGGCCAGTGGCTCCAGGTGCACGGGCGTGCCGTCGGCGAGCACCGGCCTCACGCAGTCGGTGCCGGGGGCCAGCCACACGGCGAGCAGGTCGGCGTCGTCCCGTACGACGGTGACGGGGCGCGCGATGTGGAAGTGCGGGCCGCCGTTCTCCCGGTACCGCCACAGGATGTGACTGCCCGGCGCCCAGTACCCCCGAGGGGCCGCCGGGCCGCCCGCCTCCGCCCCCGGCTGCGTCGCCGCGCTCACCGCTTCACCGTCTGCCATGGACAGATATTAGGTGCCCTTGCCACCTGGCGCGCCGGTGATCACGACGAACACCCGCGCTCACGACGGCCGTCCGGTCACGGGCGGGTCATGCGCAGCACGTCCAGCGCCTCGTCCAACTGCTCCTTCGTGAGGTCGCCGCGCTCGACGTAGCCGCCCTCCAGCACGACCTGGCGGATCGTCTTCCGCTCGGCCAGCGCCTTCTTGGCGACCTTGGCGGCCTCCTCGTACCCGATGTACTTGTTGAGGGGCGTGACCACGGACGGCGAGGACTCGGCGTACTCGCGGGCCCGCTCGCGGTGGGCGACGACGCCGTCGACGGTCCGGTCGGCCAGCAGCCGCGAGACGTTGGCGAGCAGCCGGACCGACTCCAGGACGTTCTTGGCGATGACCGGCAGCATGACGTTCAGCTCGAAGTTGCCGGCCGCTCCCGCCGCCGCGACCGTCGCGTCGTTGCCGGTGACCTGGGCGGCGACCATGAGCACCGCCTCGGGGATCACCGGGTTGACCTTGCCGGGCATGATGGACGACCCCGGCTGGAGGTCGGGCAGGGAGATCTCCGCCAGCCCGGTGCGCGGCCCGGACGCCATCCACCGCAGGTCGTTGGCGATCTTCGTCAGGCCGACGGCGATGGTCCGCAGCTGCCCGCTCGTCTCGACGATGCCGTCCCGGGCGCCCTGCGCCTCGAAGTGGTCGCGCGCCTCGGTCAGCGGCAGCCCCGTCGCGCGGGCCACCTCCTCGATGACGGCGGCGGAGAAGCCGGGCGGGGTGTTGATGCCGGTGCCGACGGCGGTGCCGCCCAGCGGCAGCTCGGCGAGGCGGGGGAGGGACGCGTTCAGCCGCTCGATGCCGTACCGCACCTGCGCCGCGTACCCGCCGAACTCCTGCCCCAGCGTGACCGGTGTGGCGTCCATGAGGTGCGTACGCCCGGACTTCACCACGTCGGCGAACTCCTCGGCCTTGCGCTCCAGAGCGCCGGCGAGGTGGTCGAGGGCCGGGATCAGGTCACGGGTGACGGCGGCGGTGGCGGCGATGTGGATGGAGGACGGGAAGACGTCGTTGGACGACTGGGAGGCGTTGACGTGGTCGTTGGGGTGCACGTTCCGGCCGAGCCGCTCGGTGGCGAGGGTGGCGACGACCTCGTTGGTGTTCATGTTGGACGAGGTCCCCGACCCCGTCTGGAACACGTCCACGGGGAAGTGCTCGTCCCACTTCCCCTCGGCGACCTCCCCGGCCGCCGCCTGGATCGCGTCGGCGACGTCCGTGTCCAGGACGCCCAGCTCGGCGTTGACCTTGGCCGCCGCACCCTTGATCCGGGCGAGTGCCTCGATGTGCGCGCGTTCGATGCGCTGCCCCGAGACGGGGAAGTTCTCCACCGCCCGCTGCGTCTGGGCACGCCACTTGGCGTGGGCGGGGACCCGTACCTCCCCCATGGAGTCGTGCTCGGTGCGGTACTCGGTCCTGTCCTGCTCGTCGGCCATCGACGATCACCTCCACGTGTCACAGCGTCCTGGACGCGACCACTGTTCCCCGTGGAGGTGAACCGTCACCGGCCTGGCTCAGGCGAGCCCGGGGCCCCGTACCGGAATGCTGGTGAACGTCGGCGCCGGAGCCGGGTCCTGGAAGAAGTCGTTGCCCTTGTCGTCCACCACGATGAACGCCGGGAAGTCCTCGACCTCGATCTTCCAGACCGCCTCCATGCCGAGCTCCTCGTACTCGACGACCTCGACCTTCTTGATGCAGTCCTGGGCGAGCCGGGCCGCCGGGCCGCCGATGGAGCCGAGGTAGAAGCCGCCGTGCGCGTCGCACGCGTCGGTGACCTGCTTGCTCCGGTTGCCCTTGGCCAGCATCACCTTGGAGCCGCCCGCCGCCTGGAACTGCTCCACGTAGGAGTCCATGCGCCCGGCGGTCGTCGGACCGAAGGACCCGGACGCGTACCCCTCGGGCGTCTTCGCCGGACCGGCGTAGTACACCGGGTGGTCCTTCAGGTACTGCGGCATCTCCTCGCCCGCGTCCAGCCGCTCCTTGATCTTGGCGTGCGCGATGTCGCGGGCCACGACCAGCGGGCCGGTCAGGGACAGCCGGGTCTTGACCGGGTGCTTCGTCAGCTCGGCCAGGATGTCGTCCATCGGCTGGTTGAGGTCGACCTTCACGACGTCCCCCGCCTCGTCGAGGTGCTCGTCCGTGGTCTCCGGCAGGAACCGCGCCGGGTCGGTCTCCAGCTGCTCCAGGAAGACGCCCTCGGCGGTGATCTTCGCGACCGCCTGCCGGTCCGCGGAGCAGGACACCGCGATGGCGACCGGGCAGGACGCGCCGTGCCGCGGCAGCCGCACCACGCGCACGTCGTGGCAGAAGTACTTGCCGCCGAACTGCGCGCCGATGCCGATCTTCTGCGTCAGCTCGAAGACCTTCTCCTCCAGGTCCTGGTCCCGGAAGCCGTGCCCGAGCTCCGAACCCTCGGCCGGGATCTCGTCCAGGTAGTGCGCGGAGGCGTACTTCGCGGTCTTCAGCGCGTACTCCGCCGACGTGCCGCCGACCACGATCGCCAGGTGGTACGGCGGGCAGGCGGCCGTACCGAGCGAGCGGATCTTCTCCTCCAGGAACTTCATCATGGAGGCCTCGTTCAGGACGGCCTTGGTCTCCTGGTAGAGGAACGACTTGTTGGCCGAGCCGCCGCCCTTCGCCATGAACAGGAACTTGTAGGCGCCGCCGTCGGTCGCGTACAGCTCGATCTGGGCGGGGAGGTTGGAGCCGGTGTTCTTCTCCTCCCACATGGTGAGCGGAGCCATCTGCGAGTAGCGCAGGTTCAGGTTCTTGTACGCGTCGTAGATGCCCCGGCTCAGGGCCTCCTCGTCGCCGCCCGCCGTGAGCACGTTCTGGCCGCGCTTGCCCATGACGATCGCCGTGCCGGTGTCCTGGCACATGGGCAGCACACCCGCCGCCGCGATGTTCGCGTTCTTCAGCAGGTCCAGGGCCACGAACTTGTCGTTGCCCGACGCCTCGGGGTCGTCGATGATGCGGCGCAGCTGCGCCAGGTGGGCGGGGCGCAGGTAGTGCTGGATGTCGTGGACGGCCTCCTCGGCCAGCTTGCGCAGCGCCTCGGGCTCCACCTTGAGGAAGGTCCGCCCGTCGGCCTCGAAGGTGGAGACACCCTCGGCGGTCACCAGCCGGTACGGAGTGGTGTCCTCTCCCTGAGGGAGCAGATCGGTGTACGCGAACTCAGGCATCTCGCCCATTCCTCACTCGGCATCACGCGCGGCTGGATTCCTCAGCAACGACGGCTGGCCTCCATCGGCAGCGTCCACCAGCGTAAAACCTGCCGTCCGCGCCGAGCTTGTGAGGTAAGGCTCAGTAGGCAGGCCGCTTTCGCGAACCGCGGTCCCGGCCGCGACAAGGTCGTCCCCAGGGGTAGTCGCGATCTATCGCGTTTCGGTACGCTGCTGCCGTGGACCTTCAGAAGCACGCCCAACCGCAGGACGTGGCACCGCGCGGCACCGCAGCGCACGTCTCCGAGATGCGCGCCTCGGACGCCGACCGTGACCGCGTCACCGACATGCTGCGCGAGGCCCTCGCCGAGGGGCGACTCACCGCCGAGGAGCACGCCGAGCGCGTCGAGGGCGTGCTGGCCGCCAGGACGGTCGGTGAGCTGGACGTCTTCGTGCAGGACCTGCCCGCCGGGCACGCCGGGCGGGGCACGGGTGCCGCCCCGGCCCCCAACCGCCCGACCGCCGGCGCCATCCCCGCCGAAGCCGACGAGAACCTCGTGGCGGTGTTCAGCAGCGCGGTCCGCAAGGGCCGCTGGCGGGCGAGCCGCCGTATCCACGCGTACGCGGTCTTCGGCAGCGTCGAGATAGACCTCAGCGAGGCCGTCTTCGAGCACCAGCAGGTCGTGATCAAGGCGTTCTCGGTCTTCGGCAGCGTCGAGGTGCGCGTCCCGGAGAACGTGTCGCTGCGCGGCGCGGGCGGCGGAGTGCTCGGCAGCTTCGAGGTGCACACACTCGACTCGGCCGAGCCCGAGGCCCCCGTCATCTACGTGGACGGCTGGGCGGTGCTGGGCAGCGTCGAGGCGCGCCCCAAGCGCGGCAGGATCGTCGCGGACATCCTCGACCGGGTGCACCGCAAGGTCGACAAGGGTTTGCGCAAGCACTTGTAGCGCGGTACCGGCGGCGGTTGGAAACCCAGTGCATAGGCGTGCGTACAACGGGTAAGCCTTGACGCATCGTCTCTCGCTCGCGAAGCCGTCGTCAGGAGTGGACCGTGCTGCAACCGCCGCCTTCGTCCCTGCAGGTAGCCGCCGTTCCGACCCAGCGGGTGCCCGTGCGGGACAGGGACCAAGACGCTCCCTGGCACACCGAGGCGGTGTGCCGGCGCGACGAGGCCGGACTGTTCTTCGCACCTTCCAAGGAACCCACCGCCGCCAGGCTTTCGCGCGAGGAGGCGGCCAAGCGCGTCTGCGCGCGCTGCCCGGTCATGGTCGAGTGTCGCGAGCACGCCCTCCTGCAGCCCGAGCCCTACGGAGTCTGGGGCGGCCTCACCGCCGCCGAACGCCGCGTGGTCCTCGCGAGGCGCCGCCGCCGCGACGTGGAGCTGAAGAACGCCGCCCGCGCGACGGGCCGCATAGCCGCGGCCGGCTGAACACGAACGCGACAAGGGCGCCCCCTCCGCACAGGGGGCGCCCTTGTCATGCCGTGGGGGGCTGAGTGCCCCAAGGGGGCGCGGGGCTGCGTCTGATCTACGGCTCCGCCACGCGGGCGCGGCCCCGGTGCCTTCTCATGCCGTGAGCCTGGCCGGCCCGAGGGGCGCGGGGAACCGCGCGACCAGCCGCGATCGGCCCGCGCTCGCCACGCGACAATGCCCCCCCACTTCCATGGGCGCCCCCGCGGAACCGACGGAGTCACTTCGCCCGGTCGAAGTCCACCGCGCTGTACGCCCGAAGCTTGCTCAGCCGGTGCTCGGAGTCGATCCGCCGCACCGTGCCCGACTTGGACCGCATCACGATCGAGTCGGTCGTGGCGGTCTCGGACCGGTACCGCACCCCGCGCAGCAGCTCACCGTCGGTGATGCCGGTCGCGACGAAGAAGACGTTGTCCCCGGCGACCAGGTCGTCGGTGGTCAGCACCCGGTCCAGGTCGTGCCCGGCGTCGACCGCGCGCTGCCGCTCCTCGTCGTCCTTCGGCCACAGCTTGCCCTGGATGGTGCCGCCCAGGCACTTCACGGCGCAGGCCGAGATGATGCCCTCGGGCGTACCGCCGACACCGAGCAGCAGGTCGATGCCGGTGCCCTCGCGCAGCGCCAGGATCGAGCCGGCCACGTCGCCGTCGGAGATCAGCTTGATGCGGGCGCCGGTCTCCCGGACCTCCTTGATGAGGCCCTGGTGCCGGGGGCGGTCGAGGATGACGACGGTGACGTCCTCGGGGGTGCGTCGCTTGGCCTTGGCGATCCGGCGGATGTTCACGGACACCGGCGCGTTGATGTCGACGAAGTCGGCGGCCTCCGGCCCGGTGACCAGCTTGTCCATGTAGAAGACCGCGGACGGGTCGAACATGGAGCCCCGCTCGGCGGCGGCCAGCACCGCGATGGCGTTGGTCATGCCGTTGGCGGTCAGCGTGGTGCCGTCGATCGGGTCGACGGCGATGTCGACCTCGGCCCCGGTCCCGTCGCCGACCCGCTCCCCGTTGAAGAGCATCGGGGCCTCGTCCTTCTCGCCCTCGCCGATGACGACGACGCCGTTCATCGAGACGGTGTGGACGAGGGTCCGCATGGCGCGCACGGCGGCGCCGTCGGCGCCGTTCTTGTCGCCGCGCCCGACCCAGCGGCCGGCGGCCATCGCCGCGGCTTCGGTGACCCGCACGAGTTCCATGGCGAGGTTGCGGTCGGGGGCCTCTGAGGGGACGTCCAGTTCGGACGGCAGATGATGCTCGGTCATCGGAGCGCACCTTTCTGATACGACGACGGCCGGATGAGGGTGTGAGCCGCACTCTATCGTCAGTCCGACAAAATGAGCAGGGGACCCCACGTATGAGCGGACCAGGCACCTGCGACGATAGAGGGCGTGGCAGGTATGCAAGGCAAGCAGAAGTCGGCCCGGGACATGATCCTCTCCCTCGGGCTCATCGTGCTCGCGGCGGGCGTGATCTGGATCTTCATTCCGCACGACGACGGCGAGCCCCCCGTCAAGCGGGTGGACTACCGGGTCGAGCTGCTCACCGCGCAGCGCGCGGCGTCGTACCCGGTGGCGGCGCCCGAGGGCCTCTCCGAGGACTGGAAGCCGACCTCCGTCCGTTATCGGGGTGACGAGTTCGAAGCCTGGCACCTGGGCTTCCACGCCCCGGACGGCGAGTACGTGGCGATCGAGCAGTCCACGCAGAAGCCGTCCACGTTCATCGACGAGGCCAGCCAGGGAGCACGGGAGACCGAGGCGACCCAGGAGATCGGCGGCCGGACGTGGACCCGGTACACGGGCGGCCGGTACGACGCGCTGGTGCTGCACGACGCGGACGGCATGAAGGGCGCGACGACGGTCGTGGCGGGCACGGGCTCCTTCGACCAGCTGGGCAGGATGGCGGCGGCGCTGAAGCTGTCGTGAGCGTCCGCCGCGCGCCGACGACGTGACGAGTCCCCGACGACGTGCGAAGCCCCCGGCGAGGTGCCGGGGGCTTCGTCGTGTCATCGGGGTCGCGCGGCTCAGACCGTGGTGACGACCTGGTCGTACGCCAGGCGCGGGGAGCGCGGGAACCATGCGTCCGGGCCCGGGCGGCCGATGTTGACGACCATCAGCGGGGTGTGGTCGTCGTCCAGGAACTCCTTGCGGACGCCCTCGAAGTCGAGGCCGGTCATCGGGCCGGCGGACAGGCCCGCGGCGCGGACGCCGACGATGAAGTAGGCGGCCTGCAGGGCGGCGTTCAGCGTGGCGGCACCCTCGCGCACCGGACGCTCGCTGAAGAAGGCGTCCTTGGCCTGCGGGAAGTGCGGGAAGAGCGCGGGCAGCTCCTCGTGGAACTCGTTGTCCGCCGACAGGATCGCGACCAGCGGGGCGGTGGCCGTCTTGGGCCGGTTGCCCTCGGCCATGTGCTGGACGAGACGCTCGCGGGCCTCGGGGGAGCGGACCAGCGTGATGCGCAGCGGCGACTGGTTGAAGGCGGTCGGGCCGTACTTGACCAGGTCGTAGATCGCCTGCACCTGCTCGTCGGTCACCGGCTCGTCGGTGAACGTGTTCGCGGTGCGGGCCTCGCGGAACAGCAGGTCCTGGGCGGCGGGGTCAAGAACGAGAGACATACGTGATCTTCCTCGGGGGGTGCGTCGGCGCTCCGCGCGGACCGGCGGGGGGCCGTTGACGGGCACGACGCTACGCCAAAGAAGTTCAAGCTTCAACCAATACGGGAGTGCGGTGATCCGCTTCACGTGATCACTGAAGGCCGAGTGACGCGCGTCACGCGCGGTCGGCGATGACTTCCCCCGCGGGCCGCGGTCGTACAGAGCAGTTCACCGTCACTCCACCGTCACTCGCACCCAGGGAGCGCACCGACATGACCGCCGCCGTGAAGGGCCCCGCCTCCTACTTCCCGTCGATCGAGAAGAAGTACGGCCGCCCGGTCGCGGAGTGGAAGGAGCTGATCCGCTCCTCGCCGCTCACCAAGCACATGGAACTCGTCGCCTGGCTCAAGACCGAGCACGGACTGGGCCACGGACACGCCAACGCGCTCGTCGCGCACACTCTGGCCGAGGGCAGCGCCCAGTAGTCCGCCCGTCCCAGGGGGTCAGCGGTCGCCGTCCCCGTCCTCCGCCCCGGCCTCCTCGGCCAGCGCCGCGTCGAGGCGGGCCCGGGCGCCGTCCAGCCAGCGGCGGCAGACCTTCGCCAGCTCCTCGCCCCGCTCCCACAGGGCGAGGGACTCCTCCAGCGTCGTACCGCCGGCCTCCAGCCGCCGTACGACCTCGATCAGCTCGTCCCGCGCCTGCTCGTACCCGAGCGCCTCGGACACGGCCGTCGGCTGCTCCACCTCGCTGGTCATCCACCCACCCTATGCGTCGACTCGTACGGAGAAATCGCCCTCGGAGACCCGTGCGCGCAGCGTCTCGCCCGGCTCGACCTCGCCCGGGTCACGGACGGCGTGGCCGTCGGCCCGCTGCAGTACCGCGTACCCGCGCTTCAGGGTCGCGGCGGGGGAGAGGGCCACCACGCGCGCGTGCGTGTGCGTCAGCTCGGAGTCGGCCCGGTCGAGGTGGTGCCGCAGGGAGCGGCGGCCCCGCTCCAGCAAGGCCGTCACCTGCTCGGCCCGCTCGTCGATCATCCGGTGCGGATCCTGTATCGACGGCCGGGCCAGCGCGTGGGCCAGCCCCCGCTCCTCCCGGTCCACGTACGCCGCCACGCAGCGCCGGGCGCGGTCCCGCAGCTGCCGCACCCGCTCGTACTCCTCGCCGACGTCCGGTACGACCTTCTTGGCGGCGTCGGTCGGCGTGGAGGCGCGCAGGTCGGCGACATGGTCGAGCAGCGGATTGTCCGGCTCGTGGCCGATCGCCGAGACGACCGGCGTACGGCACGCGGCGACCGCCCGCACCAGCTGCTCGTCGGAGAACGGCAGCAGATCCTCCACGCTGCCGCCGCCCCGCGCGACGACGATCACGTCCACGTCGTCCAGCGCGTCCAGTTCCTTCACCGCCTGCACCACCTGCGGCACGGCGTGCACGCCCTGCACGGGGACATTGCGCACCTCGAAGCGGACGGCGGGCCAGCGGTGCCGGGCGTTCTCCAGGACGTCCCGCTCGGCGGCCGACGCCCGCCCGCACACCAGGCCGATCAGCTGCGGCAGGAACGGCAGCGGCTTCTTCCGCTCCGGCGCGAACAGTCCCTCGCGCGCGAGTGCCTTCTTCAGCTGCTCCAGGCGCGCGAGCAGCTCCCCGACACCCACCGGCTTGATCTCGGCGGCCCGCAGCGACAGCTGGCCGCGCGGCGCGTACCACTCCGGTTTGGCCTGCACGACGACGCGCGCGCCCTCGCCCACCACGTCCGCCACCGCGTCGAACACCTGCCGGTAGCAGGTGACGCTCACGGAGATGTCGTACGACGGGTCGC
The DNA here is from genome assembly GCF_044763415.1 of Streptomyces sp. NPDC096048. NCBI lineage: Bacteria > Bacillati > Actinomycetota > Actinomycetes > Kitasatosporales > Streptomycetaceae > Streptomyces > Streptomyces sp. NPDC096048. The sequence continues at coordinate 587,691 of NZ_JBIWGG010000001.1, forward strand.
GCAGCGTCAGGAACACGACACCGGCACCCGGCCGCCGTGACAACTGCGTGATCTGGCCCTCGACCCACACCGCGCCGAGCCGGTCGATCCAGCCCCCGATCAGCCGGGACACCTCGCCCACGGGCAGCGGGGCTTCGGGAGTCGAGTTAACAGCCATGCGCCCGAGCGTAACGGCCGGGTGTGACAACCCGCCCCGGCGCGCACGCCGCCCTTCGCCGGGCCCGGCGAGCCCGCCTCACGCCCCCACCGAGCGCCTCCCGCGTGCCTGCACCGCCAGTACCACCAACCCCACCACCAGCCAGATCGCCCCGACCACCTGCGCGGTCCTCGACGCCTCCACGATCACCGCGACGGTGATCACCGCGCCCAGCACCGGAATCAGCGCGTGCCGCCACCAGTTCACGGTGCTCCCGCGGTGCCGGACGACGAACCAGCCCACCACGCTCGCGTGCAGCAGCGTGAACGCGGTCAGGGCGCCGACGTCGACCACCGAGACCAGATGGTCGAGACCGTCGTCCCGGCGCGCCGCCCACACCGCCGCCACCATGGTGATCACGGCGGAGACCAGCAGCGCCACGCGCGGCACCCCGGAGTCCGTCCGCGACAGCACCTTCGGCAGCCGCCGGTCGCGGCCCATCGCGAACAGCAGCCGCCCGGCCGCCGCCTGCCCGGCCAGCGCCGCGAACGCCGCGCCGATCGCCTTGCTCACCGCCACCAGGTCGTGCAGCCACGTGCCCACGGAGGCGTCGACGGCGTCGTAGAACGCCGACCCCTGCCGTTCCGGCTCCGCCGCCAGCTGCGCCGAGGACACCGGCTCCAGCAGCGCCACCAGGTACGTCTGCGCCACGAACAGCACGCCCGCCAGCGCCAGGCAGAACAGCAGCGCACGCGCGACCTTCGCCGAGCCGCCGGTGACCTCCTCCGCGAAGGTCGCGATCGCGTCGAAACCCAGGTACGACAGCACCGCGACGGACACCGCGCCGACGACCGCCGACAGCGCGAACGCCCCCTGCGTCCCGTCCCCGGACAGCGGCGACAGCCAGCCCCGCTCGGCCCCGTCGCGCGCCAGGACCACGATCGCCGCCACCACGAACACCAGCAGGACCACGATCTCCATGGCGAGCACCAGGAAGCCCACCCGGGCCGCCGCCCGCACCCCCCACAGGTTCAGCAGCGTCGTGACGACCACCGCGATCGCCGTCCACACCCAACGCGACACCTCCGGAACCAGCGCCTCCATCGCGATGCCGGAGAAAAGGTACGCCACCGCCGGAATGAGGACGTAGTCCAGCATCGCCATCCAGCCGGCGATGAAACCGGCCCCGTTGCCGAGCCCCGCGCGCGCGTACGCGAACACCGAACCGGCCTGGGGGACCACCCGCACCATCTGCGCGTAGCTGAATGCGGTGAACGCCATCGCGATCGTGGCGACGACGTACACCAGGGCCACCGCGCCGTGCGACTTGGCGTCCAGCGTGCCGAACACGCCGACCGGCGCCATGGGCGCGATGAACAGGAGCCCGTAGACGACCAGGTCCCTGAAGCCCAGGCTGCGCTTCAGCTGGTGTTCCTCACCGGCCCCCTGGGCCGCCGTACCGGTCTCGGACATCCTGCCTCCGCCAGCGCATCGGACTGTGTCTCGTCGCGTCCCCGTCAACGTCCCCGGCGACGCCCCCGTCAGTCTCCCCGGTGACGCCGTACCCACGCGATCTTTGACCCGCCGAACGCGGCCTTACGATGGGTGCCATGACTGCTTCGCCTGGCCGCCGTGTCCTGCTCGCCGCCCCCCGTGGCTACTGCGCGGGTGTGGACCGCGCCGTGATCGCCGTCGAGAAAGCCCTGGAGCAGTACGGGGCTCCGGTCTACGTCCGGCACGAGATCGTCCACAACAAGTACGTCGTCCAGACGCTGGAGAAGAAGGGCGCCATCTTCGTCGAGCAGACGGAGGAGGTGCCCGAGGGGAACATCGTCATGTTCTCCGCGCACGGCGTGGCCCCCGTCGTCCACGAGGAGGCCGAGCGCGGCAAGCTCGCCACCATCGACGCCACCTGCCCGCTCGTCACCAAGGTGCACAAGGAGGCCGTCCGCTTCGCGAGCGACGACTACGACATCCTCCTGATCGGCCACGAGGGCCACGAGGAGGTCATCGGCACCTCCGGCGAGGCCCCCGACCACATCCAGCTCGTCGACGGCCCCGAGGACGTCGCGAAGGTCGAGGTCCGCGACCCGTCCAAGGTCGTCTGGCTCTCCCAGACCACCCTCTCCGTCGACGAGACCATGGAGACCGTCGACGCGCTGAAGGACAAGTTCCCGCAGCTCATCTCCCCGCCGAGCGACGACATCTGCTACGCCACGCAGAACCGCCAGCTCGCCGTGAAGCAGATGGGCGCCGAGGCGGAGCTGGTGATCGTCGTCGGCTCGCGCAACTCCTCCAACTCCAAGCGCCTCGTCGAGGTCGCCAAGCAGGCGGGCTCCCGCGAGGCGTACCTGGTGGACTTCGCCGACGAGATCGACGAGTCCTGGCTGGAGGGCGTCACCACGGTCGGCGTCACCTCCGGCGCCTCCGTCCCGGACGTGCTGGTCGAGCAGGTCCTGGAGTGGCTGTCGCAGCGCGGCTTCGAGGACGTGGAGATCGTCAAGGCCGCCGAGGAGTCGATCATCTTCTCGCTGCCCAAGGAACTCCGCCGTGACCTGCGCGAGGAGGCGGCCTCCCTGGTCGCGGAGCGGGGCGGCTCGGGCACGGCCGGGGCATGACCGTCAGGCGCAGGCCGTAACGTGGTGCCATGCAGATCTTCGGCGTGGACATCGGCGGATCCGGGATCAAGGGCGCCCCTGTGGACCTCGACAGGGGCGACCTGGCCCAGGAGCGCTGCAAGGTACTGACCCCGCACCCCGCGACCCCCGACGGCGTGGCCGACGGGGTGAAGCAGGTCGTCGAGCACTTCGGCTGGACCGGACCGGTCGGACTCACCTTCCCGGGCGTGGTCACGGGCGGCGCCACGGTGCGCACCGCGGCCAACGTCGACAAGGGCTGGGTCGACACGGACGCGCGCGCCCTGTTCAGCGAGCGGCTCGGCGGGCTCGACGTGACGGTCGTCAACGACGCGGACGCGGCGGGCGTCGCCGAGATGCGCTTCGGCGCCGGCCGCGACCGCAAGGGCACGGTCGTCCTGCTCACCTTCGGCACCGGCATCGGCAGCGCCGTCTTCACCGACGGCGTGCTCGTCCCGAACAGCGAGCTGGGCCACCTGGAGCTGGACGGACACGACGCGGAGAAACGCGCCTCCAGCAAGGTCAAGGACGACCACGACCTGTCCTGGGAGCACTGGGCCCACCGGGTGCAGCGCTACCTCGCCCACGTCGAGATGCTGTTCTCACCCGAGCTGTTCGTCATCGGCGGCGGCGTCAGCCGCAAGGCGCACAAGTTCCTGCACTACATCGAGGGCGTCCGGGCCGAGATCGTCCCCGCGCAGCTCCAGAACAACGCCGGGATCGTGGGGGCGGCGATGCGGGCGGCGGAGGGAGACGGCCGGCCGGTCGCGGGCTGAACCTGTCGGTCGCGGGCCGAGCCGAACCCGCCGTCACGCGGGCGTACGGTCCCGGGCGGCGGCCCGGCGGCGACGCAGCAGCCGGACCCTCCGGACGATCACGGTCGACCCCGCGACCAGCGTCCCGCCGTACAGCCAGCCCGCCTCGGTGGCCAGGGCGGTGACGAGCCCCATCAGCCGGCCTCCCACCCCCTTGCCGCTCTCGGCGACGGTCACCAGGCCCACCGCGAAGGCGATCGGCACGACGACGGGGGCGGTCAGCAGGTCCCCCCTGCGCACCCAGAGCGCGGTGAGCAGGCACACCGGCAGGAACAGCACTCCGTACACCGTCAGGGACGCGCCGAACAGCAACTGGTCGAGGAAGCCGAGCACCAGCATCACCGCCGCGCAGAACAGGCCGCTGCCCAGCCCGGTCAGCCGTGGATTGGGCATCCCGCGCAGGGCACGCAGCGCCCGCGCCACCGGCGGACCGGACCGCGCCGCCGGCCGTCCCGCGGCCGGCCTGCGCGGACCGCCGCCCGCACCCGGTCCGGCCGGTCGTCCGGCCGGGCGTCCGGCCGGGCGCGCGACGGCCCGCCCGGCCCGCCCGGCAGCGGCGCCGCCCGCTCCCCGCCCCTGCGGGGGCAGCGGCGCCCGGCCCCGTCGCGGTCCGTACTGCGCAGGTCGCGTCCTGTGTTGCTCCACTGGACCAACTTAGGTCGGTTTATGTGCCGAATAGCCCGACAGACACGCCGTCGGACACAGCTGGGCCAAGCGTTCGACACCGCGCGGGGCCGGTACCGGCCACCCCGTAGACTGGTGGATCGGCCCTTGCCTGGCCCGCCCCACCCTCCAGCCCTCCGCATCCTCACGTACGGGAAGTCGCAACGTGTCGCTCACGATCGGAATCGTCGGTCTGCCGAATGTCGGCAAGTCGACCCTGTTCAACGCCCTGACCAAGAACGACGTGCTCGCGGCCAACTACCCGTTCGCCACGATCGAGCCCAACGTCGGCGTCGTGGGCGTCCCCGACCCCCGCCTGACGAAGCTGGCCGAGATCTTCTCCTCGGACAAGGTCCTCCCGGCCACGGTCGACTTCGTGGACATCGCGGGCATCGTGCGCGGCGCCAGCGAGGGCGAGGGCCTGGGCAACAAGTTCCTCGCCAACATCCGCGAGTCCGACGCGATCTGCCAGGTCATCCGCGCCTTCAAGGACGAGAACGTCGTCCACGTCGACGGCAAGGTCTCGCCCAAGGACGACATCGAGACGATCAACACCGAGCTGATCCTCGCCGACCTCCAGACCATCGAGAAGGTCCTCCCGCGCCTCCAGAAGGAGTCCCGGATCAAGAAGGACGTGGCGCCCAAGGTCAAGGCGGTCGAGGAGGCCAAGGAGATCCTGGAGAAGGGCGACACCCTCTTCGCCCACGGCATCCTCCAGGGCAGCGAGCGCGCCGAGCTCCTCCACGACCTGCACCTCCTCACCACCAAGCCCTTCCTCTACGTCTTCAACGTCGACGAGGACGAGCTGACCGACGAGGACTTCAAGAACGAGCAGCGGGCCCTGGTCGCCCCCGCCGAGGCGATCTTCCTCAACGCCAAGCTGGAGGCGGACCTCGCGGAGCTGGAGGAGGACGAGGCCCTGGAACTCCTCCAGTCCGTCGGCCAGGAGGAGCCCGGCCTCGCCACCCTCGCCCACGTCGGCTTCCGCACCCTCGGCCTGCAGACCTACCTGACCGCAGGCCCCAAGGAATCCCGCGCCTGGACCATCAACAAGGGCGCCACCGCCCCCGAGGCCGCCGGTGTCATCCACACCGACTTCCAGAAGGGCTTCATCAAGGCCGAGGTCATCTCCTTCGACGACCTGGTGACCACCGGCTCGGTCGCCGAGGCCCGCGCCAAGGGCAAGGCGCGCATGGAGGGCAAGGACTACGTGATGCAGGACGGGGACGTGGTGGAGTTCCGCTTCAATGTGTAGCGGCTGACATATCACCACGTCGCTGATCTGGCAAACATGCAGGTCGGAAGGGGTCCGACTCTTCGGGGTCGGGCCCCTAGTTTTTTCCCGTGCTGGGATGGTGCTGGGATAGCTGACCCCTCGTCACCTGTCATCACCCCTGATCATCCCTACCGTGCTGGGATCGTGCTGGGATGGGATGAGGGTGCCCGTGCTGGGATTTGTGCGGGCAGGGCGCTGGCCGAGCTATGAAGGTGGTGCGGACGTGGCACTTTTCCTACTCGTTTGACACAATCGGGGGCATGGCTGAGACGACGTACAGCATCGGGGAAGGACCGGCGACGCGGGTGAGCTTGTCGCTGCCGGAGGGGACCGCGGAGGCGATCCGGGCGCGGGTGGGTAAGCGGGAGTTCTCCGCGTTCATCGCCGAGGCGGTCGAGCGTGAGCTGCGCGGGCAGGTCCTGGACGAGTACCTGGCGGACTACGAGAGCCGCAAGGGGTCGGTCTCCGAACCGGCTCGTCAACGGGCGCGGCAGGTCTTCGACGAGGTATTCGCCGAGGAGGCCGAGTGGCCCGCCGCAGGTTGAGTCACGAGGGGACGCTGGTCCTCGACAGCGAGGGACTCTCGAAGCTGCTCGCCGATGATGAGCAGGTGGTGGCTCTGATCGGTGAGGCACGCTCGCGCGGCATGGAGGTCGTGATCAGTGCGCTCACCATCATCGAGGCCGTCCACGCCCGTACGAACAAGTCACGCCTGAATTGGGTGCTTTCCGGGTTGCGGGTCGTCCCGGTCGGTGACGAGGAGGCGAGGGCGGCCTCGAAGTTGCTGATGAATGCCGGGTTGCACGGACACAAGTACGCGATCGATGCGGCCGTTGCCGAGGCCGCGCTGCGACAGCACCGCCCCGTGGTCATGCTGACTTCCGATATTGACGACATGACCAAGCTGTGCGGCGAGCTGGTCCGGCTTGTGGCGGTGTGATTTCCCCTGGTCCGGCTCAGTAGGAGCGGGGTCCGTAGGGGCTCCAGTGGCCGAGGAAAGGCTTGAGGTCGTCGCCGCTGGGCTTTGGTGGCGTGGGCAGTTTCGGCGCTGAGACCGATTCGGTGAGGATTTGGAGGTGCGCGTCCGCGAAGGCGAGCCACGCCTCGACCTCGGTCCGCTGCTGCCCGGGCGGAAGTGATGTGGCATGGACGCCTACTGCTGCGACGTATTCAGTCAGGCGGCTGGCCTGGTACCAGGTGTCTGCCTGTTCTCCGAGGTGTTTGACGCGGTAGGCGTGGGCGTAGGCGGCGTGGGCTTCCTGCATGGCGGCTTCCCAGCGCTTTTGCTGTACCTCTCTGGCTTGCTGGTCTGCAAGGCGTTTGCGTTCTGCGGCCTCGCCGCGGAGTCCGACCTCCTGCACGATCTCGGCGAGTTGTTCTTCCAGAGGCCGCTCGGGGAGATCTGCCCATTCGCTTGCACGGTGCGGGCTGCCGCCGCAGAGTATGAAGCGTAGGCGGCTAGAGGGGGTGTAGTCGAAGCGGGGGATACGCATCCATGAGTACTTCTTGGCGTCGGCGAGTTCCTTGTCTGTGGGGACGTGTTCGCTGCGGTCCTGTTCTTGGAGGACGAGGAATCCGACACTTTCGCCTTGGGCGATGATGGAGAAGTGCGGTGGTGCCTTGCGGCGCCGATGGGGCGGGGGCGCGCCTTGTGTGGTTCCGAGCGATGCCTTGTGGCCTTGGGCTGTGGTGGCGGCGATGAGCGTTTGGATGATGCGCAAGGCTCGGCCCTGAAGGGGTTTGGACAGGCCCATGGGCTGCGGCTGCTTTTGGAGAGCGGCCACGACGGCATGGGGTTTGGTGAGTCTGGCCGGCACAGGGAGCGGGGTGAGTTCCGCGAGGCGCCAGGCAGGGATGTCGACCAGCTTGATCTCGTGGCCGCGGTGGGTGCGGTGTCCGTGGAGTTCCTGCGTGTGGGGGATCTTGCCGGACTTGCGGGCGGCGTTGACCCGTGACGCCCAATTCACCGCGTGCGGGCCGGATTCGATGGGCTTGATGAGACAGCCGTCGTTCGCAACGGCCAGTCCCGGCACAGCCTTCATTGATCCCGGGGAGAACTGGTGTGGTGTCCGGTGCCCTGTATGCGGCTCCGACATCGAAGACTGTTGGGGCGACGCGATGGACACGGCAACGCTTCCAGACGGCTATTTCGACGCGCTTGCCGTGACGATGTCCTGTTGCTCTGCCCAGACGGACTTGAACGCCCTCGACTACGTCGAGGCTGCGGGTTTCGCCAGGTACAGCCTCGTCACCACAGACCCAGAATGCGAGCTGCCACTACCGCCAGCCACCGTCCAGGCGCTGGAGGACCTCCTGGGCACGGACCTGCGACAGGTCATCACCCGGTACTGACGTCAAGCGCTGGCTTCGCTAGGCGGGGCCGCTCGGAAACAGAAGCTCGTATGGCAGGTGATCGTCGTCAGGTACGCACGGCACGTAGTCCGGGGCCGTGCGTGCGGCCACAGCCAGCAGGCGAGCGGCAGCCTCCTCCTCGGAGAGGGAGGCAAGCCCGAGGGCGTGCAGAAGGCGGTCGCGCTCGGCGTCGAAGTCTGGGTGGTCGGCCCGAAGGCCCGAGCCGAGCTCGCTGATCGCGAAGCCCTTCGCCAGGTCGCGCCAGAAGGGCAGGACCACGATGAGGGCGATGGCCTCGACGAGGTCGGCGCCGATCAGTGTCGCCTGGCCCTCCGAGTCGGCGTACAGGACGGGCCTCTCCTCGGCCCCGGCTTCCCCGCACAGGAAGTAGGTGCCGCCAGCGCCGCAGCCGGCTATCGGGTGCAGGGGAAGCCCGGCGGGAAGGGCAAGGTCCTCAATGGGGTCCCGGCGCTCGATGTCGAAATCGCCAGGCCAGGCGAGCGCGGCAGCAAGGGAAGGCTCCTGCTCGATCCAAAGGAGTAGATCGTCTGGTGCGGTCATGGGCGGAACGTAACAGCAGGAGAGGCTCCCCTGCCGCGGTGTGCGGTGAAGGGGAGCCTCGGCGAGCTGACCGTCTACCGGATCAGACCCCGTTCGCGTCGTCCTCGCTCCATGGGCGGGGTTCGGCGGGCCGGTGCGGGCTGTGTGACGGGTCCCAGAAGTGGGGAGGCGGAGTGTCGTCCTCGCTCGTCTCCCACCGATCCTGGTCCCGGTCACCGGCGTTCGCGCTGCCCTCCGCCGTCCTCGGTGTGAACGTGCTCGCACCGGGGGCCACGTCCGGGTCGGTGAACGGCGGGCCTTCGGGGGCCGGGGAGCGGGGCGGCCAGGGGCCGGTAGTGTTCCCCTCGCTCGAAGGCTCGTCCTCCGGGCCATCGCCGGGAGCCAGGCCAAAGGCCCGCCTGATCTCGGCGGCGGCGTCGTCCAGCCCTTCCGTTTTCAAGAACCTCATTACGCGGTGCGCGAGCACCGTGTACCCGTCCATGTCCGGCTTCAGGCCCGCCTCCGTCAGCAACAGGCGCAGTCGATCCGAGACCCCTACTTCCTCCTCGCGGTCGAAAACCCCTCCTCCGTGGTCGTCCCCGTCCCACAGCGGGCCCCCGACGGTCGCTTCGCTCCGTGCGCTCACGGGTGGGACGAGCAGGTGGCGGAAGAGCTCGGGCACTTCCTCGTCGTTGGCCGCCGCCGCGACCTGTGCGAGCGGGCCGATCATGTCGACCGCCTTCTCGATTTCGTTCTCGTGGCGGGCGAGCCACCACACCACCGCACTGCCCGCGCTCTTGAGCACGTCGTCACCGAGGTAGCGCCGCTTGTTGCGCTCGTGCTGACGCTCGTACTCCCAGATCTCCTCGTCCTTGCGAAGGTCGTTCAGCTTCTGCAGGCGTTCGCGGTCGGCGGGGGCGAGGGTCAGCGTCACATCGGCCGCCATGGCCTTCACCCGTCCGCTCAGGTCGGGGAGCAGGATGCCCAGCTGCCCCTCCAAGAGGTACCGTGCGAAGCTTGCCCGGCCGGGTTCCTCGTGACGGACGACCTCCAGGGCCCGGCTGACGACCGAGGACACGGCGAGGGCTGAGGAGGCACTGTCTGCCTGGCCGGCGTGGTCGGGGACCGGCCTCCACCACACGGTGGCGGAGAAGAGGAAGTCGTAGCCGTTCGTCGCGCTCGACAGCGCCGCGTCGACCACCCGTGCCTCCTGGAACGGCTGCTCAGTCGGCACCGCGGGCGGCTCGGGCTCCCCGGGCTCGTACGGGTCGGCGGACGTGTGGCCACCGCTGAGGACCGTCATCACGAGCAGCAGGGAACCGGAGGCCGTGACCATGGACATAAAGCCCCATAACCATGCCGACCAGTCCAGAAAGTGTCCGAGCACAGCCGGTGCGAGGACGCAGAGAGCGACGAACAGCAGGCTGGGAAAACGGTGTTTCATCGTTCCTCTTCCGTGGTCCGTGGTTCGGCGCCCGCACGCTCCCTACTCTCCGGGCGGGCGTACTGCGCTTGGTCGATGTGCCGCCAGAAGAGGGCGGCGACGGCCGCCCGGGACGGGGGGCGCGCAGACCGTTCCCAGCCGCAGGCGATGACGTAGAGGCGGTGGAGGGCGGCCGTGCGGCCGTGCGTCGCCCTGACCATCACGTCCAGCGCCATCTCTTGCGTGCGGTCGTCCGCCACGGCGTCCAGCCAGCTGCTCACCAGCGGGTTCCAGAGTTCCGTCGGCGGTTGCGAGAACACTGTCTTCCAGCCCAGGAACAGGTCCGGCCAGCGGGGTGGGTCCGGCGCTCGGTCGCTCCTCAACAGCTCTGCGAGTAGGTGGAGATGGGAATGTGCCCCGGGTTGTTCCTGACGTGCCCGGTCCCGCAGGCGGTCGATCAGCAGTCGGTAGAGCCGACGGTCACGGCCGGCGAGGTCGAGAAGCGCTTCCCGGGCCCCGTCCGCTGCCCCCTCCCTTCGTACGGCGAGGTGGTGGAGGCGCACCACTGCTTGATCCGGGTGCGTCGCGCCGAGGCTCTGGTGACAGGCGGTTGTCAAGACACGGGCCAGGCCGTCAGACAAGGAGCCGGACCTCGTGACGCATTCGTACATCCGCCTGCGGAACCAACCCCCGAACTCCTCGTGGCGGAGCCCGAGTTCGAGCGCTGTCGCGGCTCGCGGATCGCTGGACGCCCTAGTCGCGTCGTTCGCCCAGCGCACCACGAGGCCGAAGAGGTCGTCGGGCCGCCGGACGGCCAGAGACTGCTCGCCGAAGCGGACGACGACGTCCACCTGGTCGTCGGTGGTCAGGCCGTCCAGCTCGGCGGCAGAGCCGATCCAGTCCCTGAGGCCGTTGCGTACCCCGGGGAAGTTCGCCCAGAAGTACGTCCGCACCGCGTCGGCGTAGGCCAGCCGCTCGAAGCGGAGCCGTCCGTCCGGGGCCCGTTCGATCCCGAGCGCTTTCAACCGCTCCCCGAAGTCCGTCTGCGCGAACTCGGAGGCCACCTCCTCCTTGTGCCCCACTTCCTTCAATAGGTGTTGCCATGCCTCGTAAACAGTGTCTGCGTGAGATCCTTCGAACATTGCCGCCGCGAGCAGCAAGGCCCGCTCGGGCGCGGTGCGGACCGCGACCATCTGCTGACCCACCTCACCGGCACGGTCGGTCACCGCGTGCATCGCCTGGTCGAGCCATCCCGCGAAGTCGGATCCGAACCGGCCACTGTCGCGAGCGGCCTTCACCAGCCTCGCGAGCCGCGCCAGTTCCCGCATGGGGGAGCGGTCACACAGGTGCTGGAGGCCGGCTTTCCTCAGGTCCGCAGGGTGGAAGGCCATCCGGTCCATGCGGAGGTGCCGGGTGACGACAGCGATGCCCCGGGGGCGCCCCAGCTTCACCCTGTGCGGTTCGAAGTCCGGCGCATGGGCGTACTCCATGACCGACGGCAGGACGACGACCATGTGGGCCCCCGCCTCCTGGACCTTCGTCCGGTGCAGGGCCAGACGGCGCTGGGCCCTGGTGTACTCCTCTTCGTCGGTGATCCCGGAGAGGTCGAGAAGGAAGCGGTCCCCCTCGCCGGGGGTGAGTGGCTTGTCGTTCCTGTTCTCTTCCTTGGCTGTGGCGGGAAGCTCCTCGACCCGAACCCTCTCCTCGTCGGTGTTCCTGTCATCCCCGAACCCGTGCAGCAGCATGATTGCCGCGGCACGGCGGCCGCTGCCGGGCGGTCCCTCCAGCAGCACCACCGATCCTGGCTTCTCCAAGTGGTCGGCGGCGATGCGGTAGCCCCTAGGGGGAACGAACCGGTCGGCCAGGCGCACCCGGTCCTTGAGGGCGATCCGGAGGGACTCGACCCCTTTGCGGGTCATCCAGTCCGTGGCAGCGCCGTAGAAGACGTACTGATGCCCCTCGCTGTTGTTCACCGGGCCGTGCGGATCGCTGACGGTGACGCGGTCCTGCTCGGTCATCGCCCGTCGCCCCAGCGTCGGCGCTCGCGCTCGAAGCGCTGGTGGACCGTACCGCTGTTGTCGCCGGCGGTGAACTGGACCCCGGTGTTGTCGCCCTCGAAGTGAGGCGCGTTGTACTGGTGGCCCCGGCCGGTGTTCACGGGCCCCTGCGGCTCGTTGACGAAGGTGCCGGACAGGTCTCCGTTGAGGTTTCCGATGCCGCCGCGCACGCGCTGTTCGACGTCACGCGTCCGCATCCTGATGTGCCCGGTGTCCCGGGCCGACTTCTCGTGTGACTTCGCCTTCGTCCGCTCCCTTGCCGCACGGCCGTCGCGGTCCACCCTGCTCAGCTCGGGCAGCAGCCGGGCGAGGGTGTCTCCGAGCGTCGTCAGGTCCGATTCGGCGTTGCGGTGGTCGAACCGCCTGTACTGGAAGTCCGCCAGCTCCAGCAGATCGTCCGGAAGGACGGTGCGGTCGATCCGCGTGGCCTTTCCGACGAGCACGGGGATCACCAGGATCCCGCGGTCGAGCGCGGTCTGGATCTCGCGACGGGTCCAGTCCTGTTCGGCTTCGAGCGCGGGGCGGCCGTCGGTCCCCCGTACCTCCGCCCAGCGCGGGCCGATCACGGCGAGGAGCGCCTCGCACTCCTCCACCGCCCTGACCAGTTCCGCCGGGAAACGGCGTCCGGGATCAATTGAGTTGCTGGCGAAGAAGATCCGCTCGTCGCCGAACCTCCGGGTGAGCTCCCGGGCGATCATGGTCGCGGCGGATTCCTCGTCGCCTGTGCGGTAGTTGACGAAGACGTCGGGCATGAAGGTTCCCTTCGTGAGAGAAAGACGAGTGAACGGGCACAGGGCTGTGGACCGGGGTTTCGGTTCACCCGAGCCATGGGGTCCCGACCGTGTGACGGCATGGCGCGTCCACGGGAGGGCATGCGAATTGAGGGGCGCCGCCTGTACGTCACTGGCTGCGGGCAGCCCGGAGAAGCCGGGGGGGCGCGATGCGACGTGTCGGGCGGGAATCAGAGAGGCCCGCGGGGATCATGGGATCCGGAGGGCCGGAGGGGGCGGTAGTGGGGCGAGCCGGGCGGCTCGAGTCCGTGTCGGTCGTGGAGCGGCTGTCAGTCGTGCGCGGGAGCGAGTACGCGCGCCAGCGCGGGTTGTAGATCAAGCACGGCGCGGCTGCTCCGAAACCGGGACAGTTCCCGTGAGAGGCGTCGGACGTCGCTGTTCACCGTCGCCGAGGGCACGGCCGGCATCACTCCCAGGAGCTCCCCGGCGATCGCGCACGCGTGCTCGACCTCCCCGGAGGCGGCATGTGCCAGGGACCTGCGGAAGCCGTACCGGGCGCGGGTACGCAGCGCGTGCGGCGGGAGGCGACGGTACTCTCGGTCGAGTACCTCGGCAGCAGTCTTGGGGCGCCCGAGGTCGTGCAGACACCAGCCGGTCGACATCGCCGCCGGATCGCTCACGTGTGAGGTGCCGATCACGGGCTCGGCGCCGTTGAGGGCGTCATCGTCGGCGAGCAGTTCCCGCGCCCTATCGAGGCTGCGGAGGCAGTCGACTTCGTTGCCGACGAGCGCGTGCCCTTGGGCCTCTCGTTGGGCCGCGAGTCCCCTGATGCGCGGTGGGAGTTCGCTGCTCTGGGCGCGGTGGGCCAGGGCGACGGTGCCAGCGGCGTCCCCGCCGTACATTGTGACCAGGGCGCGCCGCACCAGTGCGTAGGAACCGAGGTACGGGTCACCCCCGGCGCGCGCCAATTCGACGGCCTCGCCCGTCCAGCCGAGTGCTGCGTCGCTGTCCCCGGCCTCCTGGGCCATCCAGCCGGTGAACTCCGCGAACCGTGAGGCGAGCAGGAACGCAGGGGCCCGGGAGGCGGACCGGGCGTCGGAGGCGAGCCCGGCGACCATGCGGGTCTGCGTCTCCAACAGGGGGAGCAAGATCTTGGGAGCGGTGGACTGGCCGAGCTTCCGCAGCTGGTCGAATTGCATGCGGTAGGAGCCCAGGAGGGGGTCGTCGGCGTAGGACAACGCCTGACCGCCGAGTTTCAGGCCGAGGTCGATCAGCACTCCTGTGCCCGCCGAGAGGACTGCCCGACGCCCGACTAGCCAGCGGCAGGGACCGGCGGGGGAGGCGGCGGAGCCCGAGTCCGAGTCCGCTTCGGGGCGGACGACCAGGCGCTGCAGTTCGCCGTCCGCGCAGAGAAAGGCGTCACACCGCCGGGCCAGTTCGGGGGACGCGGAACGCTCTCCGCGCTCGACCTTGCTGAGGTGCCCCTTGTCGTAGTTGAGCGCCACGGAGAACTCGGTAAGAGTTAGCCCCGCTTCCACTCGTAAACGGCGAAGTTCCGGGCCAAAACGTAAAGTCGTGCTCATCATCAACCTCCCCTTGAACAGTGACCGCGAGAGCCGTCCGCCCTCACGGGAGCCGTCATCAGACGACCACCGGTCGACGCGAAACCCGATGGTGAACACTTGCTGTAACGGTGTCGTTTCGCTTCGCGTCCGAAACTGAGTCTGGCACGACCCTCGTTTGGAGAATCGGGGTTCGACGGTGTTGCCCGTTGCCTCTTTCGTTCTTCGTTGTTCCCTGCCCGTTCCTCGGGGCGACCGGGATTGACCATGATCGGAACAAAGTGTTCGAGAGCGACAGGCCCATGGGCGGGGTCCCGTCCTTCGCGAAATCACAGCGCTTGACTACGTAGCCGCAGCTGGTCTCCGCGGGTGCCGGAACGGCATCGGTCACTTATCCGGGTACAGGTCGGTACGGTCGATCCAGGTGGGGACGACGAAGGTGTTGTCGCCGACGGGGGCTTCGGAGGCTTCCAGCAGGGACCAGGTGCGGGACTTTTCGACCAGGTGCTCCCAGGGCGCACTCCAGTCGAGTTCCCAGTCCAGGCCGGGGTCGGAGACGCCGTATGTGCGGCCGGCGTCCACCTGCCAGAACTGGGAGTAGAGGATCACCTGGGCGTGGTCGGCCAGGTCGTTGATGATCTCGGTGAAGCGGGCCGAGGGCCAGCCCGGAGCGTTGTCCGCAGCGGTGGCTCGTAGGTGAGCAGTAGGCGGTGGGACCACGGGGGTGCGTGCGCCGAGTTCGGTCAGGGCCCAGCGGATGCCTTCCGGCTCGCTCCAGTCCGGTGGCGTCGCCCGTTCCAGGCAGGCGCGATAGGCGCTGCGCACGGGCTCGACCGCGTCGTCGATCTTCAGGCTGGCCAGGGCCATCGCCGCCCATTCCCGGACGGTGGAGTTGTCGCTGTGCAGGAGGGCGATCAGCGCGGGGCCGCAGCGGGGGTCCGCCACCTCTTCGAAGACCTCGATGGCGGTCAGCTGACCGAAGCCGCCGAGGGAGGACAGTCCGTCGATGATGGCGGGGATGGCGTCGGAGCCGATACCGATCAGTTCCGCGCGGGCGTCGTAGGACGGGCCGGTCGAGTCGTCGAGCTGCTGGATGAGTCTCTCGATGTGCGTGGTCACAGGTGGTCCCGGCGCCAGAAAGTGGGGAGCCACCAGCAGAGCACCGAGTGGTCATCGGGCCACGGGGCGCGGTCCTCGGCCGCCCAGTCCTCGAAGGAGTCCCGGGTCATATCGATGAGGCGCCAGGCGGGGTCGAGCGGCTCGTCTTCGGCCGGCGGGCGGACGAACCGGCGGCCGTGCTCGTCGCAGGCGCCGAAGCTCTGGTAGTTCCGTTGGGCCTCGATCAGGGAGACCTTGTTCGCCCCGCCTGCCATGGTCGGCCAGCGGAACTGAACCCCGTCGTCCTCCCAGAAGCAGACGGGGCAGATCTCGTACGAGCCGGGCATCTCGCCCAGCACGCGGTGCCCGCAGCATGGGCAGGGGTAGCGGTCGCTCACCCGAGCAGTCTCCTTGCCGGTCCTGCCGGTGCGCCATGGATTTCTTGGCCGCTGCCGGCCCGGCTAGTCCGCAGCCAGTCCGCAGGACACCCGTAAACGGCCGTCGGGAGCCAACGCCTGCCAACGAGGAATCCCAGGTCAGGGCCCCTGCGTGGGGCTCCGCCACAGGTCAGGATCAGCCCTCAGACGTTCCGCTTCAACGTGTGAACAGCCTGTTACTGCACGCTAGGTGATCAGTCAAGTGTGCAGCTCAGAAGGGGTCGGCTCCTCCGGGAGCCGGCCCCTTCGTCGTCACCGTGCTGGATGGGTGCTGGATATTCTGACGTCGGGTCAGCCGGCGTCAGGTGTCGTAAACGGTGGAGCGGTGCCCGACGTGTACGACCCAGACCACGAGCTCTCCGTTGTCGATGGTGTAGACGACCCGGTAGTCGCCGACTCGCAGTCGACGGCGTTCCGGCTGCGACACGAGCGCGGTGGTGTTGAAGCCGAGGGGATCGCTCTCCAGCTCGGTCAGCTTGGCCAGGATGCGTAGCGCCATGTCGCGCGGGATCTTCCGAAGCTCGGCCTGAGCCTCAGGCCGGAAGACGGTTCGGTAATCACTCACCGCGCGCCAGCGTCTCCCTCATGACGTCCTCGATCGGGATGCCGGGGGCCGGGTTGGCCATGCGCTCGTCGATGATGCGGTTGATCTCGCGCTCTTCCCACTCCTGGTACTTGCGCAGCACCTCAATGGAGACGACGGCGGCGACTTCCTTCCCGCGGCGGGTAATGACCGTGGGCACGTCGTCGCGGTCCGCGCGCTCCACGACTTCCGCCAGGTGGGCGCGCACGTCGCGGATGGACTCTATGGGTAGCGGCTGCGTCATGCGCTCAAGCGTACCGAGTGTGCCATGTGTACACCACTCTTTCGGTGCTGGATGTGCTGGATGTGCTGGATAGGTTTCTACCGTGCTGGATCTGTGCTGGACGCGATCACGAAAAGGAATGTTTCCGCAGGTGGGGGCCCTGCGCTACAGATTCCGCTTCAACGTGTGACGGGTGACTGGGCGCCGCCGGTCGAGGCGTTGGCGGATGCGGCGGCAGGGGTGGGCGGTCGGGTCCGTCGGTCCCTCTTCGCCGACGAGCCCACCGGCGCCCCCGACCACGAGACCGCCGCCGCCTGCGACGAGACGCTGATCCTGAAACCGGGGCAGCTGGGTCCCGCAGGGCGGAAGGCTGTGAGGCGCACACGCGTGCGCTACCGCCGTATATGTACGTGGTCGCCGCACAGCTTCGACCAGTCGTCACGGTCCGAGGCCGATACCGACCCGGGCGCCGGGACGCGGAGCGCCATCGCGGCGACGAGGGCGTCGACGGCGTACTCGTGACCGTGCAGGCCGCCGGCGTCGGTCAGCAGCTGTACCGCGGTGAGACTGTCCGCCCGGGCGACGTCCTGGGCCTGAAGACGTCGGGCCGCCCTCGCCGACGCGCCTGTCCCAGTCGTGGCCATCTCGCGCGGTGGACTCGACTGCCCGGGGCTCGCTACCGCCTGCGGTCCCGGCGACTCGCTGAGCGCCCGGCCGTTGTGAGCGCCCGGCCGTTGTGAGTGGCGGATGGCGGATGGCGGATGGCGGGCGAGGCGCGGGCAGCCGCGCTCCGGCAGGCGCCCAGGCCCTCGATGGCGATCCCGGTGCGCCGTCGACCACCGCGTTCCCTCAGTGTCCCGGTTCGCCGCCTGTCTACTGGTGTGGGCGAAGCGGCCCCGGGTGTTATTGAATGAGGTGTGCGCTCAGGAATCTCGGGGTCCCGTCGCACGGCTTCTGGTACGGCCCCGGCGCCGCGCCGGGGTTTGGTGAGCGAGCTGAGAGAGCCGCATGGACTCCACACCCTCCCCCTCGTCCTCGTCGCCGTTCGACCTGGTCAGCAGTGCTCTGGGGCGGTACATCCCGCGTGGTGGAGCGGCAGCGGCCGCCGGTCCGGCCGACTCGCGGGGCGACGGCACCGCCCGCCGGCCCGTACCCGCCGACCCGGCATCCCGCCGTCAGGAGCAGATCCTCGGCGTGGTCAATCTGGACCGGGATCTCAGGATCACCCGCTGCAACCTGGACGCCCCCGTCTTCGCGGGGCTGGACGCCGTGGTCGGGAGCCCGGTCGTCGATCTGCTGCCTCCGGGGGACGTACCGACGGTCACGCGGCGGTTGCGGCAGGTCCTCGAGACCGGTGACGCGCACGTCGCCCGGGTCCAGCGCCTGCGGCGCGGCGACGGGTCGGAGCTGGTGGTCTCGATGAGCATCCTGGCCGCCGCCCAGCCCCATGAGGGCCTGACCGTCTCCCTGATCGCCATGGCCAGGAGGCTGCACCTGTACGCCGCGGAGACCGCGATCGGCACCTCGCTGGACATCGGCGAGACCGCGCAGTCGCTGGCGGAGTCCCTGCTGGCCTGGGGAGACGTGGCCGCCATCGACCTCGACTTCGCCGTGTGGACGGGCGAGGGGGTCACGGACCAGGCGCCGGGGCGTATCCGGCTGCGCCGGGCGGCCCTGGTGCCGGACCGGGCGTGGCCCGAGGGCTATCTGACCCCGGGCGACGATCTTCCCCGTGACGCGAGCCGCCTGCTGTCGCAAGCGGTACGGCGTGACGACGCCGCCCAGGCCATCGTCATACCCGACCGGGAGGCGATCGAGCGGGTGCTCGGCAGTCCGCGGCTGGTGCGCGCCCTGGTGCCCAGCGAGCGGTCGGCGGGTGTGGCGTGCATACCGCTGGTCCTGGAGGGCACGCCGCCGGTCGTACTGGGGGTGGCGGAGGTCTGGCGGCGGGCGGACCGCCCCTTTTACGACAGCGAGCTGTTCGACCTGCAAGAACTGGTGGCCAGGACCTCCCATCACGTCGACCTGGCCCGTCAGCACCAGCGCGAGCACACGCAGGTGCTGGCGTTGCAGCGCCGCCTGCTGCCGCGGGCCGGCGGCGACACCGTCGAGACCGCCAGCGTCTACCAGCCCGCCACCCCCGACAGCGCGGGCGTCGGCGGTGACTGGGTGAACAGCTTTCCGCTGCCGGACGGCCGTACCGCGCTGGTGGTCGGGGACGTCGTCGGGCACGGCCTGGGAGCCGCGGCGACCATGGGCCAGCTGAGCATGGAGGCCCGCGCGCTGCTGTCCGCGGGGCTGGCGCCCGACGAGGTGCTGGAGCACCTGGACGAGACCGTGTCGCTGCTGGACGACGCGGAGTCCGGGCTGGCGGCCGGCTACAGCGCCCTCGGATCGACCTGCTGCATCGCCGTCTACGATCCGGTCAGCCACCACGTGGCGCTGGCCAGCGCCGGCCACCTCCCCCCGGTACTGGTGCCCCCGGACGGGCACTCCGGCCCGCTCGCGGTCCGTCCGCACCCCGGCCTGGGCGCCGAGTTCGCGTTGCGGGAGCCGTTCGCCGTGCACACGTTCGCCGTACCCCCGGGTTCCCTGCTCGCCCTCTACACCGACGGCCTGGTGGAGGATCCCGCCCTGTCGATCGACGAGGGCATCGGCAGGCTGGCGGACGCCGTGGCCGCGGTGCACCCCTGGGACGGGCTGTCGGCGGCTGCCCGGCACGTGGTCTCCGCGCTGGCGCCTGTGCGGCGGCGTGATGACGTGACCCTGCTGCTCGCACGCATGATCGGCTACCGCAAGGGGGACACCGCGACCTGGCGGCTGCCCGCCCGCGACGACGCCGCCGCCCGGGCCCGCACGCTCGTCTCCCCGCTGCTGCGGCAGTGGCGCAGCAGGGACGACACCCGGGACAGCGTGCTGCTCCTGGTCAGCGAGCTGGTCACCAACGCGGTCCGTTTCGGCGGCGGACCCATCACGGTACGGCTGATCAGGGCAGGTCACGGCCTGCTGTGCGAGGTGGGGGACACCGGTAACGGACGGCCGCGGCTGGGCCCGTGCGGGCTGTTCGACGACGGTGGTCGTGGTTTGCACGTGGTGCACCGGCTCACCACCGGGTGGGGGGTGCGCTGGACGGACACCGGCAAGGTCGTCTGGGCGAAGGTCGCGAGGTGACGTGGGCGAGCGCGGGGCCGCCGACCGGCGCTGCGGGCGGCCCGTCCGCCGGTACCGGCCGCGGCGCGGGCCCAGCGCGCGCTACAGCCACTCACCTTCCAGGGCGGTGGCCGTGAGGCCCGGGGCCGCCGCGTACAGGACGGCGCGATCGCCCGGCTTCTGCCCGGCGTCGTGCGCCCTGCGCATGATGTCGAACACGGCGGCGCCTCCGCGGTTGCCGCTGGTGTAGCTGTCGCGGCTGTAGTCCAGCAGCCCCGACGGCCACCCCTCGGGCATCGTCTGCTCCATGTACTCCAGCACCCGGGTACCGCCGGGGTGCGCGAGCAGAACGTCGGGGTGCCAGGATCCGGGGTCGTCCTGGTAACGGAGGCGCAGCCACTCCCACATCGCGGTCACCGTCTCCTGCACGGCGCGCGGGCCGCGCCGGTCCATCACGAAGTGGGTGCCGTCCGACCGCGTGTCCAGGCGGTGCAGGTCCTGGGTGCCCGGCAGGGTGTGGTGCCAGGCGCTGTCCAGCCGTAGCACCGACTCGGGCCTCGGGCGGCCCGTGACCACCGTGGCGACCGCGGTGTCCGCGAACAGCAGCCGGACGATCAGGGACTCCAGGGTGTCGTCCGCGGGCTGGTAGGTCGTGCTCAGCGCCTCCGCGATCACGACCAGGACCACGCGGTCGGGATCCGCGGCCACGAGATCGGCCGCCAACGCCAGGGAGCGGGTCCCGGCCACACAGGCCCACTGCGTGGCCGGCAGCAGCATCGCGTCGCTGCGGAGCGGAAGCCTGTTGGCCAGGGCGACGTCCAGGCCCGGCAGCGCAGGGGTGGTGGAGTGACTGGTGATCAGGCAGTCGACGTCCGAGGCGTCCAGTCCGGCGATCTGCAGGGCCCCGCGTGCCGCGCGCTCCCCGTAGGCCTGCACGGCCTCCCAGGCCGGCGCGGTCCGCTCCTGGACGGTCTGCGGCGAGGGTATCGACTCGAGGGCGGCGACCACGCGGTCCACGTCCTGCTCGGTGAACCCGTCGCGGGCCAGCGCCTGTCGCGCCGCCGCGATGCCGCCGGCCACCGAGCCGCTCCCGTTGCCGGGTGCGACGGCGGTCTCCAGCGGAAGCATCCACCCGCGGGTCTCGATGCCCGTACTGGCCGCGATGCCTTCGATCCGGGGCGCCCATGCCGCGTGCGGGTGCCGGCCGCGTACTTCCGCCACGATCTGGTCGGTCTCCACGGTGTGCTCGCCGTGTATCACGGCGGGAGCGCACAGGTATGCGGCCACGGTTCGCGCCTTTCTGCGGGGAACGGGGGGGAGGAACGTCAGGAGTGCCGCAGGATGGGGCAGTTGGCACTTCACGTCCGGGAAAACGCCGCTGCGCTCTGCTTCGGGCGTCGGCATCCGTTCCGAGCATGGACGCTAAAGGGACATTTCCGCTGTGATGCAGGCAACTTGGGCAGCCTTTGGGTGCGTGACACGGCACACACCTCCGGAGGAGGTTTCCTGCCGCGCGGGACGGAACGCCCTGACGCGGCGTCAATCGGGCGCTCGGCAACGCGCCGACGCGGTGACGGCGCGGGTCGCCCCGGGCGGCGTCAGCGCCCCGTCGTGCCGTCGATCAGTTCCCGGAGGATGTCCGCGTGACCGGCGTGGCGGCCGGTCTCCTCGATCATGTGGGTGAGTGCCCAGCGAACACTGGGCGCGGCACGGCCCGGTCGTGGCCGGGGGACCGGCTCGCCGAGGTCTGTGCACTGGTCGAGGACGGCGTTCGCGCGCTCGACGGTCTCCCGGTAGCGGGCGACGACGTCGGCGACGCCGTCCTCCGGGGCGGCGTGGAACGTCGCCTGCCAGTCGGTGACCTGCTCGCCCAGGAAGGTCGCGCGCTCGACGAAGGTCAGGTGATTGAGCAGGCCGAGCAGGTTCGTGCCGGAGGGGACGTGGGCCGTGCGGACCTGCGGCTCGGGGGCGCCGTCGACCTTCGCGGTCATCGAGGTCCGGAGGTAGTCGAGGAATCCGCGCAGAACCTCGACTTCGCTGCTTCCGGTCCGGGGCGGCGGGGTGTCCCCGCGGCGGGTTGCGGTGGGCATGGTGGCCTCCTGGGGCGGGGGGCGGTTCTCGGGTGGGCGGTCCTTGGTCCGGGGGGCGGTTCTCGGGTGGGCCGGTCCTTGTTCGGCGGGTGGCTCCCGGGTGGGCCGGTCCATGGCCGGGGTCAGCTCGTGGTCCGGCCGGTCCTTGGCCGGAGGCCAGCTCGCCCGGCCGGTCTTTCGTCGGGTACTGGCTCGCGGTCCGGCCGGTCTTTCGTCGGGAAGTGGCTCGCGGTTCGGCCCGTCCCTCGTCGAGGAGTGGCTCGCGGTCCGGCCGGTCAGGCGGTGGTGCGGCGGACGAGCAGGACGTGGTCGACGACCTCGGCGGTGCGCCCGCCCGGGCCGGTCGCGGTCCGGCGGGGCGCGTCGGCGCGCTCGACCGTCCACGTCGCCGGGTCCAGGCCGATGCCCGCCGCGACCTCCCGCGGGGTCGGGTACCGGATGTCGGGGTCCTGGTTCCACGACCACGGCGCGGTGGAGCCATGGTCGACGACCAGCAGCCGTCCGCCCGGGCGCAGCGCGTGCGCGGCCGTGCGCAGGACCGCCGCCCGGTCCAGGTCGAAGGGGGTGTGGAGGTAGTGGGCGGAGACCAGGTCGAACCGGCCCTCGGGGAAGGACGCGCGCAGATCGTGCTGCTCAGCGGTGACCAGGTCGCCGAGGCCGAGTGAGCGGGCGTGGTCGGCGAGCCGCTCGGCGGCCACGGCCGAGATGTCGACGGCGGTGACCCGCCATCCCCGGCGGGCGAGCCACAGCGAGTCGCCGCCGTCGCCGCATCCGAGGTCCAGCGCGTCGCCGGGGGGCAGGCCGGTGATCGTCTCGACGAGACGGAGGTTCGGCCGCGGGTCGGTGGCCGACGGTCGGCCGGCGTAGACGCCGTCCCAGAACGTGACCGCATCGGTGGTGCTCATCGGAGCTCCTTCGTCTGTTGGAAGGCCTGTCGGAAGGCCTGTCGGAAGGCCCGTCGGAACTGCCTGCCGGGATTGCCTGCCGGGATGCGGTCAGTCTCACCGGACGCCGCGCGATCCGGCACGGAATCTTGCCGTTGTGGCAAGGTGGCCGGATGGACGCCGGAACGGACGAGGTGCTCGACGCGGTGGGCCCTCGGCTGCGTGCGCTGCGGCGCGACCGCGGCATCACCCTCGCCGACCTCTCGGCGGCCACCGGAGTGTCGGAGAGCACGCTGTCCCGGCTGGAGAGCGGGCAGCGCCGGGCGACCCTGGAACTGCTGCTGCCGCTCGCCCGGATCTACGACGTCCCGCTGGACGACCTCGTCGGGGCCCCGCGCACGGGCGACCCCCGTATCCACCTGAAGCCGATCCGGCGGTTCGGGATGGTCTTCGTGCCGCTGACCCGGCGGCCGGGCGGGACACAGGCCTTCAAGATGATCATCCCGAGTCGGTCCCGACCGCTCGAACCGACCCCGCAGACGCACGAGGGCTTCGAGTGGCTCTACGTGCTGAGCGGCCGGCTGCGGCTGGTGGTCGGCGAACGCGACCTGACTCTGGCGCCCGGTGAGGCCGCCGAGTTCGACACGTCCCTGCCGCACTGGCTGGGCAGTGCCGACGGCGGCGCGGTCGAGCTTCTCGTCCTGTTCGGCCTGCAAGGGGTGCGTGCGCACGTACGCACCGGCTCGGTCTCGTAGCGCACGCGCGGAGTGCGGCCTGCCGGGCGCACGGCTGAACGACGGGTCAGGAAGCGACTCGGAAAGCGGATCGCGAGGTGGTTCGCTCAAACGGCACCGGGGTCCGCACATCCGTGCAGGCCTCTTGTGTAATTCCTCTGGAAGCCTCAATCTTTCGGCTGACGCACCAAAGTGTCGCCCCACATTGACATGGCCATGACCCAATGGTCGTCATCGGGTGCGGCCTGCTCGGCGTGCACGAACCCCACCACGCACCACCGACTGAGGAGGACCCCTCACATGGCAGTGCTGCGTCACACCCCCCACCGCACCACCCGGCGAAGACTGGCCGCCGTCAGCGCCGCGGCCACCGCGGCCCTCGCCGCGAGTCTCGTCTCCGCGCTCCCCGCCACCGCGGCGGAGGGCCGCATCCAGTACGAGGACGCGGCGAACGCGGTCGCCGGCAGCTACATAGTCACCTTGAAGGCGGACGAGGCGAAGTCCGGCTCGGCCGAGGGCCGCGCCGTCGCGAAGCGCCACGGCGCCGACATCGAGCGCACGTACACCAAGGCCCTCAACGGCTACGCGGTCGAGGCCTCCGAGACCGAGGCGAAACGTCTCGCCGCCGACCCGGCCGTCGCCTCCGTCGTCCAGAACCGCACCTTCCACGTCACCGGCACCCAGCCCAACCCGCCGTCCTGGGGCCTGGACCGCATCGACCAGCAGAACCGCCCGCTGGACAGCTCGTACACCTACCCGGACAGCGCCGGACAGGGTGTGACGGCGTACGTCATCGACACCGGCGTCCGCATCACCCACAACGACTTCGGCGGCCGCGCCTCCTACGGCTACGACGCCATCGACAACGACAACACCGCCCAGGACGGCCACGGCCACGGCACCCACGTCGCCGGCACCGTCGGCGGCGGCGCCTACGGCGTCGCCAAGAAGGCGAAGGTCGTCGGTGTCCGGGTGCTCGACAACTCCGGCTCCGGCACCACCGCGCAGGTCGTCGCCGGCATCGACTGGGTCGCCCGCAACGCCGTCAAGCCGGCCGTCGCCAACATGTCCCTCGGCGGCGGCGCCGACAGCGCCCTGGACGCGGCCGTGCGCAACGCCATCGCCTCCGGCATCACCTTCGCCGTCGCGGCCGGCAACGAGTCCACCAACGCCTCCACCAAGTCCCCGGCCCGGGTGACGGAGGCGATCACGGTAGGCGCCACCACTTCGAGCGACGCCCGCGCGAGCTACTCCAACTACGGCTCGGTCCTGGACCTGTTCGCGCCCGGCTCGTCCATCACCTCGGCCTGGAGCAGCGGGGACTCGGCCACCAACACCATCTCCGGTACGTCCATGGCGAGCCCGCACGTCGCCGGGGCCGCGGCCCTTTACCTGGCCGACAACCCCTCGGCCACCCCCTCCCAGGTCGCCTCCGCCCTGACGTCCACCGCCACCAGCGGTGTCGTCTCGAACCCGGGCAGCGGCTCGCCCAACCGGCTGCTGTACGTGGGCGACGGCGACACCACGCCCCCGCCGACCGGCGACCGCTTCGAGAACACCGGTGACTACACCATCCGGGACAACGCCACCGTCGAGTCCCCGGTGACCGTCTCCGGCGTCTCGGGCAACGCGCCCTCGTCCCTGGCCGTCGAGGTGAACATCGTCCACAGCTACATCGGTGACCTCCAGGTCCAACTGGTCGCCCCGGACGGCACGGCGTACACGCTGAAGTCGTACGGCACCGGCGGCAGCGCGAACGACATCAACACCACGTACACCGTGAACGCCTCTTCGGAGACCGCGAACGGCACGTGGAAGCTGCGCGTCAGCGACAACGCGTCCTGGGACACCGGGCGGATCGACGCCTGGGCCCTGCAGTTCTGACGGACCGCTCCTGACGGACCGCTCCTGACGGCAGCTCAGTGAAGAACCTCGCCCTCGCGGTACGGCTCCGGGTCGACGACCCGGCCCGCCGCGAGGGCGAGACGCGTGCCGAGCCCGGCGAGCAGGGCCACGCACGCACCGCGGGGAGCACCGTGCCGCCGCGCGTGCCTACCATGCGCTCAGTGATCGGTCGGCCGGCCTGCTGTCGGGCCCGGCCGCCCCAGCCCCGCGGCGTCTTCGCGTCACCGCCCGAAACAGGAGCACGGTACACGTTGTCCATACCGCCGCCCGGCCCCCAAGGGCCCTACAACCAAGGGCAGTACCCGCAGGGGCCGCGCTCGCCCGGCCCGTACCCGCAGGCGCCCTACCCGCCGCAGCAGCCGTATTCCGGTGGCTGGGGTCAGCCCTACGGGGCGTATCCCAGGCAGCCTCCCGTCAACGGCGTGGCCATCGCCGCGTTCGTGCTCGGCGTCCTGTGCTTCGTGCCGGCGGTCGGGCTGGTGCTGGGGCTGATCGCGCTGGCCCAGATCAGGCGGCGGGGCGAGCGGGGCAAGGGGTTCGCCGTGGCCGGTTCCGTGCTGTCGTCCGTGGGGCTGGCCCTGTGGGTGCTGTCGCTCTCCACGGGCGCCGCCGCCGACTTCTGGGACGGCTTCCGGGACGCCGCGCGCGGCGAGGGCACCGCCTACTCGCTGGAGAAGGGCCAGTGCTTCACCACCCCCAGCGGTTCCCTGCAGGGCGTGACGTACGACGTCGACGAGGTGTCCTGCGAGGAGGAGCACGACGGCGAGGTGTTCGCCGCCTTCGAGCTGCCGGGCGGGGCCTTCCCGGGCGACGCGGAGATCACCCGGGAAGCCGACGAGCGGTGCTACGCCCTCCAGGACACGTACGCCATGGACCGGTGGGCCCTGCCGACCGACGTCGACGTGTACTACCTGACCCCGACCTCGCAGAGCTGGCGCACGGGCGACCGCGAGATCACCTGCCTGTTCGGCAACACGGACGAGCGGGGCACGCTGACCGGCTCGCTGCGTATGGACGGCACGAGGCTCGACTCGGGCCAGCACACCTACCTGGTGGCGGAGGGCTTCCTCAACCGGGCCATGGACGAGATGCCGGTGGCGGAGACCGTCGAGGAGGACCTCGCCGGATACCAGGTGTGGGCGGGGCAGATGTCGCAGGCACTCGTCCGGGAGACCGGGATGCTGCGCGGGCACAGCTGGCCCGACGACGCCGAGCGGCCGGTCACCGACCTGGTCGAGGACCTGGAGACGGCGCGGGAGGAGTGGGATCTGGCGGCCGAGGCGGGCGACGTCGACACGTACTACGAGCACCTCGACAAGGGCCTCGCGCTCATCGAGGCCGACTCGACGGTCACCGCCCGCAAGGCTCTGGGCCTGGATACCACGCCGCCGGTGTACGAGGAGAGCGGTGACGGTGAGGGAGAGAGCCCCGGCAAGAAGGTGTGACGGCGGCTATAGCGGGGAGAAAGTGCCTGCGTAAAGCCCTCCGAGGGCACAAGTCATCACATCGAGTGATTCTTTGGCCTTTGCTTGCCTGGCACAACCTACGGTTGCCACGCTGTTGCTGTCTGTACAACCTGATGGGAGCGGCCAGTGACTTTCGGTGAGCAGCCGGCGTATCTGCGTGTCGCGGGTGATCTCCGCAAGAAGATCGCCGACGGCCTGCTGCCGCCCCACACCCGCCTCCCCTCCCAGGCGCGGATCCGCGAGGAGTACGGCGTCTCGGACACCGTCGCCCTGGAAGCGCGCAAGGTGCTGATGGCCGAGGGGCTGGTCGAGGGCCGCTCCGGTTCCGGGACGTATGTGCGCGAGCGGCCCGTCCCCCGGCGCATCGCCCGCTCCGGGTACCGGCCGGCCGGCGGCGCCACGCCCTTCCGGCAGGAGCAGGCCGACGCCGGGACACGCGGCACCTGGGAGTCGCACAGCGAGCAGGCCGAGGCGAGCGGCGCCGTCGCCGAACGGCTCGGGATCAAGCCCGGGGACCGGGTGATGTGCACGCGGTACGTCTTCCGGGAGGGGGGTGAGGCCATGATGCTCTCCACCTCCTGGGAGCCGCTGGACCTCATCGGCCGTACGCCGGTGATGCTGCCCGAGGAGGGTCCGCTCGGCGGCATGGGGGTCGTGGAGCGGATGGCCGCCATCGACGTGGTCGTCGACAACGTCACCGAGGAGGTCGGCGCCCGCCCCGGCCTCGCCGAGGAGCTGCTCGCCCTCGGGGGTGTTCCGGGGCACGTGGTCCTGGTCGTCCAGCGCACGTTCTACGCCTCGGGCCGGGCGGTCGAGACGGCCGACGTGGTCGTTCCGGCCGACCGCTACCGCGTGGCGTACCACCTGCCCGTCAAGTAGCGGCGGCGCCGGGGGAGTTCACCCGCCCGCCGGTGGTGTGAGATGGCGCACGCCTCTCGTGCGCCTCCCGCGCCCCTTTTCTCTGCTCGCGCCGGCCTCCGTACTCCGCACCGTCGTCCGCGTGGCGCCGGGATCCGCTCGTTCCCGCAGGTCGTCCGCGAGGTTCCCGGTATGCCTCCGACCGGAAGCGTCGGCGCGCGCGGGCGGCGCGTTTCAAATCGTGCGCCCCCTGCGTTCTGGCTGGTTGCGTACCTCTTTGTGCAAAGCCGTATTCGCTGCGTGAAGGTTAGGCGTAGGGTCGGGCATATGCGGATTGCGGTTTCCTTAGCGGGCGGGGCGCGGCGCGGGCCGTGGGCGGGAAGTGGAGGGGCGCGATGAACGACGGCACGGTCACTCTTCCCTGGCTGG
The DNA here is from genome assembly GCF_044763415.1 of Streptomyces sp. NPDC096048. Lineage (NCBI taxonomy): Bacteria > Bacillati > Actinomycetota > Actinomycetes > Kitasatosporales > Streptomycetaceae > Streptomyces > Streptomyces sp. NPDC096048. The sequence continues at coordinate 615,739 of NZ_JBIWGG010000001.1, forward strand.
TCTTCCGGCAGGACGACAACGGCAACCGCTACCGCGTGGGCAGGTACGCGACCCGGGCCGAGGCCCAGAAGATCGCGGACACCCTCGACGGTCGCGGCCACCAGCAGCTCTACTGGGTCGAGAAGCTCGGCCCGAACGGAACGGGCACGGCGGGCTGACCGCGCCGACTGGACGGGCCGTAGGGCAGGGCAGGCCGTAGAGCAGGGCAGGGCAGGGCGGGCCGTAGGGCGGGACGGGCCGTAGGCTCCGGCGCATGACGGAACGGATCGTGGTGGGTGCCGCCCTCGTCGACGGCGGACGCCTGCTCGCCGCGCGCCGCAGCGCACCGGCGGAGCTGGCCGGACGGTGGGAGCTGCCCGGCGGCAAGGTGGAGGCGGGCGAGACGCCCGAGGCGGCGCTCGTGCGCGAACTGCGCGAGGAACTGGGCGTGACGGCCGAACCCGGTGAGCGGATCCCGGGGCAGTGGCCCCTGCGAACGCCCTTCGTCCTGCACGTGTGGACCGCACGGCTGCTCCCCGGCTCCACCTTCCCCGAACCCCTGGAGGACCACGACGCGCTGCGCTGGCTCACCCCCGCCGAGATCTGGGACGTGCCCTGGCTCGACCAGGACGTGCCGGCCGTCGAGCGGGTGCTCGCGCAGCTGTGGCCGGCGGTGACGGATGCGCGGGGCGGGTGAGCGCACCGGCGTGAGCGCCCCGTGCGCCGTTGGTGCCACAGTGCGCCCGCCCGGGCGGTACCCGGCCCCGGATTTCGGGTATGTGCCCATTAACCCCACGAAACCGGACATGGGTGGGGGTCGCCGGCCGGGGAAGTGATCGGCGTGATCGACAGCGAAGGCGGCTGTGCCGAATGGGTCTTTCCCGCGGCACCGGACGCGGTGCGGACCGCCCGTTCCCTGGTCCGCCGCACCCTGCGCGGATGGGACCTCGACAGCGTCGGCGACGTCGCCGCCCTGCTGGTCAGCGAGCTGGTCACCAACGCCCTGCGGCACGCCACCGGCCCCATCGGCGTCCGCCTGGTACGCCACCCCGCCGGGCCGGACGGCGTGCTGCTGGTGGAGGTCTCCGACCCGCTCCCGGACCCGCCCCGCGAGCGCGTCGCCCGCCCCGGGGACGAGGACGGCCGGGGCCTGCAACTGGTGGCCTCCTCCGCACGCCGCTGGGGAACCCGGCCCGGAGAGGTGGGCAAGACGGTGTGGTTCGAACTCACGGTGCCGGAATGACCGGGTGACACACCGCTTTTCGGCGTCTTTCACCGCGCCGGGACGGCCCGGTCCCGCCGACCAACTGGTTCAGGCCAGTGGCAGTTGTGGAACTACGTGGTTCGATGTCGTGTCCGCTGGTTAGAAGACTGGAAGTGTTGTCACGGTCCGGACCGAAAAGCATCGGGACCGTGCTGTGATCGTGAACACCGTGTCGTGCGGCGCCGTAGTGCTGGATACTGCGGGCAGCCGCCCCCGGTGACCGGTGCCGGACGCGGTGAGCTGGAGGGGACGGTTCGCGTGAGCGAGATACCAGCGAGGGCCACGGAGTCCGAGGGCCCGTCGGGCGGCGCGCCGTTCGGTGACGCGGTGTGGCAGAGCAGCCCGCCCGGCTCCATCTACGACTACATCAAGGTGGCGTCCTTCTCCATCGGCCCCGACGGACTCGTCGACCAGTGGAGCCTGCGCGCCGAGCAACTGCTCGGCATCCCGGCTGAGCACGCCGTGGGCACCGACCCCATCGACGCCTTCATCGATCCCGACCTGCGGGAGCGCGGCCAGCGCAAAATGGCCGAGATCCTCGACGGACGGGAGTGGACCGGTGTGGTCCCCTTCCGGGTGCCGGACGCCGCGGCCGACGGCGCACAGCGCGGACAGCGCGGACAGCGCGGGCTCGCCGAGGTGTACGTCATGCCGACGCGCACGGAGGACGGGGAGAAGGCCGCCGTCTGCATCGTCGTCGACGTCCGCGTCCTGCGCAGCATCGAGACCGACCTCGCCGCCTCGCAGGCCATATTCGGCCAGTCTCCGTTCGGCTTCCTGCTGATCGACCCCGACCTCCGGGTGCGCCGCGCCAACCAGCGGTTCGCCTCCGTCTTCGGCGGCACACCCGACGACCACCGCGGCAAGGGCGTCCACGACTACCTGCCGCGCGCCGAGGGCGACCGGGTCTGTGCCACCCTGCGCCGGGTGCTGGAGACCGGCGACTCCATCACCGACATGCACGTCACGGGCTTCGTGCCGGGCACCGAGGAACGCCGCCACTGGTCCGTCAACCTCTACCGCGTGCACAGCGGTTCCAGCCGGCCCATCGGCGTGGCCTGGCTGGGAACCGACATCACCGCCCGCCGCGAGGCCGCCCGCGAGGCCGCCGCCGCCCGCCGCAACCTCGCCCTCCTCAACGAGGCGGGCGCCCGCATCGGCAACTCCCTCGACCTGGAGACCACCGCCCGCGAACTCCTCGGCGTCGTCGTCCCCGGCTTCTGCGACCTGGCCACCGTCGACCTCTACCAGGGCCTGCTGGTGGGCGACGAGACCCCGCCCGGCCTCGCCGACGGCAGCGCGGAGCTGCGCCGCGTCGCCTTCTCCAGCGCCGTCTCCGACGCGCCGTTCCACGGCACCGGCGAGCAGGTCGAGCTCGGTGCCGTCCACCACTACGGGTTCAACTCGCCCTGTGCCGACGCCCTGCGCACCGCCCGCCCGCGCATCGTGCCGGCCGAGGACGGCGGCCTCGTGCAGTCCACGCTCGCCGTGCCGATGGTCGCCCACGACACGGTCGTAGGACTCGCGCGGTTCGCCCGGACGAAGGGCAGCGAGCCGTTCGGGGACCGCGACCGCGACCTCGCCGTGGAACTGGCCGCGCGGGCCGCCGTCTGCATCGACAACGCCCGCCTCTACCGGCGCGAACACGAACGCGCGCTGATACTGCAACGCTCCCTGCTCCCGCCCGGCGACCCGGAGGCGTCCGGCCTCGACATCGCCTGCCGCTACCTGCCCGGCAACGCGGCCACCGGCCGGCCCAGCGAGGTCGGCGGCGACTGGTTCGACGTGATCGAACTCCCCGGCCACCGCACCGCGTTGGTGGTCGGCGACGTCATGGGGCGCGGTCTGCGCGCCGCCGTCGCGATGGGCGAACTCCGCACCGCCGTACGGACACTGGCGCAGCTCGACATCGAACCGGCCGAAGTGCTCTCCCAGCTCGACGAGATCGCCCGCGGCCTCGGCGCCCCCGGAGGCGTCCAACAGGCCACCCGGGCCGCCCGCCGGCCCCGCGAGGCCGACCTCTCCGAGGTCTACCTGGCGACCTGCGTCTACGCCGTCTACGACTCGGTGACCAGGCGCTGCACCTTCGCCAACGCGGGCCACCTGCCGCCCGTCCTGGTCGAGCCCGGCGAGTCCGCGCTGATGCTGGACGTGCCGCCGGGCCTGCCGCTCGGCGTCGGCGGGGAGCCCTTCGAGGAGGTGGAGGTCGAACTGCCCGAAGGCGCCCTGCTCGCGCTCTACACGGATGGACTGGTCGAAAGCCGCGACCACCCCCTCGACGAGGGACTCCAGGCCTTCGTAGGGGCGCTCACGGACCCGGCGCGCCCTCTGGAGGACGTCTGCGACCAGGTCCTCCACACCCTCGACAGCCACCACGGCGAGGACGACATCGCCCTGCTGATGGCCCGCGTCCAGGGCCTGCCCAGCGAGTCCGTCGGCGACTGGACCCTGCCGCGCGAGCCGCGCAGCGTGGGCCGGGCCCGCGAGCTGGCCCGGGCCAAGCTGCTCGACTGGGACATGGAGTCGCTGGTCGACACGACGGAACTGCTCGTGAGCGAGCTGGTCACCAACGCCCTCCGCTACGGCGAGGGCGAGATCAGACTCCGCCTCCTCCTCGACCGCACCCTGGTCTGCGAGGTCTGGGACTCCGGCCTGGTCCAGCCCCGTCGGCGCCGCGCCCGCGACACCGACGAGGGCGGCCGCGGCCTGCAACTGGTCGGCCTGCTCAGCGCGGCCTGGGGCTCACGCCGTACGCCGCGCGGCAAGACGGTGTGGTTCGAGCTGCCCCTGCCGGGCGACGACACCCAGCTCACCGACCCGGCGGAGGCGTTGCTGAGCCTGTTCTGACCCGGCCCGGGGTCGTACGGGTCCGGGCCCGCCGGGTGCGGCGCACGTGGCCGTATCCGGCCAGCAGCAACGCCGCCCCGGCCGTGACCAGGGGCGGCACCAGATCGGCGGAGATCATCGCCACGCACCCCTGACCGCAACCGGAACACCGGTTCGAGTCGTCCCCGCTGGCAACACGCTCGGAGCGTATGCGCGGCAACCGGCCACCGCGACCGGGGCCGGGCCAGAGGGAGGGGACACCGTGGAGGACACGGAACCGAGAAAACCCGAACCGGCAGCTGTACCGGCAGCCGAACCGGCAGCTGTACCGGCAGCCGAACCGGCAGCTGAACCGACAGCCGAACCGACAGCAGAACCGTCAGCCGATCCGGCAGCACATCCGACCAAAAAGAAGAGGCGGCTCCGCCGCATCCGCCGCACCGTGCTCGCCGTCCTCCTGGTCCTGATCCTCCCCCTGCTCACCGCCGGCGCGGCCCTCCGCGTCAACTACATGGGCGACCCCGCCGACGGCACCTACACCAGGAACCGCGACGCGATGTGGCTCGGCCACGCCTGGGTCGACGGCCGCAAGGACGACGCGGACCTCGCCGCCTTCGCCCGCCGCATCGAGACCACCGGCATCCGCGACCTGTACGTCCACACCGGCCCGCTGGAACACGACGGCACCCTGCCGAAGGCCCGCTACCCCAAGGCCCGCTGGCTGATCGACGCCGTGCACCGCGAGCTGCCCGGCGTCCGCGTCCAGGCCTTCCTGGGTGACGTCCTCGTCACCGAGGGCCCCGACGGCATGCACCTCGACCGCGCCGACACCCGTGCCGCCGTCGTCGACTCCGCCCGCCAGGTCCTGGACGCGGGCTACGAGGGCGTCCACCTCGACCTGGAGCCCCTGCACTCCGGCGACCGGAACTACCTCTCCCTCCTGGACGACCTGCGCGCCGTCACCCGGGCCCAGGACGCGCGGCTCTCGGTGGCCGCCCACCAGATCGACCCGCTCCCGGCCCTCCACTCCGTCTTCGGCGTCTTCACCGAGAACCCCAAGTGGTGGTCGCAGGAGTTCTTCGGCCAGGTCGCCCGCCGCGTCGACCAGATCGCCGTGATGACGTACGACACCGCGCAGCCACTGGAGGGCACCTACGGCGGCTATGTGGCCCAGCAGACCTCCCTCGCCCTGGAGGCCACCCCGCCGACCACCCACCTGCTGATCGGCCTGCCCTTCTACTACGAGAGCAACTTCGACCACTGGGGCCACGCCGAGACAGTCGAAGCCGCCGTCCGGGGCGCCCGCCTCGGCCTGTCCCGGACGGACGCCGACCGGAAGCTCTTCGGTGTCGCCCCGTACATCGACTTCGCGGCGACGGAGACGAACTGGGACGAGTACCGGGAGGGCTGGGTGAACCGGTGAACCCGGTACCCGCCCCCCTAACGCCTCCTGATCTTCGACCCCAGCCACACCAACGGGTCGTACTTGCGGTCCACGGCGCGTTCCTTCAGCGGGATGAGCGCGTTGTCCGTGATCTTGATGCCCTCGGGACAGACCTCCGTGCAGCACTTGGTGATGTTGCAGTAGCCGAGGCCGTGCTCGTCCTGGGCCGCGCGCCCGCGGTCCAGGCCGGTGTCGCCGGCCGCGTCCAGCGGGTGCATGTCCAGCTCGGCGACGCGCATGAGGAAGCGCGGGCCCGCGAAGGCCGGCTTGTTCTCCTCGTGGTCACGGACGACATGGCAGGTGTCCTGGCACAGGAAGCACTCGATGCACTTGCGGAACTCCTGCGAGCGGTCCACGTCCTCCTGCATCATCCGGTACTCGCCCGGCCCGAGGTCGGCGGGCGGGACGAACGCCGGGACCTCGCGGGCCTTGGTGTAGTTGAAGCCGACGTCCGTCACCAGGTCGCGGACGACCGGGAAGGCGCGCAGGGGGGTGACGGTGATCGTCTCCTCGCGGGTGAAGACGGACATGCGGGTCATGCACAGCAGCCGCGGACGCCCGTTGATCTCCGCGGAGCACGAACCGCACTTGCCCGCCTTGCAGTTCCAGCGCACGGCGAGGTCGGGGGCCTGGGTGGCCTGGAGGCGGTGGATGATGTCCAGGACCACCTCGCCCTCGTTCACCTCGACGCGGAAGTCCTCCAGATCGCCGCCCTCGACGTCGCCCCGCCACACCTTGAAGCGGGCCTCGTAGCCGCTCATTCGGAAAGCTCCTCCTCGGCGAGGTACTTGACCAGCTCGTCCTTCTCGAAGAGGGCGAGCAGGTCCGGTCGGACGGGCTCGGTGGTCCGCCGCTCCAGCGTGATCTGGCCGCGCTCGGGATCCGTCGCCGCCAGGCCGCCGCTCGGGTCGGCCAGGGAGCACAGCAGGTTGGCCGGGCGCCACCGGCGGTCCATCGACGGATGGTCCTCGCGGGTGTGTCCGCCGCGCGACTCGGTGCGTTCCAGCGCGGCCCGCGCCACGCACTCGCTGACCAGCAGCATGTTGCGCAGGTCCAGGGCGAGGTGCCAGCCCGGGTTGAACTGCCGGTGCCCCTCCACTCCGGCGCGGCGGGCCCGTGCCCGCAGCTCCGCGAGCTTCTCCAGGGCCTGTTTCATCTCCGGCTCGCGGCGGATGATGCCGACCAGGTCGTTCATCGTCTGCTGGAGCTCCTGGTGGAGGGTGTACGGGTTCTCCGGCGGCCCGGCGGACGGCTCGGGCGCCTCCGCCTCGGCGGAGAACGGCCGCAGCGCCTCCGCGGCGGCGGCGTCGACCTGCGCGTCGTCCACCCGGGGCCGCGCTCCGGAGCCGCGCTCCGCCGCGTACTCGGCGGCGTGCCAGCCGGCCCGGCGCCCGAACACCAGCAGGTCGGAGAGCGAGTTGCCGCCGAGCCGGTTGGAGCCGTGCATGCCGCCGGCCACCTCACCGGCCGCGAACAGCCCCGGCACCCCGCGCGCGGCGGCGGTGTCGGAGTCGACGGCGATGCCGCCCATCACGTAGTGGCAGGTGGGCCCGACCTCCATCGGCTCGGCCGTGATGTCGACGTCGGCCAGCTCCTTGAACTGGTGGTACATCGACGGCAGCCGACGCTTGATCACCTCGGCCGGCATCCGCGTCGAGACGTCGAGGAAGACACCGCCGTGCGGGGAGCCCCGGCCCTCCTTCACCTCGGAGTTGATCGCGCGCGCGACCTCGTCCCGGGGGAGCAGCTCGGGGGGCCGCCGGTTGTGGTCCGGGTCGTCGTACCAGCGGTCGCCCTCCTCCTCCGTCACCGCGTACTTGTCCTTGAAGACGTCGGGGACGTAGTCGAACATGAACCGCTTGCCCTCGGAGTTCCTGAGCACCCCGCCGTCGCCGCGCACCGACTCCGTGACGAGGATGCCCTTGACCGACGGCGGCCAGACCATGCCCGTCGGGTGGAACTGCACGAACTCCATGTTCAGCAGCGGCGCCCCGGCCAGCAGCGCCAGCGCGTGGCCGTCGCCCGTGTACTCCCACGAGTTCGACGTCACCTTGAAGGACTTGCCGATGCCGCCGGTGGCGATCACCACCGAGGGGGCCTCCAGGACGAAGAACCGGCCGGTCTCCCGCTCGTAGCCGAAGACGCCCGAGACCTGGCCGCCGTCCTTGAGCACACGCGTGACCGTGCACTCCTGGAAGACCTTCAGACGGGCCTCGTAGTCGCCGGTCTCCCTGAAGTCCTCCTGCTGGAGCGAGACGATCTTCTGCTGGAGGGTGCGGATCAGCTCCAGGCCGGTACGGTCGCCGACGTGGGCGAGGCGCGGGTACTCGTGGCCGCCGAAGTTGCGCTGCGAGATCCGGCCGTCCTTCGTACGGTCGAACAGCGCGCCCCAGGTCTCCAGCTCCCACACCCGCTGCGGCGCCTCCTGGGCGTGCAGTTCGGCCATCCGCCACTGGTTGAGGAACTTGCCGCCGCGCATGGTGTCGCGGAAGTGGACCTGCCAGTTGTCGCCGGAGTTGGCGTTGCCCATGGCGGCGGCGATGCCGCCCTCGGCCATCACGGTGTGCGCCTTGCCGAACAGCGACTTGCAGATCACGGCCGTACGGGCGCCCCGCTCGCGGGCCTCGATGGCGGCGCGCAGCCCGGCGCCGCCCGCGCCCACCACGACGACGTCCCATTCCTGCCGGTCGACCACGGACATCAGAACAACCTCGGATCGTCGAAGGCACCGGACGCGACGAGATACACGTAGAAGTCGGCGAGCGCCACGCTCACCAGTGACGCCCAGGCGAGCAGCATGTGCCGGGCGTTGAGCTTCCCGACCAGCTGCCACATCCGGTAGCGCACGGGGTGCCGGGAGAAGTGCTTGAGCTTGCCGCCGACGATGTGCCGGCAGGAGTGGCAGGAGAGGGTGTACGCCCAGATCAGCACGATGTTGGCCAGGAACACCAGGGTGCCCAGGCCCATGTGGCCCCAGTCGTAGTGCTCGTCGCGGAAGGCGAGCACGGTGTCGTAGGTGAGGATGAGCGCGACCAGGAGCGCGGCGTAGAAGAAGTACCGGTGGATGTTCTGCAGGATGAGCGGGAAGCGGGTCTCGCCGGTGTACTTCTTGTGCGGCTCGGCCACCGCGCAGGCCGGCGGGGACGCCCAGAACCCCCGGTAGTAGGCCTTGCGGTAGTAGTAGCAGGTGAGGCGGAAGCCGAGCGGGAAGATCAGGATGATGATCGCGGGGGAGATGCCCCACCAGCCGCCGAACAGCTCCCAGTTGGGGCCGCCGCGCATCGGCTCGCAGTTCTCCGCCAGACAGGGGGAGTAGAACGGCGAGACGTACGGGGCCGCGTAGTAGTCCGCGTTGGCGAAGGCCCGCCAGGTCGAGTAGACGACGAAGGCGAGCAGGCCCGCGGCGGTGGCGGCGGGCGCCAGCCACCAGCGGTCGGTGCGCAGGTGCGGGGCGCGGATGGCGGCGCGCGTCGGGGTGTGGACGCCGCCGCCTCGGGGATGGGGTTCGGTGGCTGGAGGTTCCGTACCAGTGGCCACTGGGCGACTCCGGTCGGTCGGGTCGGGTTCAGGGAGCGCGGCGGTCGCGGGCGCCGAGGCCCTCGTCGTCCGAGTCCGTCCACAGGGAGCCGTCGTACGGCGTGTCGGGGATCGGGACGAGGTCCGGCCGCTTGGGCGCGTCCGGTGCGGCTGTCAGCGCCCGCAGCAGCGCGACGCTCTCGCGCAGATGGTCGGCGTCGGTGCGGACGCGGCGTATCTCGAGGCCGCCGCCGCCCAGCCGCTGTTCCAGCCGGGCCACCGACCGGGACAGGTCGTCGAGACTGCGTTGGATCGATGACAGATCGTCGTGCACGGACATGACGTGACCTCACTTCCGTAGGACACGGCAGGGGGCCGGCCCTGGGTGGCGACGTTCATGCGCCTGAGAGTGTCGCGCGTCACACCAGCCGCTGGGAAGGGACGTGCAGTGATTGGCCGGGGCGTGTCGGTGCATCAGGGGTGGCGTTGCGCCGCACGGGTGACGTTACGCACCGTCGTCGTCGTGTCTCCCAGCGTCGCCGAACCGTTTCCTCTTCAGTGGCGGCATCCCGCCCGGGATACAAATGATCAACTCCAATACCGCCTATAACGCATAACGCATAACGCATAACGCATAACGCCTATCGCCTGACGCATGCAGCACCGCGTTCCACGCATATGCCGCCACAAGCGATCACCAGGCCCGCGGCCCTCCGGAGGTAGCAGAGATGTCCCACGTCGGCGTCGGACCGCGCGCGGTGACGCGCTCGGTCGCCTTCCTCACCGCGGGCGTGCTCGCGGTCCCCGCGCTGGCCGGCTGCAGCTCCGAGGACCCGTCGGGCAAGCCCCTCGCCGAGCAGGACATCTCCGCGGCGAGCCGCGCCCGGATCTCCGACGGCGGCACCCTGCGCTGGGCCGTGGACTCCGTACCGGACACGCTGAACACCTTCCAGTCGGACGCCGACGCCACCTCGACCCGCGTCGCGCAGGCCGTGCTGCCGTCGATGTACCGGATGGACGAGACCGGCCGCCCGGTGCGCGATCCCGACTACCTGGAGTCGGCCGAGGTCGTCGAGACCGAGCCCAAGCAGGTCGTCGTCTACAAGCTCAACCAGCAGGCCGTGTGGAGCGACGGCCGGGAGGTCGGCGCCGCCGACTTCGCCGCCCAGTGGCGCGCCCTGTCCGGCAAGGACAGCGCCTACTGGACCGCCCGCAACGCCGGCTACGACCGCATCGAGAAGATCGAGCGCGGCGCCGGCGACCTGGAGGTCAAGGTCACCTTCAGCCGGCCCTACGCCGACTGGAAGTCGCTGTTCACGCCCCTGTACCCGAAGGACGTCATGGGCACCCCGGACGCCTTCAACGACGGCGCGCGGCGCAAGCTCAAGGTCACCGCCGGCCCCTTCGCCGTCAAGGAGGTCGACACCAAGGACGACGAGGTCGTCCTCACCGGCAATCCGCGCTGGTGGGGGGAGCCGGCCAAGCTGGACCGGATCGTGCTGCGCGCCGTACCGCGCGCCGAGCGGGTCTCCGAGCTGGTCGCGGGCAAGCTCGACCTGGCCGAGATCGCCCCGGACACCGCCGACCAGGTCGGTCTGGCCGCCGCCCCCCGGGACGCCGCCGGCGGCACCCCGCTCATGGGCCCGGACGGCACCCCGGCCGCGGGTTCGGGCGGCTCACCGCTGCCCGGTCCGCAGGGCAGGGCCGCCGCGAAGGCACTGCACTCCTGGGCGGTCGCCAACGGCTCCGACGAGGAGGCCGCCGAGGAGGAGATCCTGGCCCGTGAGGAGCGGCGCGAGGCCCGGGAGAAGCTGGAACGCCGGCGGAAGGCCCTGAGCGGCTTCGAGGTCCGCAAGTCCCTGGAGCCCGCCTACACCCAGCTCGCCCTGAACGGCGCCGACGGCCCCCTCGCCGACGAACGCGTCCGGCGGGCCGTGGCCCGCGCCCTGGACCGCGGGAAGCTGGCCAAGGCGGTGCTGGGTCCGCTGGGCCTGCCCGCCGAGCCCGTGGGCAGCCACCTCGCGCTGTCCGGCCAGGCCGCCTACGCCGACGGCAGTGGCGCCCTGGGCGACCAGAACGCCAAGGAGGCCCGGGCCCTGCTCGCGGACGCCGGGTGGGTGCCCGGCGGGCCCGTGAAGGAGCCCGAGGACGGCGAGAAGGCGGCCGGCGCCAAGGGCGAGAAGGACAAGGACGGCGAGGACGAGAAGAAGTCCGAGGGCGGCGACGACGGGACGTACATCGTCGGCGAGGACGGCAAGAACACGGACGACAAGGAGAAGGGGGAGCAGGCGGAGAAGGGGGAGGACAGCAGCGGCAAGAACACCGCGCAGGGCGGCGCCCCCGGCGCCTACGCCCCCAAGGGCACCGCCGCCCCGGCCGGCTCGGCGACGGCCCCGCTCGCCAAGGACGGCAAGGCGCTCACCCTGCGCTTCGTCCTCCCCTCCGGCCCGGGCTCCGAGGCCCTGCGCACCGTCGCCGACCGCGTCTCGGACATGCTGGAGAAGATCGGCATCGGCACCGACATCACCAAGGTCCCGGACGACAGCTACTTCAAGGACCACGTCGCCTCCGGCGAGTTCGACCTGGCGCTCTACTCCTGGCCCGCCTCCGCCTTCCCCGCCACCGACGCCCGCCCGATCTACGCCAAGCCCGTCCCGGCCGCCGACGGCTCCCTGAACGTCGCGCAGAACTACACCCGGGTCGGCACCGACCAGGTCGACCAGCTCTTCGACCAGGCCATGGCGACGCTGGACCAGAAGGAGGCCCGGGACCTGCTCCGCAAGGCCGACTCGCGGATCTGGGCGGCGGCCGGCTCCATCCCCCTCTACCAGCGCCCCCAGCTCGTGGCGGCCCGCAAGAACCTCGCCAACGCGGGCGCCTTCGGCTTCGAGACCCCGGTCTACGAGGACATGGGCTTCCTCAAGAAGGGCGCCCACGGCTCGCGGCCGTCGGCCACTCCCACGTCCTGACCGGGCGCCCCGGGGGACTGGGGCTTCCCGGTGAGCAGCACCCGGGAAGCCCCAGTCCCCGGGGCCCCGTACCATTGGGTGAGGCCGTGGCATGTATCGCCCGGCAGGCCCGCGTGACACGGACGTACGCGAGGGCCGTCCTCACACCCTCCGGGAGTACGCCTCATATGGCCACGCGCCACGACATCCGCAACGTCGCCATCGTCGCCCACGTCGACCACGGCAAGACCACCATCGTCGACGGCATGCTGAAGCAGGCCGGCGCCTTCGCCGCGCACCAGCTCGAAGGCGTCGACGACCGCATGATGGACTCGAACGACCTGGAGCGTGAGAAGGGCATCACGATCCTCGCCAAGAACACGGCGGTGAAGTACCACCCGAAGGATGGCGGCGACGTCATCACCATCAACATCATCGACACCCCCGGCCACGCCGACTTCGGCGGCGAGGTCGAGCGCGGTCTGTCGATGGTGGACGGCGTCGTCCTGCTCGTGGACGCCTCCGAGGGCCCGCTCCCGCAGACCCGCTTCGTGCTGCGCAAGGCGCTCAGCCAGCGGCTGCCGATCATCCTCTGCATCAACAAGACGGACCGCCCGGACGCCCGGATCGACGAGGTCGTCAACGAGACGTACGACCTCTTCCTCGACCTGGACGCCGACGAGGAGCAGATCGAGTTCCCGATCGTCTACGCGTGCGGCCGGGACGGCGTCGCCTCCCTCACCAAGCCCGAGGACGGCACGGTCCCGACCGACTCCACCAGCCTGGAGCCGTTCTTCTCGACGATCCTGGACCACATCCCGGCCCCGACCTACGACGAGGCCGCCCCGCTCCAGGCGCACGTGACCAACCTGGACGCGGACAACTTCCTCGGCCGTATCGCCCTGCTGCGCGTCCACCAGGGCGAGCTGAAGAAGGGCCAGACGGTCGCCTGGATGAAGCGCGACGGATCCGTGCAGAACGTGCGGATCTCCGAGCTGATGATGACCGAGGCGCTCACCCGCAAGCCGGCCGAGAAGGCCGCCCCCGGTGACATCTGCGCCGTCGCCGGTATCCCGGACATCATGATCGGCGAGACCCTGGCCGACCAGGAGAACCCGGTTCCGCTGCCGCTGATCACGGTGGACGAGCCCGCGATCTCCATGACCATCGGCACCAACACCTCGCCGCTGGTCGGCCGCGGCGCCACCGGCAAGGGCGCGGACAACAAGGCGGCCGTCAAGGACCGCAAGGTCACCGCCCGCCAGGTCAAGGACCGACTGGACCGCGAGCTGATCGGCAACGTCTCGCTCCGCGTCCTGGACACCGAGCGTCCGGACGCCTGGGAGGTGCAGGGCCGCGGTGAGCTGGCGCTGGCCATCCTGGTCGAGCAGATGCGCCGTGAGGGCTTCGAGCTGACCATCGGCAAGCCGCAGGTCGTCACCAAGGACGTCGAGGGCAAGACGTACGAGCCCGTCGAGCGCATGACGATCGACGTGCCCGAGGAGCACATGGGTGCGGTCACGCAGCTCATGGGCGTGCGCAAGGGCCGGATGGACAACATGTCCAACCACGGCTCCGGCTGGGTCCGCATGGAGTTCGTGGTTCCCTCCCGCGGTCTGATCGGCTTCCGCACGGAGTTCCTGACCCAGACCCGCGGCACCGGCATCGCGCACTCCATCCACGAGGGACACGAGCCCTGGTTCGGCACCCTCACGACCCGTAACAACGGCTCGCTGGTCGCCGACCGCTCCGGTGCCGTCACCGCGTTCGCGATGACGAACCTCCAGGAGCGCGGCGTGCTCTTCACGGAGCCCGGCACCGAGGTGTACGAGGGCATGATCGTCGGCGAGAACTCCCGCGCCGACGACATGGACGTGAACATCACCAAGGAGAAGAAGCTCACCAACATGCGGTCGTCCTCGGCCGACTCGTTCGAGGCGATCGTCCCGCCGCGCAAGCTCTCGCTGGAGCAGTCGCTGGAGTTCTGCCGCGACGACGAGTGCGTCGAGGTGACCCCGGAGGCCGTTCGCATCCGCAAGGTGAACCTGGACGCCCGCGAGCGCGCCCGCGCCGCGAGCCGCGCCAAGCACAACTGATCCACCCGCCGGCGCCGGCGCACAGCCGGCACCCAGCGGAGCCCGGGTGCCCCCATCATGGGGGCACCCGGGCTTTTTTCAACCGGTTTTCCGTGGCGCCGGCCCCCTCCCGGGACCCTTCCGGGGGCTCCCGGTGTCCGAAACACGGAGATCGACGACCGATAGCCATGTAACACGTCCGTTTCGCGGCCTTCTCGTCCCGAACAGTTTGTCCAGATTTTGGAAGATCTCCCTGTCAGCTGTGACTGAATTGAGATTTAAAGACGGTGGTCGGTCCTTCTGGTCATGGCAGATAGTTAGCCGCGTAGCGCTCGGGTCAATGGGTCACACGCTGTGGGGACAGCGTCGACTCACGAGCACCAGGGGGTGTCTGGTCTTCCGTCAGGGGTGTCGGAAGGCAGATATGAGCCCCCTCCTGTCGGTGAACACGTGGAGTCATGAGGAGGAGCCCCATGCGCGGTGTCACGAACACCAGGTGGGTCACACGGTCGGTCGCCCCCAACTTCGCCCCGTCGGACGGCGATCGACTCTAGGAAGCGGGTCGGCCGCCGACGTCCGGGCATCCGGCTACGCGCGTCCGGCTGCGGGTTTCCCGCATCCCACGGGACCACTCGACGCTTCTTCATGATCCGTTCCGCGATCGCGCACACCCTGCGCCGGTCGGCGGTTCGGCACACCCACACCTGTGAAATGGGCGAACTGTGACAAGTCCAATCGACATCGAGGGCAGCGGAACGTCGGCCGCCGCCGACGACGCGCCGGATCGCGTCAAGGCCGTGGAGACGAAGAGCCACGAAGGCCGGTCTCCCGGGCAGCTGATGTGGCTGCGCTTCAAGCGTGACCGGACCGGCGTCGTCTCCGCGTGCGTGGTGATCCTCTACTTCCTCGTATCGGCGCTGGCACCGCTCATCGCCAAGCTGTACGGGAAGGATCCGTACACCCTGTACGCCCAGGAGCCGGAGTACCCCTTCCTGCTGGACGACTTCGCCATGCCGACGGGTTCCTTCGGGGGCATGTCCGGTGACTTCTGGTTCGGTGTCGAGCCCAAGCTCGGGCGTGACGTGTTCACCATGCTGCTGTACGGCATGCGAACCTCGCTGTACATGGCCGTGGTCGTCACGCTGCTCTGTGTCCTCACCGGCGTGATCATCGGGATGGTCAGCGGCTTCTTCGGCGGCCGGGTCGACTACTGGCTGGGCCGGATCACCGACTTCTTCCTGGCCTTTCCGCAGCAGCTGTTCTTCATCGCCTTCATGCCCGTCGTGACCGCGATGTTCGTTTCCCCCCAGGACGAGACCCCCACCTATCTGCGGGCCGTGGCCATCACTCTGGTGATGTGGTTCCTCGGCTGGATGGGATTGGCCCGTCTGGTGCGCAGCTCCGTACTGACGCTCCGCGAGCGCGAGTTCGTGGAGGCGGCCAAGGTGTCCGGTGCCTCTCCATGGCGGATCGTGCGCAAGGAGATCCTGCCCAACATCGTCACACCGATCCTGGTGCAGGCCACGTACATCCTTCCGAGCACGATCCTGTCCATCGCCTTCCTCTCGTACATCGGTGTCGGATTCGTCGAACCGACCCCCGACTGGGGCCGCATGTTCGCCATCGGCGCCGACGTGTACGAGCAGGACCCGATGTTCATGTTCTTCCCGGGCGTGGCGCTGGTCGTTTTCGTTCTCTCCTTCAACCTTCTCGGAGACTCCGTCCGGGACGCGTTCGACCCCAAGACCGGACGGTAATCGTCCATTGGTGGGTGGGGGAGCTGCCGCCCCCGTGCCGGGCTTCCGGACCGTCAGGCAGCACTCGTGGACAACTATCGACAGGCAGGTGGATCGGCATCATGAAGCCCATCAAGAACCGCACCACGCGTACCACTCGCGCCATAGCCGTGGCCATCGTGGCCGGCGCGCTGGTGCTGACCGGCTGCTCCGGCGACAGCGACGGCGGCAGCAAGGGCAAGAGCGACGCCAAGGGCCAGAAGGACGCCGCCAAGCAGCAGGACCCGGTCGCCTACGGTGACGTCGCGGCGTCCAACGGCCCGGCCGAAGAGGTCCCCGGCGCCAAGCCCGGCGGCTTCATCAACGTCTACATGCAGTCGGACCTGACCCACATGGACCCGGGCCAGATCTACGTCAGTGACGCCGGTCAGTTCGCCAACCTGGTGCACCGCGGTCTGACGAACTTCCAGGAGGACGAGGAGGGCAACCTCACCGTCGTCGGTGACATCGCCACCGACTCGGGCCAGTCCTCGGACGGCGGCAAGACCTGGACGTTCAAGCTCAAGGACGGCATCAAGGACGACCAGGGCAACCCCATCACCTCGAAGGACGTCCGCCACACCATCGAGCGCCTGTACTCGAAGGTGATCTTCGACGGTCCGACCTTCGTCCAGTCCTGGCTCTCCGGCAACGACTACCGCAAGGCACTGCCGGACGGGCCGTACAAGGGCAAGCACCTGCCGGACTCGGTGCTGGAGACACCGGACGACAAGACGGTCGTCTTCCACTTCTCCCAGCCGCGCCAGGACCTTCCGCAGGCCCTCGCCATGGCCGGGTACGCCATCGTGCCCGAGAAGCGGGACACGAAGGAGAAGTACGACGACGCCCCGGCGGCCCTCGGCCCCTACAAGATCGCCGAGTACAAGCCCGGCAAGTCGATGAAGCTGGTCAAGAACGACCAGTGGGACCCGAAGACGGACTCGGTGCGCCACCAGTACGTCGACGGTTACAACTTCACCAGCACCATCGACCAGGCGAGCCAGACCAAGCGCCTGATGGCCGACCAGGGCGAGGCCAAGAACGCGATCCAGTTCACGGACTCGGTCGACCCGGCCCAGATGTCGGCCGTCATCGGCGACGCCTCGGCGAAGAAGCGGACCATCCAGGGCTACCAGCCCTACGTCTGGCAGCTGACCTTCAACCTCGACCGCATGAAGGACAAGAAGATCCGGGACGCGATCACCTACGCGATCCCGAACCAGTCCATGGTCCAGGCGGACGGCGGCCGCTACGGCGGTGAGGTGGCCGGCGGTCTGCTCGCCCCGACCCTGCCGAACTTCGACCCGAAGTACGACCCGTTCGGCAAGCTCAAGAAGCCGAACGGCGACCCGGAGATGGCCAAGAAGCTGCTGAAGGAGGCGGGAGTCGCGGAGGGCACGAAGCTCACCTACGCCTACTCCAACACCCCGCGCGGCCAGGCCCAGATGCTCATCATCAAGGACGCGCTCAACAAGATCGGCTTCGACGTCCAGGCCAAGGAGATCGACCGGGCCAGCTTCTACGAGCAGGTCGGCAAGCTGAAGAACCCGTACGACCTCTACATGACCGGCTGGGGCCAGGACTGGCCGTCCGCGTCCACGGTCATCACGCCGGTCTACGACGGTGAACTCGTCGCCGACGGCGGGTCCAACTACTCGCACATCGACGACCCGCAGGTCAACGAGATGATCAAGAAGGCCCTGACGCAGGAGCCGGAGCAGGCCGCCAAGACCTGGGAGCAGGCCCACCACCGCATCGTGGAGGAGATCAACCCGGCCGCCCCGGTCTACTACTCGAAGCAGATCCAGCTCTACGGATCGAACATCGGTGGCGCCAGGTACAGCAACGAGTCGAGCTACATCGACATCAACGACCTGTTCCTGAAGCAGCCGTAGCCCTCCAGCCCGGCTGACCGCGGGGGTGCGCGCCAGGCGGAGCGCACCCCCGCGGACGGCAATCCCTCCCTGCCGCCGCGTCCGAAGAGAGCATCCACCTGCCATGCTTCAGTTCCTCGTTCGCAGGTTGATCGGCGCCGTCGTGATCATGTTCCTGATCGGCGCGTTCACCTTCTTCCTGTTCTATACGATCCCTCAGGACTTCGCCGAGCTGTCCTGCGGCAAGAACTGCTCACCCGAGAACATCGCGGTGATCCGCGAGAACCTCGGTCTCGACAAGCCCATCACCGCCCAGTTCTGGGAGTTCATGACAGGCATCGTCGCCGGGCGGGACTTCGCCCAGGGACACTGCTCCGCGCCGTGTCTGGGCATGTCGTTCGACACCGGTGAGTTCGTCTGGGACTCGATCATGGACCGGTTCCCGCTGACGCTCTCGCTGACGGTGGGCGGTCTGGTCATCTTCCTGATCCTGGGCCTCGGCTCGGGCCTGCTCGCCGCCTGGAAGCGCGGCACGGCCGCCGACAAGCTCGTCAGCGGTGCCTCGATCGTCCTCAGCTCGTTCCAGATCTACTTCCTCGGCCCGATCGTGCTCGGCATTCTCGTCTACCAGTCCGGGATCATGGAGAACCCGAGCTACAAGCCGTTCACCGAGAACCCGGTCACGTGGGCCATCGGTCTGCTCATCCCCTGGATGGTGATGGCCACCATCTTCACCGCCCAGTACACCCGTATGTCCCGCTCGACCATGATCGAGCAGCTCCAGGAGGAGCACGTCCGCACCGCACGGGCCAAGGGCATGAAACAGCGGTACGTCTTCTTCCGCTACGCCTGGCGTGGTTCGCTCATCCCGATCGTCACCATCCTCGGCATGGACCTCAGCGCGTTGCTGTCCGGCGCGGTGGTCACGGAGTTCACGTTCGACCTGGCCGGCATCGGTCGCCTCGCGGTCGACTCGTCGCTGACCAAGGACCTGCCGGTGACGATGGGCGTCATGCTGTTCGGAGCCTTCTTCATCCTGCTCCTGAACATCCTCGTGGACCTCGCCTACGCCTACATCGATCCGCGCGTGCGGCTCAGCTAGGAGAAACACCGTGAGCACTCTGACCAAGACCGAAGGCGAGACGGCCCCGACCGGGCCGGAGTCCTTCCTCTCGGTAAGCGACCTCCGGGTGCGGTTCTCCACCGAGGACGGCATCGTCAAGGCGGTCGACGGCCTGTCCTTCGACGTCGCGCGCGGCCGGACTCTCGGCATCGTGGGAGAGTCGGGTTCCGGCAAGTCCGTCACCAACCTCACCGTCCTCGGCCTGCACAACCCCAAGAACACCACCGTGGAGGGCGAGATCGTCCTCGACGGGAAGGAACTCGTCACCGCGACCGAGAAGGAGATGGAGAAGCTCCGCGGCAACAAGGTCGCCATGATCTTCCAGGACCCGCTGACCGCGCTCTCGCCGTACTACACGGTGGGTCGGCAGATCGCCGAGCCCTTCATGAAACACACCGGCGCGTCCAAGAAGGAGGCGCGGGCGCGGGCGATCGAGATGCTGACCAAGGTCGGCATCCCGCAGCCCAAGTCCAGGGTGGACGACTACCCCCACCAGTTCTCCGGCGGCATGCGCCAGCGCGCGATGATCGCCATGGCGCTGGTCTGCGACCCCGACCTGCTGATCGCCGACGAGCCGACCACCGCCCTGGACGTGACCGTCCAGGCCCAGATCCTCGATCTGCTCAAGGACCTCCAGCAGGAGTTCGGATCGGCCATCGTCTTCATCACCCACGACCTCGGAGTCATCTCCGAGATGGCTGACGACCTGCTGGTGATGTACGCGGGCCGGGCGGTGGAGCGCGGCAGCACCGCCGAGGTGCTGCGCAGGCCACGGCACCCGTACACGTGGGGGCTGCTCAGCTCGATGCCGCGGCTCGGCGGCAGCATCGACCAGGCGCTGACCCCGATCCCCGGCTCACCGCCCAGCCTGCTGAACCCGCCGTCCGGATGCCCCTTCCACCCGCGGTGCGCGTTCAAGGGCGAGGTGCCGGGCGACCGGTGCGGCACCGAGCGTCCGCCGCTCGGCGAGGGACGGGCCGACGCCTGCCACCTGACGGCGGAGCAGAAGCAGACCTTCTTCATCGACAAGATCCAGCCCCGGCTGCGCTAGGGAGACCGAGACATGAGCGACAAACTCACCCTTCCCGCACAGCAGGGCTCCTCCACGGCGTCGGCCGAGACGCTGCTGAAGGTCGAGGGGCTGACCAAACACTTCCCGATCTACGGCGGGTTCCCGATCAAACGAAAGGTCGGCGCCGTCCAGGCCGTGGACGACGTCGATCTGACCGTCGGTGCCGGTGAGAGCGTCGGCCTGGTCGGCGAGTCCGGGTGCGGCAAGTCCACCACGGGCCGGCTCATCACCCGGCTCCTGGAACCGACGGCCGGGAAGATCGAGTACGCGGGTCAGGACATCAGCCACGCCTCGCGGAGGCAACTGGCGTCCGTCCGCTCCGAGATCCAGATGATCTTCCAGGACCCGTACTCCTCGTTGAACCCCCGGCAGACCGTCGGCACGATCATCAAGTCGCCGATGGAGGTCAACGGAATCAACCCGGCGGGCGGGCGGGACAAGAAGGTCCGCGAGCTGCTCGAACTCGTGGGCCTCAACCCGGAGCACTTCAACCGCTTCCCGCACGAGTTCTCCGGCGGCCAGCGTCAGCGCATCGGCGTGGCCCGCGCCCTCGCGCTCAACCCGAAGCTCATCGTCGCGGACGAGCCGGTCTCCGCGCTGGACGTGTCGATCCAGGCGCAGGTCGTGAACCTGCTCCAGAAGGTGCAGCAGGAACTGGGCATCGCCTTCCTGTTCATCGCGCACGACCTGGCCGTGGTCCGGCACTTCTCGAAGCGTGTCGCGGTCATGTACCTCGGCAAGGTGGTCGAGGTCGGCGACCGGGACTCCATCTACAGCAGGCCGCGGCACCCCTACACCCATGCCCTGCTGTCGGCGGTGCCCGAGGTGGCGATGGTCGACGAGCCCGAGGGCCGTGAGCGCATCCGCCTGGCCGGCGACGTGCCCTCGCCGATCATGCCACCGTCCGGCTGCCGCTTCCGCAGCCGGTGCTGGAAGGCGCAGGACAAGTGCGCGAGCGAGGTGCCTCCACTGGTCCGCGTCGACGGCAACCGCGACGGTCACCTGACCGCCTGCCACTTCCCGGAGGAGCCGACGATCGCGGCCCGCGGGGAGGCCATCGTCCTCGACCCGGCGCTGGCCGCGCTGGAGCAGACGGACAAGGACTGACCCGGCCCCGCCGCGAACAGACCGAGGGCCCGCGCCTGGGGAGGCGCGGGCCCTCGGTTTCCCTGGAGCGGACGTTCCGGGCTCGGGTCAATGGGCCGTAGAAGGTCCGTTCCGCAGGCGGTGCCGACAGAAAAGGGGTGTTGTCAGGCAGCCGCCTGAGGGCTTTTGGTGAGACGGGGCGAGGCTACGTCATCCGTCTCGGGGTAGTGGCACGCGGTCAGGTGTCCGGCCTTGTTGCCCTCCACCTGCACCAGCGGCGGCGCCTCGGACGCGCACTTGTCCGTCGCCTTCCAGCACCGGGTGCGGAAGCGGCAGCCCGAGGGCGGGTTGATCGGCGAGGGCACGTCGCCGACGAGCCGGATGCGCTCGCGGGGCGTGTCCTCCACCGTCGCCTCGGGCACGGCGGACAGCAGGGCGCGCGTGTAGGGGTGACGCGGGTTGTTGTACAGATCGTCGCGGTCGGCGATCTCCATGATCTTACCGAGGTACATGACCGCCACGCGCTGCGAGAAGTGCCGAACGACGGCCAGGTCGTGCGCGATGAAGACGAACGCGATGCCCAGTTCCCTCTGCACCTTCTGGAGCAGGTTCACCACCTGGGCCTGGATGGACACGTCGAGCGCGGAGACCGGCTCGTCGGCCACGATCAGCTTGGGCTCCAGGGCCAGGGCGCGGGCCACCCCGATGCGCTGGCGCTGACCGCCGGAGAACTCGTGCGGGAAGCGGTTGAAGTGCTCGGGGTTGAGACCCACGATCTCCAGCAGCTCGCGCACCCGGTTCTCCCGGCCGCCCGGCGGGTTGATGCCGTTGATCTCCATCGGACCGGCGATGATCTTGCCGACCGTCTGGCGGGGGTTGAGGGAAGCGTACGGGTCCTGGAAGATCATCTGGATCTCGGACCGGATCGGCGCGAGACCCCTGCGACTGGCGTGGGTGATGTCCTGGCCCCGGTAGACGACCTTGCCGGCCGTGGGCTCCAGCAGCCGGGTGATCAGCCGGCCGGTCGTCGACTTGCCGCAGCCCGACTCACCGACCAGGCCCAGGCTCTCGCCCTCGCGCACCTGGAAGTCCAGGCCGTCCACCGCCCGCACGGCCCCGACCGTACGCGAGATCGGGAAGCCGCCCTTGATCGGGAAGTGCTTGGTCAGGCCGCTGACGTCCAGGAGCGTTTCCGCGTTGCTCATGATGGTGAAGTCCCGTCTCTTTTACGTCAGTTGTGCCGGGAACCGGCGAAGTCGGCGAACAGCTCCGGGCGCTGCCCCGAGGGCAGGTGGCAGGCGGAGCCCCGGCCCTTGACCACCTCGAGCACGGGCTGCTCCGAGGAACACAGCCCACCCTCGACCTTCTCGACGAAGGCGCACCGCGGGTGGAACCGGCAGCCGGTGGGCGGGTTGAGCAGCGAGGGCGGCGAGCCCGGGATCGGCTCCAGCGGCACGTCGACCGGTCCGTCCAGGCTGGGCATGGAGCTCATCAGGCCCAGCGTGTACGGGTGCTGCGGGTCGCGCAGCACCTCCTCCTTGGTACCGCGCTCCACGCACCGGCCGCCGTACATCACCAGCACGTCGTCCGCGATGTCCGCGATGACGCCGAGGTCGTGGGTGATGAAGATGATGGCCGTGCCGAACTCCTGCTGGAGGTCCTTGAGCAGGTCCATGATCTGCGCCTGGACCGTCACGTCGAGGGCCGTGGTCGGCTCGTCCGCGATGAGCAGCTCGGGGTCGCAGACCAGCGCCATGGCGATCATCGCGCGCTGGCGCATACCGCCGGAGAACTGGTGCGGATAGTCGTCCACCCGGATCTCCGGCTGCGGGATGCCCACCCGGCGCAGCATCTCGATCGCCCGGTCCCGGGCCTCCTTCTTGGAAGCGCCGGTGTGCTTGCGGTAGGTCTCGCTGATCTGCTTGCCGATGGTGTGGTACGGCGACAGCGACGCCAGCGCGTCCTGGAAGATCATGGCCATCTTGTTGCCACGCAGCCGCTCCAGCTCCCGCTCGGTGGCGGTGAGCAGGTCCTTGTCGTCGAGGACGATCTCGCCGTCGATCGCGGTGCGGTCCCGGTCGTGCAGGCCCAGGATCGTCAGGTTGGTGACCGACTTGCCCGAGCCCGATTCGCCCACGATGCCGAGCGTCTTGCCCTTGGCGAGGTCGAAGGAGAGCCCGTCGACGGCCTTGACGATGCCGTCCTCGGTGGAGAAGTGGACCTTCAGGTCCCTGACGGAGAGGAAGGGCTGCTGTTCGGTGCTCGTCACGGGGACGCTCCAGGAGGTGATGCGGGGTAGCCGGGCGGGGCGGTGGGAGGGGGCGACTACAGGCGGCGGAGGTCAGGCAAGCCGGATCCGCGGGTCGATGAGGGCGTAGACCGCGTCGACGATGATGTTGAAGATGACGATCGCGCCAGCCGCCAGCACGGTGACGCCGAGGAGCATGGGCAGGTCGCTCTGGTTCACGGACTGGATCGCGAGCCGGCCGATGCCCTGGAGGCTGAAGGTCGTCTCGGTGATGATGGCGCCGCCGATCAGCACACCGAGGTCGATGCCGAAGAGCGTGACGATCGGGCCCATGGCACCGCGCCAGGCGAACCGGAAGAAGACGTTGCGCTTGGACAGTCCCTTGGCCCGTGCCGTGCGCACGTAGTCCTCGCTGAGTTGCTCCACCATCTGGGAGCGCGTCATACGGGTGTAGTTGGCGGTGAAGATGATCGCCAGCACCAGCCATGGCAACAGCAGACCGGACATCCAGGCGCCCGGGTTCTCGGTGAGCGGCGTGTACGACGGCTGGCTGAGGACGCCGAGCTCCGAGACCAGGAAGAACATCGCGATGTAGCCGACGAAGTAGATCTGCAGCGAAGAGCCGAGCAGCGACACGGAGCTGGCGAACTTGTCCAGGAACTTGCCCTGCTTGAGAGCCGCGAGCATGCCCGCGCCGACGCCGACGATCAGGAAGACCACGGCCGCACCGAAGGCGAGCGACAGGGTCAGCGGCAGCCGGTCCATGATCGTGCCGAAGACGGGCTCGCGGTTGGCGAAGGAGTAGCCGAGGCACGGCGCGTCGCAGTAGCCGTATCCGGCGTAGTCCCGTCCGGCGAAGACGCCGACGAGCCAGTGCCAGTACTGCATCAGGATCGACTCGTCGATGCCCAGGTTCTTCCGGATCTGCTCCAGATTCTCCGGCGTGCAGTTCTTGCCGCAGGACATCATGGCGGGGTCACGCGGGATGGCGTAGAAGAGCCAGAAGGTGACGGCACTGATGATCAGCAGGATGACCATCGCACCGGAGACTCGGCGGACTAGGAAGCGGAGCATGGGGCGTGACTTTCCGGACGGGGCGCCGTCGCCGGGGGGTAAGAGGGGGGTGGGCCGCAGAGGGCGGCCATAAGGGTGG
This sequence comes from Streptomyces sp. NPDC096048, assembly GCF_044763415.1. Taxonomy (NCBI): domain Bacteria; kingdom Bacillati; phylum Actinomycetota; class Actinomycetes; order Kitasatosporales; family Streptomycetaceae; genus Streptomyces; species Streptomyces sp. NPDC096048. The sequence goes on from NZ_JBIWGG010000001.1 coordinate 640,122, forward strand.
TGGCCGCCCCCAGGAATCGTGCGCGCTTACTTCATCGCGTAGAGCTTGCAGAGCGCGATGCAGGTGTTGCCGGCGTCGTACACGACGTTGCCGATCTTGGATCCGTACATCCAGTTGCGGATGGAGTGGTAGTCCGGGACGACCGGCGCCAGCTCCATGATCTGACGGTCGATGGCGCCCCAGGCCTTCTTGGCCTCCTCCGCGTCCACGATCTTGGAGGCCGCGTCGATCGCCTTGTTGACGCCCGTGTCGTTCAGCTGGGCGTAGTTGTTGCGGCCGTCGCCGATGTTCTTGCCGTGCCAGCAGGGGAAGAAGACGGAGTAACCGTTCGGCCAGTCCGGGCTCCAGCCGGCGGCGAACAGGTCGTAGCCGTTCTCGATGTCGCCGATCTGGGTGTAGAAGGTCGACTTGTCGACCTGCTTGTTGACGACCTTGAAGCCGGCCTCTTCCAGGGCGTTCTTGATCGCGACGGCCTGCTTCACCGAGTTGTCCGACTGCTGGTAGGCGATGACCAGCTTCTGGCCGACCTTCCCGGCCTCCTTCAGCAGCGCCTTGGCCTTGGCCGGGTCGCCGCCGGGCTTCTTGGTCGTGCCGTACAGGTCGAACTGCTGGTAACCGGGGGTCACCGGGCTCATGATCGTGGTGGCGATCTCGCTGACGGCGGCGCCACCCTTGATCGTCTGCAGCTGCTGGTGCGGCCAGGCCCAGTTGATGGCCTGGCGGACCTTGAGGTCTGTGATGCGCGTGGTGTTGATCGGCCAGTAGTAGGTGACCGTGTCGACCTGGGTGAGGACGCGCTTCTTCAGCTCGGGCTTGGTGAGCACCTGGGCGATGCGCTCCGCGGCGACCTCGTTGAAGATCGCCATCGCGTGCTTGTCGTTGCCGGAGTCCGCGATGAAGCGGTCGGTGGCGGCCAGCGGCTGGAAGCCGAACTGGAAGTGGAACTTGTCCGGGTACGCGTTGCGGATCGGGTCCGTCTTCGCGTCCCAGTGCTCGTTGCGCACGTAGGTCAGGGACTTGCCGATGCTACGGCTCTCGATCTTGTACGGACCGCAGGAGAACGGGCGCTTGTCGTACTTCTCCTTGGTGTCGTGCTTCTTCGGCACCAGGGAGTAACCGCGCATGGCGACGGTGTAGTTGAAGTCACCGCGCGCCTCGTTGAGACGGAAGGTGATGGTCCGGCCGTCGATCTCGATCGAGTCGAGGTGCTTGTCGTCGTAGGGGCCCTTGTACTTGTCGGCGCCCTCCAGCCACGACTGGACGTAGATCGGACCCTCGGTGATGAAGGAGGCGTAGAGGCGCTCGAAGGTGTGACGGACGTCGTCCATCGTGACCTCGGAGCCGTCCTCCCACTTCAGCCCCTCCTTCAGCGTGAAGGACCAGGTCTTGCCGCCGTCCTTCATCGTGCCGGCGTCCGTGGCGGCGTCGCCGACGAGGGTGGTCGCGCCCTTGTCGTCGATCTTGTAGCCGGTCAGACCGCGCATGATCGGGACGGTGATGGCGCCCTCGGTCGAGACGTAGATCTGACCCGGGTCCATGTGGTCCATGTCGAACTGGTCGAGCGAGTAGACCGTCCCGCCCTTCACCGCGCCCTTGACCTCGGGGGCCGGACCGGTCGAGTCGGCCTTCGTGCCGACCGGGATGTTCACGGTCTCGCTGCCGCTGACCTTGGGGGCGCCGCTCTTGCCGCCCTTGTTGTCGCTGCCGCCGCAGGCGGTCAGGACCGAGGAGGAGGCCGCGACGACACCGGTCGCTATGAGGAAGTTTCTACGGGAGAAAGCCATGGTGAACCTACCAAGGGTGGTCATATGGGGCGGAAGTGGCCGGCCGGACTCCTGTGTACGGACCGGAGGGAGCAACGGGTCAGCGCTTGGACTTCGGGTCGAGCGCGTCGCGCACCGAGTCGCCGAGCAGGTTGAAGGCGAGTACGAAGAGCACCATCGACAGGCCCGGGAAGAGCATGAAGGTGAGGTCCTCGGTGTAGAACTGGGCGCCGCGCTGGATCATGACGCCCCAGTCCGGGGTCGGGTCGATCATGCCGACGCCGAGGAAGGCCAGACCCGCCTCCGCGGTCACGAAGGCCGGGAGCATCAGCGTGGACTGGATGATGATCGGCGTCCACAGGTTGGGCAGCAGCTCCTTGAAGACGATCCGCCCCGGCGACGCTCCCGTGACCTTGGCGGCCTCCACGAACTCCCGCTCGCGCAGGCCGAGCACCTGGCCGCGCAGCAGCCGGGCGAGGGATGCCCAGCCGAAGCCGGCCAGCACGATGATCAGGGAGACGGCCCGGAGCCAGGTCGGGATGTTCTCGTCGGGGGCGACGAAGAGGCCGTAGATGACCGGCATGAAGGCGATGAAGAACAGCGTGGACGGGAACGACAGCAGGATGTCGATGACCCGGCCGACGAAGTAGTCCGTCTTGCCGCCGAGGTAGCCCGCCGTGATGCCGATGACGATACCGAGGAGCGCGGTGAGCAGGGTGGCGGCGACCGCGATGCCCAGCGAGGTCCGGATGCCGTAGAGCAGGAAGGTGAAGACGTCCCGACCGAGCTGCGGCTCGATGCCGAACCAGAACTCCGAGCTCATACCGCCGTTGGGGCCGGCCGGGTACGAGAAGGCGTCGAGCAGTTCGGGGCGCTGGCTGGCGTAGGTGGTGTACGGGTCTTTGCCGTACAGCTTGGCTATGAGCGGCGCGGCGAGCGCGATCACGAAGAAGAAGATCACGATGCACGCGGAAATGACGCCCGCGCGGTCGCGCTTGAAGCGCTTCCAGGCCAGTCGGCCCGGTGAACGGCTCTCGCTGCCCTGAGGGGTGGTGGGCGTGGGCGACTTGACGACGCTCTCGTCGGTCACCTCGAGCGGGGCAGCCGCTGATGGAGTTGGGGGGGTCATGGTGCTCCTGGCCCAAGGGAGGGTCTGATGACTCCGCAGGGCGTCCCCCTACGGGCTACGCCGGACTTTTTCAACGCAATTCGTTCAAGGTCAATAAAATCTCGCTCGGCTTGGCTGCCTCTTTACCTTCTTTGCCTCGCCTTGGGGGAGTCATAGCTACGCGTGTAGCGTGCCGTGATCGATCCGTGCCTTATAACGGGCCAACTGGACTAATCAGGCAAGGCGTTCGTTATGCGGACGCTGACTCGTCGAAATGTGTACACCGAGGGTTCGTAATCCAACGGTTCGGCATCGGATGGTGAAGATCCGTTGCGCCGCTGTTCGAGATCCTCCGCCGCGGGGCGCGGGGGTTCGCCCCGGCATCCCGCCAGGTGCCGTCGGCGGGATGTTGGGTTCCTCCAAAGGGAGGTATCCGTGTGCGATGTGCACCTTTTGCCCTGATGCTGGCCGGTAATGGATCAGCGGACGAGTCAGCGAACGAGTCGAACGAGTCGAACGAGTCAGGGCACGAGGAGGCACTCCATGCGCGGAGCCAGGCACGCCAGATGGGCCGCATGCGCGGCGGCGGTGGCCCTCGCGGCGACCGCCTGCGGAGGCGGGGGCGGCAGCGGCGGGGACACGAGCGCGGTCCTCAGCTCCTCCTGGGGCGACCCGCAGAACCCGCTGGAGCCGGCCAACACCAACGAGGTGCAGGGCGGCAAGGTCCTCGACATGATCTTCCGGGGTCTGAAGAAGTACGATCCCGAGACCGGCGAGGCGCAGAACATGCTCGCCGAGAAGATCGAGACGTCCGACTCGCAGAACTTCACGATCACCGTCAAGGACGGCTGGACCTTCAGCAACGGCGAGAAGGTCACCGCCCAGTCCTTCGTGGACGCCTGGAACTACGGCGCCAGCCTGAAGAACAACCAGCGCAACGCCTACTTCTTCGCGTACATCGACGGGTACGACAAGACCCACCCGGAGAGCGGCGGGCAGAGCGCCGACACGCTCTCCGGGCTGAAGGTGACCGGCCCCCGCACCTTCACCGTCAAGCTGAGCCAGAAGTTCTCTACGTTCCCCGACACCCTCGGCTACCCGGCCTTCGCGCCGCTGCCCCGCGCCTTCTTCGACGACCACGACGCCTGGCTGAAGAAGCCGGTCGGCAACGGCCCGTACATGGTGGACAACTACGCCCGCGGCTCCCGGATGTCCCTGCGGAAGTGGGAGGAGTACCCGGGACCGGACAAGGCGCAGAACGGCGGCGTCGATCTGAAGGTCTACACCGACAACAACACCGCCTACACCGACCTGATGGCCGGCAACCTCGACCTCGTCGACGACGTCCCCGCCGCCCAGCTCAAGAACGTGAAGAACGACCTCGGCGACCGGTACATCAACACCCCGGCCGGCATCATCCAGACCCTCGCCTTCCCGTTCTACGACAACGACTGGAACAAGCCCGGCTCCGAGAAGGTCCGCAAGGGCCTGTCCATGGCGATCGACCGCGAGCAGATCACGGACACGATCTTCCAGCAGACCCGCACCCCGGCCACCGACTGGACCTCACCGGTCCTCGGCGAGGACGGCGGCTACAAGGCCGGTCTGTGCGGCGAGGCCTGCGAGTACAAGCCCGACGAGGCCAAACAGCTGATCAAGGACGGGGGCGGCCTGCCCGGCGGCCAGGTCAGGATCACGTACAACGCCGACACCGGCTCCCACGGGCAGTGGGTCGACGCGGTCTGCAACTCCATCAACAACGCCCTGGACAACGACCGCGCCTGCGCGGGCAACCCGGTCGGCACCTTCGCCGACTTCCGCAACCAGATCACCGACCGGAAGATGAGCGGTCCCTTCCGCGCCGGCTGGCAGATGGACTACCCCCTCATCCAGAACTTCCTCCAGCCGCTCTACTACACCAACGCCTCCTCCAACGACGGCAAGTGGTCCAACGAGAAGTTCGACGACCTCGTCGACCAGGCCAACGCCGAGACGGACACCAACAAGGCGATCGGCCTCTTCCAGCAGGCCGAGGAGGTGCTGAGGGACGAGATGGGGGCCATCCCGCTCTGGTACCAGAACGGCAGCGCGGGCTACTCGGACCGACTCTCGAACGTGAAGCTGAACCCGTTCAGCGTCCCGGTCTACAACGAGATCAAGGTCGGCTGAGGAGGCGCCATGGGACGCTACGTCGTCCGGCGGCTGCTCCAGATGATCCCGGTCTTCATCGGGGCCACGCTGCTGATCTTCCTGATGGTCAACGTGATGGGCGACCCCATCGCGGGCCTGTGCGGCGACCGGGAGTGCGACCCGGCGACGGCCGCGCAGCTGCGGCACGAGTTCGGGCTCGACCAGCCCGTGTGGCAGCAGTACCTGACCTACATGGGCAACGTCTTCACCGGCGACTTCGGCACCGCCTTCAACGGTCAGCCGGTCACCGAGCTGATGGGCACGGCGTTCCCGGTCACCATCCGGCTCACCATCATCGCCATCCTCTTCGAGATCGTCGTCGGCATCGTCCTCGGCGTCGTCACCGGCCTGCGCCGCGGCCGCCCCATCGACACCGGCGTCCTGCTGCTCACCCTCGTCGTCATCTCCGTCCCCACCTTCGTCACCGGCCTGCTGCTCCAGCTGCTGCTCGGCGTCAAGTGGGGCTGGATCGACCCGGCCGTCTCCTCCGAGGCCCCCTTCGGCGAGCTGATCGTCCCCGGCCTGGTCCTCGCCTCGGTCTCCCTGGCGTACGTCACCCGGCTGACCCGTACCTCCATCGCGGAGAACCGGCGCTCCGACTACGTCCGCACCGCCATCGCCAAGGGCCTGCCCCGGCACCGGGTCATCACCCGGCATCTGCTGCGCAACTCGCTGATCCCCGTCGTCACCTTCATCGGCACCGACATCGGCGCCCTGATGGGCGGCGCCATCGTCACCGAGCGGATCTTCAACATCCACGGCGTCGGCTACCAGCTCTACCAGGGCATCCTCCGGCAGAACACGCAGACCGTCGTCGGCTTCGTCACCGTCCTGGTGCTGGTCTTCCTCGTCGCCAACCTCGTCGTCGACCTCCTGTACGCCGTACTCGACCCGAGGATCCGCTATGCCTGAGCAGCAGCCGTACGAGCCGGAGCGCGCGATCGCCGGAACCGGCATGGGCGGGCAGATGGACCTCGGTGCGAGCGAGGCGGTGAGCCTGGAGAAGAGTCCGGGCCCGGACGGCCCGGAGGGCAGCGGCCCACGGGACAAGCCCCGCAGCCTCTGGTCCGACGCCTGGCACGACCTGCGCCGCAACCCGGTCTTCATCATCTCGGCCCTGGTGATCCTCTTCCTGGTCGTCATCTCCATCTGGCCCTCCCTGATCGCCTCCGGCAGCCCCCTCAAGTGCGACCTGGCCAGGGCCCAGGAGGGTTCCCAGTCGGGTCACCCCTTCGGCTTCAACGGCCAGGGCTGCGACGTCTACACCCGCACCGTCTACGGCGCCCGTACGTCGGTGGCGGTCGGCGTCCTCGCCACGCTCGGGGTCGCGGTCCTCGGCAGCGTGCTGGGCGGGCTCGCCGGGTTCTTCGGCGGGGCGGGGGACGCCGTCCTGTCCCGGATCACCGACGTCTTCTTCGCCATCCCGGTCGTCCTCGGCGGCCTGGTCCTGCTCTCCGTCATCACCAGCAACACCGTCTGGCCGGTCATCGGCTTCATCGTGCTGCTCGGCTGGCCGCAGATCTCCCGCATCGCCCGCGGCTCCGTCATCACCGCCAAGCAGAACGACTACGTCCAGGCCGCCCGTGCGCTCGGCGCCTCGAACTCCCGGCTCCTGCTGCGCCACATCGCACCCAACGCCGTCGCCCCGGTCATCGTCGTGGCGACCATCGCGCTCGGCACCTACATCTCCCTGGAGGCGACCCTGTCCTTCCTCGGCGTCGGCCTCAAGCCGCCCAGCGTCTCCTGGGGCATCGACATCTCCGCCGCCGCCCCCTACGTCCGCAACGCCCCGCACGCCCTGCTGTGGCCCTCCGGAGCCCTCGCCATCACCGTCCTCGCGTTCATCATGCTCGGCGACGCGGTGCGCGACGCCCTCGACCCGAAGCTGAGGTGAGCCGCCGCATGCTGCTGGAAGTGCGCGACCTGCACGTGGAGTTCCACACCCGGGACGGCGTCGCCAAGGCCGTCAACGGCGTCAGCTACGGCGTCGACGCGGGGGAGACCCTGGCCGTCCTCGGCGAGTCCGGCTCCGGCAAGTCCGTCACCGCCCAGACGATCATGGGCATCCTCGACGTCCCCCCGGGCCGGATCACCGCGGGGGAGATCCTCTTCGAGGGCCGGGACCTGCTGAAGCTGAAGGAGGAGGAACGCCGGAAGGTCCGCGGCGCCGAGATGGCGATGATCTTCCAGGACGCGCTGTCGTCGCTGAACCCCGTCCTCACCGTCGGCGACCAGCTCGGCGAGATGTTCACCGTGCACCGCGGGATGTCACGCAAGGACGCCCGGACCAAGGCCGTCGAGCTGATGGACCGCGTACGCATCCCGGCGGCGAAGGAGCGGGTGCGGCAGTACCCGCACCAGTTCTCCGGCGGTATGCGCCAGCGCATCATGATCGCCATGGCGATGGCCCTGGAACCGAAGCTGATCATCGCCGACGAGCCGACCACCGCCCTCGACGTCACCGTCCAGGCCCAGGTCATGGACCTGCTCGCGGAACTCCAGCGCGAACTGCACATGGGTCTGATCCTCATCACCCACGACCTGGGCGTGGTCGCCGACGTGGCCGACAAGATCGCCGTCATGTACGCGGGCCGGATCGTGGAGACGGCGCCGGTCCACGACATCTACAAGGCACCCGCCCACCCGTACACGCGCGGCCTGCTGGAGTCGATCCCGCGCCTGGACCAGAAGGGCCAGGAGCTCTACGCCATCAAGGGCCTGCCGCCCAACCTCACCCGCATCCCGCCCGGCTGTGCCTTCCACCCCCGCTGCCCGATGGCCCAGGACGTCTGCCGCACCGACGTACCGCCGCTGTACGACGTGACGGAGTCCGAAGCGGAACGCGGGAGCGCCTGCCACTTCTGGAGGGAGTGCCTGCATGGCTGAGACGACCGAGCCGATCCTCGAAGTCCGCGGTCTCGTCAAGCACTATCCGCTCACCTCCGGCATCCTCTTCAAGAAACAGGTCGGCGCGGTCAAGGCGGTCGACGGCGTCGACTTCCACCTCGACCGCGGCGAGACGCTGGGCATCGTCGGCGAGTCCGGCTGCGGCAAGTCCACGGTCGCCAAGATGCTGGTCAGCCTGGAGAAACCGACGGCCGGTGAGATCCGCTACAAGGGCGAGGACATCACCGAGCTGTCGGGCAAGGCCCTCAAGTCCGTACGCCGCAACATCCAGATGGTCTTCCAGGACCCCTACACCTCCCTCAACCCCCGCATGACCGTCGGCGACATCATCGGGGAGGCGTACGACATCCACCCCGAGGTGGCCCCGAAGGGCGACCGGCGCGGACGGGTGCAGCACCTGCTGGACGTCGTCGGTCTCAACCCGGAGTACATCAACCGCTACCCCCACCAGTTCTCCGGCGGTCAGCGCCAGCGCATCGGCATCGCGCGGGGACTGGCGCTGCGCCCGGAGATCATCGTCGCGGACGAGCCGGTGTCGGCCCTCGACGTGTCCGTCCAGGCGCAGGTGATCAACCTGATGGGCCGGCTCCAGGACGAGTTCGACCTGTCCTACATCTTCATCGCCCACGACCTGTCCATCGTCCGGCACATCTCGGACCGGGTCGGCGTGATGTACCTCGGCCGGATCGTGGAGACCGGCCGCGACGCCGAGATCTACGACCATCCCACGCACCCCTACACCCAGGCGCTGCTGTCCGCCGTGCCGGTGCCCGACCCGGAGGCCCGGGAGCACCGCGAGCGCATCATCCTGGCCGGCGACGTGCCGTCCCCGACCAACATCCCGTCCGGCTGCCGCTTCCGCACCCGCTGCTGGAAGGCGCGGGAGCGCTGCGCCCTGGAGGTACCGGCACTCGCCGTCCCCGCCGAGTTCCGGCACGCGACCGGTCCCGCGGCCCACGACTCGGCGTGCCACTTCGCCGAGGAGAAGCAGGTGGTGCCGACCGAGACGGACGGCGACGGCACCGGGGGGCACGGCAGCGGGCCGGGGTGACATGGCGCTCCCCGGCCCGCTCACGGCACCCGCACGGCCGTACGCTGATCAGCGTCGCGCGTTCGTATATCGGTGCCGCTTCGGTGAAGTTGCCCGCGTGTTAAAGCGGTTGGTGCCTTCGTGTGACGCTATGCCAGCGACCGCTTGAGGAAGTCGACCTGGAGCAGCAGCAGGTTCTCGGCGACCGACTCCTGCGGAGTCATGTGCGTGACGCCGGACAGCGGGAGCACCTCGTGCGGGCGGCCCGCGGCCAGCAGGGCCGAGGACAGGCGCAGGGAGTGGGCGACCGCCACATTGTCGTCCGCGAGTCCGTGGATGATCATCATGGGGCGCCGCGGCTCGGCGGCGCCCACCAGGCCCGCGTCGTCGATCACCGAGTTGCGGCGGTAGACGTCCGGCTGCTCGTCCGGGTGGCCGATGTAGCGCTCCTCGTAGTGGGTGTCGTACAGCCGCAGATCGGTGACCGGGGCGCCCACGACGGCGGCGTGGAAGACGTCCGGACGGCGCAGGGCCGCCAGGGCGGCCAGGTAGCCCCCGAAGGACCAGCCGCGGATGGCGACGCGGTTCAGGTCGAGCGGGAAGTCCGCGGCGAGGGCCTGGAGCGCGTCCACCTGGTCCTGGAGCACGACCGCGGCCACGTCGTCCTTGATGGCCTTCTCCCAGGCGGGGGACCGTCCCGGGGTGCCCCGCCCGTCGGCGACGACGACCGCGAACCCCTGGTCGGCGAACCACTGCGAGGTGAGGTGGGCGTTGTGCGCGGCCACCACGCGCTGACCGTGCGGGCCACCGTACGGGTCCAGGAGCACGGGGAGGGGGGTGTCACCGTGGTAGTCCTTTGGCATAAGCACGGCGCACGGGATGCGGCGTGCGCCCCCTTCGGTGAGCGTCACGCGCGGGGACAAACCGGGGTCTTCGGCGTAAGAGGCGACGGTCGCCAGCGGCTTCCCGTCCCGCAGAACCTGCACCCGGGTGCCTGGCCGGCCGAGCGTCGCGGAGACGAGAACGGTCACGCCTCCGGCGCGCACCGCCGAGTGCACGCCGGGCTCCTGCGAGACGCGCTCCACGCCGAGTTCGTTCACCCGGTACACGTGCACTTCGCCCGTCTCCGGTTCGGCCGCCTCCTCGCCCGCCGACGCGGAAACCAGCACGTCGTCGCCGGAGACGTCCAGCACCGCCCGCAGATGCAACTGGGCACCGGTGAGCGGTCGTTCACCGACCGCCAGGACGCGCGCGCCGCCCTCGTCGGCGATCCGCACGAGCTGCCCGGAGGGGCTCCAGCAGGGCACGCCGGGGAAGAGTTCCAGCCAAATCGGATCTTCGTCGGCGTGCACCATCCGGGTCGCCCCGGACTCGGTGTCCACGGCCAGGAACAACTGGCTGCGCTGGTCGCGCGCCTGTACGAGAAGGAGTGGCGCACCCGCCGCTGACCAGTGCACTCGCGCCAGATACGGATACCGCGCCCGGTCCCAGCGGACCTCCGTGCGCCCCCCGTCCAGCCCGATCACGAACAGCCGCACGTCCGCGTTGGCGGTGCCCGCCGCCGGGTACGGCACGTGGTGTGGATCACGCTCGGGATGGGCCGGGTCGGAGATCCACCACCGGCTGACCGGCGTGTCGTCCACGCGTGCCACCAGCAGCCGGTCCGACTCGGGCCCCCACCAGAAGCCCCGGCTGCGCCCCATCTCCTCGGCGGCGATGAACTCGGCGAGCCCGTGGGTGACGCCCTCCGCGTCCGCCTCGGCCAGCGCCCGGTCCCCGGCCCCCTCGGCACCCACGACCCGCAGGGCGCCCTGGGCGACGTAGGCGATGTGCCGGCCGTCGGGGGAGGGGCGCGGGTCGATCACCGGTCCGGGGGTGGGCAGTTCGCGCGCCGTCCCGGCCCGCAGCTCGGCCGCGAAGAGCCGCCCTGACAAGGCGAAAGAGGCCAGCTCGACGGCCGTGTCGGTGGCGTAGCCGACGATGCCCGCGCCGCCCTCGCGGCTGCGCTCACGCCGCGCCCGCTCCTCGGGCGACAGATGCTCCTCGGCGCCGCCCAGGAGGGCGCGCGGATCGGCGGCGACGCGCTCGCCACCCTCCTCGGTATCGAGGATCCACAGCGCGTTGGCCCGGTCCGTGCCGGTACCGGAGCGCAGGAACGCGACCCGGGACCCGTCGGGTGCCACGGTGAACGAACGCGGCGCGCCGAGCGTGAATCGCTGGGTGCGGGCGTGCCGTTTGGGGAAGGAGTCGGACTCGGTCGTCATGCCTCGACCATATTGGCCATGCGCCCCCTTGTGCGGCCGTGCGCCGAGAGATGCGCGCGCACGGATAGTTATGATCACTAGCGCATAGTGGGTATCAACCAGGTGCCCGCTGCGCGGATTTATCTGCCCCAAGGTGGGACCGCGTCCGACCGCGTCCGACCCTCCCCATGTCCCTGGGCTTATTGGAGGTGAGCCGCCGTGGCACTCTCGATTTCGGCGGTTGTGCTGCTGGCGATCATCGTCTTCCTGCTGGTCAAGAAGTCAGGGTTGAAGGCGGGGCACGCGGTTGTGTGCATGCTCCTCGGCTTCTACCTGGCCTCGTCGACCGTCGCGCCCACGATCAGTGAGCTGACGACGAACCTCGCGGGGATGATCGGGAGCATCAACTTCTGACGGCCGGCCACTGGAAAGTGCCGGACAGGAACGAGGTCCACGCCTCCGGCGCCAGAGCGAGTCGCGGTCCGGCACCGGTGTGCTTGGAGTCGCGGACGTGGACGGCGCCGGGTGCGGTGGCGATCTCGACGCAGGAGTCCCCCTCGCTGCTGCTGCTGTAGCTGCTCTTGAACCACGCCAGGTCGGTTTGGCGGATCATGTCTCCCCCAGCAGTCGCTCGATGAACGCGGCCGACTCACGCGGGGTGAAGGCCTGCGCCCGGATGATGCCATACCGGAGTTCAAGGATACGTAGCTGCTTGGGCTCCGACACGGGTCGGCCGTAGGCCACCACCGGCGAACGTCCCACCATCGAGCCGTCCTGGAACTTCAGCACCTCGATTCCGCCCGCCAGGCCGGCGTGCTCCTCGCGGTCCGTCGGCATCACCTGCAACTCGACGGTCCTCAACTGCCCGACCTCCAGTAGATGCTCCAACTGGCGGCGCAGGTTCGCCCTCCCGCCCAGAGGGCGCCTGAGTGTCCACTCCTCCAGGACGAAGCTGAGTTCGGGCGCCGGGTCCCGCTCGAAGACGGCCTTGCGGGCGACGCGCGCCGCGATGAACCGCTCGACCTCGTCCTTCGAGTAGGCGGGGCGCCGCATCATGAGCAGCCCGCGCGCGTACTCGGGCGTCTGCAGCAGCCCATGGACGTTCAGCGGGTCGTACAGCTGAAGCTCCACCGCCCGCGCTTCCATCTGCGCCAGATCCCGGACCTTCTTCGGGTACCGGACCTTCTTCACGTCCTCCTTCATCGCCGAGAGGAGCCCACCCGCGTCCAGCAGCCGGTCCGCCGCGTCCAGATAGTCGAGCCGGGGGATCCGCTTCCCGCCCTCGACCTTGTAGACCATGTCCTCGCCGTACCCGACCGCCGTCGCGAACTCGGCGGCCCGCATCCCCGCCGCCTCGCGCCGCAGCTTCAGCTGCCTCCCCACCGTGGCGACCACGGCGAGCGCCCAGTCGTCGTTCGGGTCCACCTCCCACCCGGGCTCGTCCGCCTGCTCCGTCCCGTCCCCGAGCCGTACCGTCGCCTCGTCGTCCACCGACATGTCGCGCCCCTCCGTACTCCCGTGCCGCACAGCCACGCCTTACCCGGGGCAACGCCGCCGACCGCCCGGACGGCACTGGACAAGCTCTGGACAGTCATAGGGTGGAGCCCATGACGGAACTCCCCGGCCGGCGTCTGCTGCTGGTGCACGCGCACCCGGACGACGAGTCGATCAACAACGGTGTCACCATGGCCAGGTACGCCGCCGAAGGCGCCCACGTGACGCTGGTGACCTGCACACTCGGTGAGCGGGGCGAGGTCATCCCGCCCGAGCTCGGGCACCTGACCGGAGCCGCACTGGGCGGGCACCGCAGGGGCGAGCTGGCGGCCGCGATGCGCGCGCTCGGCGTCGACGACTTCCGGCTGCTCGGCGGGCCGGGGCGGTTCGCCGACTCCGGGATGATGGGTCTGCCCGACAACGACGACCCCGGCTGCCTGTGGCAGGCGGACGTCGACCGGGCCGCCGAACTCCTCGTCGAGGTGATCCGCGAGGTGCGCCCCCAGGTGCTCGTCACCTACGACCCCGACGGCGGCTACGGCCACCCCGACCACATCCAGGCCCACCGCATCGCCATGCGGGCGGTGGAGCTGGCCGCCGATGCGGGCTGCCCGGTCGCCAAGGTCTACTGGAACCGCGTCCCGCGCACCGTCGCCGAGGACGCCTTCGCCCGCCTCCGCGACGATCTGCCCGGCCTGCCCTTCGAGAAGGCGGCCGGCGTCGAGGACGTACCGGGCGTCGTCGACGACGGGCGGATCACCACCGAGATCCGCGGCGAGGGCGGCGCGAACGCCGCCAAGGCCGCGGCCATGCGCGCGCACGTCACGCAGATCACCGTCGCCGAGCCGTACTTCGTCCTCTCCAACGAGCTGGCCCAGCCCCTCTTCACCACCGAGTACTACGAGCTGGTGCGCGGGGAGCGGTCCGGGGACGGGGACGGACGCGAAAGCGATCTCTTCGCCGGCATCGACGGGATCACCGGGATCGCCGGCATCGAGGTGGCGTCATGAGCAGGCGTACCGAGCCGACGACCTCCGCCCTGGCCCAGCCGCTGCGCGCGCCCTCGCTCGGGCGGGCCGCCCTCTACCTGGGGCTCTTCGTGCTCGGCGCCCTGGTCGGGGTGGCGGGCGCGCTGGTGCAGCCGGGGTGGTTCCCGGGCGGGCTGCTGCTCGCGCTGGCCGCCGAGGCGGGGCTCTGCGTCGGAGCGGGGCGGGCCGTGGGCCGCCGGGGCGGGGCCGTCGCGCCCGCCGCGGGCTGGGCGCTCGCTGTGGTCCTGCTCACGACCAGCCGTCCCGAGGGCGACTTCCTCTTCGCGGCCGGCAGCGGCTCGTACCTCTTCCTGCTCGGCGGGATCGCCGTCGCTGTGATGTGTGCCACCCTCGCGCCGGTGCGGCAACCGGACGGCGACGCCGTCCGACTTGGCAAGTGACGTACTACTTCGCCGTGGTCCGGGCGTGCGAGTCCGGTGTGGGTTTCCCCAGCGGTCACGGGATACGCGCGAGAAGTGGCCAGTATGGTGGTGCGCGCCGCCGAGCCGCCCGCTTTCTGGTGTGCCGGGCGGCGGAGCCAACCGGGAGAACCTGCCTTGAGTCGTGAAACTGACAGTTCGTCCTCCGGGCCCCACGGGCGCGGCGGAGCCGCATACCCGTCGGGCACCCCGCCCTACGGGACACCCACGGCTTCCGACGCCGGTGCGGACGCGGGCCGTTCGGCCTCGCGGCCGGAGGAGCGCAAGACCGAGACGACGCTGACGACCCGAATCCGGATCAACATCCCCGGGTCGCGGCCCATCCCGCCGGTCGTCGTGCGCAAGCCCGTCGCGGAGGCCGAGGGCGCCGGCGGTGACCCGGAGACGACGGCCGAGCGGCCCGCGCCCACGTCGGCACCGACCGCCGCGGAGCCCTCGGGCGCCGAGGAGCCCCCCGCCGAGCCGGGGCAGTCCGCCCGGCCGACCGAGGACAAGCCGACCAGCGACTGGTTCGCGCCGCGCAAGTCCGGCCCGGGCAAGGGCGCTCAGGGTGGCGGCTCCACCAACGGCGCCGGTCTGCCCGGCGGTTCCGGTGCGGCGGCCGGTACGCCGGGCGCACCCTCCGCGGGCCCCGCGGGACCGGGTGCCGGTGCTTCCGGTACCGGTGCGCGACCGGGCGGCGGGAGCGGCCGTCCCGGCGGCGTCGTCGGCTCGATGAACGTGCCGGGCGGCTCCCGGCCCGGCACCACGGGCGGCGCCGGTCTCTCCGGCGCGACGGGCGGACCCGTGGCGCCCGGCCACGGTGGCGGCACCGGCTCCTTCGACGTGACCGAGGCACTGGCGGCCGGACCGCTGGGCAACGGCAACGGCAACGGCGCTCGCCCGGGCGCCGACGGCGGCGCCGGACCGCGCCGCGACGACCTGGCGTACTTCCCGGAGAACGGGCAGGGCAACCAGGGCCCCGGCCCCCGCGGCGGACAGAGCGGCCCGAACGGGCAGTCCCCGTACGGCGGCACCCAGGGACCCGCGGGCGCGACGAGCGGCCCGGTCACCGGGGACAGCCGGCTGACGCCGCCCCCGGTCGGCGACATCGGTGATCTGGGCCGGCCCAGGACGCCCGGCGGCCCCGGCGCGCCCAACGGCCAGCGCGGACCCGCACCGAACGGTCCGGGTGGCCCGGGTGGTCCCGGCGGTCCTGGGGGTCCCGGTGGTCCGGGCAGCCCGCAGGGCCTCGGCACCAGTACCGGCCCCGGCGCCGAGGCCGCCCGCCCCGGCCCGGGTGGCGGGCTCAGCGACGACACCGCGATCCTCACCCCGCAGAAGCCGGCCCCCGAGCCGGGCAGCCCCGGCTACGGCAACCCGGACAACGTCTCCGGGAACACCGTCACCAGCGGCATCCCCGTCGTGCCGACCGACCGGAACGCGCCCCCGTTCCAGGGCCCGCCCGGCGACGGACCGCTGCCGCACACCCCCCCGAAGCTGCCCGAGCCGGTCTCCGCGCCCCCGGCGAGCTCCGCCAAGCCGGCCAAGAAGAAGGGCCGCAAGAAGCTCCCGCTGCTCGTCGGCGGCCTGGTCTTCGTCGCCGGTGTCGCCTACGGCGCAGGCCTGCTCATGAACCGCTCGGACGTGCCGAAGGGCACCACCGTCCTCGGCGTCGACATCGGCGGCGGCACGCGCGACGACGCCGTCGAGAAGCTGGACGACGTCCTCTCCGCCCGCGCGAGCAAGCCGCTCAAGCTCACGGTGGGCGGCGAGACGGTCTCCCTGAAGCCGGATCAGGCGGGGCTCCAGCTCGACACGCAGGCCACGGCCAGCGCGGCGGCGAAGAGCGACTACAACCCGGTGTCCGTGTTCGGCTCCCTCCTCGGCCGGCAGCGTGTCGTCGACCCGGTCATGCCCGTCGACGAGGAGAAGCTGCACGCCGCCCTGGAGGACGCCGCCGGCGGGGCCGGATCGGTGACCGAGGGCACGATCAGGTTCGAGTCCGGCAAGGCCGTCCCCGTGTACGGCAAGGCCGGCAAGGGCATCGACGTCGCCAAGTCGACCGAGGCCGTGCAGGAGGCCTACCGCGCCCAGGTGGAGACCGGCACCGCCACGCCGGTGAACGTACCGACCACCACCCAGCAGCCCACGGTCTCCAAGGCCGAGGTCGACCGGATGATGAAGGAGTTCGCCGAGCCGGCGATGTCGGCGAAGGTGACCGTGCAGGCCGAGGGCGCGCCCCCCGTTCCGATGAGCCCGGAGAAGTCGCTGTGGAAGTTCCTCGGGGTCACGGCCGTCAACGGCAAGCTGGTCGACAAGCCCGACCTGAAGGCCCTCAAGGACCTCTACGGCGGGGCGTTCGACGGCGTGCTCATCACCCGCGCCAACGGTGAGAAGACGCCCGTCACCCCCGAGGACGTCTACGCCGCCCTGCGTCAGGCCCTGAAGAGCAAGACCGACCGCGTGGCGGTCATCGAGACCGACCCCAGCTGACGACGCCACTCCACGAGGGGGCGCCCGGCACTCGCCGGGCGCCCCCTTCGCGTCCTCAGTTGAGCATGGCGCGAGCCGCCCGCGCCTCCCCCCGCACCTGCTCGGCGACCGCCTCGTCCACCGCCCCCACGACCTCCGCGTACGCCTCCAACTCCCCGGCTCCCGCCGAGAACTCCCCGCGCTGCACCAGCAGCCGAGCCCGCTCGTAGCGCAGCCGCGCCGGGTGCGCGGGCAGCAGCAACGCCAGCTCGATCGCCCACAGCCCGACATCCGACCGCTCCGGCCGGGCCGCCGCCCACGCCCGGATGTTGTTCAGGATGCGCGACACCACCTCCAACGGCGCCGCGGGCTCCAGCATCGACGGATGCAGGGCGTCCCCCGTCGCCCCCGCCACCAGCACCTCCGCGTCGTTCCCGCCGAGCACCCGGCCTCCGTCGAACGGATCGGCGAGCACCCGCTCCTCCGCCGGCCCGAACTCCGCCCCGAACCCGACCACGAAGTGCCCCGGCAGCGCGACCCCGTACACCGGCGCCCCCGCCCGCCGGGCCACCTCCAGCCACACCACCGACAGCATGATCGGCAGCCCGCGCCGGCGCCGCAGCACCTCGTGCAGCAACGACGACTCCAGCCGCTGGTAGTCCGCGGCGGTCCCCTGGAACCCGTACCGCTCGCCGAGCAGGTCCCGCAGCGCCGCCGCCCAGGCCCGCGGCGCGCCCGGCCGGAACGGCAGCTCCCCGGCCAGCCGGTCGAGCTCCATCTGCGCGGCGTCCAGACCCGCCTCGTCCAGCGTCCCGTCCGCCTCCGCGCCCACCAGCAGGCACAGCGTGGCCAGGTCGGGCCGCTCGGAGCGTGCCTCTTCGGCGAACCGGCGCCGCACTTCGGCGGAGCGTTCCGGTGACGGCGGACGCGGGGGACGTGGGTGACGCATAGCTGGCTCGTGCCCTTTCACGGCGATCGGTTACCGGTCCGTGCCGGCGCTCGCGGGCTCCCGGTAGTGGTGGTACGCGTGATGCGCCGCGAAGCCCATCCCCGCGTACAGCGCCCGCGCGCCCGCGTTGTCCGTCTCGACCTGGAGCCACGCCGCCGACGCGCCCTCGTCGAGCGCCCGCCGGGCCAGCGCCGCCATCACGGCGGTGGCGAGCCCCCGGCGACGCTGCGCGGGGTCGACCTCGACGGCCGCGAAGGAGGCCCACCGCCCGTCCACGACACACCGCCCGATCGCCGCCGGGGCGTCCGCACCGGGCACCGTCGCGAACCACACCGACGGCCCTCCGCCACGCTCGGCTTCGCTCGCGCGGGGGGACCCCCGGCCCAGTACCCGCAGGGCCACCTCGCTCACGCCCTTGCGCTGGTACCGCGCCAGCCACGCCTCGTCCGCCTCCCGGGACAGGACCACGCCGGCCCCCTCCGACAGGTCGGCGACCGGCGCCAGCCCGCCGGTCCACACCTCGGCCGTCACCTCCCGTACCCAGCCCCGCCGCTCCAGCTCCGCGCACAGGGACTCCTGCGTGCCCTCGGCCCCGGTGGCGGTCTGGACGTACGCGGGCAGGCCCCGTTCGGCGTACCAGCGCCGTACGGCGGTCAGCGCCTCGTCGAGGGGCCGCCCCGGATCGCCGAGCGGGAGCACGGAGTTGGCCCGCCGCGTGAACCCGGCGGCCGCCCGCAGCTCCCACTCACCGAGCCGCTCGCTCTCCACCGGCCGCCAGGCCCGTGCGGCGACCCGCGCCAGCTCCTCGTACGAGGCGGCGGGACCGCGCCGCCGCGCGGGCGCCGACGGCACGACCTTGCCCGCGACCAGCGCGGACTCCGGGACACGGACGGACTCGCCACTCTTTCGTGTGATCAGCAGCACACCGTCGTCCCATGATGTGAGAACACCGACCGTGTCGGTGAACTTCTCACCCGCGACACCCGGTTCGCTCAAGCGCCGCACGGACACTCGTTTGCCCACGTCAGCAGTGGTGATACGGACCTCAAGGCGTCCTGCGGCAGAGAATTCCACGGGTCGGTTCACCCCTCCTGTTCGGATCATGCCCAAGAACGGAGATACTAGGGGCGGGCATCGACGACGCCGCGCTCCCGCGCGCCAGGCGGCGGAGCCTGAGGAGGCCCGCCAGCGCCCTATCGAGGAGGAACGACAGCGTGACCTACGTCATCGCGCAGCCTTGTGTCGACGTGAAGGACAAGGCGTGCATCGAGGAGTGCCCGGTCGACTGCATCTACGAGGGCCAGCGGTCCTTGTACATCCACCCGGACGAATGCGTCGACTGTGGTGCCTGTGAGCCGGTCTGCCCGGTCGAGGCGATCTTCTACGAGGACGACACTCCGGAGGAGTGGAAGGACTACTACAAGGCGAACGTCGAGTTCTTCGACGAGCTCGGCTCGCCCGGCGGCGCCAGCAAGCTGGGACTGATCGAGCGCGACCACCCCTTCGTCGCCGCGCTGCCGCCGCAGAACCAGTAAGAGCGGCCGCACCCGCGCCGCCTCGGTCCCGTACGGCCTGATCACCACGATCGGTGCGGTACGGGACCGAGGCGTTTGCCGTAGGACGAAGACGAAAGAGAGCCACCATCGTGTCCGCAGTCTCCGACCGGCTTCCCACCTTCCCCTGGGACAAGCTGGAGCCGTACAAGAAGACGGCCGCCGCGCACCCGGACGGCATCGTCGACCTCTCCGTCGGCACCCCGGTCGACCCGGTCCCCGAGCTGATCCAGAAGGCCCTGACCGACGCGGCGGACTCTCCGGGCTACCCGACCGTCTGGGGCACCCCGGCACTGCGCGACGCGATCACCGGCTGGGTCGAGCGCCGCCTCGGCGCCCGCGACGTCACCCACCGCCACGTCCTGCCCATCGTCGGCTCCAAGGAACTCGTCGCCTGGCTCCCGACCCAGCTGGGCCTCGGCCCCGGCGACCGGGTGGCGTTCCCGCGCCTGGCCTACCCGACGTACGAGGTCGGCGCGCGCCTGGCCCGCGCCGAGTACGAGGCATACGACGACCCGACGGACCTGGACCCGGCGGGCCTGAAGCTCCTCTGGCTCAACTCCCCGTCCAACCCCACCGGCAGGGTCCTGTCGAAGGCGGACCTGACCCGAATCGTGGCCTGGGCCCGCGCGCACGGCATCCTCGTCGTCTCCGACGAGTGCTACCTGGAGCTGGGCTGGGAGGCCGACCCGGTCTCCGTCCTGCACCCGGACGTCAACGGCGGCTCGTACGACGGCCTGGTGGCCGTCCACTCGCTCTCCAAGCGCTCCAACCTCGCCGGCTACCGCGCGGCCTTCCTGGCGGGCGACCCGGCCGTCCTGGGGCCCCTCCTGGAGATCCGCAAGCACGGCGGCATGATGACGTCCGCGCCGACCCAGGCGGCCGTGGTGGCGGCCCTCGGCGACGACGAGCACGTCCGCGTGCAGCGCGAGCGCTACGCGGCCCGCCGCACGGCCCTGCGCGAGGCGCTCCTCGGTCACGGCTTCCGCATCGAGCACAGCGAGGCCAGCCTCTACCTCTGGGCCACCCGCGACGAGTCCTGCTGGGACACGGTGGCCCATCTGGCCGAGCGCGGCATCCTGGTGGCTCCCGGCGACTTCTACGGTCCGGCGGGCGAGAACTTCATCCGCGTCGCCTTCACGGCCACGGACGAGCGCGTCCGCGCGGCGGTGTCGCGCCTGACGGCCTGACGGGCCGGTTCGACGCGGGCACGCAGAACGCCGGGGCCCAGGAGAGGAATCCTGGGCCCCGGCGCCGTACGAGCGGGGTGCGGCCGCCGTCAGCCGAGCGGCAGCCCCTGCACCGGCAGCGAACCGGTGGCCGGCAGCGAACCGGTGGCCGGCAGCCCGCCCTTGCCCAGCGCGTCCGTCGGCAGCCCGCCCTCGGTGGCGGTACCCGCGGTGTCACCGACGATCTCCCCGGTGGAGCCCGCGGCGTCCCCGGCGGCCTTCTGCGCCACGGGGGTGGTCTTCTTGACGACCG
Organism: Streptomyces sp. NPDC096048; assembly: GCF_044763415.1. Classification (NCBI taxonomy): domain Bacteria; kingdom Bacillati; phylum Actinomycetota; class Actinomycetes; order Kitasatosporales; family Streptomycetaceae; genus Streptomyces; species Streptomyces sp. NPDC096048. The sequence continues at coordinate 660,763 of NZ_JBIWGG010000001.1, forward strand.
AGCCACCGGTCTTGCCCGCGGCCGGCACGGTCTTCTTGACCGCCTTGCTGCCGGTGTCGCCCGCGGTCTCGGTGACGTTCTGGGCCGCGGCGTCCACGGTGTTGCCGACGTTCGCCCCGTCCAGGGCGGTCAGTCCCCCGAGGTTCGGGGTGGCGGGCAGTTCGGGAGCCGCGCTGGCGGAGCCGGCCGCACCGACCCCGGCGGCCGCTCCCGCAGCGACGAGCAGCGCGGCACGGGCGATCCGGCGGGTCAGGGGGAGGGACATGATGCTCCTTCGACGGAAGTCAGTGATGAGAAATCCGACCGTGCCCGGCGAGTGATCGACCGGGCTCGGACGCAGTGACTACCGCTCGAAGGCGACGAAGGTTGCGGCGGCACAAAGTAAAGAGTTAGTAATGTGTCGCATTATCAGGTGCACAGAAAAACGGGCAAAAGGGCGCCGGTCGGAAAGTCCGTCGAACCCTTACAGCCCTTGATTTTCCTGGCCTCCGGCGGCTTCAAGGGGGACGACCGGAAAATCCGCGCACCGCGTCGCCCCGACGCCGTCGCGGGTAACTCCCAGGAGTGACGAACCGTACGGGCGAGCGCTACCGCGCGGAGGTGATGCGGACGGCTCCCGCGGCCCGCTCGGCGCCGCCGGTGCTGCCCGCACCCGTCGGACGCCACTTGCTGTCGGTGTTCCCCGCGGTCCACTCCCGGCCCGCGTAGGAGACCCGTTCGATGCGCAGCGAGGAGGCGTTGGCCACCGCCCAGTGCGCCAGCTGCCAGCCACGCTGCTCCAGGCGCCCCTCGGTACCCGGGCCGGCGGCCACGGGCAGCGTCACGGTCCGCCCGTCGGAGCCGCCCGTGCCGCCTGTGCCGCCCGTCGTGCCCGTCGTGCCCGCGGTCGGTGCGGGCGACGCCGTGGGCGCCGCCGAGGCGTCGTCCACGGCCGTTCCGGCCGACTGGAGCACGTCCTGCCCGAAGTCCCGTACGAGCGCCGCGCGGACCGCGGCCGGCCCCTGGGCCCGGGCCGTGCCGGGGCGTCCCTCGCAGGTCAGCGTCGCCGCGGACCGCCCGGTCAGCGCGGCGGCGAGCAGCCGGGCGTCCGTCTCGTGCTTGGCGTAGGCATCCGGGAAGCCGCTGCGCTGCACGCGCTGGGCGGCGACGGTCAGCGGGAGGCGGGTGTAGTCGGGCACCTCGACCAGTTCGTCGTAGAACCTGGCCGCCGAGTAGGCCGGGTCCATGATCTCCTCCGGCGTTCCCCAGCCCTGGGAGGGCCGCTGCTGGAACAGGCCGAGCGAGTCGCGGTCGCCGTAGTCGATGTTGCGCAGCGTCGACTCCTGGAGCGCGGTCGCCAGCGCGATCGTCACCGCCCGCTCCGGCAGATCGCGCGCGGTGCCCACGGCGGTGATCGTCGCCGCGTTCACCGCCTGCTCCGGCGTGAACTCGTAGGTCGTCCGTCCGTCCTCGGCCGAGACGACCTCGCAGCCCGGGGCGCCCGCGCCCCCGGTGACGTACTGCACCGCGAGGTACCCGGCGACCGCGAGCAGGACCACGGAGGCCGCGCCGGAACGGACAAGGCGGCCATGGCGTTTGCGGGATGGCGACGGCTCAAGCACGCGTACAAGGTACTGGAGGGTAGGGAGTGGTGTACGCCGGGTACGGACAGTGCCCGAACGGGCAGGGGCGTTAGGGTCGGAGCCATGGCCGATACCCCGCTTGACCTCACGCTGGACGCCGCGGAGCTCACCGCGCGGCTCGTCGACTTCCCCTCCGAGAGCGGCACCGAGGAGCCGCTCGCGGACGCGATCGAGAGCGCCCTGCGCACCCTGCCGCACCTGTCGGTCGAGCGGTACGGCAACAACGTCGTGGCCCGCACGGACCTGGGCCGGACGGAGCGCGTGATCCTGGCCGGTCACATCGACACCGTCCCGATCGCCGACAACGTACCGTCCCGGCTGGACGAGGACGGCGTCCTGTGGGGCTGCGGCACCTGCGACATGAAGGCGGGCGTCGCGGTGCAGCTGCGCATCGCGGCGACCGTCCCGGCCCCCAACCGCGACCTGACCTTCGTCTTCTACGACAACGAGGAGGTCGCCGCCGACCTGAACGGCCTGGGGCACGTCGCCGAGGCGCACCCCGAGTGGCTGGAGGGCGACTTCGCGGTGCTCCTCGAACCGTCGGACGGCCAGGTGGAGGGCGGGTGCCAGGGCACGCTGCGGGTGCTGCTGCGGACGACGGGGGAACGGGCGCACTCCGCGCGCTCCTGGATGGGGTCCAACGCCATCCACGCCGCCGCCCCGATCCTCGCGCGCCTGGCGGCGTACGAGCCGCGCTACCCGGTGATCGACGGCCTGGAGTACCGCGAGGGCCTGAACGCGGTCGGCATCACGGGCGGGGTCGCGGGCAACGTCATCCCCGACGAGTGCGTGGTCACGGTCAACTTCCGCTACGCCCCGGACCGCGGCCCCGAGGAGGCCCTCGCCCACGTGCGGGAGGTCTTCGCGGACTGCGGGGTGGCGGAGTTCGTGGTCGACGACCACAGCGGCGCGGCCCTGCCGGGGCTGTCCCACCCGGCCGCGGCGGCCTTCATCGAGGCGGTGGGCGGCACCCCGCAGCCCAAGTACGGCTGGACGGACGTGTCGCGCTTCTCGGCGCTCGGCGTCCCCGCGGTCAACTACGGCCCGGGCAACCCGCACTTGGCGCACAAGCGCGACGAGCGGGTGGAAGTGGCGAAGATCCTCGCGGGGGAGGAGCGCCTGCGGTCCTGGCTGACGGCGTGATCCACACCGGGTTTACGCCGCTGTGTGACGGACATGCTCAGGTCCCTCGTACGTAACCCGCGTAGATCTACGCTGAGGTGGAAGAACCTGCGACTGGAGGGAGCGCGCATGGCTACCGGCAACCCCGAGGGCAAGAAGCGGCCACCGGAGGAACAGCGCCTGGGCCCTGTCCTCCGGCGGCGGGGTCAGGTCCAGAAGAGCACCACGGACCAGCGCCTGCTGGACGAGCGTGCCCCGACCGACTGGGTCCACACCGACCCCTGGCGCGTGCTGCGCATCCAGTCGGAGTTCATCGAGGGCTTCGGCACGCTCGCCGAACTGCCGCCCGCGATCAGCGTCTTCGGCTCCGCCCGTACGGCGGCGGACTCACCGGAGTACGAGGCGGGCGTGCGGCTGGGCCGCGGCCTGGTGGAGGCCGGCTTCGCGGTCATCACCGGCGGCGGGCCCGGCGCCATGGAGGCGGCCAACAAGGGCGCCCTGGAGGCGAAGGGCACGTCGGTCGGTCTCGGCATCGAACTGCCCTTCGAGCAGGGGCTCAACCCGTATGTCGACATCGGCCTGAACTTCCGGTACTTCTTCGTCCGCAAGATGATGTTCGTGAAGTACGCGCAGGGCTTCGTGGTCCTCCCCGGCGGCCTCGGCACCCTCGACGAGCTCTTCGAGGCCCTCACCCTGGTGCAGACCCAGAAGGTGACCCGCTTCCCCATCGTCCTGTTCGGCTCCGAGTACTGGGGCGGCCTGGTCGACTGGCTCCGCGGCACCCTGGTCGCCCAGGGCAAGGCGGCGGAGAAGGACCTCCTGCTCTTCCACGTCACGGACGAGGTGGACGAGGCGGTGGCCCTGGTCTCCAAGGAGGCGGGGCGGTAACGGCCGGTCACGGGCGGGGGCGAAGCCCTGGGCCGACCCCCGCCGACGCCCTGGTCCCCCCGCCGAGCCCCTGGGCCGACCCCCGCCGAACCCTGTGCCGACCCCCGCCGAACCCCTAGGCCAAGCCGCGCCGGGCCACCGCCGGCGCCCGGTGCCCGGCGATCGTCGCCACCATGTCCAGCACCTGCCGGGTCTCCGCCACCTCGTGCACCCGGTACACCCGCGCCCCCAGCCACGCCGACACCGCCGTCGTCGCCAGCGTCCCCAGCACCCGCTCCTTCACGGGCCGGTCCAGCGTCTCCCCGACGAAGTCCTTGTTGGACAGGGACACCAGCACCGGCCACCCCGTCTCCACCATCTCCCCGAGCCGCCGCGTCGCCTCCAGACTGTGCCGCGTGTTCTTCCCGAAGTCGTGGCCGGGGTCGATCAGCACCGACTCCCGCGGCACGCCCAGCGCCACCGCCCGCTCGGCCAGCCCCAGCGTCACCTTCAGGATGTCGGCCATGACGTCGTCGTACGTCACCCGGTGCGGCCGGGTCCGGGGCTCCGCGCCGCCGGCGTGCGTGCACACCAGCCCGACCCCGTACCGCGCGGCGACCTCCGCGAGCTTCGGGTCGACGCCGCCCCACGCGTCGTTCAGCACGTCGGCCCCCGCCTCGCACACGGCCTCGCCCACCTCGTGCCGCCAGGTGTCCACACTGATCACGACGTCCGGGAACCGCCGCCGCACCTCCGCGACGAACCCCACCGTCCGCCGCGCCTCCTCCTCGGCCGACACCTCGTCCCCCGGCCCGGCCTTCACGCCGCCGATGTCGATGATCGCGGCGCCCTCGGCCACCGCCTGCTCCACGCGCGCGAGGGCGGGCTCGTCGCGGAAGGTCGCCCCCTGGTCGTAGAAGGAGTCCGGGGTCCGGTTCACGATGGCCATGATCACCGGCTCGTGCGCCGCGAATTCACGCCTGCCCAGCCTGAGCATCCCCTGTGACATCTCCTCGTCCATACCGTTCTCACGTCCCGCTGAATCGACCTCGGGGCCCGGCCTTCGACCGCCTGCGGCCCCGACTGTCAGACTCGCATGGCACGATCGGACCCGACACAACCGACTCCGGCTCGGAACCCGGTTCCGACTCCGATCCAACCAGCCACGCGATCCGTCGAATCCTCGATCACGCGATCGCCGCGCTCGACCCGGCCATGGGGGCCTCAGCGATGGTCATGTTCCTGTTCCTCGTCGTCGCGCTGGCCGTCGTGGTCGCCGCGGTGACGCTCGCCGTGGTGAGCGGCGGCGACAGCGGGCCGTTGCCCGACGCCGCCCCCGAGCGACTGCGGGACTCACTGCCCCCGGACCGCCCGGTGGGCCGCGCGGACGTGGAGTGCCTCCGCTTCCCGCTCGCCGCCCGCGGCTACCGCATGGCGGACGTCGACGACGCCCTCGGCCGCCTCGGCGCCGAGCTGGCCGAGCGCGACGCCCGCATCGCCGACCTGGAGTCCGCGCTGTCCGGCGCCCGGGCCGCCCTCGCCCACCAGCACGTCTCCATGGAGAAGCCGGCCCAGGAGGAGCAGCAGTGAGCGCCGGGGAGGCCGTCGCGGGACCGGACGGCGTGCCGCGCTGCCCCTGGGCCCTGTCCACCGCGGACTACGTGACGTACCACGACGAGGAATGGGGCCGCCCGGTCCACGGCGACGACGCCCTGTACGAACGCCTCAGCCTGGAGGCCTTCCAGTCCGGCCTGTCCTGGATCACCATCCTGCGCCGCCGCCCCGGCTTCCGCGCCGCCTTCGCGGGCTTCGAGATCGCCAAGGTGGCGGCCTTCACCGACGAGGACCGCGAGCGCCTGCTCGCCGACGCGGGCATCATCCGCAACCGTGCCAAGATCGACGCGACCCTCGCCAACGCCCGCGTGCTGGCCGAGTGGGCCCCCGGCGAGCTGGACGAGCTGATCTGGTCGCACGCTCCGGACCCGGACGGGCGCCCCGTGCCCACGACCCTCGCCGACGTCCCGGCCGTCACACCGGAGTCCACGGCGCTGTCCAAGGCCCTGAAGAAGCAGGGACTGCGCTTCGTCGGCCCGACGACGGCGTACGCGCTGATGCAGGCGTGCGGACTGGTGGACGACCACCTGGCGGCGTGCGTGGCGCGCGAGAGCCCGTCCGGGGGCCGGTCAGCGGCTCACTTGCCCAGGTAGCGCGGCTTCTCCTTGTCGACGAAGGCCCGCACCGCGATCGCGTGGTCCTCCGAGGAACCCGCCCGGGACTGCAGCTCGTCCTCCTTGTCCAGCGTCTCGGAGAGCGAGTGCGTCAGTCCGTACGCCATCGCCTCCTTCAGCGCCGCGTAGGCCACCGTCGGTCCCTCCGCCAGCGCCCGCGCCGTCTGCTCCGCCTCGGCGCGCAGGTCGGCGGCGGGCACCACCCGGTTGGCGATGCCCAGCTCGTACGCCTCCCGGGCGCCGACGCTGCGCGGGAAGAGCAGCAGGTCGGCGGCGCGCCCGGGGCCGATGACGCGCGGCAGCGTCCAGGAGACGCCCGAGTCGGCGGTGAGCGCGACCCCGGCGAAGGACGTGTTGAAGGCCGCCGTGTCCGCGACGATCCGGTAGTCCGCCGCGAGCGCGAAGCCGAAGCCCGCCCCGGCCGCCACCCCGTTCACGGCGGCGACCACCGGCTTCTTCGCCTCGGCGAGCGCCCGCACGATCGGGTTGTAGTGCTCGCGCACCGTGCTCATGGTCTGCCCCGAGCCCGTCTCCCGGTCGGAGGCCAGCAGCCCGATGTGCTCCTTGAGGTCCTGACCGACGCAGAACGCCCGCTCCCCGGCCGCGGTCAGCAGGACCGCTCGAACGGCGTCGTCCCCCGCCCCTGAGCGCACCGCCTCCCTGAGCGCGACCTTGGTCTCGATGTTCAGCGCGTTCATCGCCTCGGGGCGGTTCAGCGTGATCGTCGCGAGCCCGTCGCTCACCTCGTAGAGCACGGTGTCGGCCATGGGTTCCCCTCCGCGTCGTCGTCGTACGTGTGGGCCGTACGAGTGGGTGGTACATGCGTGTCCGGGACACAGCATGACGGAGATCACCGGCAACGGATCGCCCGGGAGGTGTGACCTGCGTCAAAGAATTTAGGTCCGTATCCATTCGGCGGAAGTGCGTGAGGGCGCGCAGTATTGCAGTCACATCGCCGAATTGAGTGGTTTTGCTCGCGTGCGTTGCCCAAGCGATGCCGACCGATGTTGGTCATCGGGTCCTGGGATGCGGGATAATGGCTGGGAAGCAATGTGTTCGATGCCGGTGTCGCGCGTCCATGCCGGACTGCGCGTGCCCTCACGGGCCGTCGGCGGTGACGGTGAGCTGGTATCAGGAAGGGGAACGAGCATGGCGGCCATGAAGCCGCGGACGGGCGATGGCCCGCTCGAGGTGACCAAGGAGGGGCGGGGCATCGTCATGCGCGTTCCGCTCGAAGGCGGCGGTCGACTCGTCGTCGAGCTGACCCCCGACGAGGCCGACGCGCTCGGCGACGCCCTCAAGAAGGTCGTCGGCTGACGCGCGAGCGACCATACCCGTGCAATCACCCCGGTACCGCACATGGTGCCGGGGTGATTGTTTTTCTGTTTTCACGTGAGATCCCGGTTTTTCCCGTGGGACTCTCGGTTCGGTCGGTCCTTCACCGCTTGACGGCACACAGCAGCCCGTCGCCCACCGGCAGCAGCGACGGCACCAGCTCCTGGCTCTCGCGCACCGCGCGCAGGACCTCCCGCAGGCGCAGCACCTCGGTGGGCTGCGGTCCCGAGTCGATCGTCCGGCCGGCGCCGAAGACGCCCTCGAAGGCGACCAGACCTCCGGGACGCAGGAGGCGCAACGATTCAGCGAGATAGTCCAGGTACTCCAGGCGGTCGCCGTCGCAGAAGACCAGGTCGTAACCGGAGTCCGCGAGCCGGGGCAGGACGTCCAGGGCGCGGCCCGGGATGAAGCGGGCCCGGTTGCTGGCGAAGCCCGCGGCCCGGAAGGCCTGGCGCGCGAACTGCTGGTGCTCCGGCTCCGGGTCGACCGTGGTCAGTACCCCGTCCGGCCGCATGCCGTGCAGCAGATGGATCCCGGAGACGCCGCAGCCGGTGCCGATCTCCGCGACGGCCTTGGCGTCCACGGCGGCGGCGAGCAACCCCAGCGCGGAGCCCGTGCCGGGAGTCACCGAACGCAGGCCCGCGTCCCGGGCCCGGTCGCGTGCCCAGAGCAGCGCGTCGTCCTCGGCGACATAGGCGTCGGCGAACGCCCAGCTCGTCTGCCGGTTGCCGGTAATGACCCTCTCCTGTCCCCGTCGTTGCCTCGGCGTGACTGTATCCGTTGGCGTCGGGAACCCGCAGATGGGACCGGTCGTTTAAAGGGGAGAGCAAAGAGACGACCGAGCGGCGGGGCTGCGACGGGGGTGGCGAATGGACCAGGGCGTCCAGCAAGTGCTGACGCAGCCGTACGAGCCGTGCCAGCCCAGATCAAATTCTCGTAAAACCGCTTATCCGGAGCTAACGGGCGAGGTGGCTATGGTAGGGGCTCCACTGGACACCACCAGAGCCGACAGGGGAGGTGCGGCCGCACCCGCGGATCGGGGAGGAGTGCTGCGGCGCTTCCTCGGATCGGCAGGCAGGCCGAAATCCGTGAACGACACCGCTGCTGACCACAGCCACGCGAACGGTCCCACCACGGGACACGCCCAGACCGCGACCTTCTCCAGCGACGCGGACGGGCAGGCGTGGACTCCGCCCACCTGGGAGGAGATCGTCAGCACCCACAGCGGCCGGGTCTACCGCCTCGCCTACCGCCTCACCGGTAACCAGCACGACGCCGAGGACCTCACCCAGGAGGTCTTCGTCCGCGTCTTCAGGTCGCTGTCGACCTACACGCCGGGCACCTTCGAGGGCTGGCTGCACCGCATCACCACCAACCTCTTCCTGGACATGGTCCGCCGCAAGCAGCGCATCCGCTTCGACGCGCTCGGCGACGACGCGGCCGAGCGACTGCCCAGCAAGGAGCCCAACCCGCAGCAGGTCTTCCACGACGCCCACTTCGACGCGGACGTCCAGCAGGCCCTCGACACCCTCGCGCCCGAGTTCCGCGCCGCCGTGGTCCTGTGCGACATCGAAGGGCTGTCGTACGAGGAGATCGCCGCGACCCTCGGCGTCAAGCTCGGCACGGTCCGCTCCCGGATCCACCGCGGCCGTTCCCAGCTGCGCAAGGCACTCGCGCACCGGTCTCCCAAGGCGCGTGCCGAGCGTCGCTCGTTCGCGGCCCGTGTTCCCGCACTGGGAGGAGGGGGCACGAGCGCGTGAGCGGATCACGGCCGAACTCCGAGGGGCACCTCGCAGAGCAGCATCTGGGAGACCGACTCTCCGCACTGGTGGACGGAGAGCTCGGTCATGACACGCGTGAGCGTGTACTGGCGCACGTGGCCACCTGCCCGAAGTGCAAGGCGGAGGTGGACGCGCAGCGCCGGCTGAAGAACGTCTTCGCGGAAGCGGCCCCACCGGCCCCCTCCGAGAGCTTCCTGGCCCGCCTCCAGGGGCTTCCCGGGGGCGGTGACACGGACGGCGGCGGCTCGCCGCTGGGCGGCGGAGGATTCGCCGGTGGCCTCGACGGGGTCTTCGGAACGAAGCGCGGCGAGCGGTTCGAGTTCGACTACGTCCCCGCCCGGCCGCACAGCTCCGTGCTGTCGCCCTCCTCTCCGGGGAGGGGTTTCCGGATCCACGACGTGAGACGGCACGAGGCCGAGCGGTCGTCCTCGCGCGGCCTGCGGTTCGCCTGTGCCGCCGCCGGTGCGGTGTCGCTGGCCGCGATCGCGCTGGGCGGAGTCACCGTCGGCACGCCGGACACCAGTACGGAGGCCCGCGGCTCCGGGAGCGGCAGCAATGTGACGCCGACGCGCACCCAGGGCGCGGGAGCGGTCACGGGCGCCGAGAGCCAGCGCCGCCGCGGGAGTGGTCCACTGCTCGGGCAGGTCCATGGGCAGCGGGTGCTCGGTGATACCCCGGCCGCCCCCACCACGATGTCCGCGCCGCTGCTGCCCGGGCTGCCCGCCCCCGGGGGCGCCGACCCGCGGCAGCAGGCCGCGCGTGCGCTGACGACTCCGGTGACGGCCGGTGCCGCCGCCATGTCCCCGCTGATACGTCCGCTCGAAGCGCTTCCGCCGCTCGCGCTGACCCCCTGGTCGACGACCCCCGAGGTCAGGCCGCCGGGCCTGTTCGCCGCACCCGTCCCCGACCCGGTCCCGTCCCCCTACCCGGCGGCGTCCCCCGCCGCCTCCCACCGCCCCGCTCCCTGACCGGACTCTGCGCGTCGAGCCGGGAACCTGATTGAATCCTGGGTGGCGCCAGATCTCTTGGAGCCGACGATCTGCGGCCGGCTGCGGGGGAGAACATGAACGAGGGGAAGCCCACGAAAGCGAAGTGGTGGAGTCGTCCCCGCTCGTCCGAAGACGCGACCGACGGCGACTTCGAACTGGAACGCCCTCGCGCGGCCCACACCAGCGGCACCGGTGATGGCGCGGCCGACGGCGGCGACTTCGAACTGGAACGCCCGTCGGCGCCCCGCGTGGCCGACGAGGGAGACTACGAACTCGACCGGCCGGCGACCGGGACGGACGGAGACAGGGCTGCCGATCCGTACGGGGGCGCGGAGATCGATGCCGGTCTGCACGCGGGCGCGGGCGACGGTACGGGCCTTCACGCGGGCGCCGGTACCGATGAGGACCCTCGCACGGATGCGGGCGGCGGTGCCGGTCCGCAGGGGCGTGCGCGTGTCGATGCCGTCCCGCACGCGGGTGCGGGCGTTGATTCCGGCGGTGTCGACAGCGAGGGCGCTTTGGCCGTCGCGCCCGTCGGCGAGCGACCCAGGCCGCTGCACGACCCCGACCCGTACAGCACCCCGCCGTACGGCGAGCCGGGCCCCTGGGCCCCCGCTCCGCCGGTGCAGCACCCGGCGGCGACGCCGGCGCACGGCACGGTGGCGGCGGGGGCTCCCGCGTCCGGCGTGACCGAGGTGCCGTCGCAGGCTCCCCCTCCGGGGGCGATGCCCGCCCCGGCCTTCGCGGACGCGCCGCCTCCGAATGCCGTACCCGACCCGGCGTTGGCGGACGCTCCGCCTCCGGCTCCGCCGGTCCGGCACCCGGCGGTGACTCCCGTGACCGAGGTGCCGTCGCAGGCTCCGCCCCCGGGGGCGATGCCCGCCCCGGCCTTCGCGGACGCGCCGCCTCCGAATGCCGTACCCGACCCGGCGTCGGCCGATGTCCCGCCTCCCGCCCCGCCCGCGGCACCGGCGCAGGGCACGACGGCAGGCGCGGTGCCTCACCCGGCGGTGGGTTCGCCGGAGGCGCCGGTGCCCGTCGGGCCGGGCGGCGACAGCCCGGGAGACGCCGACCCCTGGGGGCGTTACGACCCCTGGGCGGCCTCGGCCGCCGCCGCGCCCCTCCAGCAGAACGGCGCGGTCGCGCCGACACGGGAGCAGCGCCGTAAGCGTGCCGGGAAGGTGATCGTCGGCGGCGCGCTGCTGATCGCCCTGGTCTCCGGCGGCATCGGCGGCGCCCTGGGCACGTACCTGGAGCGGAACGGCGGCGTGGGGACGGTGGAGCTGCCGCAGGCCGGCAAGGAAGCGACCGGGCGGGCGCCGGGCAGTGTCGCCGGGATCGCCGCCCGTGCCCTGCCCAGCGTGGTGACCCTGCACGTGAGCGGCAGCGGCGCGGCCGGCACCGGCACCGGCTTCGTACTCGACGACCGCGGCCACATCCTGACCAACAACCACGTCGTGGAGCCCGCGGGATCCGGCGGCGACATAACCGTCACCTTCAACAGCGGCGACACCGCCGAGGCCACGGTCGTCGGCCGCGACAGCGGATACGACCTCGCGGTGGTGAAGGTGAAGGGCGTCAGCGGCCTCAGCCCCCTGCCCCTCGGCAACTCGGACAACGTGCGGGTCGGCGACCCCGTCGTCGCCATCGGCGCCCCCTTCGACCTGGCCGGCACGGTCACCTCCGGCATCATCAGCGCCAAGGAGCGGCCCATCACGGCGGGCGGCGAGGAGGGCGACGGCAGCGACGTCTCGTACGTCGACGCCCTGCAGACCGACGCGCCCATCAACCCCGGCAACTCCGGCGGTCCCCTCCTGGACTCCCAGGGCCGGGCCATCGGCATCAACTCCGCCATCCGGTCCGCCGACGGCGGCGGCGCCGAGTCGGACGGCGGTCAGGCCGGCTCCATAGGGCTCGGCTTCGCCATCCCCATCAACCAGGGCAAGCGCGTGGCCGAGGAACTGATCAACACCGGCAAGGCCACCCACCCGGTCATCGGCATCACCCTCGACATGAACTACGCGGGCGACGGCGCCCGCGTCGGCGCCAAGGGCAGCGACGGCGGGCCCGCGGTCACCACGGGCGGCCCCGGTGCCGAGGCCGGCATCAAGCCGGGGGACGTGATCACCGCGGTCGACGGCCGGCGCGTCCATTCCGGCGAGGAACTCATCGTGGCGACCCGCGCCCACCGCCCCGGCGACCGCCTGGAACTGACGCTGGAGCGCGACGGCAAGGAGACGAACGTCTCACTGGTGCTCGGCTCCTCCGGCGGGGACTGAGTGACCGGGCAGGTCCCGACAAGGGGCCAGGAAGGCAAACAATTCGGAAAGCGTCCGCATACACGCACTCGGGGCTCACGGGACGGTACCGGCGGGACGGGGTCGGCGGGTACCGTGGTGGCGGCCCGGACATCCCAAGGAGCTTCAGGTGTTCAATGACATAGGCGCACTAGAGCTGGTGACGCTCGTCGTCCTCGCCGTGCTCGTCTTCGGTCCGGACAAGCTCCCCAAGGTCATCCAGGACGTGACCCGCACCATCCGGAAGATCCGGGAGTTCTCGGACAGCGCCAAGCAGGACATCCGGCAGGAGCTGGGCCCCGAGTTCAAGGACTTCGAGTTCGAGGACCTCAACCCCAAGACGTTCATCCGCAAGCAGTTGGACAACGACGAGCTGGGGCTCAAGGAGATCCGCAACGGCTTCGACCTGAAGAAGGAGATGGCCGAGGTCACCGACGCGGTCCACGGCCGTGAGTCGGAGTCGTCGTCCGGTTCCTCCTCAGGCTCCTCGGCGTCCGGCTCCACCGGCGGTCGCGTCGACATGTCCAAGAAGCCCGAGACTCCCGCTCTCGACGACCGCCCGCCCTTCGACGCGGACGCCACCTGAGTCCGTCCCACGGGCCCGCGGCACGGCACGGGAGCCGGCTCCCTCGCCATACGTGACGCGTCTCACACTCCGGACGGGGTGCGCGGGGCCTGAAGGCGACGCCCGAGCGACCCACGCGCCGGGCGATTTCCCGGCTGCCGCCAGTGGTGTGGCTATGCTGCCCGAGTTGTTGTGCGGACCGGACGAGTGCGCCCGAAGGGGGGCGGGCCGTTCCGGTCCGACGAGAGCGAGGAGGCGTCCGGGCACATGGAGACGACGAGTCAGGCGGTCGCGCAGACGCCGGGCACGGAGGATGGACAAGAGGTCCCCTCCGCTCGGCGGACGATCGACGGCTACCTGCGCGCGCCCTTCCCGTGGTACGGCCTCGACGAGGCCTTCACGGGGCGGCGCTGGCTGATGCAGGTGGGTACGGCGGCCGACGGCACCGTGGAACACGGCTCGATCGGGCACGGCGACGAACCGTCCGTGCGCAACGAGCACGTGTCCGGTGACGACCAGGACGCCAAGGAGAAGTTCGCGGTCGTCGTGACCGTCGCGGCCAACCCCGACCGGCGCAGCGCCGACGGCACGGGCCTGCTGGAGGCCACGTCGGTGTCGTCGGCGGCCTGGCTGGCCGGCGTGGGGCTGCTGTCCTTCACCTGGCCGGGCCAGATGGACCACTCGCTGCGCGACGACTGGCTGGAGCAGCAGACGGAGACCGCGTGGGTCCTCGCGGACGATCTCGGCGGGGAGGACTGGTCGACGCTGTCCCTCCCCGTGGACGGCGTGCCGACGCAGTTCCACTACCGGGAGTCCGAGTTCGGCTGGGTGCTCGCCGGCTCCACCGAGCAGGGCGTCCACCTGGGCGCCTACGGCAGGGGCATGAGCGCGTACGGACTGGCCTTCTCCGTGGTCAAGGACATCGCCGCCTACGCCTGACCGGCAGGGCCCGGACGCCCGGGCCTACGACAAGGGGCGCCGTCCCCGTGGACAGCGCCCCGGCCCCGTACGGAGCGTCAGAACTTGTTCCTCGGCGTGATTCCCAGCGACAGCCCCGAGAGGCCGCGCTGACGCCCGCCCAGCTTCCCGGCGATCGCCCGCAGGGCCGCGCCCGCCGGGGAGTCCGGGTCGGACAGGACGACGGGCTTGCCCTCGTCGCCGCCCTCGCGCAGGCGGACGTCGATCGGGATGGAGCCGAGGACCGGGACCGACGCGCCCGTGGTGCGGGTCAGGCCGTCGGCGACCGACTGGCCGCCCCCGGTGCCGAAGACGTCGACCATCTCGCCGCAGTGCGGGCAGGGCAGGCCGGACATGTTCTCGACCACGCCGACGATCTTCTGGTGGGTCTGCACGGCGATGGCGCCCGCCCGCTCCGCCACCTCGGCGGCGGCCTGCTGAGGGGTCGTCACGACCAGGATCTCGGCGTTCGGCACGAGCTGCGCGACGGAGATCGCGATGTCGCCGGTGCCGGGCGGCAGGTCGAGCAGCAGGACGTCCAGGTCGCCCCAGTACACGTCCGCCAGGAACTGCTGAAGCGCGCGGTGCAGCATCGGGCCGCGCCAGACGACCGGCGCGTTGCCCGGAGTGAACATGCCGATCGAGATGACCTTCACACCGTTGGCCGAAGGCGGCATGATCATGTTCTCGACCTGGGTGGGCCGCCCGTCGGCGCCGAGCATGCGCGGTACGGAGTGGCCGTAGATGTCGGCGTCGACGACACCGACCTTCAGGCCGTCCGCCGCCATCGACGCCGCCAGGTTCACCGTCACCGAGGACTTGCCGACGCCGCCCTTGCCGGAGGCGACCGCGTAGACCCGGGTCAGGCTGCCGGGCTTGGCGAAGGGCACCTCGCGCTCGGTCTGGCCGCCGCGCAGGGCGTTCGCCAGCTCCTTGCGCTGCTCGTCGCTCATCACGTCCAGCTCGACGTCGACGCGCGTGACACCCTCCACCCGCGACACCGCGTCCGTCACGCGCTGCGTGATGGTCTCCCGCATGGGACAGCCGGAGACCGTCAGGTACACGGCGACCGCGACCGCTCCGTCCGCGCCGATCTCCACCGATTTGACCATCCCCAGCTCGGTGATGGGCCGGTTGATCTCGGGGTCGTTCACCGTCGCCAGTGCTTCACGCACCGCGTCTTCCGTAGCCATAGGGTCGATGGTACGGCGCCGCCCACGGGGCACGGAAAGCCCCGTCACCGGTCGTGTACGTCACGCCCCGCGGACCGATCTGCCGGGAATACCCCGCGCTCGGGGTGATGGCCGTCGTGCCGCTCCTCCAGGTCCTTGATCACGTCCTGCAGCTCGGAGCGGATCCAGTCCCGGGTCGCGACCTCGCCGAGCCCGATGCGCAGGGCGGCGATCTCCCGGGTCAGGTACTCGGTGTCGGCGATCGACCGCTCGTTCTGCTTGCGGTCCTGCTCCAGGTTGACCCGGTCCCGGTCGTCCTGCCGGTTCTGCGCGAGCAGGATCAGCGGGGCCGCGTAGGAAGCCTGCAGCGACAGCATCAGGGTCAGGAAGATGAACGGGTACTCGTCGAAGCGCAGGCTGCTCGGCGCGGACACGTTCCACACCACCCACAGGATGATGACGACCGTCATCCAGACGATGAACCGCCCGGTGCCCAGGAAGCGCGCGACGCGCTCCGACAGCCGGCCGAAGGACTCCGGGTCCCACTCGGGCAGCAGCCTGCGGCGCGGCGACCGGGGCTGGTCCAGCCGGGCCCGGGTACGGGAGGCCGCCGTGGCCCCCGACGCGGCACGCTCACGGGGCGGGGTCTCGCGCTCAGGCACCATCGGCGCTCACCTCCCCCGTCGTCTCCTCCAGGTGGTACTCGGTCTCCCGCCAGTCGTCGGGCAGCATGTGGTCCAGTACGTCGTCCACGGTGACCGCGCCCAGCAGCGACCCGGAATCGTCGACGACGGGCGCCGCGACCATGTCGTACGCGGCGAAGAACCCGGCGACCACGGGCAGCGCGGCATCCGGATCCAGGGGTTGCAGGTCGTCGTCGATGATCGAGCCGACCAGCGTGTACGGCGGGTCGCGCAGCAGGCGCTGGAAATGGACCGTGCCGAGGTACTTGCCGGTCGGGGTCTCCTCGGGCGGCCGGCAGACGTAGACCTGGGCCGCGTGCGCCGGGGACAGGTCGGGGTTGCGGATGTGCGCCAGGGCGTCCGCGACGGTCGCGTCGGGCCGCAGCACGATCGGCTCGGTCGTCATCAGACCGCCCGCCGTGTGCTCCTCGTACGCCATCAGGCGGCGCATGTCGGCCGCGTCGTCGGGCTGCATCAGGCTCAGCAGCCGCTCCTTGTCCTCCTCGGGCAGCTCGCCGAGGAGGTCGGCCGCGTCGTCGGGGTCCATCGCCTCCAGGACGTCCGCGGCGCGCTCCTCCTTGAGCTTGCCGAGGATCTCGATCTGGTCGTCCTCCGGCAGCTCCTCCAGTACGTCGGCCAGGCGGTCGTCGTCGAGGGCGGCGGCGACCTCGGCGCGGCGCTTGGCGGACAGGTGGTGCAGGACGTTGGCGAGGTCGGCGGGGCGCAGCTGCTCGAAGGTGGCGAGGAGGTTCTCGGCGCCCTGCCCCTGCTCCTCCACGGAGAAGCCGGTGACGCCGGACCACTCGACGGTCAGCGTCTCGCCCTTGTTGCGCCGGAAGGCGCCGCTCTTCTTGCCCTTGCGGACGAAGACCTTGTCGATCTCCCAGTCCCGGCGGGCGGGCAACTGCTGCACCGACAGGTCCAGGACGGTGACCTCCTCACCCGTCTCCGTGAGGGTGACCCGCCGGTCGAGCAGCTCGCCGAAGACGAGGCGCTCGGTGGGCCGCTGCTCGAAGCGCCGGACGTTGACCACGCCGGTGGTGATGACCTGGCCGGACTCGATGCCGGTGACCCGGGTCATGGGCAGGAAGATGCGGCGGCGGGTGGTGAGTTCGACGACCAGGCCGAGCACCCGCGGGGGTTTGCGGGCGACGCGGAGCATGACGACCAGATCGCGCACGCGCCCCACCTGGTCGCCGGCCGGGTCGAAGACGGCGATGCCGGAGAGATGGGAGACGAAGATCCGGGGGGCGCCCGCTGCCATGGCCGCGGCTCCTTTTCTCAAGCTTCGTGGGCGTGCGTCGGAGCGTGTGTGAGAGCTGATTCGTGCCTTGTCCCTTTTCCGAATTGCCCGCTCGGACGGGCTTCAGGCTAGCCCGTCCCGAACGGCTCCGCTCTGGTGGCCGGTCCGGACGGACTGGCTCCGTTCGCCGTTCACGGCCCCGGTACGCTGCGGTACGCCGCCAGGGCCTGTCCGGAGCCGGTCAGCTCCTTGCCAGCCCTTGCCCGCCCATGTCAGAAAGGCAGCCCCATCTGTGTCTGCGACTCCCCGGCGCCGAATCCGCAGGGCCGCTCTGTGGGGCGCGGTGTGCGCCCTGGCGGTGACGGGAGCGGGGCTGACGGGATGCAGTAGTGAGGACCCGGACGCGGGCACCAACGGCGTCGGGAAGCTCTCCGCCGACAAGATCCAGGCCAAGGCCCGCACGGCCGCCGAGTCCGCCGAGGCGGTACGCCTGCACGGGACCGTGGAGGCCGGCGGGAACACGTACACCCTGGACATGCGGCTGAAGCCCGACGGGGGGACCGGGTCGGTCGCCGCCGAGGGGACGACGTTCGGGCTGCTGCGCGTCGGCGAGCAGCTCTTCCTCAAGGCCGACGCCGGGTTCTGGAGCCACGACGGCGGGGACGCCGCGGCCGCCGAGAAGCTGGCCGGCAAGTACGTGAAGGTGCCGCAGAGCGATCCCGTGTACAAGAAGTTCAGCGGCTTCACGGACAAGGACGTCCTCATCGGTGGCCTGCTGACCCTGCACGGCACGGTGGAGACGGACGGCCGCCACGAGCAGGCGGGCGTGCGCACCATCCGGATCACCGGCGACAAGGGCGCCGGCGGTTCGCTGGACGTCTCCCTGGAGGGCACGCCGTACCCGCTGCGCCTGGTGCGGGCGGGCAGCGCGGGCACGCTCAGCCTCTCGGACTGGAACAAGGACTTCCCGCTGGAGGAGCCGGCGCCGGACGACACGCTGGACTACGGCAAGCAGCTGCCGACCTCCTAGGACGTCGGCAAGCAGCCGCCGACCTCCTAAGGCGTCGGCAAGCAGCCGCCGACCTCCCGGGACGCCGCCGGCGTTCCGGTACGGGCTAACGCTTCTTCCGCCGCTTCAGCAGCAGGCGCGGCAGCCCCGCCGGGGCCGGCTCGCGGGTCGTCGCCGGGCTGGGGAGCGGTGCCTCGGCCAGCGAACCGTCGGGCAGTGGCGCCGTCGCCCCGGTCGGCTCCAGGCGCAGCACCCGGCACTCGCGGGCCCAGCGGTCGGTCATCGCCTCGCCGTCCGGGGCGTTCAGGCGCTTGCCCTTGAGATCGGCGACCGCCGCCCGCCAGGCCTCGGAGCCGGCCGGCAGCTCCACGACCCGTGCCGTCCAGGAGACCAGCCGGCCCCCCTTGTCCTTGCTGCGCACGGTCACCTCGGCCGAGGTCCCGTCGGTCAGCCCCGGCAGCGGCTGCTCGCCGGGGCCGTCGCCGATGACGCAGGCCGCGCCCTCGTGCCAGACATGCCACAGCGCGCGGGCGGGCGCCCCGGCCCCCTCGACCCAGATGAGGCCGGACTTCTTCGTGGCCTCCTCGACGAGGGCCTGGTCGAGCAGCTCGCTTGTCATGCGGTCAGCCTAGCGATGCCGGTCCGGCCCCCGTCAGAGCCAGCCGTTGCGCTTGAGCGTGCGGTGGATGCCCAGACAGATGCCGACCGTGATCGACAGCACCAGCGGGTAGCCGAACTTCCAGTGCGTCTCCGGCATGTAGTCGAAGTTCATGCCGTACACCCCGCACACCATGGTCGGCACCGCGATGATCGCCGCCCACGAGGTGATCTTGCGCATGTCCTCGTTCTGCGCGACGGACGCCTGGGCGAGGTTGGCCTGGAGGATGGAGTTCAGCAGCTCGTCGAAGCCGATGACCTGCTCCTGCACCCTCGCCACGTGGTCGGCGACGTCCCGGAAGTACTTCTGGATCTCCGGGTCGATCAGGCGCATCGGCCGCTCGCTGAGCAGCAGCATGGGGCGCAGCAGCGGAGCGACCGCCCGCTTGAACTCCAGTACCTCGCGCTTGAGTTGGTAGATCCGGCCGGCGTCCGTACCGCGCGGCGTGCCCTTGCGTCCCGGCGAGAACACCTCCGTCTCGACCTCGTCGATGTCGTCCTGCACCGCGTCGGCGACCGCGATGTAGCCGTCGACGACGTGGTCGGCGATGGCGTGCAGCACCGCCGAGGGGCCCTTGAGCAGCAGCTCGGGGTCCGCCTGCAGCCGGTGCCGCAGCGCGCGCAGCGAGCCCTGCCCGCCGTGCCGGACGGTGATGAAGAAGTCCCGGCCGGTGAAGCACATGACCTCGCCGGTCTCGACGACCTCGCTGTTGGCGGTGAGCTCGTCGTGGTCGACGTAGTGGACGGTCTTGAAGACCGTGAACAGGGAGTCGTCGTAGCGCTCCAGCTTGGGCCGCTGGTGGGCCTGGACGGCGTCCTCCACGGCCAGCGGGTGCAGTCCGAACTCCCGGGCGATGCCGGCGAACTCGTCCTCGGTGGGCTCGTGCAGGCCGATCCACACGAACCCGCCGTCGCGGCGCACCTGGCGCATCGCCTGGTGCGGGCTCAGCGGCGCGTCCGTCTCGACGCGCGCGCCGTCGCGGTAGACGGCGCAGTCGACGACGGCGGACGTGGTCGCCGGGTCGCGGGTGGTGTCGTAGGTGCCGCTGTCCTTGCGCAGAGAGACGCGGGACGGGCGGACCGCGGCGCGCAGGTCACGGATCATCGACATGGCAGGCTCCTTCGCGACGGGCAGCGAACGAGGCCGGTGACGGGTGGAACCACCCGGAATGAGGACGTCCTGACTACGTGCGTTCGGCACGTCCACAAAGCGGGGAGCACCGCACCGTCGCGGTGGCCGACTTCGCTGCTGATTCAGCTGGTGATTCAGCTGCTGACCCGGATCGATGGACCGGATCAGGCAAAACGAGACGAAGTGCTCTTCCCTGTGAAGGCGCGCGGGCGAAAAGCGACGGCAGAGAGAACCGGAGCAGCTGTGTCAGCGGCCGGAAGAGCGGGTGGTACTGCACGGTCGACTTCGGTCCATGCCAGCCCCACCTCCTCCGGCCGGTCCCTCGTGAGGGACGATCGATTCCCTCGTTTGGAGGGGTTCCCCGTAGGGGAGTCTTCATAGCGTCGGGGGCTTGATCGCGACGCGTTGCGTGCTGCCCCGACGGCTGGGCCAGAGTACCAGTCACCCGGTGTGTCAAGGCGCCGCTTTGCCGCTTCCCTGCGAGTTCTATGCTCGCCGCATGGCTGATGTTCTTCCTCTGGTCGAAGCCCGGTTGGGCAGCGCGCTGGGTGAGCCGGACGCGCGCGCCGCGGTCACCTTCCTCGGCACGGACCGCATCGAGGTGCTGCGCTTTCCCGGTGGTGGCCCGGAGGGCGACATCGTCCGCTACGCCACTCTCGGTATGTCGGCGCAGCCCATGGCGGACCCCACGGCCGTGCTCGCCGACCCGGTCAAGGGCCCCCGTGCCGAGCTGGTCCTCTCCGTCCGAGCCGGTCTCGCGGACACCGACAAGGTGCTCCGACCGCTCGCCGTGCTGGCCGCGTCCCCGCAGGTCGAGGGCGTGATCGTGGCGCCCGGCGCCTCCCTGGACGTCGGCGGGCCGCTGTGGCCCGGGGCGCCGTTCACGTCGGTCCTGGTCGCCGAGCCGGGCGGCCTGGTCGAGGATCTGGAGCTGGACGCGCCACTGGATCCCGTGCGGTTTCTGCCGCTGCTGCCGATGACCGCCAACGAGGCCGCCTGGAAGCGCGTGCACGGCGCGCAGGCTCTCCAGGAACGCTGGCTGACGCACGGGACCGACCTGCGCGATCCGTCCCGCAGGTCCGTCCCGCTGGAGTGACGGAACTCACCGAACGCGGTTGGCCGTTCGACGGCTGACTCGCCTGTCGGCTCGTCGTCCGGCGAAGACCGTGACCCCGTCCTCCGTCGCGTGCTTCGGCTCCAGCTCCTCCGCGTCGTGGGTGGGCGCGCGGCGTCGTAGGAGGACCACGGCCGCGCCCAGCAGGACGGTGATCGCCGCCACGACGAAGGGGATGTGGATGCCGGTCCACTCCTCGATCTTCGGCGCGAAGAAGGGGGCGGCCGACGCCGCGAACCAGCGCACGAAGTCGCAGCCCGCGCTCGCCGCCGGACGCGGCGCGTCCGACACCCCGAGGGTCAGCTCGGTGGAGACGGTGTTGTTCACGCCGATGAAGGCGCCGGACAGGATCGTGCAGCGGGAGTACGAGGTGAACAGGAGGGAGGCCTGGTCGGCGCTCGCCGCCCGGATGGGTGATCGTCCTTGACGTGAGGGAGTGGGGGTAGGACCGTGGGACTCTATGAGGGGCGAACCCAGTTGCCCGAAGTGTGGTGGCCGGGTCAGGGCTCCCGGTCTCTTCGCCGATTCCTGGCAGTGCGACCTGCACGGCAGCGTGCAGCCGCTGCAGCCCGTGCTTCCGCCCAGCGTCGAGGCGCTCGGCGTCGTGGTGCACCGCACGCAGGTGCCGGTGTGGATGCCGTGGCCGCTGCCGGTCGGCTGGCTGTTCACCGGCGTGGCCTGCGCGGGCGACGACCGCAGCGGCGGCCGGGCGACCGCCGTGGCCTGCTCCGGTCCCGGCCCCGTCGGCGGCCTCGGTGAGCTGATCCTGGTCGCCGAGGAACTCGGCGTCGGTCTCGGCGCGCGGTACGCCGGCATCGACGCACCGGACCCGGGCCCGTACATGAACGTCGAGAAGCCGCCCCAGGCGAAGGTCCTGGCCGCCGGCCGCCCGACCCCCCTCTGGCATGTCTCCGGCGCCCCCGCCGACCGCGCCGTCTTCGCCGGTGAGGCCCTCGGGATGTGGCTGTGGGCCGTCGTGTGGCCCGAGCGTTCGGGGCTGCTCATGTACGAGGAGCTGGTGCTGACCGACCTGAGGGACGCGGGCGCCGAGGTGGACCTGGTGCCGTGCGGGGCGCTGTCGCCGCGGTTGATCCAGCCGTAGGCGCAGGGCGCCGTGGGTGGAGCCGGTGATGGGCGCCGGTGGTCGGCGTAGGGGGCGCAGGGCCACTGCGGGTGTGACAGTGGCGGGTGGAATTCCGGTTATCCTTGAGCGTCCCCTTCCGTCCCGTCACCGCTTGGAGTCAGCGTCGTGCGCATCGATCTGCACACCCACTCCACCGCGTCCGACGGCACGGACACCCCGGCCCAGCTGGTGCGCAAGGCCGCCGCGACCGGGCTGGACGTCATCGCGCTGACCGACCACGACACCACCCGCGGTCACGCCGAGGCCGCCGCCGCGCTGCCCGAGGGGCTCACGCTGGTCACCGGCGCCGAGCTCTCCTGCCGTGCCGACGGGGTCAGCATGCACATGCTGGCCTACCTCTTCGACCCCGAGGAGCCGGCCCTGCTCGCCGAGCGCGAGCTGGTCCGGGACGACCGGGTGCCGCGGGCCAAGGGCATGGTCGCCAAGCTCAACGCGCTGGGCGTGCCCGTCACCTGGGAGCAGGTCGCGCGCATCGCCGGCGACGGTTCGGTCGGGCGGCCGCACGTGGCCACTGCCCTCGTCGAACTCGGCGTCGTGCCGACCGTGGGCGACGCCTTCACCCAGGACTGGCTGGCCGACGGCGGCCGGGCCTTCGTGGAGAAGCACGAGACGGACCCCTTCGAGGCGCTCCGCCTGATCAAGGGCGCGGGCGGGGTCGCCGTGTTCGCGCACCCGGCCGCCGCCAAGCGGGGCCGTACGGTGCCGGAGGCCACGATCGCGGAGCTGGCCGCCGCCGGTCTCGACGGCATCGAGGTCGACCACATGGACCACGACGCGGACACGCGGACGCGGCTGCGCGGGACGGCGAGGGAACTGGGGCTCCTGGTGACCGGCTCCAGCGACTACCACGGCAGCCGGAAGACCTGCGTGCTCGGCGAGTACACGACGGACCCCGAGGTGTACGGGGAGATCACGCGGCGGGCTTTCGGGGCGTTCCCCGTGCCCGGGGCCGGCGGGGTCTGAGCGGGGTCTGAACCTCCCTTCCGCACGCCCACCCTTCCCTCTCCCGCAAGGCCAGTAGCTCACCCATGTTCGACGTCGCCGTCTTCGGCTCCCTCTTCCTGACCCTTTTCGTCATCATGGATCCCCCCGGGATCACCCCGATCTTCCTCGCGCTGACCTCCGGCCGGCCCGCCAAGGTGCAGAGGCGGATGGCCTTCCAGGCCGTCTGCGTCGCCGGTGGCGTGATCACGGTGTTCGGTCTGCTCGGGCACCGGATCCTGGACTACCTGCACGTGTCCGTGCCCGCGCTGATGATCGCGGGCGGGCTGCTGCTCCTGCTGATCGCGCTCGACCTGCTCACCGGCAAGACCGACGAGCCGAAGCAGACCAAGGACGTCAACGTCGCGCTCGTACCGCTGGGCATGCCGCTGCTCGCCGGTCCCGGAGCGATCGTCTCGGTCATCCTGGCCGTGCAGAAGGCGGACGGCGTGACCGGCCAGGTCTCGGTGTGGGCGGCGATCCTCGCGATCCACGTGGTGCTGTGGCTGGTGATGCGGTACTCGCTGCTGATCATCCGGGTCATCAAGGACGGCGGCGTGGTCCTGGTGACCCGCCTCGCCGGCATGATGCTCTCCGCGATCGCCGTGCAGCAGATCATCAACGGCGTCACGCAGGTGATCCAGGGCGCGTGAGCGAGCGGCGGACCGGGCGGAGGGCCCGGCCGCGGGCATGTGGCATGCACAGGGCCCCGCACGGAGTTCCGTGCGGGGCCCTGGACGTGTGTGCGGGTCCGCGCTACAAGGCCGAGGTGTCGGCGGGGCGGATCCACAGGCGCTGCCCGATGGCGGCGGCCTGCTGAACGATGCGATTCACGGAGGCGGCGTCCACGACGGTCGTGTCCACGGGGGTTCCGTCGACGTCGTCGAGTCGCATGACTTCAAAGCGCATGGCCTCTCCCTTGTTCTGGTCATCCTCCTGAGGAGAACTACTGGTGTGGCTCCTGGGTCGTCGGTGCCCGGGCTTACGTGAGTCATCAACGGGCTGCGTGGTACAAACATTCCCTACGCTAAGGAAATTTTTCGAACTGCTAATTACTGACCGGTAAGTCGCTTGCTTCGGCGCGTCAGGTGTCCGGTACAAGACTGACCGGGACCGGTTGTGTTCGCAGCGTGACCGCCGGGACAATGGAGGCGATGAACGACGACCTCGCGTCCCTGAACGCCCGCATCGATCGCACCAACGAGCTGCTGCTGCGCATGCTCGCCGAGGTGGCCAAGACGCCCTCGACCCACGCGATCTTCGTCGACGCCGGGTACCTCTACGCGGCGGCGGGACGCCTGGTGGCCGGGACCGAGGACCGCCGGGCCTTCGACCTGGACGCCGAGGGACTGATCGAGGCGTTCATCGACACGGCACGCACCATCTTCGCGGACAGCCGCCTGCTGCGGGTGTACTGGTACGACGGCGCCCGGCGCCGCATCCACACCGCCGAGCAGCAGTCCATCGCCGAGCTGCCCGACGTGAAGGTCCGCCTGGGCAATCTCAACGCCAACAACCAGCAGAAGGGCGTCGACTCACTCATCCGCTCCGACCTGGAGTCCCTCGCCCGGCACCGCGCCATCAGCGACGCGGCCCTGCTCGGCGGCGACGAGGACCTGGTCTCGGCGGTCGAGGCCGCCCAGGGGTACGGCGCCCGCGTCCACCTGTGGGGCATCGAGGCGCCCGAAGGCCGCAACCAGGCCGACCCGCTGCTCTGGGAGGTCGACAGCCAGCGCACCTTCGACCTGGACTTCTTCAAGCCGTACGTCTCCCGGCGCACGGCCCACGCCTTCGACGCGGCGGGCGTGGCCCGCCCGGCCCGCGAGGACGTCCGCTTCGTGGGCGCGCAGATCGCGGCGAAGTGGCTCGCGGCACGCGGCCGCGAGTCTCTGGTGGAACTGCTCCCCGGCCACCCCTACCTCCCCGGCTCGGTGGACCAGGACCTGCTGGTGGAGGCCGAGGGACTGCTCCAGTACTCCCTCCGCGGCCAGGCCGACCTGCGCAGGGCGCTGCGGGACGGCTTCTGGGAGCACTTGCAGGCGCAGTACTGAGCGTGCGGTAGCGAGCGCTCGGTATCGAGAGCGCGCGGTGTCGCGAGCGCGTTACTGGTGGGGGGCCGGCCGCGGCCGGGTGGGGACGCCGTCCCAGAAGTCGGCGAGGGCGCGTGCGGTGGCCTCGGGCCGGTCGGTGTTGGGGGAGTGCTCGGCACCGGCGATCACGGTCCGGCGCGCGTCCAGCCGTACGGCCATCTCGTCCAGGAGGGGCACGGGCCAGGTGTCGTCGTAGGCGCCCGACAGCACGTGGAACGGCAGCGGCACGGCGGCGAGCTCGCCGACGCGGTCCGGCTCCGTGCACAGTTGCCGCCCCGTGGCGAGGAGCTGAGCGGGCCTGGTGCCCAGCCAGCGGCCGCGCAGCCGTTCCGGTTCCCCCGGTCCGTGCGCGGGTGCCGGGGCGCCGACCTCCTCGGGCGGCCCCATCGCCTGGATCACGTCCCAGACCTCGGCCATCGTCATGGTGTCGAGCGCGTCCCGAAGGAGCTTCACGCGCTGCTGCTGGGAGACGGAGATCCGCGCCGGGCCCGAGGACATCAGCGTGAGTGAGACGAAGGGGGTGTGGTCGAGCAGCACGGCGGCCCGTGCGATCTGACCGCCGAGGGAGTGCCCGAGGAGATGCGTACGCGTCCCGAGAGCGGCGACCTGCGCGAGTACGTCCCGGGCCAGCTCGGCCTGCGCGTAGCCCGCTTGGTCGTGCTCGGGCCCGTCGGACTCGTACTGGCCCCGCCCGTCCACGGCGACCGTACGGTACCCGCGCGCCCCGAGCGGCTCGTGCAGCAGCGTGAAGTCCTCCTTGCTCCCCGTGAACCCGGGCAGCATCAGCACCGTCCCCTTCGCCTCGACCCCGTCGGCCACGGGCGAGTCGACGACGGCGAACTCACCACGCGCGGTACGCAGCCGGTACGCGCGGGCGTCGGAGGGCGGGGTGAAGGCGGCGTTACTGCTCACGGGCAGAGGCTATCGGGCGGCGGGGGTCGGAGAGGGGCGGCCGGCCCCACGGCCTCACCCCGCCGTACGCCCGCAGCCGACCACGCGGATTCGTGGCGGGGTGTGAGGTGTCGGGGCGGCGGACGGGCGGAGCCGTGGAGTGGGAACGCCGTCGGCCCGGCCCCGCGTGGATGGCGGGACCGGGCCGACGTTCGGGTGAGCGGCGTTGATCAGCTTTCGCTGGACTCCGCGGATCGCGTGGCGGCCGTGGCCGCCTTGCGGGTGCGGCGAGCCTTCGGCTTCGCCTCGGCCGTGTCGGTGGCCTCGGCGGGCGCCTCGACGGCAGCCGCCTTACGGGTCCGACGGCGCGGTGCCGCCTCCGGCTCCTGCGAGGCCTGGGCCGGGATCTCGGCGGCGGTCTCGGTGGCCGTGACGGTGTCGGCGGCCTTGCGGGTGCGGCGGCGCGGCTTGGTCTCCGTGCCTTCGGCGGTGTCGACGGCGGCTTCCGCCTTGGCGGCGGCCGTCTTCCGGGTGCGCCGGGGCTTGGCCTCTGCGGCTTCCGGCTCCTGTGCGGCCGTTTCGGTGGCCGTGACGGTGTCGGCGGCCTTGCGGGTGCGGCGGCGCGGCTTGGTCTCCGTGCCTTCGGCGGTGTCGACGGCGGCTTCCGCCTTGGCG